>NZ_JBHTAB010000011.1:0-134714 GCF_042663345.1 Haloferax chudinovii
GACACAAAAGTGATTCTTGACGTCGCGCTGTTCAAGCGTCATGGAACCGATCCAGCAGCTGCGTTTCTCCACGGAGTCTGTGAGAAACACGACTGTTCAGAGACGGTGTTTCTGGCTGATGCCTTTGTGGGTATCGGACTGCCTTCTCTCGATTAAGGTTGAACGGTCGGGTCGACTACACAGACCGAAACCTGATTGAAAAGTGGTTTCAGACGTTCAAAATGAGAGTTGACCGTTTCCACAATTCATAGGTGGGCAGTCGGCTGAGCGTCCGCCGGTGGCTTGCAGTGTTCGTTCATTACTATAACTTTCAGCGACCGCATCAATCGCTCGACGGACGACCGCCAGCTCAGGAGGTTAACTAGACAGTGCCTTCGGAACCCTTACTCAGTCAAGATCACCTATCAATTCAGCTGTGCAACCGCTAAGATTCGCCTCTTCCTCGGGAAGTCCCCACCCGCTCTCGTCTTCACGTTCGGAACTGGGTCGCCCCGGTGATTCGTCCTCTTCGACCATACATTATTGTTCGTCGCCGTCGTCGAGTATGTCCGGACAAGCAGAGCGCGTACAACAGGGATGGTTCTGACGTCGCTCGCAACGGTTCCAGAACCGGACGCTCGTTCGACATCGAAGTTGTGACCGACCGCGACGGAATGTCCGCGTTTGATACTGTCTCGGCGTCGGCGTTTGGTATGCCGAAAGAAATTGCAGGGCAGTTGTCGTCGGAATCGGTCTCACAGACGAAACGCTTTATCCGCGAGTCTGCTGAGTAGAAGACAGCCCCGTCGCGTGCGGCCTTCTCTCTCAGAGCGGGGATATCACAGGAGTCTATAATATCGGCGTGACAGGGAAGCCTCACCGCCGAGATTTCGGTGAAGCGATGACGCAGACTGTCCTCCACGCGGGCTGGGAAGGAGGGAGTGAACTCGGCGTGCTACAACCTTCGGAGATAGGGCACAGTCTCTACGAACAGATGTGGTTCGGAACAGTCGTCGAATATCACCAGTTCACCTATTACTGAGAGACAGCCAGATGTGCTTCATTGCTTCACGCTTGGGGGCCACCGTTGTTTATTGAGAGACGAGTCGGTCGTAGTCGAAGCCGACGGGAACGATATGCGTCTGCATACGTGATACGTGGACGGGGTCGGTTATGAAACCGACCAACTGACCCGACTATCACACCCCGTCCCACACCGTACGTCCCCAGCGCTCCCACGCCAGCCACGCGACCACGCCGCCGACGAACGCGACGCCCAGATTCACCGCGACGCCGACGACGCCGATAGCGACCACGAGGGGGTAGCCGTCCGCGCGAGTCAGGCTGGTCAGACTCGTCCGCGCCAGTTGCAGGCCGATAATCGCCAGCACGACGCCGAGCATGGCGACCGGGTAGGCGGCGACCACGTCCACGGCGAACAGGGCGACGAGGACGTAGCCGACGCCGAGAATCACGTTCGCGCCGGCGGTCCGCGCGCCGAAGGCGTACTTGCCGGCGACGCCGCCGCTACCGTGGCACATGGGAAAGCCGCCGAAGGGGACCGCGAGGAGGTTCATCGCGCCCATGCTGGTGGCGAGTTCGTCGGCGGAGATGTCGCGGTCGAAGTAGTCCGCGAGCAGGACCGACGTGGCGAGCGCGGCGTTGCCGACGGTCATCGCCAACTGGGCGATTGCGGCCTCCGCGACCGAGAACGAGAGGTTGCCGAGCGAGAACAGTCCGGCGTCGCCGACCGACGGGACGGTGAGCGACAGGTGGCCCACGTCGGCGAAGGCGACCGCGCCGCCGACCGCGAGGACCGCGAGGGCGCTCACGTTCGAGCGTCTGGTGAGGAGGGCGACGGCGGCGACGGCGACGGCGAGGCCGGCGAGCGGGAGGTCGCCCGCGCCGAGTTCGAGACCCGTCGACAGGAGGACGAGCGCGACGCCGAACTGGACGCCGCGGACGACCGGCGCGCCGATATAGCGACTCACGCGGCCGAGCGAGCGGGTGCGCCCGATGACGAGGAGGACGACGCCGAGGCCGAACCCGGCGAGGAGCGCCTCCCCGGTCGTGACCGTCTCGGCGAGGACGAGCGCGGCCAGCGCCTTCATCGGTTCGACCGACAGCGGGGCCGCGTAGTACAGCCCCCAGACGACCTGAAACACGCCGAACCAGACGAGCACGACCGCCAACGAGAGGTCGGTCAGGCGGGCGACAGCGACGACGATAGGGAGGACCGTGACCGAATCACCCACCGCGCCGGTGAACTCGTGCCACTCGAAGTCCACCGCGAGTTCGTCGCCGTACGGGAACGAGACGCCCATTCGAGTGGGGATTCCGCGCCGACGGGGAAATGCATTTGCGTAATCGGGAGACGGAACAGTGACCAGTTCGAGAAACCGAATTAGGTTACGACGGCCTCGACGCCCCGCGGCCGTCGGTGCCGACGCTCACTCGAACGTCGAGCGGTCGACGTGGACGCCGCCGCGGAGGTAATCGACGCCCATGAACAGCATCACGGGGCGAGAGAAGGGTGGACAGCCGGCCGACCGCTCACCGCGTCGTCGACAGGTCACCCGACTCGACGACGGTGGCGAACTCGCCGTTGAGGTGCGCCAGCGCGGTTCGGTGCAGTTCGTCGGCCGAGAAGTGCTCGCCGTCGTAGCTCTCGCGGTCGAACGTCGCCGTCGCGTCCGCGGGGAGGTACACCTCGAAGCCGAGGTTCTCGGCCATCCGGGTGGTCGTCGAGACGCAGTGGTCGGTCGTGAGACCGCAGACGACGAGCGTCGAGTGGTCCCGCTCGCGGAGCCACGCTTCGAGGTCGGTGCCGATGAAACCGCTGTTGACGCGCTTCGTGAACACCGGTTCGCCGTCGGCGGGTTCGGCTTCGGGCTTCCACGCGAAGCCCTCGCGGTCGCGCCGAAGCGGCGAGTCGGGTTCGGTGGAGTCGTGGCGGGCGTGGACGACCGGGCGGTCAGCCGCGCGCCACGCCGCGAGCAGGTCGGCGACGCGCGCCTCCATCTCGGGGTTGTTGCGGTCGCCCCACGCGGGGTCGTCGAAGCCGACCTGCATATCGATACAGACGAGCACGGCGTCGGCCGGGAGGTCGGCGGCGGTCATCGGTCGGCCCTCGAATCGGTGGCCGGCATCAGTCGTCCGCCGGAGCCATCGGCACTTTCGGGTGCTCGCGGGTGATGCGAATCGGGCACTCGTCGGGCGCCTGCGACTCGTCGGAGGAGAACATGTACTGCGGCCACTCGCGGTCGCCCTCGACGCCCCAGTCGCCGAGGTCGGCGTGCGGGCAGACGCCGTCGTACTCCTCGATGCGGTTCTGGATGACCGCGCGGGCCTGCTGGCCGGCCTCGGTGTCGGCGGTGATGCCGTCGAACAGCGCCCGCGGCTGGAAGGTGATTTCGAGCCCCCACGGGCAGTAGCGACTGACGCGCTCGTCGTAGAACGGCGCGCGGGTCGTCGGGAACATCGGCTCGCCGCCGAAGGAGAACTCCCACGTCGGGTCGTCGGGGTCGGTCGGGATGTCCGCCGGCCACGGCTCCGGGTCGTTGACGTGGAGGAACTGGAGGACGTGCCAGAGGTGTTCGTGGTAGTCGGCCTCGGTGAGGTCTGCCGCCGGCGGCTTGAAGAACGCGACGAGCGAGCACGCCTCGGAGTAGTCGGGATACACCTCCAGATATTCGAGGAGGGTCTCGCGGAGCGCCAACAGCGCGTCCTTGTCGGTCATCGAATCCACGAAGGTGTAGAGGGCGTCGCCGTTTCGCTCGGACTCGATGCCGAAGTAACAGGGGAACGGCGCGCCGTCGCGGTCGCCGAGCATCGTCTCGCGGAACGTCTCGTAGTGCTTTCTCGCCCAGTCGGGGAGGTCGCCGTCGTCGAGGCGGCGGCGGAGCACGTCCTGCTCCATGAGCACTTGGTGACCCGACTCGTTCATGCGCGTCAGTTGGATTCAGCGGCATTGAGAGTTCGGGTTCGCGGGCCGAACTCGACCCTCGAAACGGCGGGTGACGGCCCTCGGTCTGACAGTCGAAGTCGCCGTCGGGCCCGGCTTCAGAGCGGGCGGTCGAGCTTCAGATATCGCGTCTCGTACCCCATCGACTCGTAGCACGACCGGGCGGCGTCGTTGTCGGCGTGGACGCTCAGCGCGGCCCGCTCGCACCCCCGGTCGCGGCCCCACTCGTGGGCCCGTTCGAGGAGGGCCGTACCGACGCCTTCGCCCCGCGCCGGGGGCGCGACGTAGAGGTCTTTCACCTTGGCGACCGACCCACGGGCGAACACCGGCGGCGACTCGGACGCGGCGACCGTGACGTAGCCGCGGAGCGACCCCTCGGCGGAGTCCGGTCCCGTCTCTGACCCCGACGACGACTCCCCGTCCGCGACGGCGACGAACGTCTGAACGCCCTCGGCGTCCACCTGCTCGGTCCGGTAGTCGAGCGCCTCGGCGCGCGCGTCGACGTCCTCGGCCAGCGCGTCGCAGTCGTCGACGTCGCCCATCTCCGCGGCGAACGGGAGCCACAGGTCGTCCACGAGCGCCGCTACCTCGTCGGCTCGAAGTGGTCGAATCCCCATAAGTCACCGACGACTCGCTGAGATATCAAAAGAGTAACTGTATTCGCCGGTCGCCGGAGGCGAGTTTCGACCGCCTCACTCGATTTCGAGGCCGCCCGCGTCTGAACCGTCCTCTGCGCCCTCGTCCCATTCGAGTTCGAACTCGACGCTCAGTTCGCCGGGACCCTCGGCGGGACCCTCGCGCTCGGCTTTCACCTCGAACGTCGGCGACGCGGGCGGTTCCATCGTGACCGTCTGGTCGCCCGATTTCAGCGTAATCGGCTCGCCCGCGTCGAGCTTGTCGGCGACCGTACGGAGGTAGGCGGCGATTTCGGCGCGGGGCTGTCGGTTCTCGGATTTGAACAGCACTTCTTCGGGCATAGTGTGGGTGTTACTCGCGCAGGCGGATAAGGTTCGTTACGGCGAAATGCCGACTGTCGCGGGCGGCGGTCAGTCGGCCCGGAGGCCGTCGGTGAACCGGGACTGGTTCTCCTCGGGCGCGGCGGCGGTCATCGCGGAGACGCCGACGGTCAGAAGCGCCGACAGCGCCATCCCCCAGAGGGCGTAGTCCCACGTGAGGTAGGTCGCGCCGAACAGCGTCACCGACCCGACTTCGATTGCGGGAACGAACACGTGTGCGAGGTAGAACGCCTGCGAGCCGAGGATACCGGCGAACATGCCCGTCCGCGTCGTCTTCGCCCAGTAGAGCGCGACGATGACCGGCAGGGCCATCTGGGCGAACCCGCCGAAAGCGGTGTCGCCGACCGAGACGAGCGTGCCGGGGCGGAACAGGCTGGCGACGAACGTGAGCGTGGCGAACAGAGCGACGCCGATGCGGGCGAGCCACGCTTCTCGGGCCTCGCTCGCGTCGGGGTTGACAAACGGCCGGTAGAGGTCGCGGGTGAAGTACGACGACCCCGAGAGGAGCATCGAGTCCGACGACGACATCATCGCGGCCATCGCGCCGGCGATGACGAGCGCGGCGAACCACACCGGCGTGTACTCGTTGAGGAGCACGGGGAGGACGTTCGCGCCCTCGGGGACGGCGACGCCGAGGCCGGCGGCCCACGTGCCGAGGATGAACGCGGGGACGAAAAGCAGGACGACGAGAACGGGCCACAGGGCGAACGAGCGCTTGAGGACCGCGCTCGACTTGGCGACGAAGAAGCGCTGGTTTATCTGCGGGAACATCGCCACGCCGAAGGCGATGGTGACCGCCGACGAGATGATGAACTGCGGCGAGTAGAGGCCGCCACCGAGCGCGAGGAACTCGGGTTCGTTGGTCGCGAGGGCGTTCGACAGCGCCGTGGGGCCGCCGGCCGCGGTGGCGACCCACCCCACCGCGAGCCAGACGACGCCGAGCATGAACAGCCCCTGAATGGTATCGGTCCACGCGACGCCGCGGAGCCCCGCGATGACGACGTAGGCAATCATGAACACGGTGATACCGGCCGCGCCGGCCCAGTACGGGACCATCCCGTTGGTCAGGCCGACGATGGCCTCGCCCGCGCCCATCTGCTGGAGCATCACGTACGGGAACAGCCAAAACAGGCTGATGCCGGCGACGACGGCGCGCAGGCGGGTCGAGCCGAAGCGGTCGCCGAGCATCTCGCCGAGGGTGACGTAGCCGTGGGCGCGGCCGACGAGCCACTGCTTGTAGCCGACGACGTACCAGAGAATGGCGAACAGCACGCCGTCCATGACGCCCATCACGAGAATCCACTCGGGGCCGGCCCGGTAGGCGAGGTCGGGGCCGCCGAAGAACGTGAAGGCAGAGAGGAGCGTCGCGAAGGTCGTAAACAGGAGGACGACGGTCCCGATGGAGCGGCCGGCGAGGTAGTAGTCCTCCGCGTCGCGGCTGGTCAGCCGGTAGGCGAGCAGGCCGACCGCGAGCGCGACCACGAGGTACGCGCCGACGACGCCGAGTTGGACGCCGAGCGCCGAGACCATCAGCGACCCTCCCCGACGATGCCGCGGTCCCACGCCGTCCGGGTGAACAGGTGGAAGACGACCGCGGTCAGCCCCATCCAGCCGATGTGCCACCAGAGCCACAGCGGCAGGCCGGCGAAGACCCTGCTGTCGCCCCAGAGGAACCACGGAACGGCGAACGTCACGAGGATTGCGAAGACAGCAATCCAGCGATAGTCGATGCGAACTCGCGTCATTCGTAGGAACGATAATCGATAACGAGGCGTAAATCTTACTCTATCGACCTACGTTGCCCCTGATTGAAGAACTATTTTCTTCAACAGGGGCTGTCGAATGACCGAAGCCCCCCACGTCGCGGCCGCGTCGGGGGTGGCGGTCCCATCGGTCGGTCGCGTCGAACCGAGCGCCGAAACAGTTTCCAGCGGCGCGGACGAGCGGACGCACATGAACTTCGGCATCCAGCTCTACTCGCTTCGGGACCTCGACGAGCCGACCGCGGCGCTCGTGCGCCGCGCCGCGGACGCCGGCTTCGACGGCGTGGAGTTCGCGGGCGTCGACGACGCGGCGGCGGTCCGCGCGGCCCTCGACGAGACCGGGGTCGCCGCGCCCGCCGCCCACGTCCCCATCGAGGAGCTCGAAGCCGACCTCGACGCGGTCTGCGAGCGCTCCGGCTCGCTCGGCGTCGAGACGCTCGTGGTGCCGTACCTGCCGCCGGAGGCGTTCGCCGACGCCGACGCGGTCGACGAGACCGCACACCGGCTGGACGACCTGACCGCGAAGTGCGACGACCGAGGCGTCAGACTGCTCTACCACAACCACGACCACGAACTCGTCACCGTCGAGGGCGAGCCCGCGCTCGACCGGCTCGCCGAGGAGTCGGGAATCGGCTTCGAACTCGACCTCGCGTGGATGCTCACCGCCGGATACGACCCCGTCGCGTACATCGACCGCTACGCCGACCGAACCCCGGTCGTCCACCTCAAAGACGTGGTGGTCGACGCCGGCGCGAAGCGCGGCGGGCGACCCGTACCGCTCGGCGAGGGCGAACTCGACCTCGACCGCTGTCTCGCGGCCGCTCGCGACGGCCTCGTCGAGTGGGCCGTCGCCGAACACGACTTCCCGGCGGACCCGGCGGCGTTCTGCCGGGACGCCGGGGAGTTCGTCGCGGCGCACCGAATCGACGAGGAGGCATAACGAATCGGTCGGTCGGCGACGCCGGCGGGAGAGCGCCGGTTCGCCGGCGACAACGCGGATTCGGGAACGGCGGCGAACGGCCGGCCGACGTTCGAACGGTCGGCCACGATAGATATTTCCCTCGGGCGCAACTTATATAATGACGTTCGTGGGGACGACCCATGACGCCATCACAATCACCATATCACCACCCCCAACGGGGTGACTTCACCAATGGACGACACTGCAAAATATCTCATTCACGCTTCCATCTCCGCCGACGGGGTCGTCGAACGGAGCGACGTCGTCGGGGCCGTCTTCGGCCAGACCGAGGGCCTCCTCGGCGACGAGCTCGACCTCCGCGACCTCCAACAGTCCTCCAAAGTCGGTCGGATAGACGTACAGATAGACTCCGAGAACGGCCACTCGTTCGGCCAGATGACCATCGCCAGTAGCCTCGACAAAGTCGAGACGGCCATCCTCGCGGCCTCGCTGGAGACCTTGACCCGCGTCGGTCCCTGTCAGGCCGTCATCGAAGTCACGAACATCGAGGACGTGCGCGAGGCCAAGCGCCGGATGGTCGTCGAGCGCGCCAAGGAACTCCTCACGGAGTCGTTCGACGACACCGTGATGTCCTCGACCGAGATTCTCGAAGAGGTCAAAGAGAGCGTCCGCGTCGAGGACATCACCGAGTATCACGGCCTTCCGGCCGGCCCCCGCGTCGCCGACTCCGACGCCATCGTCGTCGTCGAGGGGCGCGCCGACGTGCTCACCCTCCTCCGCTACGGCATCAAAAACGCCGTCGCCGTCGAGGGGACGAACATCCCGGACACGGTCGCGGAGCTCACCCAAGAGCGGACCGTCACGGCGTTCCTCGACGGCGACCGCGGCGGCGAACTCATCCTGCGCGAACTCTCGCAGGTGGGCGACGTGGACTACGTCGCGTTCGCGCCGGACGGCCGGTCGGTCGAGGACCTCGACCGCGCGTCGGTCGTCCACGCCCTCCGGAACAAGGTCGCGCTCTCGTCGCTCCCCGACGACGGCGACGGGGACTTCCGGGCCGCCGTCGCTGCCGTCAACGGGACGGGGGAGCCCCCGACGGACCCTCGCACGGAGTCGCCGACGACTGAGGCGTCGGCGACTCCATCCGCAGACGGCCCCGCGAACGGGTCGGCCGATGCGGTCACCGAACCGCCCGCCGAGGGAGCCAAGGGGGCCACTGTCGCGGTCGAAAAGCCCGCGGACGCCGCGAGCGCGCGCACCGACACCGACGCTGACGCCGACACCAACGCCGACGCCGCTCCCGACACGGAGGCGTTCACCGAGTCCGAGGTCGAAGCCGTCACCGAGGCGGTCGAACCGGCGGCCGAGCGGCCATCGCTCGCCGACCACGTTCGGGAGGTCATCGCCGACGGAAGCGGCATGGCCCGCCTGTTGGACACCGAACTCGGCATCGACGACGAGGTCGCGGTCGAGACGGTCTACGACGCCGTCGAGTACGCCGACCCCGCCCCGGCAATCGTCGTCGTCGACGGCGAGGCGAGCCAGAAGCTCGTCGACATCGCGGCCCAGCGCGGCGTCGGACACGTCGTGGCGCGGTCGGCCGGCGAGTACGTCAAAAAGCCCGTCAGCGTCCGCGTCAGAACCGCGGACCAGCTTCTCGACTGAGAACGGACCCGCCGCGACGCCGACCGAGACGACCTGCCCCGGTCAGTCGAGAACGAGCCGAAGTCCGTCGTCGCCGTCGAACGCGTCGGGGACCCGGGCGTCCCGTCGGAACCCGAGCGCCTCGTAGCAGGCGCGCGCGTCGTCGTTCTCCGGATGGACCAGTAACGTGAGCGGCGGGTCAGTCGCGTCGGCCGCGTCGGCCGCGCCGGCCGCGTCGGCGTCAGAGCGGCACGCATCGGCGAACGCCTCGACGAGCGCGGTGGCGCGTCCCTCGCGCCGGTGGTCGGGCGAGACGGCGAGTTCGGTCAGGTGTGCGCCGACGCCGAGGAGGTAGCCGACCGGCCGGTCGGCGGCGTCGACGGCGACGAGGAGCGTGCCGACGGCGGGCCACGCGTCCAACAGGTCGGGCGAGGGATGCGAGACGAATCGCTGGAGCGATTCGACGGCCGGCCGGTCGGCGACGCGAGCGGGGCGAACGCGAACGCCCGTCACGTCGGCGTCGCCCCCGTCACAGCGGAATCCAGACGATGACCGCGCCCAGCGCGCCGGCGAACGTGGCCAGGAAGTTGACCGCCTGATTGCCGAGACCGGACCCTTCGACTGTCGCACCGAGGACGCTGTCGACCGTCATCCCGACGAGACCGCCGGCGAGGACCGCGATGGCGGCCGTCTGCGCCGGCAGGGGAAGCACCAGCACGCTCGCGCTCGCGACGAGGGCCGCGCCCAGCGCGCCGGCGACTTCGCCCTGCCACGTCACCGCGCCGTCGGTCCCCGCCGGGACGGGCTTGAGCGAGGTGATGAGCCGCGGCTGGTCGAACAGCCCGCCGATTTCGCTGGAGAGCGTGTCGCTCATCGCGGCGGCGGCCGACCCGGCGAACGCGAGGACGAGCAGGTCGCTGACGAACGGATAGCCGAGGGTCTGCGCCGCGGCGTAGCCGACGACGGAGACGAGCGAGACGCCCGAGTTGCCGAGGACGTTGCCGGTGCCGCGAGCGCCGTCGTTGCCCTCGGCGACGCCGCGTTCGGCCTTGCTGTCGTACCGGAACTTGGTGGCGAGCGCGCCGACGCCGAAGAAGGAGACGAGCACGAGCGCCCAGCCGAAGCCGCCGAAGACGACCGCGAAGAGAAGCAGAAGCACGCCGGTTATCATGCCGGCGACGGAGGCCGTGCCGAGGGCGTAGGCGGCGTAGCCGAGCGCGACCGTGAGAGCGAGCGCGACGCCGGTCTGCGTCGGCGACACCGGCCCCGCGAGCACCTCGACGCCCCAGAGGACGAGCCCGATAGAGAGCATGACGAGCGGGTCGTCGCGCTCGTAGAGGGTCGTCCGAAGCACCGCACCGACGAGGCCGCCGACGGCCGCGAGCAGGGTGAATCGGGCGAGAAGCATCGCTCCGCCCGTCAGCGACGCGATGGCCGCCTGTCCCGCCGTGCCGGCGAGGACCGCGCCCCCGACGAAGCCCGCCGCGCGAAGCGACTCGTCGGACGTTCTCGAATCCACCAGTCGCGCGCCGAGGTTGCCGTAGGCCAGTATCAACACCGCGGCGGCGAACACCGAAATCGGCATCGTGACGCGCGGGACCGTCGCCAAGAGAGCGAGTCCGGTCGCGGCCAGTGCGAACCCGGCGAGCCCGTTGAGCCGGCCGTCCTGCCGGTCGCCGGGCCGCGCGAACAGCTCGAAGAGGGGGCCGTCGTCGACGACGAAGGCCGCCAAGAGCGCGACTGCGGCGAAGGGCGCGAACGCGGCCGCGCCGAGACTGGGGGCCGCGAGGGCCAACGTCCCGACGACCGCGAATCCGCCCGCTCGCCGTACCGTGGAAGTCACACCATGCGGTATCCCCGACGCGCACTTAACCCTCCCGACATCACCGACGACCGAACCACTGCGGGTCCGCGGGCCGGCGTCGACGGACCCGTGCCGCGGCGGCGACCGCGGAAGCGACACCGAACCCGAAGCGTTAGGAGAATCGCCCCGAGAACGACTCCCGTGGGACTGTACGACTCCTATCTCGCCCTCCGGTTCCGCCTCGACGACGCCGACGCCCCCGAGCACGTCGCGCTCGTCATCACCGAGCGCGACCTGCTGGAACAGGGTGCCTACGAGACGCTCGAAGCGTTCGTCGGCTGGGCGTTCGAGTTCGGGAGCGACCGCGTCACCATCTCCGTGAGCGTCCTCGACGAGGCGGTCGTCCCGACGCTCGCCCGCGAGCTCCGCGAGCTCGACGTGCCCCACCGGGTCGAAGTCCGCGAACCGGGCGACACCGAGCGCGCCGACGCCCCCGTGCAGGTCAGCATCGGCCTCGGCGGGAAACGGGAGTTCGCCTCGGTCGTCAGGTCGCTGGCCGCCGAGGTCGACGAGGGCGCGCTCGACCCCGACGACATCGACGCCGCGGACATCGAACAGCGACTCGTGTTCCCCGACGAACCGGACTTCGTGGTCAAGACGGGCGCGGAGCGCCTGTCGGACTTCATGATTTGGCAGTCCGTCTACGCCGAGCTCTACTTCACCGACGTGAACTGGCGGGACTTCCGGAAGCGGGACTACCTGCGGGCGTTGCGGGACTATCAGCACCGCCAGCGGAGGTTTGGACGATGAGCGTCAGCGAATCGTCCAAACGCTGTCGCGCTCGAAGCGTGCGACAGAAGTTTGGACGGGAGGGCGAATCACGTGGCGGCATCGCCGCCACTCTCTCCTCGACCACACAGATATGTTGATTGAGTAGCAACACGAGCCCAATGCCCTCCTCCCCAACCGACAGAACGGACCTCCTCCCGCCGCCACCGCCGGCCAGCGAGTGGCTCAAAGACGGGCACGTGCTCCTCGCAGTCTCGCTGTTGGTCATCCTCTGGCTCAATCACCCCGCTCCGCCGGACTGGCCGTGGGCGCTCGTCGGCGTGACTATCGTCCCGCCGTGGCTGTTCCTCGAATCGCGCTACGACGGCTGGCGCTCGTGGGTTCCGGCCGCCGTCTACGGCGGGGCGATACTGCTGTTGGGGTCGCGGTACGAAACCGAGTTCGTCGCCATCGTGCTCGGCCAGAGCGCCGCGTTACTGGGATGGTTCTGCTGGCGGACGTTCCGGCGGCGGGTTCGAAAATCGTCATAACCGGCGAGCTCGGATACGGTCGCCGACCGACTCAGTCGGCCGTCTCATCGGTCCGCTTGGCCAACTCCGCGGACACCTCGTCGGCCCCCGACGAGGGGAGTTGCTCGCGGAGGCGACCGGCGACGGTGCGGGCGTCCTCTAACTCGACTTCGGCGACGGCCCGAACGAGCGTGACGGCGCGCTCGGTCCGGGTGCGTTGCCACGACTGCTCTCTGGACTCGTAGGTGCGGATGCCGCGCAGGAAATCGACCTTCGAGAACTCCGGCCAGTAGGGCGCACAGAAGTAGACCGCGGCCTCGTTGCCGTTGGCGTGCCACGGCAGGAAGTTCGAGGTGCGCTCGTCGCCGCCGGGGCGGATGATGAGGTCCACGTCGCGGACGGGCTTTCTGGACAGGCGGCGGTCGACCGCCGACACGTCCACCTCGTCGGGCGAGAGGTCGCCGCGCTCGACCGCCCGGCAGACGTCGCGGGCCGCCCCGAGGAGCTCCGCGCGGCCGCCGTACGCGAGGGCGATGTTGAGGGTGAAGCCGTCGTAGTCGGCGGTCCGGGACTCCGCGTACTCGACGGCGTCGCGGACGCGCTCGGGGAGCATGTCGACCTCGCCGATGGCGCGGACGGCGACCTCGGTGTCGTGGACGCGGTCGGCGTCGGCGAACTCGTAGAGCTTGTCCTCGATGAGGTCGAAAAGCGGCTCGCGCTCGTGGTCCGGGCGGTCGAAGTTCTCGGTCGAGAAGGTGTACAGCGTCAGCTCTTCGATGCCGAGTTCCTCGCACCACGTCAGCACGTTCTCCGTCGTCTGCGCGCCGGCCTTGTGGCCGTCGGGGGCGTCGTCGCCGTTCTTCCGGGCGTACCGGCGGTTGCCGTCCTGAATGATGGCGACGTGGGTCGGCCCGTCGCCGATCTCTCGGTCGAGCACCCGCTCGTAGGCGCGTCGAAAGCCGCGTCGGACCCACCCGAACATACACTGTTGGTCGTCTCCCGAGGCAATGTGTCTTTTGGGTTACACCGTCGCACGGCGCGGCGGGCGACGAATCGCCACCCGTTTGTATCTCCCCGAGAAGACTCGGACATGAGCGAGACCATCGACGAGGACCTCTACCAGCGGACCCTCGCGCTACTCGAACCCGGCGATATCGAACTCGCTGGGGCCATCGTCCACACCGACCTCACCAGCCGCGAGGACCTGGAGATGCAGGAGCTGACCGTCGAAATCAACGACGTCATCGCCGAGCACGCGGGGAAGGGCGACGCCTGGATTTACGCCGGCAACGACGACACCGACTTCTCGTCGAACCAGTTCCAGGGGCGCTCCGTCGAGGACGACGAGTTCGTCTGGGAGTGCCAACAGCTCGTCCGCGACGGCACGTTCGACCTCGTGTTCTACTACGAGGCCATCGCCGACCAAGACGCCATCGTCGAGGGGCTCGAAGCGCTCGACGACATCGACCGCGTCACGCCGGTCCCCTGACGCGGGCCGCGGCCCGTCGACGCTCGACCGTCCTTTTTTAATTCACGAGCGGGGGCGCTCGCTCCGCCCGCGCCGACCGTTCACGGCCGGCTCGCCGGGCGTTCGATTCTGTTCGTCGTGGTGAGAACAAGCGAGGCGTTTATCCGCCTCGCATCCCGAGTGACGCCCATGATACAGGCGGACGCGGACCTCTCTCGTCTCGACCGCGCTATCGTCAACGCCTTCCAAGGCGGCTTTCCCGTCGTCCAGCGGCCCTTCGAACCCGCGGCGGTCGCGCTCCGCGAGCGCGGGGTGGACGTGTCGGCGGCCGACCTCTGCGAGCGGGTGCGGACGCTCGACGAGGAGGGCGTTCTCTCTCGGTTCGGCGCGCTCGTCAACGCCGAGGAAATCGGCGGCACGGCGACGCTCGTCGCCATGCACGCGCCCCCCGAGCGGTTCGACGAGGTGGCCGAGCAGGTGAACGCCCACCGCGAGGTCGCGCACAACTACGAGCGCGAGCACCCCCACCTGAACATGTGGTTCGTCGTCTCGGTCGCCGACGAGTCGCGGGTCGACGAGGTGCTCGGCGACATCGAGGACGAGACGGGCCAACCGACGTACAACATGCCCAAGCGCCACGAGTTCCACGTCGGCGCGAAGTTCCTCCTCGACGGCCCCGTCTCCGACGGCGACCTCGACCGCTCGCACCTCGGCCCCGACGTGGAGCCGACGGACGCGCGCACCCTGACGCCCGACGAGCGGGACCTCGTCATGGAGATTCAGGGCGGCCTGCCGATTACGGAGACGCCCTACGCGGACGTGGCCGAGGCCATCGGGCGGGACCCGGCGTGGGTCGTCGAGACCATCAAGCGGTTCAATCTGGAGGGGAAGGTCCGCCGCGTCGGCGTCATCCCGAACCACTACGCGCTCGGCTACTCGGAAAACGGAATGACCGTCTGGAACGTCCCCGACGACCTCGTGGCGGAGGTCGGCCCCGAAATCGCCTCGCTGGACTTCGTCACCCACTGCTACCGCCGGCCGCGACACGAGGGCGTCTGGCCGTACAACTTCTTCGCGATGACCCACGGCCGCTCCGAGGAGGAGAGCGAGGCCCGCATCGAACAGGTGCGCGAGGTCATGGGCGACTACTGGGACGTCGGCGACGACGACTGGGACACCCTGTTTTCGACGCGCATCCTGAAGAAGACGGGTATCAGGCTGGACGAACGAGCCGAGGCGAACACGGAGTGAGATGATTCCGCTGGTTCACGACCTCTCCGACGAGACCGTCGTCGTCTTCGGCGGGGGGCCCGTCGGCGCGCGGAAGGCCCGCCGGTTCGCCCGCGAGGCGCGAACTGTCGTCGTCAGCCCCGCGTTCGCCGACCGCGACTTCGGCGACGCGGAACTCGTTCGGGCGGCCCCCGCGCCCGACGAGGTCCCCGATTGGGTCGAGCGGTTCGCCCCGGCGCTCGTCGTCGCGGCGACCGACGACGACGCCGTGAACGACGCGGTCGTCGCGGCGGCCCGAGACGCCGGCGCGCTGGTCAACCGGGCCGACCGGAGCGGCGAGCGCGACGCCGGGAGCGTGGTCGTCCCGGCCACCGTCGAGGACGGCGACGTGTCGGTCGCGATTACGACCGGCGGGGCGAGTCCGGCCCTCTCGAAGCACCTCCGAGAGCGCGTCGAAGCCGAGTTGGCGGGAGCGGGCGAGATGGCCGCGCTGACCGCGGAGCTTCGGGCGGAGCTCAAGGCGTCCGACCGGTCGCCGGCCGAGCGCCGTGATGCGATTCGCGCGGTCGTGCGAGACCCGTCAGTTTGGAAGGCTTTACGTACCGGCGATGCAAACCCCCGACGAGAGGTAGCGCGCGTGATACGAGACACACAGCGAGGTGATTCATGAGAGATTCGGGCGTCATCTCCGGTGTGAGCGTCGCCCACGACCGGGCCAGCGTTCGCGAGATAGAGGCCGCTTCGAGCGACGACGTTCGGACGGTCGTCGAACGACTCCTCGCCTGCGACGGCGTCGCCGAGGCGTTTTCCCTGCAGACGTGTAACCGCGCCGAGGCGTACGTCGTCACCGACGACGCGGCCGACGGCCGCCGCGCGCTCGACGACTTCGCTCCCGACGTCCGGGACGGGAGCGTCCGCTACATGGACCACGAAGAGACCCTCCGCCACCTCATGCGCGTGGCGTCGGGGCTCGAATCGCTCGTCCTCGGCGAAGACCAGATTCTCGGACAGGTCAAAACCGGTATCGAGGTCGCCCGCGAACGCGACGCCATCGGCCCGATGCTCGAAGACGCGCTCATGAAGGCCGTTCACGTCGGCGAGCGCGCCCGCGACGAGACGGCAATCAACGAGGGCGCCGTCTCGCTCGGGAGCGCCGCCGTCAGGCTCGCCCGGGCCGAACTCGACGCCTCCGTCGGCGAGATTGACACCCTCGTCGTCGGGGCCGGCGAGATGGGCACGCTCGCGACCAAGGCGCTCGCGTCGGTCGACGTGAGCACCCTCGTCGTGGCGAACCGGACGGTCGCCAACGCCCGCCACCTCGCCCGCGAGGTTCCGGGCGTCTCGACCGCCGCGGGACTGGGCGACCTCCGCGGTCGCCTCCGCGACGCCGACCTCGTCATCACGGCGACGAGCAGTCCCGACTACGTCGTCACGCCGGACCAGTTGGACGACGCCGGCGAGACGATGCTCATCGACATCGCCCAGCCGCGGGACGTCGACCCTGCCGCCGGCGACATCGACCGTGTCCGCGTCCGCGACATCGACGATTTGGAGACGGTGACCGACCGGACCGCGGAGCGCCGCGAACGCGCCGCCCGCGAAGTCGAGGCGATGATAGACGAGGAGTTCGACCGCCTGCTCGCCGCCTACAAGCGCAAGCGCGCCGACGAGGCCATCAGCTCGATGTACGAGGCCGCAGAGCACGTCAAGCGCCGCGAGGTATCGACGGCGCTGTCGAAGCTCGAAGCCCAGGGCGACCTCACCGACGAACAGCGCGAGACGGTCGAGTCGCTCGCGGACGCGCTCGTCGGCCAAATTCTCGCCGCGCCGACCAAGAGCCTCCGCGACGCCGCCGGCGACGACGACTGGACGACCATCCAGACCGCCATGCGGCTGTTCGACCCCGGCTTCGGCGACCTCGGGGCGTCGGGGTCGGCCGAGCCGTCCGAGCCGTCCGGGCCGTCCATCGAGTTCTCGAGCGAGCCGCCGGAGGACCTCGACCGCGAGGCGCTCGAAGGCGAGGTGCCACGGCGCGTCCTCGAACAGCTCTCCGACGACTGACGGCCGGCCGAAGCGGACGGCGAGCGAACCTTCTTATCCGAACGCGGGACCACCTCGCGTCGATGGTACGCCGACCGAAATCGACGAGCCTCGCGCGTCGCTCCCGCCTCGACGCCGACCGCCGACGAGCCGCCGCCCGCGGGTTTTCGGCCGTCGGCCGACATCTCGTGAACCGCCTGCGAGCGCGGGCGCGTCGCCGCCTCGTCGAAGCGACCCCGAAACGACGGGTGTGCGACCTCGGCGGCGTCGCTCGGGCGACCGTCGTCGGCACCGTCGTGGAAGTCGCGAGCGACGGGCCGGCGGTCGAGGTCTGGAGTGGCATCGGGGATGCGGACGGCAACCGAGGGGGCGACGGCGACCGCGCGGTCGTCGGCCGCGCGACGTGCCCGTTCGTTCTCCGAGACGCCACCGGCGAGGTTCGGGTCCGCGTTCCGCCGGCCGGTCACGTCGCGTTCGGCGGCGAGGAAATGACGGGAGTCGTCGGCCGCGGCGACGAGGTCTCGGTCACGGGACGCGTCGTCCGTGGCCGCGAGCGCGGCGGGCGACGGCTCCTGACGGGGCCGCGGTTCGTCCTCCGCGCGGGGGCGACCTGACAGCCCGGCAGAATCCTTATGCGAGTGCCACCCGACGGGTTCGGCATGGCAGACCTGCTCTCGGACGACGAAATCGACGCACAGCTCGGCTCGGATTGGGAACGCGACGGCGACGAAATCGTCCGCGTCTACGAGTTCGACGACTACCTCGACGGCGTGGCGTTCGCCGCCAGCGTGGGCGAGGTCGCCGAAGAGGAGTTCCACCACCCCGAGATAACGATTCGGTATCAAGAGGTCGAAGTCCGCCTCACGAGCCACGAAGAGGGCGGCATCACCGACAAGGACCTCCGACTCGCGGACCTGTTCGACGACGAGCTGTGAGCGACGAGGGGACCGCGGCGCTCACCTACGTCTTCCGGGTCCGCTTCCGCCTCGACTCGGCCGCCGGCGTCGAGACCGACCCGCGGGAGTTCGAGACGACGGTCCGCGTCACGCCGCCGCCGCCCGGCGAGGAGGGCTGGCTGTTGTTCCGCGACGCGCTGTGGCGGGGCGAGGTGAACGACGAGCGCCACGCCCGCGACCTCGCGGCGTCGTGGCTCGACGCCCCCGTCGTCTCGTGTTCGTTCGCGGAGCTCCGAGCCGACGAGGCGTCGCTGGACGCCCTCCGCGAGGCCGTCGCCGCGGACCTCGACGCGTTCAACGCCGACTCGGTCCGCGAGGTGCTCCACAAGTACTTCGGGAGCGCAATTCGCGTCGAACCAACCGATTCCTGACGCGGGGGAAGACATTTATCCACGCCTGACGTACTCTGTTGTCCGAATGGTCGCCGATGACTACGATTTCTGGCTGTTCGACCTCGACGGAACCCTCGTCGATGCCGAGTGGTCGTACACGCGCGACGTGTTCGACCGCGTCGGCGACCGACTGGGCCGGCGGTTCACGGACCGCGAAGCCGAGACCATCTGGCACGGGCTCGGCGGCGCGCGCGACCCGATGCTCCGCGAGTGGGGCATCGACCCCGACGAGTTCTGGCCCGCGTTCCACCGCGAGGAAGACCCCGCAAAGCGCGCCGAAGTGACGTACCTCCACGACGACGCCGAGCGCCTCGTCGAGGAGATACACGCCGCCGGCCGCCCGGTCGGCATCGTCACCCACTGCCAGCAGTTCCTGACCGACCCCGTGTTGGACCACCTCGACGTGCGCGACTGGTTCGATACCGTCGTCTGCTGTACAGAGGAGACGGGGTGGAAACCCGACGCCGCGCCGGTCCGCCGCGCCATCGGCGAACTGGGGCTCGACGACCGGGTCCTGACCGACGGCGGCACCGCGGGCGTGCTCGCCGGCGACGGCGAAAGCGATATCGGGGCCGCGTGGAACGCCGGCTTGGACGGCATCCACGTCGAACGCCACGGCCCGGAACACCGCGGGCGGTGCGTGCTCGGCGAGTATCGCGTCGAGAGCTTCGACGACCTCGTCCGGTCCGGCTGAGTTTCGACTCGACGCGCGAAAAGTGAGAAGCGAGAAACTGGAGATGAAGAACCGACGCTCAGGAGAGCGGCCGCTCGGGCGAGGGGCGAGCGAAGATGTCGCCGGTGCTCGTGACGGCGACTTGGATGTCCTCGTAGGGGAACCGGACCTCGATGCCGGGGCGCTCTTCGGCCTCGACCACGGGTCGGAGCAGTTCTTCGAGCGCGTCGGTGTCGACGTACTCGTACAGCGGCGTCTCGATGGCCGAGAGTCCGCCGTAGGACTCGACGGACTCCACGATGAGGATGCCGAGCTCTTCGTCGCCGAGCCACTGCCCGACGAGTTCCCAGTTGTCGTCGACGCCGAACGTCGCCTCGGCGGTCGCGTCGGCGTGTTCTTCGAGGGCCTGCGTGACCGCGGAAACCCCGACGGCGAGCGCGGAGTCGACGCTGTCGTCGTCGACGAAGTCGCGGACCCGCCGGAGGACCGTCGCGAGGTCGCCGGGACCGGCTTTCTGGACGTACTCGCTGACGCCAGCGCTGGCGGCGACATCAGCGACCTCGGACCACTCTTTCGCCGTGAACAGGAGGATGGGGATGTCCGCGTGCCCCTGTCGGACTGCCTTGACGAGCGGGACGCCGTTTGGGAGGACGAGCGAGTCACTCACGACGCAGTCGACCGACTCGGCGGAGATGACGTCGAGCGCCTCGGTCGCCGACTCGGCGGTGAGAAAAGAAACGGCGTCGAGTTGGCGGAACGCGGCGGCCGAGAGGGCGAGCATCTCGGGGTCGTCGTCGACGTGGAGGACCGTCAGCGGGCGGTTCATATACCAATTGTACACGCTACGTGGATAAAAACGTTCCACTTAGTTTATACTTCAGTGGAACGGGAATATCTGAACGGCTCGCGACGGCTTTCTAAAACGTTACCGCGGCGCGTAGCCCCTCTCGACTCCTGCGAGGGCGGCAAACACGTCGTCGCTCGCCGCGAGCGCGTCGCGGAACGAGTCGACGCCGGGTTTCTCGGTCCGGTCCGGGTTCGCGAGGACGGCGACCGGTTGTGTCCCGAGCGAGACGAAGTCCAGTCCGAGCGAGTCGGCGGTCGCACGGAGGCCGAGTCCGGCGTCGGCGCGGCCGGCGGCGACCGCCCGCGCCGGGCTCTCGAACGCCTTCGTCCCGCGGTCGAACCCCTCGATTGACTCGACGAGTTCGTGGCGGGTCGTCCCGCGCTCGTCGGCGAGGGCGGCGACGGCGTTGCCGAGGTCGGTCCGCAGGCCGGAGTTCGAATCCCGGTTGATAAACCGGAGGTCGCCGTCAACGAGGTCCGCGAGGCCGGACACCCCCTCCGGGTTGCCCGTGGGCACCACGAGCCCCCACTCGCGGGTCCACGAGCCGAGTTCGACCGCGTCGATGCCGTCGGCGGCGTCGCCTCGGTCGCCCGCGACGACGGCCACGTCGGAGATGCCGTCTCGGAGCCGTCGCAGACCCTCGCGGGAGCCGAACGGCAGGTACCGCGGCGACGACACGCGGTCGAGCAGGCGCGAAAGCGCGGGGTCGTCCTCGCCGACGCCGAGCAGTGCCGGCGCGCGAACGTCGGGCGAGAACAGGTTGACCGTCACCGACTCGCTCTCGGCGAGGTACTCCACGTCGGCCGAAACCTCGACGACGCCGTCGGCCTCGACGAGGCTCGTCGTCGCGCCCGACCCCTTGTCGACGGGGTAGACGAGCGTATTTCCGTCGCCGTCGTCGACGAGTCCGACCGGCATGAGCCGCGTCCGACCCTCTGCGTACCGCTCGCGGGCGGCCATCGCGCCTTCGACCGTCGCGGTCCGGGGTTCCGAGAGGCCCGCGGCGTCGCGGATTGCCGGCGCGACGAACGTCCGGAAGATGGTGAGCGCGGAGACCGGGTAGCCCGGCAGGCCGATGTACGCGCTCCCCTCGCCGAGCGTGCCGACGAGCATGGGTTTGCCGGGCTTGACGGAGACGCCGTGGAGCAGGAGTTCGCCGCGCTCTTCGACCACGCGGTAGATGACGTCGACCGCGCTCGCGGACGTCGACCCCGACGAGAGCACGAGGTCGCACTCGTCGGCCGCCTTGTGGAGCAGGCGCTCCATCTCCTCGTAGTCGTCGCCCGCGTGGGGGTAGAGCGTCGGCACGCCGCCGGCCTCCTCGACCCCCGCGGCGATGGTGTAGGAGTTCACGTCGTAGATTTCGCCCGCCTCCGGGCGCAGTTCGTCGCCCGGCCGGACGAGTTCGTCGCCGGTCGAGACGATGCCCACGGTCGGCTTCCCGCGGACCGGCACCTCGTCGACGCCGAGCGCCGACAGCAGGCCGATTTCGCGGGGCGTCAGGCGCGTTCCGGGGCCGAGCGCGCGAGCGCCGGCGGCGATATCGGTTCCGGCGGGCATCACGCTGTCGCCGGGGGCGACCGCCGAGTAGACGACGAGCGAGCCGTCTCGCTCCTCGGTTCGCTCCACGATGACGACCGCGTCCGCGCCCGGCGGCATCACCGCGCCGGTGGAGATTTCGACCGCGGTCCCGGCGTCGACCGCCACGTCCGGTTCGGTGCCGGCGTGGACCGCCCCGACGAGGTCGAGTTCGGCGGGGTCGGCCTCGTCCGCGCCGAAGGTGTCGCGGGCGCGGACCGCGTAGCCGTCCATGCTCGCGCGGTCGAAGCCGGGCACGTCGAGTTCGGCGTCGATTCGCTCGGCGAGGACCCGGCCGCGGGCGGCTTCGAGCCCGACCGTCTCGGCGTCGGGCGTCAGGTCGAGCGACGCGATGGCCTCGCGCGCGTCCGCCGGGGAGGCGAGGTCGCGGAACTGCTTTCTCATGCGGACCACTCCCAGCCCTCGACGGCGACCGTGTCGCCCTCGTCGTAGCCCTCTATCTCCTCGGGAACGACGACCCACCCGTCCGCGAGCGCGACGCTGGAGAGGATGCCCGACCCGCTCGTCCGGGTCGGCTCGGCGGTCGGTTCGTCGCCCGACGTGTCGAGTCTGACGCGGGCGAACGTCCGCGTGCCGGGCGAACTCGGGATTTTTCTGGTGAGCGTCGCCTCCTGCGTCGGCAGGGGGCGCTCGGGGAGCGAACCGACGTGCTTCAGCGCCGGGCGGAGGAACTGGAAGGCGTTGACGACGCAGGCGACCGGGTAGCCGGGGAGCATCACGACCGGCGTGTCCTCGACCACGCCGACCGCGACGGGGTGGCCCGGTTTGAGCGCGACGCCGTGGACCAGCACCTCGCCGATGTCGTCGATGACTTCGGGGATGAGGTCGCGCTCCCCGACAGACGACCCGCCGGTGGTGACGACCACGTCGTGGTCGAGGTCTGCCTCGACGGCCTCGCGGAGCAGGTCGGCGTCGTCGACGACGATGTCGCGGTAGCTCGCTTCGCCGCCCCAGCGCTCGACCAGTCGGGAGACGGTCAGACCGTTGGTCTCGATGACCTCGCCGGGGCCGGGGTCGGACTCGACGAGTTCCTCGCCGGTCGGGATGACCGAGACGCGGGGGCGTTCGAACAGGGTCACTTCCTCGACGCCGACGGAGCGAAGCAGGCCGATGTCAGACGGGCGAAGCTCGTGGCCGGCCTCGAACAGCGGGGCCCCCTCGCGGACGTCCTCGCCGCGCTCGCCGACGTTCTCGCCCTCGGCGAGCGCGTCGAACACTTCGAGTTCGTCGCCGAGGCGTTCCGTGTGTTCGACCATCACGACGGCGTCGGCCCCGTCGGGCACGTCACTGCCGGTGTGAACGCGGGCGGCCGTCCCCGGTTCGACCGGGCCGTCGACGATTCGGAGGACGTTCGGCGAGCGGCCGCTCGCGCCGAAGGTGTCCGACGCGCGGACGGCGTAGCCGTCCATCGCGGCGCGGTCGTAGCCGGGCACGTCGGCGGGCGCGACCGCGTCGTCCGCGAGCGCCCGGCCGTCGGCCTCGGCGAGCGGTCGGCGCACGGTTCGGTCGTGCGGCGTCGCCGCCGCGAGGAGCGACTCGCGGGCGTCCGACAGCCGCGTTCGTTGCTTGAACCCGGCCGTGCGTCGGTCGTCGTGGTTCATACCGACCCTTCGGTTCGGGGGGCAAAAAGCGTCGGCCTCGGACGCGACGGCGGGCGGTTCCCGAGACGGACGCGACGGCGGGCGGTTCCCGAGACGGTCGTTGTAGTGTGCGCTCGCGCGAGCGCGCGAGACCGCCGGGTTTTTCGACCCCGACTCCCTATGAGCGTTCATGTCAGCACTGCGCGACGCGCTGTCCGACCTCCCGGACGCGGTGTTCGCCGACCTGTTGGAGTCCGAGACGTCCTACCTCTTGGTTCTCGACCTCCCGGGCGTGACCGCCGAGGCGGCGGAGCTCAGAGTCGAGAAGGGCCGATTGGTCGTCGAAGCGCGACGCGACAAACGGCTCCCCGCCGAGTTCGACTACGTCCGCGAGGAGCGCTCGCTGTTCCTCGACGCCGAGGTCCCGCTTCCCCCGGACGCCGTGGCCGACGAGGCCGAGGCGTCGATGGAGCGCGGGACGCTGGAAATCCGGCTCCCCAAGCGCGAGGCCGCCTCCGAGCGGACCATCCCCATCGCCACCGGCGACGAAGACGCCTGACGAGGCGGGTGGTCACGCTGGTCAACCTCCGCGCCTACTGGCGGTTCCTCGTCGTCCTGTACCAGTTCTTCCCGCTCATCGTCGCGTACACCCGTGACAAGCGGAAGTACCTCCTGTTCGGCGGCGGCCGACGCGTCACGACCGAGATGCGCGTCGCCCGCGCCGACGTCCTCTTGGAGTCGCTACTGACGCTCGGGCCGACGTTCATCAAGCTCGGACAGCTCCTGTCGACGCGCCCCGACATCCTCCCGCCGGAGTACATCGAGGTGCTCGGGAGCCTCCAAGACGACGTGCCGCCCGCGCCGTGGGACGAGTCGAAAGCCGTCCTCGAAGCGGAGCTCGGTCCCGTCGGAGAGGCGTTCGACTCGTTCGACAGCGACCCGATAAGCGGCGCGAGTCTCGGGCAGGTGTACGTCGCCGAGTACGAAGGCGAGAAGGTCGCCGTCAAGGTCCGCCGCCCCGGCATCGAGGACCTCGTCGAGGCCGACCTCCGAGTCATTCGGTGGTCCATGCCGCTTCTCATGCGCTTTATCGGCGAGAGTCGGGCGTTCTCGCTGGAGAACCTCGCCGACGAGTTCGGCAAGACCATCCGCGAGGAGATGGACTACGCCGAGGAGGCCAAGACGCTCGTCGAGATTCAGGAGAACTTCGCGGACGACGACACGCTCGTCATCCCCGAGCCGATTCCCGAGCGCTCCGACGACCGGGTGCTCACGATGGAGTACCTCCCCGGAACCAAGATAAACGACATCGACGCGCTGGACGACCGCGGAATCGACCGCACGGAGTTGGCGACGAACCTCCAGCGAATCTACCTCCAGATGATCGTCGACGACGGCGTGTTCCACGCCGACCCCCACCCAGGGAACCTCTCTGTGACCGACGACGGGCGCATCATCTTCTACGACTTCGGGATGCACGGCGAGGTCGACCCGTTCATCCAGGACAAAATCGTGGATTTCTACATCGCCGTCGCCAACCAAGACGTCGACGGCATCCTCGACACGCTCATCGAGATGGGGACGCTCAGCCCGAACGTCGACCGGCAAGTGATGGGCGACGTGATGGAGCTCGCCATCGCCGACGCCCGCGGCGACGACATCGAGCAGTACCGCGTCAACCAGATCCTCGAACAGGTGGAATCGACCATCTACGAGTTCCCGCTTCGGCTCCCGCGGAACCTCGCGCTCGTGCTCCGGGTCGCCGGCGTCGTCGAGGGGGTCTGTGTCACGCTCGACCCCGAGTTCGACTTCATCTCGGTGGCGACCGACTACCTGACCGAGGAGGGGTACCGCGAGGAGAGCGTCCAGAAAATCATCGAGGGCGTCGGCCAGCAGGGCCAGAAGACCGCTCAGTCGCTGTTCCGGGTGCCGCCCAAGCTCGAACGCGTCCTCGACCGGGCGGACCGCGACAACCTGACGCTCAACGTCCGACTGGAGGACAACCGCGGCGTCCTCGACAAGCTGGCAAAGCGGCTCATCTACGGCATCTTCCTGTCGTTCGGCTTCGTCTCGACGGTCATCATCTACGCGCTGAACCCGGAGAACCTGGTCGCGGTCGGCGCGGCGGGCGCGCCGACGGGCGTCGTGGCCCTGCTCTTGTGGCGGTCGTTCCGCTCGCGGAAGGGCATCCGGACGACGCCGCAGTTCACCCGGCAGAACCTCAAAGAGCGCCGCAGAGAGTAATCAAAGCTGAGAATCGGGCGCGTAATTTTATCGCCCCGCGGGGACACGCTCTCTGCCATGACGGAGTGGCGAGCGGTGCTCGTGGGGGTGTGTCTCGCCGCGTGCACCGAATCGCTCGTCTACGCGATGACGGGGCAGTTCACCCTCGTCGGCGGGGTCACGGGGAGCGCGCTCGCCGGCTACGTCGTCGGCACGGACCCCGCCGACGGCGGGTGGCACGGCCTCATGGCCGGCGTCGCCTGGGGCTGTCTGCTCATGCCGCTTTCGGTGCTTTTGACCTTTCTCGAACGGACGCCGATTCTCTTTCCGTTCCAGTACGTCATCCCGCTGGTCGAGACGCCCGGAGAGCTGACGACCGCCATCATGCTCGCGCTCGCACTGCCGAACGTCGCGTCCGGCGCGCTCGGGAGTCGCGCCAGGCGCGACGCGACGGGGACGTGGTTCGACCCGGAGATGGCCGACGTCGACGCGGTCGAAGACGCCTGACCGAGCCGGCCGACGCCCGCGATTTTCACGAGAAGGATTCGCGTGCGAAGACGGTTCCAAACCGTTTATACCCTCCATCCGATAACGGAGAGGCATGGCGAAAGAGCAGAAGCAGGTGCGCGAGCTCCAAGAAGGAAGCTACGTCATGATGGAAGAAAAGCCGTGCAAAATCAACGCCTACAGTACCGCAAAGCCCGGTAAGCACGGTAGTGCGAAGGCGCGCGTCGAAGCCCGTGGCGTCTTCGACAGCAAGAAGCGCTCGCTCTCCCAGCCTGTGGACGCGAAGGTGTGGGTCCCCATCATCGAGCGGAAGCAGGGCCAAGTCGTCTCCGTCACCGGTGAGGACGCCCAGATCATGGACCTCGAAACGTACCAGACGTTCACGATGCGTATCCCCGAGGAGGAAGACCTCAACCCCGAAGACGAGATCGAGTACCTCGAGTACGAAGGCCAGCGAAAGATCGTCTAAACGGGGGCCACAGAGATGTTTCCCGGAGCAATCGCAGACCGCGAGGTCGCCGACTACGTCCTTTTCGGCGCTCCGCTCGACATCTCGACGTCCTTCCAACCCGGAACCCGGTTCGGACCGAATCGAATCCGTCGGTTCGCCGAGTCGTTCGACGACTACGACCGGCGAACCGACCAGTTTTTCACCGACTTGCGCGTCCACGACGCGGGCGACGTCCGCGCGTGGGACGACGCACCTGAGTACGTCGAATGGCTCACCGGGAGCGTCCGCGACGCCGTCTGGGACGACGCCGTCCCCGTCGTCCTCGGCGGCGAACACACCGTCACCGCCGCCGGCGTCACCGGCGTCGACCCCGACGTGTTCGTCTGTCTCGACGCCCACCTCGACCTGCGAACGGAGTACGACGGCAACGAGTGGAGCCACGCCACCGCCACCCGCCGCGTCCTCGACGGTCTCGGCGTCGACGAGGCCGTTATTCTCGGCGCGCGAACCGGCTCGCCCGACGAGTGGGAGCGCGCCGACGCCGACGACGTGACCGTGGTCGAACCCGAAGCCGTCGCCGACTGGGAGCCGGACTTCGACGACGAGTCCGTCTATCTGAGCGTCGACATCGACGCCGCCGACCCGGCGTTCGCGCCCGGCACGGGCACGAAAGAGCCGTTCGGCCTCACCTCCCGCGAGATGCGAGACGCGGTTCGGGCGGTCGCGCCCCACGCCGACGGCTTCGACGTGGTCGAGGTCAACGACCGCGACGACGGACAGGCCGCGTCGCTGGCGGCGAAGCTCCTCCGAGAGTTCGTCTTCTCGCACGCCGCCGAGCGGGTAGACGGGTAATCGACCCGCGGCGAACCCCGTTCCTTACAAGTCCCCGAGTCACGACTCCCCGGTATGCAACTCTCCGACATCGTCGCCCGACTCGACGAGACGCTCGCGACCGACGACTTCGCCGACGTGGACGCCAGCGCCAACGGCCTGCAGGTCGGCCCCGACGAGAAGTCGGTCGAGAACGTCGCCTTCGCCGTCGACGCCGCGGAAGCGACCATCGACGCCGCACTCGACGCCGACGCCGACCTCCTCGTCGTCCATCACGGCCTCGTCTGGGGCGGTCTCGACCGAGTGACCGGCCGCGACTTCGACCGCATCGAGCCGCTGATTCGTGGCGACCTCGCCCTCTACGTCTCGCACCTCCCGCTGGACGGCCATCAGGAACTCGGCAACGCCGCCGGCGTCGCCGACCACCTCGGCCTCGCGGACACCGAGCCGTTCGGGTCGCTCGGGCCGATTCACATCGGGCAGGCGGGGACCTTCGAGTCGCCGAAGTCGGCCGACGAGATTCGGACGGCGCTCGACGAACTCGACGGGAGCGCGGGCACGACCGTCCTCGACTTCGGTCCCGACGAGCTTTCGTCGGTCGGGGTCGTCACCGGCTCCGGCGTCGACTGGCTGGACGAGGCCGTCGACCGCGGCGTCGACGCGCTCGTCACCGGCGAGGGGAAACAGAAGGCATACCACGAGGCGCGCGAGGCCGGAATCTCGGTGTTCCTCGCGGGCCACTACGCGACCGAGACGTTCGGCGTGCGGAGCCTGCGCGACCTCGCCGACGAGTGGGGGCTGGAGACCGAGTACGTCAGCCACCCGACCGGGCTGTAAGGGCGACCGAACGTCTGCCAACCCGCCGCACGGCCTCGCCGGACCGGGGCGTTCAAACGCTCGGCCGACGCACTCCCTCGCATGAGCGACCACGACGATAACGGCTACGAGATGCCGGACCGCGAGGAGTTCCAACACGACCCGCTGGGCCACGCCGAGGTCCGCGGCGGTATGACAGTCGGCGAGTTAGTCGAGCAGTACGGCCACGCGGGCATCGGCGCGGCCGACGTACACGAGGCCGCCGACATCTACGCCGAGATGCTGGCCGACGACGACTGCACGGTGTTCATGTCGCTGGCCGGCGCGATGGTCCCCACCGGGATGCGCAAGGTCGTCTCCGACCTCATCCGCGACGGCCACGTGGACGCCCTCGTGACGACGGGCGCGAACCTCACCCACGACGCCATCGAGGCCATCGGCGGCAAGCACCATCACGGACGGGCCCAGCACCACGGCGAGAAGACCGAACGCGAGCACGACGAGACGCTCCGCGACGAGGAGGTCGACCGCATCTACAACGTCTACCTCCCGCAGGAACATTTCGCGCTGTTCGAGTCGCACCTGCGCGACGAGGTGTTCCCGGCGCTGGAAGAAGAGGGAACCGTCAGCATCGCCGCCCTCTGCCGCGAACTCGGTCGCGCCAACAGCGAGGTCAACGACCGCGAGGGAATCGAGGAGGACGCCGGCGTCGCGGCCGCGGCCTACGAGGCCGACGTGCCCATCTACTGCCCCGCGGTACAGGACTCGGTCCTCGGCCTGCAGGCGTGGATGTACTCGCAGACCTCGTCGTTCTCGCTGGACGCGCTGGCCGACATGACGCCGCTGACCGACCTCGCGTACGACGCCGACACGGCCGGCTGTCTCCTCGTCGGCGGCGGCGTCCCGAAGAACTTCACGCTCCAGACGATGCTCGTCACGCCCGGCGCGTACGACTACGGCGTCCAGATAACGATGGACCCCGCCGCGACCGGCGGCCTCTCGGGCGCGACGCTCGACGAGGCGCGCTCGTGGGGCAAACTGGAGAAGGACGCCCGCAACGCGACGGTCCTCGGCGACGCGACCATTATGCTCCCGCTTCTGGTCGCCGCGGCGCGCGAGCGAATCGAGTAACGCCGCGACGGACCGCGACCGCCGAGACGGTCCGTCCCGACCGGCCGTCGCGTCAGGGTGGATACTTTTTTACCCGGCGAGCGCCCTTCCATGCTAACGAATGTCGCGAGAGGGGGGACGAGGCGTTCGGGTCTGTCTCGACATCTGGCACCCGGATTGCTGGACGCTACAGGTGACCGCGGAGACGAGCGGGGGACTCCTCGGTCACGGCGTCCACGAGATAGAGGGCTTCGCCAACGGGCGTTTTACCGCCTACGCCGACACGACCGAGGAGGTGGACGACCTCGTCTCGGCCGTCCGCGCGTCCGACTTGACCGAGTCGGTGTGGGAGACCGACGACCACGGCGGCGACGCCGGGGTGCCGGGGAGCGCCGCGCGGGGAATCGTCGTCCGCTACGACCTCCAGAACTCCATCAACGACGCCCTCGTCTCGCGGGGGTTCATCCCCGACGAGCCGGTTCGCATGCAGGGCGGCCGCGAGCGCTGGACCGTGCTCGTCCACGAGACGCGGCAGACCGTCCACGAGCGGTTAGAGGAGGTTCGCGAGGAGCGGAACGCCGACATCGACGTGGAACTCATCACCGCCCCCGAGGACGGCGGCGGCATGTTCCGCACCGACGCGCTCTCCGAGCGCCAGCGCGAGGTGTACGAACTGGCCCGCCGCCGCGACTACTACACGTGGCCCCGCGAGGTGAGCGCGGCGTCGCTGGCGGCGGAACTGGACATCTCGAAGGCGACGCTCCTCGAACACCTCCGCAAGGCGGAGTCGAAACTACTCGGCGACTACTGAGCCCGGGTTCGGGTCCCTCGCGTCGGGTTCCGTCGGGAGAGCGACGCTCGCTCTCCCGCCACCCCACTCATGAGAGGGAGGGGTACTTTAGGCGACAATCGATCCATGTGATAGCATGTCATCGGTAGACGTGAACGATGGACGAAGTCTCTCGCGGGACATCGGACTGTTCGGCGCGGTGAGCACCGTGGTGGCGGGGACGCTCGGCGCGGGGCTGTTCGTCACCCTCGGCACGGCGAGTTCGACGACAGGACCGAGCGTCATCCTCGTCGTCGTCCTCTCGGGACTGCTCGCGATGAGTATCGCGCTCAACTACGGCTGGATGGCGACGATCTTCCCCGGCGCGGCGGGGTCGTACGCCTACGTTTCGCGGGCGTTCGACAGCCGCCTCCCCGGGTTCGTGGTGACGTGGTCGAAGTGGCTCGGCTACATGGCCGCCGACGCGGCCCTCGCCATCGGTTTCGGGAGCTACTTACAGGTGTTTTACCCCTCGGTGGACCCGACGCTGGCCGGCTTCGGCCTCCTGACGGTTCTCTTTCTCGTCAACCTCGTGGGCGCGAAGAGTTACAGCCGCTCGCAGAACGCCATCTTCGGCTTCCTCATCCTGTCGATACTCGTGCTCGTCGGCCCCGGGCTGTTGAACATCGACGCCGCGAACTACCAGCCGTTCTTCACCGGCGGCTTCGACGGCTTCACCGCCGCCGCGGTCCCGCTGTTCTACGCCTACATCGGCATCGCCGTCGCCGGGCAGATGGGCGCGGAGGTGAAGAATCCCTCGCGCAACCTGCCGCTGGCGATGGCCGGCGGAACGGCCATCCTCATCTTCCTGTACGTGCTGACCGCCGCCGTCATCTACGGCGTCGTCGGCGACTACACGGTCCTCGCGAACTCGGCGCGGCCGCTGTCGACGGCCGCGGCGGTGTTTCTCGGCGATATCGGCACGGCCATCGTCGGTATCGGCGGCCTGCTCGCCACCGCGTCGTCGGTTCACGCGGTCATGGCCGCGGGCATCAAGATGCCCTACTCGTGGGCGTGGGACGAGGTGTTCCCCAAGAAGTTCTCGGCGGTCTCCGACCGCTTCGGGACGCCCCATTGGTCCCTGTTGACGCTGTACGTCGTCGCGTCCGGCCTCGCCTTCTGGAGCACCGGCCTCAGTCAGGCCATCGCCATCGCCACGTTCAGCTACCTCATCGCCTACGCCGCGGTGTCGATAACGGTGTTGTACGTGCTCTACAGCCGCACCGACCTCCGCGCGGAGGCGGGCTTTTCCCGCCCGTCGCTCCTCACGGTGACGGCGCTTGTCGGCTCGCTCGGCGCGGTCGGCCTCCTGACCGAGGCGTACAAGGGCTCGCTGTCGATTTACCTCCCGTGGGTCGCCGTCGGCCTCGTCGTCTTCGGCGTCTACTGGTACCGCGGCCAACGGAAGGACCACGACGTTGAGGCCATCCTCGGGACGCTCCCCGGCGTCCCCTCCGACGAGTACAACCCGTCCGTCCGCGGGGTGAGCGATGACTGACGACGCGACGCCGCACGGGGACTACTCGGGCGATTCCGACTTCGACCGCGACGCCGCCCCCCGCGTCGACCCCGACGAGACCATCGACCTCTTGCAGGGACTCGTGCGGATTCCGAGCCCGTACTTCGAGGAGGCCGAGATAAGCGAGTTCGTCTACGACTGGTTGGACGCCCGGGGGCACGACCCGGAGTACCACCACGTGAGCGAACCGGACATCACGGAGTACGAGGGCGACAACGTCGTCGCTCGACTGGCGGGGTCCGACCCGGACGCGCCGACGCTCCTGTTAAACGCCCACATGGACACCGTGAAACTGGTCGAAGACTGGGACGAAGACCCGTGTTCGGGCCGCATCGAGGACGGGAAACTGTACGGGCAGGGCGCGTGCGACATGAAAGGCGGCCTCGCGGCCGTCATGACCGCGTTCGACGCCCTCGCCGACTGCGACCTCGCCGGCGACGTGCTCCTCACGGCCGTCGTGGACGAAGAGGGCCCCTACGGACTCGGCACCGACCGCCTCATCCGTGACGGCGTCGTCGACGACTGCGACGCCGCCATCGTCACCGAACCCGGCCCGATTCTCGCACAGGAGGACATCGAGAACCCGGCGCTCCTCCTCGGCGCGCGCGGCCGCTACTTCTACGACATCGAAGTGCGCGGGCAGGCCGCACACGGGTCGAAACCGGACACCGGCGTCAACGCGGTCGTCGAAGCCGGCGAACTCGCGGCCGCGCTCGACGACCTCGACGTGGGCGACCACCCGAAACTCGGGACGGGGTCGACCTGCCCGCTAAAAATCGAGGGCGGGAGCCAGACGCTGTCGGTCCCCGAGCGCGCTCGACTCATGGTCGACCGCCACGTCGTCGTCGGCGAGACCCTCGAAGACGCCCGTGCCGACGCCGAGCGCGTCGTCGAGGAACTCGGCTTGGGGAGCGAGGTCGACGTGGGGTTCCGCGAAGCGCCCGACGAGGGCATCCGCTACGGTCCCTACGTGACGGACGAAGACCACTCGCTCGTGTCGGCCCTCACCGAGTCCACCCGCGCGGTCGCCGGCGTGGACCCCACTTACGGCTACTTCTCCAGCGTCGGTGACTTCAACTACCTCGGCGACCGCGCCGGCCTCCCGACGGTCATCGTCGGCCCCGACGGCGAGAATATCCACGCCGCCGGCGAGTTCGTCTTCACCGACGACGTGGTCGACGTGGCCGACATCGTCGTCGACGCCGCGGCTCGGTTCCTCGACTGAGGCGGCGGTCGGTGTTCGGGGTTCCACCCGAACTGCCTCCGGCCCCCAGTTCGCGCCGTGCGTTCTCAACGGCGGGAACCGGGCGCAAACACCGAACACCCCCGCCCGGCATCCTCGCACGCAATGACTGCGCCCCGTCTCACGTCGGTCGTTTCGGACCGCTCCGACGTCGAGCTCGCCGCCGTCTTCGAGCGCGTCTGGGGGGCGCGAGGCTACGAGACGCGCGTCCGCTTCCGCGGCCCCGACGTGCCCGTGGAGGCCACCGGGAAGACGCCCGAGGGCGCAAAGCGCGACCTCCGACTCCGGATTACGACGACGGGCACGGTCACCGCGGACAAGGCGAGCACGTCCGGCTCTGGGGCGTCGTCGCCGGCGAGGGGTCGGTTTCGGGCGGGGGGCGGTACCCCACGGCGTGTCCGCGTTGGAGAAGCCGTGACCGAACCGGGGGCGGGCGAGACCGATGGTAATTACTCGGTTGCGGGGCGAGAGCGAAGTGGCCGATGACGACGGCACCGTTCCGAACCGAACTAGGCACTCGGTGATGCGGAGCCCTATGAGTGCCGAGGCCATTTTCCCGAACGAGCGACGGTGACAGAGCTACCGAAGCCGGTCGATTCGAGCCGACTACTGTGAATCGAAAGAGCGACTACGACCCGCCGACCGTGGCGTCGTATGGCTCGAATCGCGCGCGAGGTGGAAAGAGGTACTCTCGGAGAGCGAACCACTTTTGGGTCGATTCGTGAAACGGACCCCATGAAGCGACTCGAGGAGTCCCTACACGAAGCGCCCATCATCGACAAGGACGGCTACTCCTACCTCGTCCACCCCGTCAGCAACGGCGTGCCGATGCTCGACCCGCAACTCCTGCGCGAGGTCGTCGTCGGCATCACCCGCGCCGCCGACCTCGACGTGGACAAAATCGTCGCGCCCGAGGCGATGGGCATTCACATCGCCACCGCGCTCTCGCTCCAGACGGACGTGCCGCTCGTCGTCATCCGCAAGCGCGAGTACGGCCTCGACGGCGAGGTCGCGCTCCACCAGACGACCGGCTACTCCGAGTCGGAGATGTTCATCAACGACATCGAAGCCGGCGACCGCGTGCTCGTCGTGGACGACCTGCTTTCGACCGGCGGGACGCTCGCGGCCATCTGCGGCGCGCTCGACGACATCGGCGCGGAGGTCTCCGACATCGTCGTCGCCATCCGGAAGGTCGGCGAGACCGCCCTCGACGACACCGACTACGAGGCGACGAGCCTCGTGGACATCAGCGTCGACGAGGACGGCGTCGAGATTCACTGAGCGGACCGTCGCTGACCGGCGCGACCGCGATTCGGATTTTCGCGACGAATATGCACAGAAATGCATATAACGACACATCACGTGGCGTGAAATACGCTCGAACGCGAAACTATTATTGAACGGGGGTCGCTCGTGGCGAGTACAGATGTCAGACGAGAGCGGCGAACTCGGCCTCGAATACGAAATCGACGACCGGCCGCCGTTGCTGGAGTCGATTCTCCTCGGGATACAGCACGTCTCGGTGATGATCGTCCCGGCGACCGCCGTGGCGTTCATCGTCGCGGGCGCGGTCGGACTCGGCGTCGCCGACACGGCCTACGTCGTCCAGATGGTGCTCCTGTTTTCGGGGCTCGCCACCGTAGTACAGGCGTACGCCGTCGGCCCGGTCGGCTCGCGGCTCCCCATCGTGATGGGGACGAGCTTCACCTTCGTCGGCGCGGCGACGACCATCGGCGTCGATTACGGCCTGAGCGCGGTGTTCGGCGCGATTCTCGTCACCGGCTTCGTCGTCGAGGGACTCATCGGCTGGCAGTTCGACCGCATCAAACCATTTTTCCCGCCGTTGGTGACGGGTCTCGTCGTCGTCATCATCGGCCTCTATCTCGTCCCGGTCGGGATGGACTACGCCGCCGGCGGGGTCGGGGCCGCCGACTACGGCGCGGCCCACAACATCGGCCTCGCGGCGCTCGTCCTCGGCGTCGCCGTCGCGCTCAACCTCTTTACCGACGGCATCACGCGGCTCCTGAGCACGCTCGTCGGCATCGCCGTCGGCTACGCGGTCGCCGTCCCGCTCGGCGTGGTCGACTTCTCGCCCATCGCCGACGCGGCGTGGGTCGCGGTTCCCCGGCCCGGCGCGTTCGGCGTCACGTTCGAACCCGTCCCCATCGTCACCTTCGCGTTCCTGTTTCTCGTCTCCGCGATGGAGACCGTCGGCGACATGTCCGGCATCACCGCCGCCGAGGGGCGCAACCCGACCGACGAGGAGTTCCGCGGCGGCCTCTTTACCGACGGCCTCATGAGCTCTATCGCGTCGGTGTTCGGCGCGTTCCCGGTCACCTCGTTCTCGCAGAACGTGGGCATCGTCAACTTCACCGGCGTGATGAGCCGGTACGTCGTCGGCGTCGCGGGTGTCGTCCTCGCCGTCCTCGGTCTCAGCCCGAAGGTCGGCGCGGCCGTCGCGACCATCCCGAGCGCCGTCTTCGGCGGCGCGGTCCTGCTCATGGCCGGGATGGTCGCCGCCAGCGGCGTCCGCCTCGTCTTCCTCCACACGAACCTCGACCGGCGCAACATGGTCGTCGTCGCCGCCTCGCTCGGGCTCGGTCTCGGCGTCGCCACGCGACCCGACGCGCTCTCGGGGCTCCCGCAGGCCGCCGCGACGTTCTTCGGCCAGCCCGTCATCGTGACCGCGCTGACGGCGCTCGTGCTCAACACGCTCGCGCCGGGCGACCAGAGCCCGCTTTTCGACGCGGCCGACGAGTCGGTCGCCGCGGACGCCGCCGACGGCGCGGACGGCCGCGCGTCAACCGACGACTGACACACGCCGAACAGATGAGAACTGATTACCGTTTCAAGAGCGATTTATAGTTCGTGTCTCGTGACTGTCGGGAAACCGTCCGGATTACCGACGAATTGATTTCTGTTCGCTACCTTACTAGTGCACGATGAGCGAGCAGCAGCGGGTCACGTTCAACGGGGATACGCGGGTGCTGTACCGACAGGCGGTTCGAACGCCCCTACCGGACGAAGACGCCGAGCGACTGTTCCACGAGAACATGATGAACGTCGCGGACGCCCAAGAGCGGAAGGCGGACATGCTCGCCGACCCCGACATCCCCCTGCTCGAAGCCTACGAGACGCAACTCGAAGGCATCGCCAAGAGCTACAAGCGGCGATGCCGGCACATCGCCGGCGACGACTTCGAGGAGATTGCGATGGCGTACAACAGCGGGGAGCGCGACGACCGTCTCGGCGCGCTCACCGCCTACTACTTCGAGGGACTCTGGCGGATGCAACAGCGAATCACCGTCACCGACATGCTGTTTTTCCCCATCATCCTGCGGTACCCCGACTGCTTCACTGTCAATATCCGCTTCGCCAGCGGCCACACGACCACGGAGTCCGTGCTCTACGAGTCGCCGGAACACTCCACGGAGGAACTCGACGACGAGTACGCCGAGCGCTACTACAACGAGAGCCTCTACTCGCAAAAAGAGGCCGCCGAGTACATCAGAGACACCGCGGAGATTATCCGCGAGGAGTTCCCCAGCCCCGACGAGTCGACGTTCGAAGAGCGGCAGTACGGCGGTGTCACCTCCGCCGGCGGTCGGAAAGGGCCGGTGTTCTCGTCGATGCTCAAGCGGGTCGAACCGGACCCGAACCGGTTTTCGGAGCCGGTCGACGACACGACGCTCGTCGAGGAGGGCGAGGAGGCGAAACGAACCGAGCGAGAGCTACTCCCCGAGGGCGTAATCGTCCTCTGAGGCGGTCGCCGCCGCATCGCCGCCGTGAAGCCGCGCCTCGGGCGCGCTCGGGAGCGCCTCGGTGGCTGGAGTCTCGCCGTCGTTCGCGACCTCGAACCGGTCGAGCGCGGCCCGGAGGTCGCCGGCGCGCTCGGCGAGTCTGTCCACCCGTTCTGCGACCGACGCGAGCGCCGCGGTCTGTTCTTCGGTCGCCGCCGCGGCCTCGCGAGCCCCGGCGCTGGTTCGGTCGCTGATGGCGGACACGTCTTCGACCATGGCGGCGACCTCGGTCGTCGCCTCGGCCTGCCGGTCGGTCGCGCGGCGAATCTCCCGAATCCCCTCCGAGGTGTCGGCCGCGTCGTCGACGATGGTGTCGATGGCCTCGACGGCCTCCTCGATGGTCTCGGAGCCCTCGACGACCCGCGTCCGCGTCTCTCTGATGTCCGCGGCGGTCGCGTCGGCCTGCTCGCGCACGCGGTCGATGGAGGCACCGATTCGCCCGGTCGCCTTCTGCGTCTCCTCGGCGAGGCCCTTCACCTCGTCGGCGACGACGGCGAAGCCGTCGCCCGCCTCGCCCGCGTGCGCCGCCTCGATGGAGGCGTTGAGCGCGAGGATGTTCGTCTGCGAAGCGAGTTTGTCGATGAACTCGACCACGTCCTCGATGTCGGCGACGGCGGCCGCCAGCTCCTCGACCTGCTCGACCGTGCGGTCGGTCGCCGTCTCGATGGCCCGTAGCTCCGAAATCGCCTCGTCGGCCGCATCGCGGCCGCGTTCGCCGCGGGTGACGGCGGCCTCGGCGTTGTCGGCGACCGACGCGGCCGAGGCGCTCACCTGCTGAATCGTCGCCGAGAAGTCGTTGACGCGGTCGGCCACGTCGTCGAGGTGTTCGTCCTGTCGGACCGCGTCGTCGAGGATATCGGTCATCGACTCGGCGACCGCCTCGCCGGCGTCGTTCACCTCGGTGACGCCCGCGCTCGTCGCCGCGCTCGACTCCGCCACCGCCCGGCTGAACGTCTGCGCGTCGGCGATGACCGCCCCGAGCTCGTCCATCGTCCGGTTGTACGCCCGCGCGATGTCGCCCATCGCGGCGCTCTCGGAGTCGGGGTCCATCCGGCAGGCGACGTCGCCGTCGGCACAGCGCTCCATGACGGCGCGGTACTCCTCCGCCTTCGATTCGAGGTGGTCGTTGAGCGTTTCGGCCTCGTTCAGGCTCGTTTGCAGGGACGCGCGCATCTCGTCGAACGAGTCGTACAGCGTTCCGAACTCGTCGATGCGGTCGGTATCGAGGTCCACGTCGAGGTCGCCATTGGACATCTCCTCGGCGCGCGCGGTCAGCTCGCCGAGCGTCCGCGTGGTCCGCCGGCCGACGACGACGGCGACGGCACCCAACGAGCCGAGCGCGACGAGTATCGTCGCGAGCAAGCCGCCGCCGACGCGGTCGCGGACGCCGTAGGCGCTCGCCGCGGGGACCGCGGTCGAGAGCGTCCAGTCCACGCCGTCGAGTTCGGTGTACGCGACGACGTTCCCGCCGGACCTGCCGAGGGCGGCCGCGCTCCCGTTCGCCAAGCGACCATCGTCGGGGGGCGCGACGCTCCCGTTTTCGGCCGTCGAGACGATGGTCGACCCGTCTGCGGCGTACAGCGTGGTCGCGCTTCCGGCCATCGTCTGTTCGGTCGCCGCGAGCCGGGCCGGGAGACTGACGGTGACGAGGACGACCGACTCGGCGTTCTCCGGCGGCTTGCTCGCGAGGACGAACGAGACCTCGTCGTCGACCGGCGACCGGAACGTCGACGAGGAGACGTACACCCGCTCGGGTTCGGGGTTGACGTTCCGTTCGAGATCGTCCCACGGGAGGCCGACCGCGGCGACCGACTCGCCCTCCAGCGAACTCGCGGTGCTCTCTTTGATTTCGCCGGTCGCGTAGTCAACGTAGTGGATGGCCGTCACGTCGGACTGACCGAGCTCGCCGCTCCGCTGAAAGAGATAGCTACTGGCCGCCTGCGAGTTGCCGGGCTGGAACTGCCACGTCGAGGAGGTCGTCCGGGTCTGGAGGCGCTTGCTGGCGAGCCACGATTCGAGCCCGTCGGCCTGCAGGTCCGCGGTCGCCGTGAGCTGCTGTTCGACCTGCGCGTCGAGCGTGTCGCGGACCTGCGTGTAGGTGACCGCTCCGGCACCCGCCATCACGACCATCGCGACGAGGACGGCCGCGAAGAACTTCCGGGCGTAGGTGCGGCGAATCACCCGCGGGACCGCCGCCGAGACGGACGGCCGCGGGAATCGGTCATCGAGTCTGTCCGATAGGCCGTCGGGGAGCGCGTCCCGAAGGCGTGACCAGCGTTCTCCCATCGAACGGGGGTTTCATTTCATCTGTGATAAATTCGTCTACTATATAGAACTAATTGAACGAATACCAACATGGATAGAACACCCAAAAACATCCGGGTGCTGTCGAGCGCGGCACGAGATTTTTACGCGTATTGGCACGCGTTTGTCGGCTATTTCTCGTTTGTAGTCGAGATAACGCTGGGTCAGTTCGAGTGGCCGATGAGACGCGTCTGACGCGGTATCGACGACAGTGATTTTAGGAATATATAGTTTCAAAAGCGAAAACGAACAGAGCTCTCAGCGCACGACGGTATAAGTATCTGACCGCCGAAGACGAGGCATGGACGGTCACGCGCGAGGGTCGCGCCGCGAGACGCCGCGGGACGTGGTCAGGTTCTACCTCCTCGACCACCGGACCGTGGTCGGCAAGACCATCGACATCGCGCTCCTCGGGCTCAACCTCCTGTTCGTCGGGGTGTTCGTCGCCGAGACCTCCCCGCTTTCGGCGTCGGTGCAGTCGACGCTCTGGTCCGTCGAGGCCGCCGTCTCCATCGTCTTCCTCGCGGAGTACCTCCTCCGCCTCTACGGCGCGCGGGACCGGACCGCCGAACTGTTCAACGTCTACTCGTTCGTCGACCTGCTGGCTATCTTGCCGACGCTGGCGGTGCTCGTGCTCCCCGTCTCGTCGGTCGCCGCCAACATCGGCTTCCTGCGGGTGATTCGCGTGGTTCGCGTCCTCCGGTTCTACCGCTTCACGCGCGACGAGGAGTTCTTCTTCGGCACCGTCTCGGTCGGGACGCTCCGCGTCATGAAACTGCTGTTGACGGTGCTCACTCTCTTTTTCGTCGCCGCGGGGATGTTCTACTCGTTCGAACACCGGGTGAACCCCGACATCGGGTCGTTCGGCGACGCCTTCTACTTCGTCGTCGTCGCGCTCTCGACGGTCGGTTTCGGCGACATCGTCCCGGTGACCGAGGCGGGCCGGTGGGTGACGGTTGCCGCCATCCTCGCGGGCGTCATCCTCATCCCGTGGCAGGCGAGCAAAATCGTCAAGGAGTGGGGTCACCGCGACAAGGTTAACGTCACCTGCCAGAACTGCGGGCTGGCCTACCACGACGCCGACGCCTCTCACTGCAAGTCCTGCGGGCACGTCATCTATCAGGAGTACGATTCGCGGGAGTGAACGCGCATCTACGGACGCGGTCGGACGGTTCGCAGAGATGAGAACGCGTCCGCTGTTCGAACATGAATGTTTATTATAGATTGGCCTGTACTGCCGGGTACAACAATGTCGGTCGTACGCGTCCGTCCCTAACTCTTCTCGTCGCCGCACAGCCGTCCGACCGACCCGAACTCACCCCGAAATCGTGAGCACGAACGCCACCCCGACCGACGGACCGACCCTGCGAACAGTCCGTGAACAGTCCGCCGAAAGCGAGACCACCAACCCCGACCGCGCCGACTCCGCGTCGGGCGTCGCCCGGTGTCAGCGCCAGTTCGAATCGACGCGTACCGAGCGCATCCACAACCTCGTCGACCGCGAGAACCGGTCGATGCCGCGAATGAACCGAGCGTCCGCGTCCGACTGAGTCGCGGCGGCGGCCCGCGCGTGGACGTTTTTTCACACCCGCTTGCGGAGACACGTCGCTTGAAGTGAGTGGCCGACGCAGGCGCGGGTAATGCGACTGGCACGGATTCGAACCGACGACGGAGTGGTCTCGGGCCGGTACGACGAGGGCGTCGTGGCGGCCGACGGCGAGGAGTACGAAGTCGGCGTCGACGCCGAACTGCTCGCTCCCTGCGAGCCGACCGCGCTCTACTGCGTGGGTCGGAACTACGCGGCGACGGTCGACCAGATGGACTACGACATCCCCGACCAGCCCGACTGGTTCATCAAGCCGCCGGTGTCGGTGCTGGACCCCGGGGCCGACGTCGAGTACCCCGACTGGACCGACGAGCTGACCTACGCCGGCGAACTGGCCGCCGTCATCGACCGCGAGTGCTCGGACGTCGCCGAGGCCGATGTGCCGGACGTGGTCCGCGGCTACACGATTCTCAACGACCTCGACGCGCTCGACCAGCCCGGCCGAACGGCTCGAAAGGCGTTCGACGGCTCCGGACCGCTCGGCCCGTGGATAGCGACCGACGTGGACCCGTCGAACATCGACATGACGACTCACGTCGGCGGCGAACTCCGGCAGGAAGCCACCACCGAGCGGATGCTCTTTTCGCCCGCCGAGGTCGTCTCGTTCCTCTCGGAGCGCTACACCTTCCAGCCGGGCGACGTGATTTCCTTCGGCAGTCCCGCGAACCCCGGACTGGTCGAGCCCGGCGACGACGTGGAAATCTGGTACGAGGGCGTCGGCACGCTCACGAACCGCGTCGTCGACGGCGAGTAAGCAGGCGGTTAGCGGTTGGTGGGCGATGGGCGGTGGGCGATGGCCGGCGGGCGATGGCCGGCGGTTGGTGGGCCATAGCCGGCGGGCGGTTGCAGGCGGTCGGCGGCCGACGGTCGTCGAACCGCCCGGCTCAGTTCAGCGACTCGACCTCGTCTGTGAGGTCGGTCGGCTCGTCCACGGGACCGTTGACGAACAGGCCGTGGGCCATCACGACCGCCGCGAGGGCGCTGAAGCCGACGAGCGTCGTCTGCGGCTCCATCGGGGTGAGTTGGCCGACGACGACGCCGGCGAGGAGACTCCCGAGGATGCCGAGGAGTACGAGGTCGTAGTACTGCCACGTGTAGCCCATGACGAATCGTTAGCGAGCCAGCGCCGAAGGCGTGGCGCTCGGTTGCGTCGTCGAGGGCGCTGAAACGAACGCCGAGCCGGCGACGCCGCGGCAAGGACGGTCACGGAACGGCTATACGTTGCCAGACACTCGAACGCCTATGGAGTATCAGACTGCGCTCGACCGAGCGCTCAACGTCCTACCGGAACGAAACGTCGAACAGGAACGCCTCACGGTGCCGGACCCGTCCGGCGAGACCGACGGCGCGTTCACCCGCCTCACCAACCTCGGCGAGATTGCGGACGCGCTCTCGCGGACGCCCGCGCACCTCCACAGCGCCATCCAGCGTACGCTCGGGACGAGCGGCCAACTGGAAGGCGACCGCGCCCGCTACAGCGGGTCGTTCTCCATCAACGACTTCGAGGAGGCCATCGACGGCTACGTCGAGGAGTACGTCATCTGCTCGGAGTGCGGCCTGCCGGACACCCGCCTCGTCACCGAGGACGGCGTCGACATGCTTCGCTGTGAGGCCTGCGGTGCCTTCCGCCCGGTCCAGAAGCGCTCCAGCGTGAGCAACAAGCGCCAGCGCGAGGCCGTCGAAGAGGGCCGCACCTACGAGGTCGAAATCACCGGGACCGGCCGCAAGGGCGACGGCGTCGCCCAGCGCGGGAAGTACACCATCTTCGTGCCCGGCGCGCAGGAGGGACAGACCGTCCGCGTCTACATCAAGAACACGAGCGGGTCGCTCGCGTTCGCGCGTCTCGCCTGAATCGGGTCCCACGGCGGAACACGAGTCGCTCGGCGACCGACTTCCGCGCACAGTCTCATATTCTCTCGCCGCGGGCGTTTCTATTCTCCCGTCGCGGGTCGTCTTCCGGCGACCGACCGGTCACTCGTCTTCGTCGTCGTCACCGCCGCACCGACCGCGGAGTCCCACCAGCGCGACGAGGAGAAACGTCGCTCCCTCGACTCGCGCCGCGGTCGACACCCACGGCTTCGCCGTCATCTCGTCGCCGTCCTCGTAGGCGAGGCGCGTCACCGCGGCGACCAGTTTGTCCGGGAAGAGCAGTTCCACGAGGCCGAACGCCGCTAGCAGGGCTCGGAGCATGCTCGAATATCGGGGCGGAATCGATGAAAAGACGGGGGGCGGTTCCTACGAGCCGAGAGCGACCGCGGCACTCGCAGTCGCGCGTTTCGGGTCGGGTTCTCTCACTCGCTCGACTCGAACCCCGCGACGAACGCGTCGGTCGACTCCCGCCACGCGGCCGCGAGGTCGTCCGAGAGGGGGTCGGCGTCCCACGGCTCGACCGCGTCGTGAGCGTCGAGCCACGACACCACCCGGCTGACGCCTTCTTCGAACCCGACCGTGTAGCGGAACCCGAGGTCGGCCTTCGCCCGCCCGTTGTCGAAGACGGTGCTGTACCGGAAGTGGTCTCGGAGCATCCGCGTCCGGTCGGGCGCGACTTCGCGAAGCACCTCGGTCGGAACGTGAACGAGGTCGGGTTCGGGCGCGTCGAGCGCGGCGGCGACCCGCTCGTGGTACTGGTTCCACGTCATCGTCTCCTCGCTCGTGACGTTGTAGGCGCGGCCGCCGACGCCCGGACGCTCGACCGCGCCGACGAACGCCCGCGCCACGTCGTCGCGGTGGCACGGCCCCCACAGCGAGGTCCCGTCACCGTGGACGATGACGGGGTTGCCCTCGCGGATTCGGTCGATGTACGACGAGTCCGTGCCGAGGGTGTGGACGAGCGTCCCGCCCTCGCCGTAGGTGTTCCACGGGCGGATGACGACTACCTCGAACTCGCCGGGGTCGTGCGCGTCGAAGAACACGTCTTCGGCGGCGATTTTCCCGGCCGCGTAGTCGCTGACCGGTGGGGTCCGCGGGCTCGATTCGGTGACGGGATTCTTCGGCGGCGGCCGGTGGTACACGTCGATGGTACTGCAGAAGACGTAGCGGTCGACGACGCTCCGGCAGATTTCGACCGCGTCGCGGGCTGTGTCGGCGTCGAAGCACGCCATGTCGACGACGACCTCGGGGTTCGCGTCCCGAATCGCGCCGCGGAGCGCTGACGAGTCGCCCCGGTCGCCGGCGACCCGCTCGACGCCCGACGGGAGGTCGTCGTCGGTCTCGCCACGCTGGAGGCTGGTCACGTCGTGGCCGGCGGCGACAAGTCGCCGAACGATTCCCGTGCCGAGCAGTCCCGTGCCACCGATGACGAACACGTCCATGTGTGGAGCGCCGCGGCGAGCGTTCATAAACCCCGGACAGCGGAGCGACAACACTCATCTCGCCTCGGAGTCAATAATCGATTATGAAAGTGGTTGTTCCCCCGAGCGTCTCGCCCCGCGTCTCACGCCCCGCGTAGTTCCCACCGTCCGGGAACCGGCGAAGAGAGTGATAGCTTCCCCACCTAACTCCCAGTTGATGTACGACACAATCCTCGTGCCGACCGACGGCAGTGACTCGATGCAACCGGTCATCGAAGACGCCGCGGCGTTCGCGGCCGAACGCGACGCCGCCGTCTCCCTGGTCTACGTCGTCGACGAACGGGCCTTCCTGACGCTCGCCGACGAACGCGTCGACGAGGTGTACGAGGAACTCAGGTCGCAGGGCGAGGCGGCACTCGGTGAGGCCGCAGAGACGATGGCCGAGTACGGCGTCGACGCCGCCACCGAACTCCGCCGCGGCGACCCGGCCGAGGAAATTCTCGCCGTCGCCGAGGAGATAGACGCCGCGCTCATCTCGATGGGGACCCACGCCCGGTTCGAGGACAACATCCTCGGAAGCGTCTCGCGGTCGGTCGTCGTCCAGTCGAAGGTCCCCGTGCTCGCCACCCCTATCGAGCGTCGATAGGTCGCCCGCGGTCGCCCGCCCGCCGTCCCGCCCGACTCAGAGTCGGAGGAGCAACAGGAGGAGGCCGAAGAACGTCGAGGCGGCGCTGACGAGGAGCAGGCCGCCGCTGAGGACGAGCGTTCCCCCGTCGAACGCCGGGGCTGACCCGCCGCCGGCGACGTTCATCACCGACATGCTCGCCGAGAGGTCGGCGACGGGAGCGATGACGGCGATACAGAACGTCAGGAGACCGGCGACGACGAGCGCGTACGGCGTGAACGCGGGTCGCCGCCGGGGCCGGGCCGAGTGACGGTTGACGGGGTAACTACGAGACATACCCTCTCTACGCCGTCACCCTAGTTTGGTACGTGTCGGCTACTCACCATAGACTACCGTTAGACACGCCCTACCATCCTGATACCGGCGTTCTCGAAGCGCCGCGCGTACCCGCGGTCCGCCGCGCCTGTCGGGGGGTTCCCGGCGTAATTTGGGCCTAACTCTGGGCGGATTCACGGTGGACTCGTGTTCGAGTTCGGGAAATCCTCTTTTAGCCGCTGAGCGTCGGATGAGACGGAGGAACAGATTATGACCAGACTCACAACGCTCGGGGTTGCGCTCGTCGTCGCCTCGCTCGTCTTCGCGGGGACGGCCGCCGCCGGTTTCGCAGTCCAGACGCATGCGTCGGACGCCGTCCAAGCGACCGACGGGACCGCCGTCAGACCCGACGGCGGCTGGCACGGTCCCTTCGCCGGGACCGCCGACGAAACCCGGGACGCGCCGGGCGACCACCTGCACGACCGCTCCAATCTGACCGACGAACAGGCCGACGAGATTCGGACGCTCGTCGCCGACATGCGCGCCGACGGCGCGACGACGGACCAGATTCGAACCGCCGTCCACGAGACGCTCGCCGAGTTCGGCGTCGACACGTCGGCGCTCGCCTGTGACGGCGACGGCGACGGCGACGGTATCCAAGTCCGCGCGGGCGGCCGCGGCGGCTTCGGGCCGCGCGGTGACTGACGCCCGCGTTCCCCCGCTGACGACTCCCCTCCCCACGCACACCCCGCTGACGACACTCCCCACGCCGATTCACCCGCGACGACCCACCGAAACCACCATCGTCGCGCCACCCACCGCGAATCGGGTTCCCCCGTACCCCTCACCGCGGGCCGCCGCCGGCGCGGACGCGAGGCCCGCCGTTTTAATACGTCCGGATTTGACGGTTCACCCGGATGCGACGTGTGCTGTGGTGGCTAATCGGCGGATCGCGCGGGGGCCGGAACCGCCTGCGAATCATCCGCGCGCTCGACGATATGCCGATGAACGCCAACCAACTCTCGAACGAACTCGACCTCGACTACAAGACGACACAGCACCACTTGGAACTCCTCGTCGAGAACAACGTGTTGATGACAATGGGCGACAACTACGGAAAGACGTATTTTCTGACCGACCGGATGGAAGCCAACCTCGACGTGCTCAACGAGGTGGCTCGAAAGGCCAACTTGACCGACGTCTCCGCGGGGGGTGACGGCGCGTGAGCGACGCGGCCAGCCGAGACCCCCTGCGGCGAACCGCCATCGTCGTGGGCGTCTCGCTCGCCGTCGCGGCGCTCGCGACGTGGTTCACCCCCGAGCTCGTGGCGTGGTTCGCCCCCGAACTGTTCGTTTCGCATAAGCCGGGAGGTCCCGGCGGCCCGCCCATCCCGGACCTGTTCATCCAGTTGAAACTGTTCGTCTCGACGTACAACCTCGTCGCGCTCGGGTTCCTCGCGGGCACCTACGCGATGCTCTACCGGGAGCTTCCGAACCGGTTTACCCTGAGCCTGCTCCTCTTTACGGCGGCACTGCTCCTGTACGCCCTCACGTCGAACCCGCTGGCGTCGCTCTTCCTCGGGTTCAGGGGGAGCGGACTGGGTCCGTTCACGTTCCTGCCCGACCTCTTTGCGGCCGTCGCCGTGACGTTCCTCACGTATCAGAGTTCGGCGTGAGACGGTGGGTCTCTGGGTCGGCGGCGGCGATTCGGTCCGACCCGTTTCCCCTTCTGTCGTGCGTGCTCCGTTCTGTCGCGTTCTCTCTCCGAGCTACTCCCCGTCTTCCTCGAAGTCGAGCGCGACCGAGTTGATACAGAAGCGCTTGCCGGTCGGCTCCGGCCCGTCGTCGAAGACGTGGCCGAGGTGGCCGCCGCAGGTCGAACAGACCACCTCGGTGCGGTCCATCCCGTGGCTCAGGTCGCGCTGAAGCTCGATGTTCGAGTCCTCGGCGGCGTAGAAGCTCGGCCACCCGCAGTTGGAGTCGTACTTCGTCTCCGAGTCGAACAGTTCGGTCCCACAGCCGGCACACCGGTAGACGCCGTCGTCGCTCCGGTCGACGTGCTCGCCGGAGAACCGCGGTTCCGTCCCCTGTTCGCGGAGGACGCGGTAGGCGTCTTCCGAAAGTCGCTCGCGCCATTCGGACTCCGAGAGGCTGAATTCGCTGTCGCTCATGGGTCGACAGAGGGCTCGGACGCCCAAAGGCCCGTCGGCGACGCGCCTCAGTGGTGTTGCCGACTACCCGCGCCGAAGGAACTCCGGGAGTCGAATCCGAGCGACGTCGTCGCGTCGGTTGTCGAGGGCGGACGCTCGGCCGACGGCGTCGGGGATGCCCTGTTTGTCCGTCGACTTCTGCATCGTCACGTCGGCGCGGCCCGTCGTGGCGGGCGTCGTCTCCTCGTCGACGAGCGCCTCCCAGACGTCCTGTTTCGAATCGTACTCCGACTCGTTGCGGGCGACGCGCTGTTTGCCCTCCTCGAAGGCGAGTTGGAGGACGCTCCGGCCGTAGGCGGTGCCGGCCTGTCGTCGGATGCGCTCGAACTCCCCCCGATTCGGGTGGCCGAGCGCGCTGGAGACACCGAGGGCGTACATCCGGCGAATGGCCTCCTCGTCCGATATCGTCTGCCAGTCCGTCCCGTAGACCCGTTCGTACATGGTTATGGGTTCCTCAGAGGTCGACCTTCGAGCGGGGGTCGACGACCAGCCCGTTGTCGCTGAACTCGATCGGGCGGATGTCGCAGTCGATGTTCGACCCGCGCATCTTGATGACCTGAATGCCGCGTGTCATCCCCGTCGCCTCCAGATAGTTGTGGAAAAACACCACACCGTGGGCGAGGAAGTGCTCGTCGGAGTACGACGAGGGGTCGGTCATCTCGGAGACGAGAAGCGTCGTGGCGTCGCCCTGCTTGAGCGCCGTCAGAAACCGCGTCATCTCCTCGGAGCCGTTGGCGAAAAACAGCCGGAGCAACATCGTCGAGTCGATGACGAGCCGGTCGACCTGCCGGGAGTTGACGAACGCGACGATCTTGTCGGTGAGGCTCTGGACGCTCGACGAGCTCCCGCTCTGGGAGAACTGATTGAGGATGTGTTTCCCCTTCGGGCTCACGAGGTTGACGAAGTGAAAGCCCTCGGAGCTGGCGAGCGTCTCGAACCCGAAGTCGAACCCCGACATGTCGTTTATCAGCTCGTCTTCGGTCTCGTGCATGGTGATGTACATACACTTCTCGCCGTTGCGAAGTCCCTCGGCCATGAACTGCGCCGTGAACGTCGTCTTTCCGCTCCCCGGCGGTCCGCTGAGCACGTACAGTCGGCGCGGGAGGAAACCACCCTGGATGAGCTCGTCGAACCCGCTTACCCCACTCGGAATCCGCATGGTCGGACACTCGCCCGCCCTGTTATAATCGTTCCGGGACTAGTATCGAAATTGAGACTTCGGAACGACATCGAACGACCGACTCGTCACTCGGGGAACAGTTCGACTTCAGATTCGATACTGTCGATGGTCGCCACGTCGGCCGCGTCGAGGTCCAGCGAGACGGCGTCGAGGTTCGCCCGGAGGTGACGCTCGCTCGACGCCTTCGGAATCGGACACAGCCCCTTTTCGGCCAGCCACGCGAGGCTCACCGCCTCGGGCGTCGCGCCGTATCTCTCCGCGACCGCGACGACCTCGTCCACGTCGCGGACGCGGCCCCCCGAAAGCGGCGAGTACGCGACCACGTCGTAGCCGTGTTCCTCGGCGTGGTCGCAGAGCGCGGGGCGCTGGAACAGCGGGTGGTACTCCGTCTGGTGGGCGACGAGCGGCGCGTCGAGCAGGTCGAGCGCCTCGTCTACCTCGGCGACGGTGAAGTTGCTGACGCCGACGCCGCGGACGAGGCCGTCGTCGACGAGCTCGTCGAAGGCGGACAGCGTCGCCTCGGGGTCGTACGTGTCGATGGGGCGGTGGACGTACAGGAGGTCGACGGAGTCGACTCCCAGTCGGTCGAGGCTCTCGCGGGTCGTCCGGCGCACGTCGGCGGGCGCGAGGCTGTCCGCCCAGACCTTGGTGGCGAGCGTCACGTCCTCGCGGGGCACGTCCGCCGCCGCGAGCGCGTCGCCGACGACCGCCTCGTTCCCGTAAATCTGCGCGGTGTCGACGTGGCGGTAGCCCAGCTCCAGCGCCGTCGTCACGGCGGCGGCCTCGTCGGGCGTGTCGAGGCCCATCGTCCCGAGCCCGATGCGGGGGAGAGAAAAACTCACCGCGTCTGCCCCCTGCCCTCGCGGCCGCCGTCGACCGCGGGACCCGGCGCGTCGGCCCCGCCGTCGACGGGGACCCCGTCGAGTTCGAGCAGGTCGTCGAGGCCGGCGATTTCGTGGGTCGGGTCGGGCGTCGGCGTGTGGTCGGCGCGGTGCCCTCGACGGATGAACGCGGAGTCGACGCCCGCGGCCTCGGCGGCGGCGATGTCGCTGTCGCTGTCGCCGACGAAAAGCGGCGACTCGACGCCGAGGTCGGCCATGGCGCGTTCGAGGTAGTAGGGTTCGGGCTTCTTGCGGTGGAGGCTCGTCATCGAGGGCTCGCGGCCGTAGGCGGTGCCGAACAGGTCGGTCGCGTCGAGGTGGTCGACGACGAAGTCGATGGTCGCCTGCTGGTTGCTGGAGACGATGCCCATCGGGGCGTCGATGCGGCGGAGCGCGTCGAAGTCGTCGTAGGGGACCTTCTGCCCGTCGGCGATGGCCCGCCGTTGGGCGGCCGACTGGCGTTCGTCGCGGACGCGGAACAGCGTCTCGGGGTCGAGGTCGTACGGGTCGGCGGCGGCGCGCACGTCCTCGGGCGACACGTGGATGACCACCTGCTCGACGTGGGACGGGTCGGGGTCAGAAACGCCGAGTTCGGCGAAGGCGTCCCACGTCGCGTCGCGGAGGGGCGAGAGGTCGACGAGCGTGGTCAACACGCCGTCGTGGTCGAAGATGACCGAGTCGTACATACCCGGACTCCGGCGGCGCGACGTGAATCGCTTTCGCCTCCGGTCGGGGCGGCGGGCGCGAACGCCGCCCCCAATCCCGCCGCGTTGCGAGTCTTTTAGCGCCTCGAAGCCGCAGTTGTAACCGATGCTGGCTGGACTCACACGCGGGGTGGCGAGATGACTCGCGACGTGTGCATCGTCGGAGCCGGGGCCGCTGGGTCTGGCGCGGCCTACGCGCTCCGCGAGGCGAACGCGAACGTCACGATTCTCGAAAAGAGCCGCGGCGTGTGCGGGCGCGCCGCGACGCGCCGCCGGCACGGCTGTCGGTACGACCACGGCGCGAACTACGTGAAAGACTACGACCGCCGCACCGAGCGACTCGTCCGCGGACTGGGTGCTGACGGGCTGGTCGACGTCGACGAGCCCGTCTGGACGTTCGACGCCGACGGCGTCATCTCCCCGGGCGACGACCGCGACCAACACAAGTGGACGTGGACCGAGGGCATCACCCAACTGGCGAAGCGCCTGCTCGCGGAGACCGAGGCGACACTCGAGCGGGAGACCCGCGTCGCCGCAATCGACCACAACCCCGACAGCGGCTACTGGTCCGTCGTCGACGAGGCGGGGACGCGCCACGGCCCGTTCGACTCGGTGCTTCTGACGCCGCCGGCCCCGCAGACGGCCGCGATTCTCACGGAGATGGGCTGGGGCGACCAGTGTATGGTCGCGCTCCGAGAGGCCATCGGGAGCGTCGAGTACCGGACGATTCGAACGGTCGTCCTCCACTACCCCTTCGAGCGCGAGGAGCCGTGGTACGCGCTCGTCAACCCCGGCAAGAGCCATCCGGTCGGCTGGGTCGCCCGCGAGGAGTGCAAGGACGGCCACGTTCCCGACGGCGAGAGCCTGCTCGTCGTCCAACCGAGCCCGGAGTGGTCCGAAGCGCACTACGACGACCCCCTCGACGACGCGGCCGAGGAGGTCGCCGGGATGGTCGCCGACCTCCTCGACGACGAGCGCCTGCGCGACCCCGACTGGGTGGACGACCAAGGCTGGCGATACGCGCTTCCCGACGGCGTCGCCGACCGCGAAATACTCCGCCGCGGAGAGTCTCACGGCCTCTACTTCGCTGGCGACTGGACGGTCGGCGAGGGCCGGGTGCACGCCGCGCTCTGGAGCGGCGTCGAAGCCGGCGAGCGAATCGCCGAGCAGTAGGCCCGTAGGCCCGCCGTCGCAACCGTCGGCTTCCCGGGGCTCGTGACGCGGATTCGACGCGGTCCGACCCGTCAGGGACGCCGCGGACGAGCGTGCCGCGAGCTAGCACGATTCGGGCGTGTCTTTTTCGTCGCCGAGACCTAACGAGAAGTCGTGTCTGCGCTGACCGTCCGCATCGACCCCCACGTGCACTCGGAAGGCTCGTACGACGCGCACGACCCGGTGGAGCTCATCTTGGAGCAGGCCGCCGAAATCGGGTTGGACGCCGTCGTCGTCACCGACCACGACGTCATCGACGAGTCCCTTCGAGCGGCGCAACTCGCGCCGATGTACGGCCTCGTCGGCATCCCCGGCGTGGAAGTCTCGACGGCCGACGGCCACCTCCTCGCGCTCGGCGTGGAGGAGCTTCCGCCGCGGCGTCGCCCGCTGGACGAGACGGCCCGCTGGGTGCGCGAGCGCGGCGGCGTCGCCATCGTCCCGCACCCGTTCCAGCGGAGCCGACACGGCATCGGTCGCCGTCGGCTCGGCCGGTATCACGACGCCGCGGGCGGCGACGCCTTCGACGCCATCGAGACGTACAACTCGTGGCTCTTCACGGGCTACAAGAACCGCCGCGCCCGCCGGTTCGCCGCGAAGCGCCAGTACCCCGGCGTCGCCGGGAGCGACGCCCACAAAGTCGGGTACGTCGGCCGCGCCTACACGGAAATCGACATCTCCGACGTGTCGCGGGCCTCCCTCACCGCCGACGACATCTTGGACGCCATCCGAAGCGGTTCGACCGAGGTGCAGGGCCGCCGGACGCCGATTCCGACGAGCACGAAGCACTACGCCGGTGCGGCCGGCCGGAAGTCCGCGTACTACGCCAAGCGCGGGGCGCTCGGGAGCGCGCTCCTCGCCAAGAAGGGCGCGTTCAGGTCCGGCTACTACGCGAAACTCGGCGCGCTCAAAAGCGGGTCGCTGGCGAAGACGGGCGTCGCGCAGGCCGCGCGGATGCTCTACCGGCTGTCGCCGCTGTCGCGGTAGCGGACTGATGTGACGCGGACGGCGGCGCGGGCGTCGAAACGCGCGTTTTGTTCTCTACCTCAGTCGTCAGAACTCACGAGTTCCTCGTACTGCGCGCCGGTCTGCTTGAGCTTCGCCGTCGAATACAGTCGCTCGTGGTCGAACGGCAGGTGGTCGGCCGCGAGTTCGTCTATCTTCTCGTCGACGGCGTCGGCGTCCCGGCCGTGAATCATGGTAAAGAGGTTGTACTCCCAGCCCTGCTCGGGACGGCGCGGCCGGTGGTAACAGAGCGTGACGTACGGGAGACTCCCGACGGCCTCGCCGCGGGCGTCGAGCTCGTCGTCGGGGACGTTCCAGACGACCATGCAGTTGTTCCGAAAGCCCGTGACGATGTGGTTGACGACACAGCCGATGCGCTTGATACAGCCGTCCGCGAGCAGGCGCTCGACGGCGACGAGCACGTCGTCGACCTCGGCGTCAAGGGCGTCGGCCACGTCGCTGTAGGGCGTCTTCGACAGCGGGAACCCGCCCTGAATCTCCACGAGCAGGCGGGCTTCGAGCGCCGAGAGGTCGCCGGTCGCGTCCTCGGAGATGCGGGTGGCGCTCACGTCGGTCGCGCCGAGGCTCTCGCGTGCGAAGCGGTCGTCGTTGACGATGGGGAACTCGAGGTCGATGTAGTAGTCGGTAAGCATCGGGAGGTTCAACACCGCACAGCCCGTTCGCTCCTCGATTTCGGCGAGGATGCGGTCGCGCGTCTCGCGGGAGCCGGCGGTGACGACGAACCACATGTTCCACTCGTGGGCGCGGCGGTAGTTGTGGTTCACCTGCCGGTAGCCGTTGACGAGCTCGGCGACCTCGTCGAAGCGTTCCTCGGGCGCCGAGACGGCCGCGAGGGTCGAACTGCCGATGACCGGCGGATTGAGAACCGGCCCGAACCGCCGGAAGACGCCGTCTTCGCGGAGCCGACGGACGCGGTCGAGGGCGTCGTCCTCGTCGATGCCTAACTCCGCGGCGACGACGCGGAACGGCCGCTGTTCGACCGGGAAGCCGCTTTGGTATTCGTCGATAAGCGCCGCATCGACCTCGTCGATGTCGTCCCGCCAATCGTCCGACAACGCGCTCATTACCCGGCGTTAGGAGTCGGGAAGCCTATCGCTTTCGGACGGCGCGGACGCTCCCGGGCGACGGGACCGAACGGGACGTTTTTTGACCGCTCGCGCGAACACAGGCGCATGGCAGTAGTCGAAAGCGAGTTCGGGGAATGGCCGCTGAAGCGTCTGATGACGGAAGTCGTCGGCACGGGCACGAAGTCCGCCGAGGACATGAACCGCGAGCAGGCGACCGAGGCGATGCGCCGCATCCTCGCCGGCGAACCGGACCACACGACGCTCGGGGCGTTCTGGCTCGCCAACCGCTGGAAGCACAACAACGCGGAGGAACTCGCCGCCTACGCCGACGTGATGGCCGAACACGTCGAGTACGCCGAGCCCGACGCCGACCCGGTCGACTGCGGCGCGAACTACGACGGCAAGGGCAAGACCGCCATCCTCGGCGTCGCCGCCGGCGTCGTCGCCGCCGCGGCCGGCACGCCCGTCGTCGTCCACTCCGGCGACCGCGTCCCGACACAGAAGCAGGACGCCTACAAGCACGTCCTCGACGAACTCGGCGTCCGCACGGAACTCGACCCCGAGGAGTCCGCCGACATGGTCGACGACACCGGCTTCGGCTTCTACTACCAGCCGCGATTCAACCCCGCCATCCACGCCCTCTGGGAGCGCCGCGACAACATGGGCGTCCGGACGTTCGTCAACACCGTCGAGACCATCGCCAACCCCGCGAACGCCGCGGTTCACCTCGGGTCGTTCTACCATCTCGCGTTCGCCAAGAAGATGGTCGACACCTTCGAGACGAGCGAGCACCACGACCTCGACCGCGTGCTCATGTTCCAGGGGATGGAGGGCTACGACGACATCCGCCCCGGCTACACGAAGGTCGCCGAGTGGACCGCCGGCGACGACGGCGACGCCACCTTCGACGACTTCGACATCGAGACCGCCGAGTACGGCATGGACTTCGAGTACGACGACCTCGGCGTCGACGAGGACGACGTGGCCGGCGACTCCGCCGAAATCACGGAAGCCGTGCTCGCCGGCGACCGCGAGGACCGCTTCGCCGACGCCGTCGCTCTCAACGCGGCGCTCCGCATCTACGCCCGCGAGGACGCCGACAGCATCGACGAGGGACTGGAACTGGCCCGCGAGACCATCGCCTCCGGCGACGCGGAAGCCGTGCTCGAAGACCTGCGCGCGTTCTAACGCCGACTCGAACGCGCTCGCTTCGACACGTCGGTCTCGCTAGTTCGACCGACCCGCGTTTCTCTAGATGTCGAGGTCGCCGTCGGCCTCGCCGAAGGGGTCGTCCCCCTCGATGTCGCTCTCGCCGTCGTCCAGCGGGAGCGCGATGCCGACGAGCGTCTCGCCGGCCGTGACGGTCGCCTCGCGGGCGATAGAGTAGACGATGCCCGCGCGCTCGGCTTCGACCTCTTGGAGCACCTCGTAGGTTGTCGGGTCGTACACCCAGCCGAGGTGGTCGCCGGGGCGGACCTCGCGGGCGAGTTCGACGTCCTCGCGGGCGACGAACAGCCCCGAGGCGTCGGCGGTGACGCGGCCGAGGTGGTTGCGGTAGGTGCGGCCGTCCCACGGCTCGACCGCGCCCGAGAGGATGCCCATGTCGCGGCAGACGTTGAGAAGGCCCTCGACGCCGGCGACGATGGCCGGCTCGACGAGCTGTTTGTTGTGGGCGAGTTCGGGCGTGATAGAGGGGATGCCCGCGTTCGTGGCCGCGACGCGGAGTTTGCCGTCGAAGCTCCGTTCGGTCCACTCGTCGTCGGCCTCGTCGCCCGCGGCCTCCGCGAGGAGGACGTCGACGCCGAACGCCCGCGCGAGGTCGCGGGACGACTCGTTGCCCCGGAGATAGACGGTGTGAGTGAGCATGTCCGGACTCCCGGTGTGGAGGTCGACGATGGCGTCGGCGTCGCTGATGTACTCCCAGAGCTTCGCGGCCATGCGCTGGTGGAGCGAGCCGTCGGCGTCGCCCGGCCAGACGCGGTTCATGTTGGAGTTGACGGAGTCGAGCACCTCGGGGGTGACGTAGGAGACGCGGTCGAACGTCAGCGGGTCGGCGACGGGGACGGCGACGACGCGCCCCGAGAGCTCCGCGCGTTCGAGGCGGCCGTGCAGTCGGCGGAGCACTTCGGTGCCGTTGATTTCGCGCCCGTGCTGGGCGGCCTGCACGTAGAGCGTCGGGCCGTCGGTCCCGTCTTTTGGTTCGTAGGTGTGAACTGTCGTCTGTACCGGGACGCCGGAGGGGAGGCGAGTGAGCGTCACGGTCTCCGCGGTGTGCATATCCGACGCATCGCGGTGGGGTATCTTGTAGTTAGGGGAGCGAGAAAAGCGGACGGCGCGGGGCGACCGTCAGTTCCGGTCGTCCGACGTGTCGATGCCGAACGGGAGATACAGCGGACACGTCCGGCGGAACCCGGTCACGAGCAGGATGACGCCGACGGCGGCGACGAACGCGGCACCGAGCGCCGCGGGCACTGGCCCGAACCCGAGCGAGAACAGCCCCGCGTAGCTTCCGACCCCGCCGATGACGAACAGCGTACCGAGCGCGAGGCGAACAGTCCGGTCGAGCGTGCCGACGTTTCGTACCATACAGTAGTGCTTGTTGTCCGCAATACATTAACGTGGCGTCGGTTCTCAGTCGACGAGTCGAAAAATCGCGTCGCGTATCTCCCGGCGGTCTCAGTCGTCAGCGGGCGACCCACCGGGCGAATCGCTCGCGGTCCGGGAGAAGTAGCTCGCGAGGAGCGGACCGGTGATATTGTGCCAGACGCTGAACAGCGCGGGCGGCAGGGCGGCGGCGGGCGAGAAGAACGACAGCGCGAGGGCCGCCGCCAGCCCGCTGTTCTGGAGGCCGACCTCGAACGTCGTCGTCCGGACGCGGTCCTCGGACATCCCGGCGAGGCGGCCGGTGCCGTAGCCGGTGCCGAGGCCGATGGCGTTGTGGAGGACGACGGCCCCGATGGCGGCCGCGCCCGCGCCGAGGATGGTGTCGACGTTGAGGCCGACGACGGCCGCGACGATGGCGACGATGCTCAGGACCGAGACGAGCGGGAACACGTCGAGGCCCACCTCGGCGACGTCGGGCGCGTTGCGGTCGAGCAGGTGGCGGAGCGCGAAGCCGAGCACGACCGGGATGAAGACGATTTGGACGATGTTGACGAACAGGTCCATGAAGCCGACCTGAAGCTGTTCGCCGGCGAGCGCGACGACCCACGCGGGCATGACGAGCGGCGCGGCCAGCGTGGTGACGGTCGTGATGGCGACCGAGAGCGCCACGTCGCCTTTCCCGAGGTAGGCCATGACGTTCGAGGCGGTGCCGCCGGGGGCCGCGCCGACGAGGATGACGCCGACGGCGAGTTCCGGCGGGAGAGACAGGACGACCGTGAGCGCGTAGGCGGCGGTCGGCATGATGAGCCACTGGGCGAGCGCGCCGATGGCGACGTCTCGCGGGCGCTCCGCGAGTCGACGGAAGTCCACGGGCTGGAGCGTCAGTCCCATCCCGAGCATGATGAGCCCGAGGAGCGGCGAGATGTACGGCGCAATCCACGTGAACAGGTCCGGTTGCGCCAACGCGGCGGCCGACGCGAGGAGCACGAGGCCGACGAAGTAGGTGTTTGCGAGTTCCGACAGGCGTTCGAGAGTCGAGCGGGCGTTCATTCCGACCGCCCTCCGTCGAATTGTGGTGTCATCTCACACCACTCGGTCGCGGGGGAGGAAAACGTCTGTCGGTGTGACAGTCGGGAAAGCCGACAGGACGACGCGGGCCGAGCGCGAACGTGTCACCGACGGCGGACAAAGGGTCGTGCCACCGGTGACGAACCGGAAGGCGGCACGGTTTTCACTCGCCCGCCCGACGGGGCGAGTATGAGCGACAACCCAACGGCCACGCTCCACACGAACAAGGGCGACATCGCGGTCGAACTCTTCGAGGACAAGGTCCCGAACACGGTCGAGAACTTCGTCGGCCTCGCGACGGGCGAGAAGACCTGGGTCCACCCCGAGACGGACGAGACGATGGAGGGCGAACCCCTCTACGAGGACATCCTCTTTCACCGCATCATCTCGGAGTTCATGATTCAGGGCGGCGACCCGACGGGAACCGGCCGCGGCGGCCCCGGCTACACCTTCGACGACGAGTTCCACTCGGACCTCAGCCACGACGGCCCCGGCGTGCTCTCGATGGCGAACCGCGGCCCCAACACGAACGGCTCGCAGTTCTTCATCACGCTCGACGCCCAGCCCCACCTCGACGGCAAACACGCCGTCTTCGGGAAGGTCACCGACGGCATGGACGTCGTCGAGGACATCGGCTCGGTCCCGACCGACAGCAACGACAAGCCGGTGTCCGACGTGGTCCTCGAATCGGTCGATATCGAGCAGTAAGCGCCTCAAAGCCATCACCTCGACCGGCGGTACGCGCCCGGACGCTATCTACTCGCGTTCGCTGGCACGACGGTCCGGCCTCCGGTCGACCCGCCGGCGCGGTCGAGCCACGCCGGTCGCGTGACCGTCGTCTCGCCGACCGCGTCGTACGCGAACCAGACCTCGACGCCGAGGCCGTCGCGGGTCTCGTAGGTGACGCGCATCGAGCGGACGAACCCGTCTTCTTCGACGACCGCTTGGACCCGATAGCCGCGCGACCGCGGGAAGTCGGTGCCGCGGCCCTCGATTCGGTACAGCGCGGGTCCGAGTTCGGGTTCAGGTTCGGCGGCCGCGTTCGCCGCGCGCTCCACGCGCGTCACACTCGTCTCGTCTGCCGAGAGGTACCACTCGAGGTAGCGGGCGGCGCGCGAGGCCTGCCGTCCCGGTCCGTCGCGCACGTCGGCGTCGAGGACGCGGGCGGCGACACCGTCCGGTTCGGCGGGGCGGCGGGCGTAGCGCGTGGTCCCGTCCGCGTAGGAGTCCTCCGAGGCGGTCGGGCGCGGGAACGCCCTGAGTTGTCCGGCGCGACCCACCTCGGAGACGTAGACGTTCGGGGCCTCGACGCGGACGACCTCCACCTCGCGGCCCGTCTCGTCGCCGGCGATGGACTCGCGGTAGCCGAGCGTCCAGCGGTACGACCGGTTCGCCGCGGCCCGGCGGTGGGCCGCCGCGAGGCGCGTCGCGTTCTCGACGCCCGCGGTGCTCACGCCGGGGGCGACCGCCCGCGATTCGGGAGTCGGCATCGGCTCGGAGGTCGTCGTCGCGGCCGGCGTCGAGGACGGTGGTTGCTGGCCGCCGAACGCCTCGCCGAGCACCGGCACGCCACCCGGACCGGCGGTCACGACGACCGCCGCGACGAGAAGGGCGACGAAGACAAGCGGCGCGACCGGAAGCGACGAGAGCGAGGAAAGCCGCCGACGGAGCGACGCGAACGCCCCGCCCGAGTCGTCAGCGCCGCCGGCACCGCCGTCGCCACCCGGTAGGTCGGCGAGTCGGACGCCGAAGTGGTCGGCGACGAGGTCGTCGCCGCGGCCCTCCGGGAGACCGTACCGGACGAGGTCGTACAGGTCGTCGACCGAGAGAATCCGAGCGTCGTTGGGGGCCGCGCGCCGGGTTCGCGCGGGGTCGCCGAGCGCGACGACGACCGTCGCCTCGGCCGGAACCGACGGCGACGGGCGGAACCGCGAGCGCGAGACCACCGCGAGTCGGTCGGTTCGGTCGCCTCTGCGAGCGACGACGAGGTGACTTTCGACGGTCGTCGCCCATCCGCGGGCGGCCCAGAGGTCGGCGAGGAACCGGCGGCGGTCGCTGGGACTGGCGGCGCGAATCAGGTCCCCGAAACGCGAGCGACGGGACTGCCGCATCGCCCGAAGTTAGGGCTCGATGGCGAAAGAATCACCGGGGGCGCTGAGGGGCGGGTCGGTCGGGTTCGGGCGGCACTGACGCGGTCGAGCCCGTCCCGACCTCGCCGAGTTAGCGGTCCGTCGCGTTCTCGTACTCCGACAGGCGGGCCGACACCTGTTCGTCCATCGTCGCCAACACGGCGTCGAGGTCGCGGCCGTCGAACAGTTCGGACAGCCCCTCCGACACGATGGTCCTGACGGTCGTGAAGGGGCCGACGCGAGCGCCGCGGGTGGCCGGCGTGTCGTCGGTCTCGGCCAGTTGGTCGAACGCGACCGCGAAGCCGGGGTGCTCGTCGAACCAGCCGTCGTCGCGGAGGAGGTCCCGCGTCCGGCGGTGGACCGGGAAGTAGCCCGTCCGGCGGTGCCAGCGACGCTGTTGTTCGGGCCGGGTGAGCCACGCGATGAACTCGCCCGCGGCGGCCCGTTTCCGGGATGCGACGCCGTCTGCAACCCACAGCGACGCACCGCCGACGACCACGCCCTCGCGCGACGACTCGGGGGCGGGGTACCGGCCGACCTCGGCGGTGAACCCGCGGTCTGCGGCCCCGCGAACGACCGACGCGGCGCTCGAACTGGAGTCCACGAGCATCGCGGCGCGGCCGTCGAGGAACGCCTCGCGCGCGTCCCGGCGGGCCTCGACGCCGGGGTCGTACAGCAGGTCGTTGCGTTCGAGGTCGCGCCACCACTCGAACACCCGCGTTCCGACCGGGCCGTCGAGGTGCGAGGTGCGGGCGGTGCCGCTCCGCCCGTTGTCGGCGTCGAAGAGGCACTCGCCGGCGGCGGCGAACCACTGCTCGACGAACCAGCTGTAGTTCGCCCACGTCGCGCCGTAGTCGACGTTCCCGCTCGCCTTCAGCGTCGCCGCGGCCGAAGTGACCTCGTCGAACGTCCCCGGGGGGTCGTCGGGGTCGAGTTCAGCTCGCTCGAACGCGTCGGCGTTGTAGTACAACACGGGGTTGGAGGCGTTGAACGGCATCGACCAGAGCGCGCCGTCGTGGCGGTAGTAGTTGGCGATTTCGGGAACGAGTTCGCCCGCGGACGCCCCGTCGGGGAGCACCGACTCGACCGGGGTGAACGCCCCGCTGTCGAGGGCGCGCTGGGTGCCGACCTCGTACAGTTGTGCGATGGTCGGCGGCGTCCCCGACCGGGCCGCGGCGAGCGTCGCGTCGAACGTGCCGCGGTAGCTCCCCTTCGACGCGGTGTCGACGCGGACGCCGTCGTGGTCGGCGTTGAACTCGTCGACGAGCGACTCCAGAACCTCGGCCTTGTCGCCGGACATGCCGTGCCAGAACTGAACGACGGTCTGGCGCGACTCGCTCGCCTCGCCGTGGAGGCGGTAGTCGTCGATGGACTCTTGAAGGTGGTCGGCTTGGTCGGAAAGCGCGCCAATCTTCGCCACCGCCTCCGAGAGCGACACCGTCTGCCGACGGGCCGACCCCGCGGCGTCGACCGCGAGCGCCGCGGTCTCGTCGCTTATCTCGCCGACGCCGTCGGCCTGACTCACGACCTCTTGGGAGGTCGCCGCCTGCGAGTCCGTGGCGTCGGAAATCTCGTGGAGGCTTCCGTTCGTCTCCTCGAGGTCGGAGACGACGCCGTCGAGTGCCGACAGCGCGTCCTGAATCGTCTCGCTCCCCTCGTCGAGGCGGTCGCTCGTGTCGGTGATGTCGTCGACCGTCGCGGCCGACTCCGCGCGAACCGTCTCGATGGTCGATTCGATGTCGGCGGTCGCGGTCTGCGTCTCCTCGGCGAGCGCCTTCACCTCGTCGGCGACGACGGCGAAGCCCGCGCCCGCGTCGCCGGCGCGGGCGGCTTCGATGGAGGCGTTGAGCGCGAGGATGTTCGTCTGCTCCGCGATATCGGAGATTTTGGTCGCGATGCCGGTGATGTCGTCGATTCGGTCGTCGAGTTCAGCGACGCGCTCGACGGTCGCGTCGGTCCGCTCGCCGATGGCCGCCAACTCGTCGATGGCGGTCTCGGCGGCGCGCTTGCCGCGGTCGCCGCGCGCGACGGCCTCGTCGGTCGCGTGCCTGATTTCGTCGGCGGAGGCGGCGACCTCCTCGATGGTCGCCGAGAGGTTCCGCATCTCGTCTGCGACCTCCTCGACGCTCTCGCTTTGCCGGCGCGCGCCCGCCGCGATGTCGTCGACGGAGCCTGCGACCGACCGGCTCTCCTCGCGGCTCTCCTCGGCGGCGTCGGCCACGATTCGGGTCGACGCCGAGACCTGGTCGGCGAAGGCGTCGACGGTCCGCATGGCGGTCTGCCACTCCTCGAACAGTTTGTTGAGAGCGCGGGCGTGGCGCGCGAGCGCCGGGTCGTCGGGGACGTCGACCCGGACCGTCAGGTCGCCCTCGATACAGCGTTCGATAGCCGCGGAGAAGTCGTCGAGGTCGTCGAGCGCGGTGGCGGTCGACGGCGACGACGCGTCGGCACCGTCGACGACGGGGTGCGAGTCCCCGCCGCCCGACTCGGCGACGACCGAGGGGGGTCCCCCGCCGTCGCTCCGCGCGTCCTCGTGCGCCGGCGCGTCTGCGGCGTCCGATTCGGATTCGTCTTCGGTCGCGCGCGAACCGAGCGCGGCCCGGACGGTTGCGCGAACCGACGACACTCGGCTCCGGAGGTGGCTGTCGTCGTCCATTAGTCCAGAAATTCTCTGGTTGATGATAAGACCACGCCCTCGGGTATCATATCTGAGAACAGATTCGTGACTGTCGGTGGATTCACCGACGTCCCGGTCGTCGGAAGCGCCCCACTGAGTCCGGATTCCCCGAAGAGAATACAGTACGTACAGTCGCCGTGTCTCCGAGAGAGCGCGCGGAAGATGCGCTTCGGAGGACGTACCAGAACACCGAGGCGTCGCGCGGGGCCGGCCCGTGGTGTCGCCGCGCGACCGACAGCGCAAAGACCACCGCGCGGCAAGGGCCGACGATGAGCGAGGAGTCCGACCGTCCGAAGCCGAGCGACTTCGGAACCGACGAGAACGCCCCACCGGTCGACGAAAAGCCCTACAAGATAATCTTCGAGGCGAACAAGTGCTTCGGGGCCGGCCGGTGCGCGGAGGTCGCCGACAACTGGGAGATGGACCTCGAAACCGGCCTCGCCCGCGCCAAATCCTACTTCGTCGGCGAGGACGAACTCGACGAGAACGTCGACGCGGCGGAGGTCTGCCCGGCGAAGAAGGGCCGCGGCGTCATCCACGTCATCGACCGCCGGACCGACGAGGAGCTATCGCCGAACCCGCACGGCGACGGGACGCTTTCCGTCGACTGGTAAAGCGAAAGCACTTTTCACCCCCTCGAAGAACGGAAGAGTGCGCGGGGGTGGCTGAGCCAGGCCAAAAGCGGCGGACTTAAGATCCGCTCCCGTAGGGGTTCGCGAGTTCGAATCTCGTCCCCCGCATTTTCATCGCCGAGCGACGGCGAGGCGTGAAAACCCAACGACGAATTTGAACTCGGGAGCGGAGCGAACAAAGCGACGCGTCCGGTCGCGCGTGAACGCGGGAGCGACGCGTCCGGCGCTCAGACGAGACGTCGAGCCGGCGGCCCCGACCACGTTATCCCGGTTCCCCGCCAAGTGTACGAATGGTTTCGACGCGCAGACACCGCTACTCGGAGGGGCAGGGGTTCGGCGAGCCGTACGATGGGTTCGACCTCGACCCGCCGACGTACCGGGTGAACGGGCGGCTCGTCGACCCGGCGGACGACCACGCCCTCGCCGAACTGGTGGACGAAGCGGGAATCGACCCCGAGGCGGTCGACCCGGCGGCGCTCGTCGAGGTCGGACTGGCCTACGCCGCCGTCGAGGAGTACGAGCAGGCCGTCGACAGCTTCGGACGCGCGGTCGCCTACGCCGACGAGGACTCCCCGACGGCGTGCGAGGCGTGGGTGAACAGGGGCGTCGCCCACGCCCAACTCGGCGAGTACGACGAGGCGGTCGGCGCGTACCGCGAGGCGCTCCGCATCGACGGCGACGGCGAACACGCCGCGGCCGCGGAGACGAACCTCGCGTACGCGCTGTGGGAACTCGGCGACTCGTCGGCCCCGCTCGACCGCGCCGAGCGCGCCGTCGAACTCGACCCGCGGCTCCCGCAGGCGTGGTACAACCGCGGCTTCTTCCTCGCCGAGCGCGGCCTCCACGAGGAGGCAGTCCGCTGTTTCGACGCCGCCATCGCCCTCGGGATGCGCGACGCCTCGGTGCGGGGCGAACGCGAGCGATCCACGCGTTCCTCGAAGCTGACGCCGTCGAGAGCGAGACCGAAGCGCGGGAAAGCGCGGCCCCGGAACGCGCCCGCGACGCGGAGGCCGAGACGCGCGAGCCCGCCGCCGACGCGGCTGACCCGGACGTGAGAGAGCGAGGCGAGTAGGGCCGCACCCACAACTATTTTGACAGTTCGAATAATGAGATGTAATTAGTCGTGACGCCCGGACACCTCATCACGCGATTCGACGCCGCGCTCCTCGGCATGGCCGTCTGTCTCCTCGCGGGGGCCGTCGTCGGTGCCGTGTCCACCCTCCCGACGTCGGTGGCCGCAGGCGGCGGCGCGACCGGTGCCGCCGCCCTCGCGCTCGGCGTCACCGCGAGCGAACTGTAGCCGGTTCTCGGAACTCGTAACTCGGTACGTGAGACGGGTGCCGTTTTTTCTCTCAGTGGCATGAAGCTCGCCACGCTGGACCTCGCCACCGACGACTCGGGCGGAGACGTGTCTGTCGAGGACCGAACCGACTCGGGTGAACGCGAACCTGCCGGCGACGGTCCGGGCGAGACCTGACGCGGCCGCGTCGCTGGCGGAGTGTTACTGTTCGGCTGTCGCTCGGGTCGGTGTTCGATTCGAGCGCGCGAACGCGAGCCGGCGGCTCTCAGGTGTGAGTTTCGTGAGAAAGGGATAGGCAGCCGCACGGGAGCGGCCCGCGCGGCGAATGCCGCCCTAGATTGGTCCCCGCTGACGCTTCGGCCCTCCAAAGCGAAGCGTCACCTGAACGGAGTGCGGCGAGATACTTAAACGTGCCGCCATTCGCCCAAAACCGCCGCAGACGGGCGATTCGAGCGGGCTCGCGACACAACGGGCTTTTCTCCCGTCGGGACCTTCGTCCGGGTATGAGCGAAGACGACATCCCCGGTCGCGTCCGCCGCGCGTTCGGCGACCACGGGTCGTTCGAGCGGGTCGACGACCAGACGTTCGAGTCCGTGACGACGCCGTTCGACGGCACTGTCGGCGTCGCGGCGCAGGACAGCGGCCACGTCGAGTTCGACGTGGAGGTCCGCGTCCCGATGCTCTCCGCGGTCGCCGACGACGTGGCCCCCGTGGTCGAAGACGGCTGGTACGAGACGTTCGAACGCCGCCTCGAAGACGTGGGCGGCGTCGTCGCCGGCGACCACGACCTCGACCCCGACGTGACCCGGGCGGGCGACGAGGCGGTCGTTCGGGCGAGTTTCGCCGACATCAACGAGCGCCGCGGCGTCGACGACGCCGGCGCGGTCATCGACTACGTCGAGGGCACGTTCGTCGAGGGTATCATCCCCGGCTACGACTACGGCGAACCGGTGACGAGCCTCATCCAGAACGCGAGAGACGCCGCCGGCGCGGGCTTCTGAGGAACAGTCGGGACGGGTCGAGTCGCGCCCGTTCGGGCCGCCGCGCGGGACGTGCGCCGACTCAGTCCATCGCGATGTACGTCTGGGTGTCTTCGATGCCCGACACCGACTGGATGCCGCCGGCGATGTCCTTTACTTCGGTGGGCGATTCCACCTCGACTTTGACGATGAAGTCCACGTCGCCGGCGACGATGTGGACGCTGACGATGCCGTCGGAGACGGCCAAGAGGTCCTGTTTCAGTTGGTCGATGCCGCCGGAGACGGGCGCGGCCTTGACCATGATGTAGGCGTAGACCATCGTCACGCACCCCCCGCCGCGGTGGCGACTTCGTCGCCGACGAGCAGTTGTCGCACGTCGTCGAGCACGTCGAAGTCCGCGAGGACGGCCACGCGGTCACCCGTCTCCAGCGAGTCGTCCGAAAGCGGGATACCCATCGGCTCGTCTTTCTTCCCGAACGCGAGGATGCGGGCGTTCGCCGGGAGCGCCACCTCCTCGATGCTGTAGCCGTTCATCGGTGACCCCTCCGTCACCGTCACGAGGATGACCTGCAGGTGTTGGGCGATGTCGGCGATGGCGCGGATGGAGCCGCCGAGAAGCGCGTTCTTCGCGCCGATAGCGCCGAGGCGTTCGGGGTAGACGATTTCGTCGACCTCCTTGGCGTACTTCTGGTACACCTCCTCGCGGTAGTCCTCGTCGACCCGGAGCACCGTCCGACAGCCGAAGTGCTTGCCGATCATGCAGGCCGCGAAGTTCACGTTGAGGTCGGCGGTGAGCGCACCGAGGGCGTCGACTGCCTCGATACCGGCCTCGACGAGCACCTCCTCGCGGGAGCCGTCGCCTTCGACCACGTCGAAGTCCGCCTCGCGGGCCCGCTTGACCCGGTCGCGGTCCAACTCCACCAAGACGATGTCGTGACCCTCCTCGCGGAGGACGCGAGCGGTGCGCAGCCCAACCCGTCCAGCACCAATGATAACGAACCGCATGATAAGACGGTATGTCGGCGGAGGCAAATAACCTTCCCCCGGTTGGGGCGAGCGGGCCGTCCCCGGTCGAAGCAAGGCTTTTGACCACAGTGGTAGAATATCTCACGCATGGTTCACGCGTTCATCATGGTGAAGACCGGAGCCGGCGAGTCGGAGCGGTTGCTCGGTCCCATCCGCGACTTCGAGACGGTGACCGAGGCCCACATCGTCGCGGGCGCGTACGACGTCATCGCCGAGGTCGACACCGACGCGGTCTACGAGGTGCTGAAGACGGCGTCGAGTCGCGTGCAGAGCTTAGAGGGCGTCGCCGACACGAAGACGTACATCTCCTTGGACGACTGAGGGGCCGAACGCGGCTCAGCGCTCGATGTCGAACGGCCCGTTGCGCTCGACGAACGCGACGTGGTCCTCGCGCTGGCGGGCGAGCTCCGGCGGCAGTTCCTCATAGACGTTGTCGAACAGCTCGTCGGTCCCCGGCTCGGGCGTCGCCTCGGCGCGCTCGACTGCCTCGCGCAGTTCCTCGTCCGCGTCGTCGCGCATGGCCTCGACGGCCGCGTCGTCGACGACGCCCTCCTCGCGGCAGAACGACTCGAAGCGGTCGAGGGGGTCGCGCGTCCGCCACTCGGGGAGCTCCGGCTCGTCGTCGCGGTAGCGCGAGGGGTCGTCGGCGGTCGTGTGCGGCCCCTGCCGGTAGGTGAGGCTCTCGATGAGCACCGGCTCCCCGGCGCGCGCCTTCTCGAAGCCGCGCTCGACGGCCTCCCTGACCGCCAGCGGGTCGTTGCCGTCGACCTGCATCCCGTCGATGCCGTAGGCGTCGGCCTTGGCCGCGATGGACTCGCTCGCGGTCTGGCGCTCGCGGGGGAGCGAAATCGCCCAGCCGTTGTTCTCGCAGAAGAAGACGACCGGCGCGTCGAAGACGCCGGCGAAGTTCAGCCCCTCGTGGAAGTCGCCCTCGGAGGTCGCGCCGTCGCCGAAACAGACCAGCGCCGCGCGGTCGTCGCCGCGGTAGTTCGCGGCCATGCCGACGCCGGCGGCGTGGGGAATCTGGCTCCCGATGGGAACCGCCTGCGGGAACACCGGCACGTCGTGGTCGGAATCGTACTCGGCGTGACCGCGCCGAAAGAGGAAGATATCGCTCGGCGGGACGCCGCGGGCGAGTTGGAGGGCGTTGGACCGATAGGTCGGCAGTAACACGTCGTCGTCGCCCATGGCGTGGGCGGCCCCGATTTGGGAGGCCTCCTGTCCGCGGAACGGCGGGTAGCCGCTCATCCACCCGCGTCGCTGGAGGGCGAGTGCACGCTCGTCGAACCGTCGCGCTCGAATCATGTCGCTGAGGGCGGCGCGGGCGTCGTCTGCGGTGAAACCCGTGTCGTCCAGCCCGCGCTCTGCGATGAGTCGGTGCATGGCGGTGAGTCACGGTCCTTCGTGATAAACGTCACCCGTCTGCGGGACGGTCCGGGGCGGTCCGAGTCGGGCGGTTCGACAGCAGGCGGCGCGGGACGAGCGGGTCGCCGAGAGCGACAGGCCAAAGACCACCGCCCCCCTAAGTCGGTCATGGTCTCGGTGGTCAACCTCGTGCTCATGGGCGCGGTTATCGTCCTCCACACCCTCATCGCGGCGGTCATGACCCGCTTTTTCCGCCTGCGACTGAACACGCGGTGGGGGTCCGTCCTGTACGCCCTGTTTCTCATCCCGCTCGTGCTCTTCGTCTCGACGCTGGTGTTCTCCGGGGTCTTCAGCATCGGCGTGGACCTCGGCAGTCCGACGGCGGCGCTCGGCGTGATGATAGGGATGCCGCTCGCGCTCGGCTTCACCATCGACACGCTCTACGTTCCGCCGCCGGAAGCGTACGAGAACCTCCCGAACTCGCGGTGAGGCGCGAGCGGTCGGCGGTTAGCGTTCCGCGAGAATCTCTTCGAGCGCCGCCTCGACCGCGTCGAGCACGGCCTCCGGCGACTGCGTCGCGTCGACGCGGACGAACCGCTCCGGCTCGGCATCGATGAGTCGCTCGTAGTTGGCGCGCACGTCCGCGAGGTACGCCGCCTGTTCGAACTTGTTCGTCGAACCGCTCCGCGCGGCGGCCGTCTCGGGGTCGACGTCGAGGTAGATGGTCTTGTCCGGCGGGCGGGTAAAGGCCGCGTGGATGCCCATGATGTACTCCATCGGGCGGCGGAGGTCGCTGTCGCGGAGCGCGGCCGCCTGATAGGCGTACCGCGAGTCGGAGTAGCGGTCGGAGACGACGAGGTCCCCGTCGGCGAGCGCGGGCCGGACGACCCGCGAGAGGTGGTCGGCGTGGTCGGCGGTAAAGAGGAACAGCGTGGCCAGCGGGTCGGCGTCGTCGTCGTCGATGGCGCGGTTGACAGCCTCTCCGTACCACGAGTCCGACGTGGGCTCGCGCGTGAAGACGGCGTCGGGGTACGCGTCGTGGAGCGCCTCCCAGACGGTCGTCTTCCCGCTCCCGTCGAGCCCTTCGAGCGTGACGAGCATACCCCATCAACTCGGTGCTCCGGAAAAAGCGCGCCGAAGCGCGCCGCCGCAACGATAATGTCAACGCGGACCGATATACGCTGTAGTGGCACCCACCCGCGAGCGGTGGGACGACCTCCGGCCGAGGGACAAACAGTACAGCGTCGTCCGCTTCGACGAGCTGGTGTCCCCGACTGACCCGGCGTTCGCGACGAAGCAGTCGGAGGTCGACCACCCGAACGACGCGCCCGACGAGTGGCCCGCGGCGGCCGAAGAGCTCGTTATCTACGACCGAATCGGTCGGATGGTGAAACGCACAGACGGGTCGGTCGCGCCCTCGGTGCTGTTCTGAGCGCGGCCGCGAGGGGCCCAGCGTGGGCCGGGGTCTCGGGCCGGCGCGCCCGCCGGAGCGACAGTCGTTCCCATCGGAACGTCCGCCGGCGAAATCGACCTCATTCTCCCGTTAGCTTTACCCTCATTCCGCCGAATATTATGGCATGAAAGTCCTTGTTGTCGGCGGAAGCGGATTCATCGGGAGCCATCTCTGCCGCGAACTGCAGTCGCGGGGACACAGCGTGACCGCGATGTCGCGGAGTCCGAACAGCGAGGACCTCCCCGACGGCGTCGAGAAAGCGATGGGGGACGTGACGGACTACGACTCCATCGCGGGCGCGTTCGAGGGGAAGGACGCGGTCGTGAACCTCGTCGCGCTCTCGCCGCTTTTCGAGCCGAGCGGCGGCAATCGGATGCACGACATCGTCCACTGGCAGGGGACCGAAAACGTCGTGAAGGCCGCCGAGGCCAACGACGTGCCTCGACTCGTCCAGCTGAGCGCGCTCGGGGCCGACACCGACGGCGACACGGCCTACATCCGCTCGAAGGGGAAAGCCGAGGGGGCGGTCAAGTCGTCGGGGCTCGACTGGGTCATCTTCCGCCCGTCGGTCGTCTTCGGCGACGGCGGCGAGTTCGTCTCCTTCACGAAGCGGCTCAAGGGGATGTTCGCGCCCGGCGTCCCGCTGTACCCGCTTCCCGGCAACGGGAAGACGCGGTTCCAACCCATCTGGGTCGGCGACCTCGTGCCGATGCTCGCCGACGCCGTCGAGGGCGACGAACACGCCGGCGAGACCTACCGCATCGGCGGCCCGGAAAAGCTCACGCTCCGCGAAATCACGGAGATGGTGTACGACGCCGAGAACAAGTCCATCACCATCGTTCCGCTCCCGATGGGTCTCGCGGGCGTCGGCCTGACCGTCCTCGGGGCGGTCCCGGGCTTCCCGATGGGGAAAGACCAGTACCGCTCGCTCCAGTTCGACAACACGACCGACCGGAACGACGTGGACGTCTTCGGCGTCGACGTGTCGTCGATGAAGACGCTCGCCTCGTACCTCGCCGAGCGGAACTGACGGCGCACCAACCGTTCTCCGAGGTTAAGCGGTCGTGAACTGCGGCCTATTTCGCCGGTATGAGGCGCTCTCCGGGGATAATGACCGATTAACATCGGTTTCGAGTCGCCGTTTTTCGCCGATAATCTGATGCTTGAGGTACACTTCCCCATCACAACGCTTATGTCCGCGTTCGTACTGCCATTCACGCAATGGCGAGGGGACTGAACCTATGAAGCTCGCAATGATCGGATTCGGGCAAGCCGGGGGAAAAGTAGTCGACAAGTTCGTCGAGTACGACCGGGAACGCAACGCGGGAATCGTCCGCGCGGCGGTCGCGGTGAACTCCGCGAAGGCTGACTTGCTCGGACTGAAGAACATCCCGAAGGACCAGCGCGTCCTCATCGGCCAGTCCCGCGTGAAGGGACACGGCGTCGGTGCGGACAACGAACTCGGTGCCGAAATCGCCGAGGAGGACATCGACGAGGTACAGGGTGCCATCGACAGCATCCCCGTCCACGAAGTCGACGCCTTCCTCGTCGTGTCCGGGCTCGGTGGCGGCACCGGCTCCGGCGGCGCGCCGGTCCTCGCGAAACATCTCAAGCGCATCTACACCGAACCCGTCTACGGGATCGGCATCCTGCCGGGGTCCGACGAGGGTGGCATCTACACGCTCAACGCCGCGCGCTCCTTCCAGACGTTCGTCCGCGAGGTCGACAACCTCCTCGTGTTCGACAACGACGCCTGGCGGAAGACCGGCGAGTCGGTCCAAGGGGGATACGACGAGATCAACGCGGAGATCGTCAACCGATTCGGCGTGCTCTTCGGTGCCGGCGAGGTCCAGGACGGACAGGAAGTCGCGGAGTCCGTCGTCGACTCGTCGGAGATCATCAACACGCTGGCCGGCGGCGGCGTCTCGACGGTCGGCTACGCCTCCGAGGGCGTCGAACCGCGGAAGAACAAAGGCGGCGGCCTCCTGTCTCGGCTGACGGGCGGCGACGAGCCCGACGACAACCTCGACACAGCGCACACGACCAACCGCATCACGAGCCTCGTCCGCAAGGCCGCGCTCGGTCGACTCACGCTCCCGTGTGAGATCGAAGGCGCGGAGCGCGCACTGCTCGTCCTCGCTGGTCCCCCGGAGCATCTGAATCGGAAAGGCATAGAGCGCGGGCGGAAGTGGATCGAAGAGCAGACCGGTTCCATGGAAGTTCGCGGCGGCGACTACCCCATCCCGGGCGCGGAGAAGGTGGCGAGTGTCATCCTCCTGTCGGGCGTGACGAACGTCCCGCGCATCAAGGAACTGCAACAGGTCGCCATCGAAGCGCAGGACAACATCGAAGAGATCCGTCAAGAAAGCGATTCGAATCTGGAGACCCTCATAAACGATGACGAAGACGAACTGGAGTCGCTTTTCTAAGCTGGCGCTCGCGCTCGTCGTACTCCTGTCGGCCCTCGCGGGGCAGGCAGGGGCGGTGAGCGTCGCGTCCGACGACGTCCCCGACGAGGCGCAGGTCGGTTCGCAAGTGACCGCGTCGGTCACCCTCGAAGAACTGTACCGGAGTCCGCAACTCGAATCGTGGACGCTCGCGGGCCAGACCGACCTGGAGGACGTGACGTGGACCGTCGCGTACTACGACCAGACGGGCGCGAGAGTCGACCAGCAGTCCTTCGACGGGCAGAACTTCAGCGGCGCGCAGATCGCCACTGCCGACGGGACGAGCGAAGTGGAGGTCACCGTGACGGGAATCGTTCCCGAGGTGGAGTCGTTCAGCTACGACCCCGCACAGACGTTCACCATAATCTCGCTCGACCAGACCCGCGAAGGCGGCTCCAGTAACGATATCGACTCGTGGACGGTCCACCACTACACCGAAGAAAGCGCCGCCGCGCGCGACGAACTCGACAGCGCGCAGGCCGCGATTCAGCGTGCGAGTGGGGCCAACACGCAACAACCCCAGCAGACGTTCAACAACGCCGTCGAAGCGTTCAACGGCGAGGAGTTCAACCTCGCGACGAACCTCGCCAACGAGGCGGAGACGAACGCGAATCAGGCTCGGCAGTCGAGTCAGACGACCCAACTGCTCATCTACGCGGCGGGCGGTCTGCTCGTCGTCGCGCTCATCGTCGGCGGGTTCCTCTACTGGCGGTCCCAGCAGACGAGCTACGACAAACTGGGCTGATTCTCCGTGCGAGTCGTCGTTCCCTTCGGGGGACGCGAGCCGAAGACCCGACTCGCCCCGTTTTTCGACGCCGACGAGCGACGGGAGTTCGCGGTCTCGATGCTCCGGGACGTGCTCGACGCGGTCCGCGCGGCCGGCGGCGACCCCGCGGTCGTCGCGGACGCGCCCGTCTCGGTCGGGGCATCCGTCACCGTGGACGACCGGCCGCTCACTGAGGTCGTCGGCGACGAACTCGCCGAACGCGACGAACTCGGCGGCGACCCCGTCGCGGTCGTCATGGCCGACCTCGCGCTCGCGACGCCCGCGGCGCTCGCGCGGCTGTTCGAAACCGACGGCGACGTGGTCGCCGCGCCCGGTCTCGGCGGCGGCACGAACGCGCTCGTCGTCCGCCACCCAGACTTCTCCGTGGACTACCACGGCGCGTCCATCCTCGACCACCGGCGAATCGCCCGCGACGTCGGCTGTTCGTTCGCCGAGGTGGATTCGATGCGGCTCGCCGTCGACGTGGACGAGCCGAGCGACCTCGTCGAGGTGCTCGTCCACGGCGAGGGTCGCGCCCGCGAGTGGCTGGTCGACGCTGGCGTCCGGCTCGAACGCGGGTCCGGTCGGGTCGAGGCCGTCCGCGCTCGCCGATAGGACCTTAACGGTCCGCGATAAACATTGTCTGGCGCGGCTGTCTGTCTGCCCGGCGGGAACTGAGGCAACGTGCGCCGCGCGCTCCGCGTCGCGAAGACGACGCGAGAGTCGAAGTGGAGTCCGAACGTCGCGATGACGACGCGAGTCTCACTCGCAACCAACTCGGGGCGAGCGCCTGACGGCGCCTCGGACGGGCCGGAGACGTGTCTGGCACCAACTATCCGGCCCGCGCTCCACTTCCGTTCTGCCGCCGCAGTCTCGAACACCCACCGTATCGGCCGCGAGTGACACGCTTTTAGTGGCTCGTCACACACCGGGAGGTATGTTCCCGGGTGCCGACGAGTACGGAGTCAACCTGACTATCGACGACGCCGACGTGGAGCGACTGCTCGCCGTCACCCCCGACGACGCCGACGCGCCGGCGTCGCTTTCGTTCTCGCGGAACGTCTTCGTCCCGCTGACGACCGCCTGCCGGTACACCTGCACCTACTGCACCTACTACGACGTGCCCGGCGAGGCGACGCTCATGTCCCTCGACGAGGTCCGCGAGACGGTCCGCACGGGCGCGGACGCCGGCTGTACGGAGGCGCTTTTCACCTTCGGCGACGCCCCCGACGAGCGCTACACGGCGATTCACCGCCAACTCGACGAGTGGGGCTACGACGACATCCTCGACTACCTCGCGGCGGCGTGCGACGTCGCGCTCGACGAGGGCCTCCTGCCGCATTCGAACCCCGGTGACCTGACCCGCGAGGAGTTCGCCGACCTCGCGCCCCTGAACGCCAGCATGGGCGTGATGCTGGAGACGACCGCCGACGTGGCCGCCCACTCGGGGAACCGCCGGAAGACGCCGGGACAGCGGCTCAACACCATCCGCGCCGCGGGCGAGGTGGGCGTCCCCTTCACGACGGGCATCCTCGTCGGCATCGGCGAGACGTGGCGCGACCGAGCCGAGAGCCTGCTGGCCATCCGCGCGCTCCACGAGCGCTACGGCCACATACAGGAGGTCATCGTCCAGAACGTCGTCCCCAACGAGCGGTCGGACTACGAGCGCCCGTCGCTCGACGCGATGCGCCGGGTCGTGGCGATGGCGCGGGTCGCGCTCCCCGAGGAGGTGTCGGTACAGGTGCCGCCGAACCTCTCGGCGGCGGCCGACCTCGTCCCGTGCGGCGTCGACGACCTCGGCGGCGTCTCGCCGGTCACCGAGGACTACGTCAACCCCGACTACGAGTGGCCCGCGCTCCGAGAACTCGCCGACATCGCCGACGAGGCGGGCGTCCCGCTCCGCGAGCGACTGCCCGTCTACGAGCGGTTCCTGCCGGACGAGGCCCACGGCTCGGCGGATGAGGCCGACAACGCGCGCGAGAACGCGCCGGAGTGCGAGTGGCTCCGCGACCCGATTACCGACCGGCTGGAAGCCGACGACGTTCACGGCCGGCGGTTCCGAAACGTCGCTCGCGGCGACGGTCCGCTGTCGATTCCGCGGTGAGAGCGCCGCGGCCGTCGGTCGTGTGATGTCGTTTGCTACCGACGCCGGACGAGAACTGAGTAGAGCGCGACGACCGCGGCGGTCACGGCGGGCGCGCGCCCCGAGAGCTGTGGCACGCGCTTTCTGACGAGCGTGTAGGCGACGCCGACGGCGAGGCTGGCGAGGAGAACCCCCCGCGGGCCGTCGCCGAGCGTCAGGAACCCCGGAACCGACAGCGCCGCGGCGAGCGCGAGGTCGCCGGGCGACCCGTCGTAGGCGGCGAGGCGTCGGGGTTCGACCCAGCCGCCGAGACTGCGGACGTAGACGCCGCGGTCGGTTCGGGCCTCCCACGGGCGGGCCTCGCTGCTGCCGCCGAGGTAGTCGGCCGCGCAGTGGAGCGCCGCCGCGACGAAGCCAGTCGCCGCGGCCGCGACCAGCGGGTCGCCAGTGAGGACCGCGCCCGCGCCCGCTCCGACCGAGCCGGCGACGAACGCCTCGACCTGATGGAGCGTCTTCCGGTGGACGCCGACGACCATGTCGAGGTCGGGGAAGACGCCGCCGACGAGCGCCGCCGCGACGACGAGGGGCGCGGCCGCGGGGGCGACGACCGCGACGGCGGCGGCGAGCGCGAGGCTCATCGCCACGTGCGTCGGGGCCATCACGGGGCGACCGCCCCCGGTCGAAGTCGTCGAATCGCCATCGCTTCGCCTACTCGGCGACCGAGACGTATGAGTGTCGTGGTCGAGTCGAACACCCGCGGGCCGCCCCGCGGGCGCGGTCGTCCTCGCGGACGCCGCGCCTCAGATGCCGAACCACTCGGGCATCCGCTTTCTGAACCCCGCGTAGAACAGCGCGACGGCGACGCCGACCGCGACGGCGACGCGGACGCCCCCGGAGAAGGCGAGGAAGCCGGGGACCGAAAACAGGAGCGTCAGCGCGAGGTCTTCGGGCGCGCCGTCGTAGCGGACGAGATAGCGGGGCCGGAGCCAGCGCTTCGCGGGATGGACGTACACCGCGCGGTCGGAGGTCCGGTCCCACGGCCGGAGTTCGCCGCCCGCGCCGAGCCAGTCGGACGCGGAGTGGAGCCCCGCCGAGATGAAGAAGAAGGCAGTCGCGACGGTGAGCGTCGAGAGCGAGACGGCGGCGACGGCTCCGACCACCGCGGCCGCGCCGCTGTAGTAGACGGGGAAGTGCAGTGTCTTGCGGTGGACGCCGACGACCATGTCGAGGTCGGGGAAGACGCCGCCGGCGAGCGCGCCGACGGCCGCGGCGGTGGCGAGTTCGGGCGCGACCCAGACCAGCGGCACGGCGAGGGTCAGCCCCGCGACCGCGTGGGTGGTCGCCATCATCTCAGTCGTCGGCGGTCGCCGGGTCGCGGCGGCCGTCGAGGAGCGGCGTCCCGTCGGCGCGCGGGCCGAGCATCGGGCCGTGCGGGCCGTCGTCAATATCGATTGGGCGGCGGGTCCGGTAGTCGGTCGAGCGCTCGACCGGGCGGCGGCCGATGGCGGTTATCATGTCGACGTAGTCGTCGAACGAGCGGAACTCGCCGAAGCCGCCGCCGGCGCGCTTCGTTATCTCCTCGGAGAGAATCGTCCCCATCAGGTCGTCCGCGCCGCAGTTGAGGAGCTTCAGCGCCTTCGCGTTCCCGAACTTCACCCACGACGACTGGATGTGGTCGACGTTGTCGAGGTAGAGCCGCGCGACGGCGACCATCAGTTCGTCCTCGTCGTCGGACGCGCCGCCGGTCACGAGGCCGCGGTCGTACAGCGGCGTGTTCTGGTGGATGAACGACAGCGGGACGAACTCGGTGATGCCGCCGTAGCGGTCCTGCAGGTCGCGAATCACGTCGAGGTGGAGCACGCGGTGTTTCTCGGTCTCGACGTGGCCGTACATGATGGTCGCCGTGACGTCGAGGCCGGCTTCCATCGCGCCCTCCATCCCGGCGACCCACTCGTCAGTCCCGATTTTCCCGGGGCAGATGACCTCGCGCACCTCGGGGACGAGAATCTCCGCGGCGGTGCCGGGGGCGCTGGCGAGGCCGGCGTCGGCGAGGCGGCGGTAGATCGCCTCGTAGCTCCAGTCGGTGCCGCGCTTGGCGTGGTGGGCCTCCTCGGGCGTCATCGAGTGGACGTGCGCGCCGTCAACCGACATCGCCGAGAGCTGTTCGGCGTAGCTCGCGGGGTCGGTGTCGTACGCCTCGGGCGGCTTGTAGTTCACCTCGGCGGCGGGGTTGTCGTAGGCTTCGAGAATCTCGCGGTGTTCCTCGTCGAGCACGAGCGCGGGGTGGAGGCCGGAGACGGACGTGACCTCGTAGACGCCCATCTCGACCGCGTCCGCGACGATATCGCGGGACTCGGCGGGCGTCTTCGTGAAGCCGCCGTGGTCGGCGTCGGAGTCGGACTCGAACAGGTGGGCGGTGTTCTTGAAGTTACAGAACAGACAGCCGGTGTTGCAGGCCGTCGTCACGTTGTTGTTGAGATTGGCGACGAACGTCACGTCGTCGCCGACCATCTCGGCGCGCCGCCGGTCGGCGGCTTCGAGCACGAGCTCCTTGCGTTCGGCGTCGATTCCGTCGCGGTCGGTCCCCGTCGTGATGAGTTCGACGCCGTCGGCGACCGTGAGGCGCTCGCCCGCTCGCGCCTTCGCCAAGGCGTTCTCGAACGACTGGTCTGTCTCCGGGACGTGGTCGAACCCGAAGTCGTGGGCGGCACCGGTCATGCTCGTTGGCAACGCGCCACGGTCGTAAAAGCGGGGCGGTACCGGAACTCCGACCGCGGGTCGCCGCGGCGGAGAAAGCGTTAGGCCCTCCGACCGTGTTATGTCGGGCATGGAACACACCCCGTCTTCGGAAACCGAGTCCGCTCTCGGCGACGACCGCGAGAGCCTGCTGTTTTCGGCGCTCGTCGGCGCGGTCGCCAGCGTCGTCCTCTCGCCGCTTCCGGGGTCGACCGTCCTCGGCGGGGCGGTCGCCGGCTACCTGACCGGGAGCGACCGCGAACTCGGCGTGAAGTCCGGCGCGGTCTCGGGGCTGTTCGTGAGCCTCATCGGCGTCGTTCTCGGCGTCGTCGTTCTCGGTTTCTTCAGCGTCTTCGCCATCGGCGTCGGCCCGCGCGGGTTCGGCCTCGGCATCCTCGGCATCGCCGTCGTCGCGCTGTTCGGCCTCGGCGCGCTCCTCCTCTACACCGTCGGCCTCGGCGCGCTCGGCGGCTACCTCGGCGCGTACCTCCACGAGGAGTTCGCCTGAGTCCGGTTCGGTCCGCCCCGGGACTCAGGACTCGGACTCAGACTCGGGCTCGGACTCGACGCCGGTGAACTCGAAGCGAGCGCCGCCCGCGGCGCTTTCCACTACCGAGATCGTCCAGCCGTGGGCGTCGGCGACGTTCGAGACGATTGTCAGCCCGAAGCCGATGCCGGCGGTGCCGGTCGAAAAGCCGGTGTCGAAGATGCGCGAGCGGAGTTCGGGCGGGACGCCCGCGCCGTCGTCTTCGACGTAGAAACCGTCGTCGAGCGCGCCGACGGTGACGGTGAGACGGTCGTCGGCGTCGACGGTGTCGGCGTCGTCGCCGCCGTCGGTAGAGCCGGCTTGCTCCGGCGAGCCGTGTTCCACGGCGTCGTCGGATGAAATCCGACTGCCTGTCGAGCCGTGCTCGACAGCGTTCCGAATCAGGTTCTCGAACAGTTGGTGGAGCCGGCCCGCGTCGGCGACGACGGTCCGGTCGGACGCCACGACGAGCGTCGCGTCTCCGGTCTCGACGTGCTCCCAGCACCGCTCTGCGGTCTCCGCGAGGGACACGGTCGTCGTGGCGAACGCGTCGGTGCCCTGCCGCGCGATAACGAGCAGTTCCTCCGTCAGCGCGTTCATCCGGTCGTGCGCCCGCGCCACCGCCGCAAGGTGGTCGTTGTCGACGTTCTCGCGGGCGAGGTCGAGATGGCCCGTGGCGACCGCAAGCGGGTTGCGGAGGTCGTGAGAGACGACGCTCGTGAACTCGTCGAGCCGGCGGTTCTGGGCCTTCATCTCGCGCTCGGCGTCCCGTCGCGCGGTGATGTCCGTGTACACCGCGTATATCGTGTCCTCGCCGACCGGGACCGACCGGAGGAGGAAGTCCCGCTCGCCGTTGGCGGTCTGTCTGCGCACCTCCGTCTGGACGAAATCGCCGGCACGGACCATCTCGGTGAGCTTCGCGGCCTCGTCGAGACGGTCGTCCGGCGCGACCACGTCGTCGATGGCGCGGCCGACGACCGCCGCTTCGTCGTAGCCGAACGTCGCCTCGAACGCCGGGTTCACCGCGCGGATGACGGACTCGCCGTCGACGAACTCCGAGTCGATGATGCAGTCGGCGCTGTTCTCGAACAGGGCGGCGTACTGGTCGCGTTCGACCCGAAGCCGGCGCTCGAAGCTGAGCCGCTGGAGCGCCGCGTTCGTGTGGGCGACGAGGAGTTCCGCGAGTTCGAGGTCGATTTCGTCGAACGCGCCGGTCTGTTCGGAGACCGCCTGAAACACGCCGAACGAACCGATGGCGACGCTGAGGCCGGAGCGGTAGTCGCCGAACTCCGGGCGGCCGAACGCGTGGAGTTCCATGTCGACCGCGCGGTGGGACTCGCCGGTGCGGAACGTCTCGCCCATCGCGCCCGCGTCTTTCGGGACCGGTCGGAGGTCGCGGTCGGTCGGCGTCGACGACTGCGCCCGCGGGACGAAGCGGTCCGCCTCGGCCTCGAAGGCGAAACAGATATCGAGGTCCAGGATGCGCTCTGCGGCCTCGACGGTCTCCGCGTAGATGTCGTCTGCGTCTGAGGCCGACGCGAGCCGCATGGCGACGCCGTGGAGCGACGTTATCTTGCGCTCGGTGCGCTGAATCCGGCGTTCGAGTCGGGAGACGATGTCGCGTTCGGTGCGCTGGGCCTGCGAGCTACGGTAGCGGGCGACCGCCGCCCGGACGCGGTCGGCGAGTCGGTCGTAGGAGATGGAGTCGACGTCGTCCGAAAAGCGGTATACCGCGGGGTCGTCCGCGACCGCGTCGCCGTCGCCGTCGCCGTCGGCGTCCGGCCGACCGGGGCCGAGGAGGACGACCGGGACCTCCGGGTGACGGCCGCGGACCACTGCGACCACGTCGGCGGCGGTGTGTTGGCCGAACTGACCGGGAATCAAGAGGCAGTCGACCGTCCGGTCGGTGACGTGCCCGAGGGCCGTCCCGAGGTCGAATTCGACGGTGACAGACACGTCGTGGCGGTCGAGCGCGGCCGCGACGGCGTCCGCCCGGGTGCGGTCGGGAGCGACGAAGAGAACGGACGGTGCCGTCCCCGCCGGCGCACCCGGCGAGGGTGACCGAGTCATGCATCGATATGACTGGGAACCAGTATCAATTGATTGGTGAGTGCGACGGCAGTTCGTGACATTCTACCATCAGCTATCCCCAGCGAGCGAGGTGGGCGAGGGGCCCGATGGCCGAGGACACCGAGGCGGACCTGACGACCGCGAGCCGAGCTGTTCGACGCCTGACACGGCGGTCTCGCGGTCTCGCTGGCGTGCGGTCGCGCGGGCTCGCGACCGCGCTCAGACTCGTTTTGCCACTTCGGGGAGGAACGCCGCGAGGTCGCCGCGGACGACGCGGTCGGCGCGGTCGTCGTACTGCGTCGCGTCGAAGTTGACGACGACGAGCGAGTCGCCCTCGGCGGCCCGGCCGGCGAGGCCCGCCGCGGGATGGACCGTCAGCGACGACCCGAGCGACAGGAACACGTCGGCGTCGCCGGCGAGGCGGTTCGCCTCGCTGTAGGCGACTCGCGGGAGGCGCTCGCCGAACAGGACGACGCCGGGCTTGAGCAGGCCGCCGCAGTCCTCGCACCGAGGCGGCGCGTCGCCGGCGCGGACCGTCTCGAGCGCGGGTTCGGCGTCGGTTCGAGCGTCACAGTCCTCGCAGACGACCTCCGCGGCGTTCCCGTGGAGTTCGACGACGCGGTCAGAGCCTGCCTCGCGGTGGAGGCCGTCGGTGTTCTGCGTCACGACCGCGTCGAGGACACCTCGCGATTCGAGGCCCGAAAGCGCCTCGTGACCGGGATTCGGCTTGACGCCGTCGGGGAACATGCGCGCTTGGAGGCGGACGCGGTCGCGCCAGAAGCCGGCGGGGTCGTTGACGAAGCGGTCGCGGTGGAACGACGCCGGGTCGAACTCGGTCTCCCAGATGCCGTCGTCGCCGCGGAAATCGGGGATGCCCGAGGCGGTGCTCATCCCCGCGCCGGTGAAGGCGACGGCGGTGTCGGCCTCGCGGAGTCGCCGGGCGACCCACGCGGCGTCTGATTCGAGGGCAGCGTCCATAGCCCAACGGACGGGACAGCCGCGAAAAAGCGACACGATTCGCTCGGTGAGCGCGTTCGTGCATAGATTCGCCTCGTCACTGGTCGAGATACGCACGGAAGTGGAAGCTTCTTAGTGGGATGAGCCCAGAGAACGACCATGACCAGCGTGAAGGACTTCCGCGTCGAGGAGGAGCCGACGGCGACCGACCTCGGGCGGGGCCGCTTCGTCTTCTCGGACCGCTACTCGGTGTTCGACTGGGGCGAGATGCCCGACCACGTCCCGAACAAGGGCGCGAGCCTCTGTCTCATGGGCGCGTACAACTTCGAACTGCTCGACGTGAACCACGTCCCGACCCACTACCTCGGCGTGGTCGAAGACGGCGAGGTCAAGGAACTCGGCGAGTGCGGGTCGCCGCCGACGGAGATGGCCATCGAACTCACGCAGGTGCCCGACCTCCCGCACGTCGACGGCGACTACGACTACGACGCCTACCACGAGGCCGCCGGCGACAACTACCTCATCCCGCTGGAAATCGTCTTCCGCAACACCGTCCCCGTGGGGTCGAGCCTCCGGCGGCGCGGCGAGCCCGCGGACTACGGGCTCGACGCCGACGAGTGGCCCGACGAGGCCGTCTCGCTCCCCGAGCCGGTCGTGGAGTTCTCCACGAAGTACGAAGAACAGGACCGCTACCTCTCTCGCGAGGAGGCCGACGACATCGCCGGGAAAGTCGACCTCGACCGTCTTGAGGAACTCGCGCTCGCCGTGAACCACGTGCTGACAGAGCGCGCCGAGACGGCCGGCTTCGACCACGAGGACGGCAAAATCGAGTGTCTCTACCACGACGGCACCGTCAAGGTCGGCGACGTGGTCGGCACGTTCGACGAGAACCGGTTTTCCTACGGCGGCCAGCAGGTCTCGAAGGAGGTCGTCCGCCAGTATTACAAGCGCGTCCAGCCCGAGTGGGTCGCGGCCGTCAAGGACGCGAAGGCCGAGGCCATCGAGACGGGCGAGCCGAACTGGCGCGAGAACTGTGCGGTCGAACCCGACAATCTGCCCGCCGATATCGTCGAGGCGCTGTCGGCCCTCTACTGCGCCGGCACCAACGCCTACGTCGCCCACGACTGGTTCGACGCGCCGGCCGTCGAGGACGCCGTGGCACGCGTCCGCGACCTGTAATCGGCGGAGCGAGCGACTCCGGTTTTTTTAGTTCTCACGACGCGTCGTCGCCGACGAGGAATCGCCAGCCGCGGCGCAGGAGTTGGACGACGCCGAGCGCGAAAAACACCGTCGCGCCGGTCACGACGCCCGGTTCGACGCCGGGAAGGAGCGGGATAAGTCCGAGTTCGTGCGCGGCGAGGAGGACAGTCGCCACGAGCCACAACGCGTAACAGCCGAGGGCGACGCGATAGCGGAGGGAGACGGGCACGGCTCCGAGTCGTGTCGCAGGGAGAATAGGTCTGGCGGGGGTCGCCCCGCTCAGCGTCGGCTCAGTCCTCTGACGGCTCGGGCGCGAGCGCGTCGCGCTCGCCGAGGGCGTCGATGATGCCGTCGACCGGGCGGTCGGGGTTCGACGCCTGCGCCTCGCGGGTGAGGCCGAGTTGGTAGCGCTCGGGGTCGGCGCTCTCGCGGAGGCTGGTGCGCCCGCGGTGGACCGACACGTCGTTGTTGAGGTGGAGCCTCACGGCTTCGAGGAGCGCGTCGGCCTCCAGCGGCTGGCCGCGCTCTTTTATCTCGTCGATGGTGGCGTCGTCAGGCACGTCGAAGGCGCGCTGGGCGATGACGGGACCCTGGTCGAGGTCGGTCGTCACGTAGTGGGCGGTGACGCCGGCGATGCGGACGCCCTCCTCTTTCGCCTGCCGGTAGGCGGCCGCGCCGGGGAACGCCGGGAGGAGCGACGGGTGGATGTTGATGATGCGGTCCTCGTAGCGGAAGACGACGTTCGGGCCGAGGATGCGCATGTAGCGCGCGAGGACGATGAGGTCCACGTCGTACTGTTCGAGGAGGTCGAGCAAGCGCTGTTCGTTGGCGGTGCCCTTCTGGTCGCCGATGTCGTGGAACGGCACGTCGTAGTGGCTCGCCAGCGGTTCGAGCGTGTCGTGGTTGCCGATGACGACCGAGATTTCCGCGCCGAGGTCGTCGTTGGCCCACGCCTCGAACAGCGCTTCGAGACAGTGGGACTCCTTCGTGACGAGGACGGCGATTTCGCGGGTCTCGCGGTCCGACGGGAACCGGACCTGCACGTCGACGCCGAGGTCGTCGCCGAGGTCGGACAGCGCCGACCGAAGCTCGTCGCGCGAGCAGGTCATCTCCGCGGTGTCGGCGTGGAGGGTCATCCGGAAGATTCCCTCGCGGACCGCCTGGTCTAAGTCCTCGACGTTGATTCCGCGCTCGAACAGCAGGGTGGTCACGTTCGCGATGAGTCCGGTCTTGTCTCCTCCGATGACCGTGATTTCGGTGAGTTCGCGAGTCATACCGTCACCTCCAGCTGTTCGAAGCTGAACATACCCGTCCTGCGTCGGCGAGCGGTAAACCGCTGTCGTTCTCCGCAAGCGAATCCCTGAGGAACGACCGTGAATCACCCGTGAGAAGGAAAATCCGACGTGACGGTGAGACCGGCCTACGCCAGCGGCAACACCGACGAGACGACGAGGACGACGACGAGACCGGTCACGGAGATAATCGTCGTCAGCGCGGTCCACGTCTTCAGCGTCTCGGCCTGCGTGAGCCCGCCGATCTCCTTGACGAGCCAGAAGCCCGAATCGTTGTACCACGAGCAGATGTTGCCGCCCGCGCCGATGACCATCACTAGATACGCGGTGTGGACCGGAAGCTGGCCGGTGAGCGGGGCCATGATGCCGGCGGCCGTGAGCATCGCCGCGGTCGCGGAGCCCTGCGCGATGCGGACGATGGCGGCGATGAGCCACGCGGTCACGAGAAGCGGGATGCCGAAGCCTTCGAGCCCGTTGGCGAGGTACGAGCCGATTCCCGAGGCCGCGAGGAGCGCGCCGAACGCGCCGCCCATCGAGGTGATAGCCGCGATGTTGCCGCCGCTTTTCAGCGCCTCGGTGAGCTCGTCTTCCCAGTCGGACCGCGAGAGGTCGGACCAGCGGTAGTACGTGTAGGCCGCGGCGAGCGCGGCGACGGTCAGCGCGACGTTCTTGTCGCCGATGAACGCGACGAACGGCCGGACCTGTTCGACCGCCGGCGTCACGCCTTCGAGGGCGTTGACGACGGTGAGCGAGCCGACGAGCGCGACGGCGATGACGATGGGCGCGGTGGCTTCGAGGAAACTCGGCAGGGACGACACGTCGCGCTGGGCGCGCTCCTGCAGTTCCTCCGTGGTCGTCCCCATCGCGTCGCGGAGGGGGATGTCGATGCGGCGGTTAATCCAGCGGCCGTAGACGAGCCCGCCCATGGTGGCCGACGGGACGGCGACGGTGACGCCGATGAGCATCGTGGTGCCGATGTCGGCCCCGATTTCGCTGGCGACCGCGAGCGGGCCGGGCGTCGGCGGGACGAACACGTGGGCCGTCGCCGCGCCGGCCCCGACGACGACGAGGTAGAGCGCGTAGTTGTCGCCCATCCGCGCCCGCATCGACCGCGCGAGCGGGGCCATGAGGTAGAACACGCTGTCGAAGAACACGGGGATGGCGAGCACCGTACTGCTCCCCCACAGCGCGATGTCGCTGTTTTCTCTCCCGACGAGCGACTGGAAGGAGCGGACGATGCGCTGGGCGGAGCCGCTTTCGAGCATCGACTTCCCGATGATGGCGGCCATCAAGATGGGAATCCCGATACCGGCCATCCCGTCGCCGAAGGCGCTCGCCGTCCGGGTAGCCGCGTCGGCGAGCGCGAAGTCGGGGACGAACGCCGCGTTGACGAGCCCGACCGCGAACGCGGCTATCGCCAAGCCGACGAACGCGGGGAGGTCTAACACGACCAGTAGCAACACGACCAACGCGAGTCCGACGACGAACGTCAAAAGCGGACTCTGTGCGAATTCGATTGCCATGCGTGAGACGCCGTATCACTCACACTATAAAAATGATTATCATATATCATGTATGTAATTATTATAGTATAAATTAAGGGAAATAATTTGTACAGTAAGTATAACAAAAAATAGAGCCAGTACAGAGGAGTCGACGCAGAGACTCGCCCGTTAGAGCCTCCGACGGCGGCGATGTGGCGCGGTCTCCGGTGGCTTCGTCACCGACCGGCGCACGAATACGCACATCTGTGCATATCAAACACGACCCAAAACCGTTTTTGCACATGACCGCGCATCGCCACCTGATGACTACCTACACCGCGACGGTGACGGTGCGCCTCAAGCGCGGCGTGCTCGACCCGGAGGCGGAGACGACGAAGCGCGCGCTGGAACGACTCGGGTTCGAGCTCGACGCGCTACGTTTCACCGAACGCTACGAAGTCGACCTCGACGCGGCCGACGCCGACGAGGCCGAGGCCCGCGCCGACGAGATGGCAGAACGCTTGCTGGCGAACCCGACCATCCACGACTACGAGGTCGCGGTCGCCGAGGCCTGAGATGATTGCAGTCGTGCAGTTCGGCGGCTCGAACTGCGACCGCGACGCCGTGCGCGCGCTGTCCGACCTCGGCTTCGAGGCGAGGCGCGTCTGGCACGAAGACCCCCTCCCCGAGGCGACGACGGGCATCGTGCTCCCCGGCGGCTTCTCGTACGGCGACTACCTGCGCGGCGGCGCGATGGCCGCCCGCTCGCCCATCATGGCGTCGGTCCGCGAGGCGGCCGAAGACGGCGTGCCCGTCCTCGGCGTCTGCAACGGCGCACAAATCGGCTGTGAGTCCGGGCTCACCCCCGGCGCGTTCACGACGAACGCGAGCGCCCGTTTCCAGTGCGAACACGTCTACCTCCGCGTCGAGAACGCCGACACGCGCTGGACCGCGGCGTACGAGGAAGGCGAGGTCATCGAACTCCCCATCGCCCACGGCGAGGGTCGCTTCGAACTCGACGCCGAGCGCTACGAGGCGCTCGAAGCCGACGACCGGGTTCTGTTCCGCTACTGCGACGAGGACGGCAACGTCACCGACGAGGCGAACCCCAACGGCTCGCTCGGGAACGTCGCGGGCGTCCTCGGCGATAGCGAGTCCGTCGCGGTGCTGATGCCCCACCCCGAGCGGGCGTCGCTCCCGCAACTCGGGAACACCGACGGTCGGGGCGTGCTGGCTGGCTTCGAGGGATAGAGGTATAAAAAAGACCGTCCGCCGCGGTGGCGGGCGGTACGGGGCCGGTTGGCGAGCGGAGCGGCGTACACGATGAGCGACGTTGGAGTGTCGAGGTTTCGGCCCGCGTACCGCGTGCTATGGGGCGAGAGCGCAGGGAGCGTCCGTGGCGATCCACGCCTCGGCGTTCTCCTCTTCGCGAATCTCGAACCACCCATCCGCGTAGTAGACGGTCTTGTACGTGTGTTTCGTCATGATGGCGGGCGGCTCGGATGGACACGTCCGAGCCACCGAATATGACAACGACTCACACCCTCTTTGATACGAATATCCTATCCGACGGTTAGGAGCCAGTTACTTTCCGATAGCTCCCCCTAATGCGGCCGAATCGGAGAAAACGAACCGAGATACTGGACGAACGGTCGCCGGTTCGGGGCGGCGGCTCAGTTGGCGGCGGGCGTCGGGTCCGCACGGGGAGAAACTGCGTGGGGACTCAGCGCGCGGCGCTCAGGTGACCAGCGGCATGTTGTAGCTCGTCTCGTTGTCGAGGACGAACTCCCACGTCGCCTCGCAGTCGCAGGACACCTGGTCGAAGACGCTCGGGTCCTGTCGGAGGTTGAAGTCCTTGACCGCCTTGAACACGAGTTCGTCGCAGTCGCCGCAGTTGTGCGCGCCGCGCTCTTGGCCGCCGCCGACGGGGTCGGAGACGACGATGGCGTCCACGTCGGCCGTCTCGCGGAGCGCCTCTGCGACCGACCAGAGCCACGGCGGGCGGTAGCCGCCGTTGAAGAACAGCTCGTCGACCATCGTGTAGCGCTGGACGTTCGTCGGGTTCATCGAGACGGTGTGACAGTTGTCGACCGCCGCACACCGGCGGATGGAGGACTTCATGTCGTCGAGCGCCTCGGGCTCCGAGAGGAACGGCGGCTTCATCAGGAGGTACGCCTTGACGCCGCCACCGGCCGCGGCGGCCTCCTCGCAGGCGTCCTCGAAGTCGGCGAAGTCGAAGTACTTGTTCACGCAGTCGTGGCGGACGCGGTCGGTGGCGGTTTCGAGGCCGACCGCGACGTCGGTTTCGAGGCCGCGGTCGGTGAAGTCCGCCAGCTTCTCGCGCGTGACGAAGTCCGGAAGCGACTCGACGACCATGCGGTCGCGGTCGGCGAACGTCTCGGCGATGGCGTCGCGGGTCTCGGCCGGCACCTCGCGCTCGTCGAGGAACGAGCCGGAGGTGTAAATCTTGATGAGACCCGCCTGCTCGCCGTCATCCATCTCCTCGGCCTCGTGGTCGAGACAGACCTGAATCTGGTCCATCAGCGCCTCGTGGGCGACGGTGCCGCCCTCGACGGACTCGGCGACGTAGCCGCACATCGTACAGCCGCCGGCGCGCGCCCACCGACAGCCGCCGGTGTTGAGGATAATCGTCAGCGAGTCGTAGACGCCGTCGGGCGTGTTGTCCTCGTCTATCCACACCCGGGTCGGCTCGTGGGGGTCGTAGGTCTTCTGCTTCCGCGAACGGATGTCGCGCATCACCTTGTTGTGCGCGTCCATCCCGCGTCCCCGCTCGTAGACCTCGGGGCTCGGCTTACTCATTGGATACCCGTATCGGACGGGTGCGTAAAGCGGCTTCGTCTGGGTTCGACGGCCGACGGGCACCGACCGTCGGAGCTCACATGTTCCGCGAGATATAGCGGTCGATGTCGGCGACGAGCGACGGGCGGAACGTCCAGTAGCCCTCCCAACGCTTCGGTTCGGTCTCCAAGGCGAGGAGAGCGACGGGTTGGCCCGGTGCCGCGCCGTCCACGGTCCCGCCGCCCGAGTGACTCCCGTCGGTCGCGGGTTCCGTCCCGACCGAGCGGCCGTCCGGCGGCGTGTAGACGACGAACCACGAGTCGTAGAAATCCTCCGTGTAGCCGCCGTGGGTCAGGAGGTCGGAGTCCGACGGCGGCATCCAGTCCGGAATCCCGTAGACGTGGGTCTGCACGTCGGTCGACGCGACCTTCTGGTAGACCGCCCGCGTCCCGCGTTCGTCTTCGATTCGGGAGAGCCGCTGGAACGACGACCGGAGCCTGCCGTCGCCGGCGCGCCACGCGTGGCGCTCGATGTACCGCGAAATCGCCACGAGGAGCAGTTTCTCCTTGTCCGATTCGGGATAGCCGCGGAGGGAAAACGGCACGTCGTCGAGCCGCGTGAGCACCGACGGAAGCTCGAACTCGTCGAGTTTCGCCTGCCCCGTCTTGTAGAGGTCGGAGTTCACGAGGAGGACGGTGTTCATCACGTCCTCCAGCGACGAGGTCGCGACGACCTCGCGCCCCGCTGGCGTCTGCTCGGAGAGCACGATCACGTCGTTGCCGCGCGCGTCGTCCGACAGCTCGTCGACGTCGACCGGCTGGTCGGTGAACGTGGTTTCGAGCATCCGCTGGACGGGGTCAGGTGCCGAGCGATTGACCACCGTGAGGGACCGACTCGCGGTGTCAATCGCGCCGAGAAAGCTGTCGAGTCCCATCTGTTCATGAACACGACTGACCGCCGACGAGATAGCTGTTTTGGAGGCCGGGGCCGCGGTGACAGGCGTTCATATGGGTCGCGCCCGTAGATGAGGTATGGAGCGCCGCACGCTCCTCTCGCTTCTCGCGGGCGGCGTCGCCGGACTCGCCGGGTGCGGGACGCCAGACGGAGAGACGGAGACGCCGACGCCCGAGGAGGGGACCGACGCGCCGACCGCGACGCCGACGACCGAAGCGCGCGTAGAGCGGTCGCTGACGCTCTGGAACCCGACGCCTGACCCCGTGTTCACGACCGTCGTCGGCGTCCGCGGCGGCCGCGACGCGTTCTTCGAGAACCGCGACCTGTTGCCCGGCGAGCGCGCCGCGCTGTCGGTGGCGGTGCCGACCGGGGAGACGGCGGTGCTCGTCGAGACGGACTCCGGCCTGCGGGCGCGCTCGACGTGGACCGTCGACGCGGCGTTCGAGGGGCTGGAGGTCGTCCTCGGTCGGGACACCGCGGCGTTCTGGCGGACCGTCTCGTGCGACGCGCGGGGGGAGTGTGCGCTCGCGGCGGCACCCCCCGACGACGGGCCGAGACTCGACCTCCCGCTCGTCGGCGACGGCTCAGCACGGTGGTACGCGCCCGCGGGCGTCGTCGTGGAGAACCCCGGCCCCGAGACGACCGCGCGACTCCGCATCGACCTCGGGGAGACGGCACTGGTCGACCGGACGTACCGCGTCCCCACGGGAGCGCGGCTGTCGGTGCCGGTGACCTATCGGAGCGGGAGCTACCGCGTCGCCGTCGAGACGACCGAGCGGCGCGTCGAGACGGCGTGGCCGGTGCCCGACCAGCCGACGAAGTACGTCGACGTGTCGAACGGGACGACCGGTTGCGGACCGGCGAACACGACGCTCACAGTCGCCAACCGCGACGACGAGCCACATCGCCTCTCGCTCCGGGTCGACGCCGCGGGCGACGGCGAGTCGTTCGACCGCACGCTCGCGCTCGACCCCGGTGAGGTCCGCGACCTCGTCCCCGTGACGGCCTCCGGGGGCCACGCCGTGTCGGCGACGCTCGAAACCGGCGCGGCGGTCTCGGGAACCTGGTGGTCGTGCCCGCCGCGCGGCCCCGCGAGCGTCGTCGTCGACGCCACCGGAACCGTCGCGTTTCGGGCGGCCGGCCCGCAACCGGGATGAGTCGCACGGATTGCCGCAATCCCGAGACAGTCCGGCGTCGGGTCACACCGGTGTAACTACTATCGGTTACTCAGCGGTGGGAATCACTAACCCGCCAGCGACCGTATATAACTAACGAGGATTACAATGACTGAACTCGGTGGTTATCACGACAAGGTCGCTCGGGTGGACCTGTCGGCAGGCGACATCGCGTACGAGGGAATCGACGACGAGGACGCGCGGAAGTACATCGGGGCCCGCGGCCTCGGCGTGAAGTACGTCTTCGACCAGGGACCGGACGTGGACCCGCTCGGACCGGACAACCTCCTCGCGTTCATGACCGGCCCGCTCACCGGCACGCAGACCGTGATGAGCGGTCGAATCGCGGTCGTGACAAAATCCCCGCTCACGGGGACTGTCACCGACTCGCACCACGGCGGCTGGAGCGGCGCGCGGCTCAAGTGGTCCGGCTTCGACGGCCTGCTGTTCACGGGGAAGGCCGAGCGGCCGAGCTACGCGGTCGTCGAAGACGGCGAACTGACGCTCCACGACGCCGAACACATCTGGGGCAAGGGCGTCCACGAGACCATCGAGGAGCTCGAAGGCGAGGTCGACGGGAGCCTCGGCAAGAACCTCTCGATAATGGCCATCGGCCCCGGCGGCGAGAACGAGGTCAAGTTCGGCTGTATCATCAACGAGGACGACCGCGCGTCCGGCCGCGGCGGCACGGGCGCGGTGATGGGGTCGAAGAACCTCAAGGCAATCGTCGTGAAGTCCGGCACGCGGATGCCGAAGCCCGCCGACGCCGACACGTTCAAACAGGGCTACCAGCAGGCGATGCAACTCATCCGCGAGTCCGAGGTCACCGCGCCCAACGAGGGCGGCCTGTCGCTGTACGGGACGAACGTCCTGATGAACGCGGGCGAGGAGCTCGACGGCCTCCCGACGAAAAACGGAAAGTACACCTCGACCGCGGCGATGCGAGACGCCGAGGGCGCTGACATCGACTCCGAGCGCGTCTCCGGCGAGAACGTCCGCGAGAACATCCTCGTCGACGAGCCGACGTGTCACTCCTGTCCGGTCGCCTGTAAGAAGGAAGTCGAGGTGTCGGTGATGCACAAAGGCGAGGAGCTGAACGTCCGCGGCGAGTCCTACGAGTACGAGTCCGCGTACGCGCTGGGCCCGAACTCCGGACACACCGAGCGCGACGAAATCGCCGTCATGATCGACCGCTGTAACGACATGGGCGTCGACACCATCGAGATGGGCAACATGATGGCGATGGCCATGGAGATGTCCGAACAGGGCAAGCTCGACGGCCTGAGCGAACAGCTCAACTGGGGCGACACCGAGCGCATGATCGACCTCATCACGGAGGTCGCGAACCGCGACGGCGACCTCGCCGACGCCCTCGCGGAGGGCGCAAACGGCCTCGCCGAGCGGTTCGACGCCTACGACAACTCGCTGGCCGTCAAGGGCCAGACCATCGCGGCGTACGACCCGCGCTGTATGAAGGGGATGGGCATCGGTTACGCCACCTCCAACCGCGGCGCGTGCCACCTCCGCGGCTACACGCCGTCCGCAGAGATTCTCGGTATCCCGGAGAAACACGACCCCCACGAGTGGCGCGGCAAGGGCGAGCTCGTGGCGCTGTTCCAGGACATGCACGCCATCTCGGACTCGTTCGACATCTGCAAGTTCAACGCGTTCGCGGAGGGCATCGAGGAGTACGTCCTGCAGTACAACGGCATGACCGGCCGCGACGTGACCGAAGAGGAACTGCTCGAAACCGGCGACCGCATCTACACGTTAGAGCGGTACTACAACAACCTCGCCGGCTTCGACGGGGCCGACGACTCGCTTCCGGGACGCTTCGTCGAGGGCGACGGGGCGATGCCGGGACAGGGCGCGTCCGAGGGCCAACTGTGCGAACTCGACGAGATGAAAGAGGAGTACTACGCCCGCCGCCAGTGGGTCGACGGCGTCGTCCCCGACGAGCGCCTCGACGAGCTCGGCATCGACATCGGCCCCGGTACGGGCGTCTCCCGCGGCGACTCGCCCGCGCCCGCCGACGACTGAGACGACCGCCGCGACCGACCCGACGGTCGCGGTCGGCTCCCGCGCGAATCCGAATCACGCTGTTTTCGACCGATGCGAACCGCGGAGACGAGTCTATCGACGAGCGACGCCACCGCCCCGCCGAAGACGACGCGGGCGACGAGCGCGGCGACACCGACGGCGAACCCGGTCGAGAGGAGGGCGCGGTCCTCGCTGTCGCTGGGGAGCGAGTTGCGGCGCGGGGGTGGAGAGGGCACGCGTGCGGTCGCGGTCGCCCGGAGACGAGTCTCTTGGGGGGAAATGTCGGTTTCGGGGCTGGCGGCGGCTCAGACGACGAACCGGAGGACCCACAGCGCGCCCATGCCGACGAGGATGGTGGCGAGCACGCGCTCGGTGTACCACGCGGCGAGCGCGGCCAACGCGCCGGCGAGGAGTTTCTCGTTGCCGACGGAGACCGCGAGGTCGCCGGCGGGCGCGAGGAGCGCGGGGAAGACGAGCGCCGCGAACACGGCCGCGGGGACGTACTCCAGCGCCGACTCGACCGCCGGCGGCACGTCGTCGATGCGGCCGAACAGGTAGATAAAGGACCCGCGGATGGCGAACGTGAGGACGCCCGCGAGGGCGATGACGAGCCAGACGGTCGCCGAGTCGTAGCCGGTCGGCATTCAGGCGTCACCTCCGAGCGAGTCGACCGCGAGGCCGGCGAGGACGCCGACGACGGCCGCGACGATGATATCGAGGTGGAACGGGACGCCCGCGACGACGACGCCGGTGGCGACGAGGCCGCCGACCAGACACGACGCGCCGGAGGCGCGGTCTTTCAACGTGGGGACGAGTAAGGCGAGAAAGACCAACGGTGCGGCGAAGTCGAAGCCCAACTCCGGCGGGAGCCCGGAGCCGAGGAGCGCGCCGGCGACGGTCGTCACCTGCCAGACGAGCCACAGCGACGCGCCCGCGCCGAAATAGTAGGCGAAGCGGTCGGTCTCGCCGTCGCGGCCGTAGCGGGCGATAGAGACCGCGTACGCCTGGTCGGTCAGGAGGTACGACGCGAGCGCCTTCGACCGGGCGGTCAGGTCGCGGAAGTAGGGCGCGATGGAGGCCGAGTACATCATCGTCCGGAGGTTGATGACGACGGCGGTGCCGACGACGATTGCCAGCGGCGCGTCCGCGCCGAGGAGTTCTATCATGGCGAGTTGCGACGCGCCGGCGAAGACGAAACTGGAGAAGCCGAGGGCGTGCGCGACCGACAGCCCCTGTTCGACGGCCGCGACGCCGGCGACGAGGCCGAACGGCGCGATGCCGAGTTGGAGCGGCCCCGCGGCCCGGACGCCGTCGAGGAGGTCGGACGAAAGGGTTGGCATCTGTCGGTAGCACGGCGTCGCCCCCAAAATAGGCGTCTATCGTCGGGCGGATTGCCGGCTTTTGACCGACCGACTGACGACGGCGACCTCGCGGATTTCGAGCGCCGTCTCGAACTCGTCGCGGCGGTCGGCGTCCGCCCCGACCCGCCGGAGGTGTTCAGCGTGCGCCCGGCGGACGGCGTCGACCTCGCGGTGCGAGAAGCCGAGGTCGAGTCCCTTCGTGTCCCAGTGGCCCAGCGGGACGAGAAACACCGCCGTCTCGTCGTCCTCGTGGACGCACTCGAACCCCTGTGCGTACTCGCCGGCCCGCCCGTCGAGGTACGCCTGCGCCCGGTCGAGCAACCGCGGCAGACTGCTGGCTGGAACGCTCGCCTTCGCGGCCGCGAGCATGATGGCCGTGCCGTCGATGGCACCGCCGCGGGGCGCGCCGTCGTCGCCATCCGGCGCGAGGCGCTCGCTGAGTCGTTCGCGCCCCGGCCGCCGGTCGCCGTCTGCCCCCACGGTCATCCCCCCGCGCGCATCGCCTTGCGGGCGAACCGCTCGACGAGGTCGTCGAGGGTCTCCTCGTCGCCCTCGAACGCGAGTTGCACCTCGGTGAGTTGGATACTGCTCGTTATCGTGACTTCCTCGGTCTCGATGTCGACGGCCCAGTCGGGACCGACCACGCGGCCGCCGCCGTCGGCCTCGCCGCCCAGTCCTTCGAGGTACTGAATCGCGAGGCGGGGCGAGATACCGCGGAAGGCCCGCTGTCGACGTGCCACGTCAGCCCCCCGCGACCGGCGGGAAGACGCTCACGGCGTCCGCGTCGTCGAGCGTCGTGGCCATCCCGTCGAGGTGAACCACCTCGCGCCCGTTTTTCAGCACGTTCACGTGCGGCTTGACCTCGCCGTCCTCGATGAGTCGGCCGGCGAGGCCGTCGTACTCCGCTTCCAGCGACCGGAGGACGTCCCCGACTGTCGCGTCGTCGTCGACCCGCCAGTAGATGGACTTCTGGCCCACCACCTCTCGAAACGTCGCGAAGAAGCGTAATTCGAGTTCCATACCCCTTGTCGGCGTCCACGAGACAAAAAGGTACGTCGCGGCGGGGCCGCGGAGAAGTCGGAAAACCGGTTATCGGAGGCAGTAATTCAAATAAACTGCAAGTATACTGCCTAAACGTTCTCAACCAATTAAGTCGATGGAGCGTCCAGACGGGTCGTTCGAACGACCCGTCCACCTGGTTTCGATACCGATTCGCGCAGGTCGGTACGGCGCGGGCCGGGCAGTCCATCCGGCGACGGCCGACCCGTCCCGACGTCGTGCCGAGCGACCCGGCCGATTACCGGCCCGCGTCGCGGACTTCGATGCGCCCGACGGACTCGACGGTGACGACGAGGTCGGCGTAGTCGAATTCGAGCGACGCGCCCGATACGCGGGGTGCACCGGGCATTTCGCGGCCGAAGAGGGCGTCGAGGGCGTCGGTGTCTACGTGCTCTGTGAGCGGCGGCAGGTCCGCGTCGCGGCGGGTGTGCTTGTCCACGGCCGCGGCGACCGCTTCAGAGACGGGCTGAGTACGCTCGCAGTCGTACCAGACCCGTGTCGGTTCGAACTCGTCTCGGAGCTGTGTGTCAGATGTGATGATAGCTTCGTCCCCCCGATATCGTCTGTTCGATATGTCGTCCCAATCTGTTATATTTCTTGCGTACTATCGGTATGTGCTCTTGATAGTGGGCATTTAGAACAATACTGTTGGGGGGGGGAAGCGGGGCGTAAAAAGCCCGCAGGGAGCGAATCAACGACTGAACGTTTCATCGGATCTGCCATGTGTCTAAGTCCATAGGCGATCCCCATGGATCCAATAACATAGGGTGACGGATAGCGTCTTACATCACGATTGCAGATTGGAAGGCTGTCAAAGACGAGTACGTCGTCAATGTAACCATCCGCCAGACGGTGGCTGACAAGTATCCTAGTGGGTGGGACTACAGCCTCCATCTCGGCACCCGCAGGGGGATACCACCCTTCGGTACGACAACGCCCACGAACGGACGAAAGTCACGGGCGGCACGCTGGGCCCGAATCGAGATAATCGACCTCCCCGGGATGCTGACGCTCTACGACCGATTCGAACAAGAGGCCGAGGAGATGTCGTCCGTCTCCTGGGACTGGGAAACGTGAGAAATCACGGAAAATTGACACGACATGACGAAGCTCAAAGTGACGGTTGGTGAGGAGAGTGACCCCGACGAAACCACGAGACAGCGGCTCAAAGCGGCACAGGCAGGCGAGGAACTCGAAGACGCTCAGCCGGTGCTGAACTTCGACTCGTTCGCAGAACTCAGTCGACTGCTCAGCCCGAAGAACCTCGAACTGTTAGAGGCGTCTCTGAGGCGGAGCCGGACAGCATCCGCGACGCCGCAGAGTCGGTTGACCGCGACTACAAGCAGGTTCACCGGAACCTGACTGAACTGGCCGACATCGGTGTCATCGACTTCGAAGGCGGTGGGCCGGGACTCCCGAAGAAACCCGTACTCGCCTACGACGGTCTCGAAATCGACCTTCCGTTCAAGGATTCGAACAACAACATCGGTGCCGCCGCGCCGTAGCCTGTGAGACCGACCTCCTCGCGCGACTTAGCCGGGAGGATTCCTACCGCTGGATTGGGATCGTTACTAGATTGTCAGAAACCGTATCGCTCGTGGGCATCGTCGATTGGTAGTATTTCGAGGACCCGAACCTCTCTGTCCTCTTCCAAGACGGTGTACATCGCTGTGTAGCTCCGCGAGACGTGCATTCGGAATCTATCGCGTCGCCCGTCGATGGGCAACTGCTCTTTATGCCCGCGTCCGCGTCCCGGATATGGAGTTTCGCTCAGGTACCCCAGTTTCTCCTTGCAAATTCGTGTCGTCTTCTCATCGGCGACACTCAAGAACTCGCGTGGTTGATCAAGAAGAAGAACAGCGTAGTCGTCCTCAGGCATCCTCAAGCGAGGTTAGATCATCACTATCTGCGTCCTCCAACTCTTGGAAACGCTTTTCGAGGTCCTCACGACGTCGGCTTTGGGCAAGTTCCTTGAGGAGATCGTCGTAGGTCTGCCCCGGCTTTTTCAGTTCGTGAAGTTCCTCCCGAGTCTCTTCGGTCACCGGGATTCGTTTGTCAGCGGACATGCGTTGTAAGGACGTATCGAATTGATAGTATTAACCGTTTTGTCAGTCACGGCTCGACGAGCCGATACCGGGTTCCCCGCGTCGCGCCGTCTTGTTCGATGAGTCGGTACCGTTCGTGCGCGCCGAGATACCGACGGCGGGTCGCCTTCGATTTCGGCGCGGAGATGTGCTCTTCGTACGCGGCGTGGGAGTCTGTAGACGAGACTTCACCGTGGCGCTTGACGATGTCGTAGAGGAGTCGCTTGTGCGTCGATAGTCGCTCGACGTTTCGCTCGTGGACTTCTCCCGCGGCACCATCAGCGACGTCATCGACGAGCCCCGGACTGAGTGCATCGAGCAAGTGTCGTTTTCCCGGCACCGGAGGGACCGGTCATGAGGATATCTGACCGGCTTCGCCGTCTTCGATTGGCTTCAGTAACGACGAAGGGTGCCCGATTTCGGCGATTCGATGTCCAAGTCAACCGGGGCGAAACTGTCCCGGAGTGCCCGCGCACCGCGTCTCTGTTTGACAAATACGCGCCCTGTGTGTCACGCCAGTCCAGACGCAGGATGCGGGCTTCAACAGAGTCGAGTGAGAGTCAACCGGAAGCGAACGAAGCGGAGACGCGAGAACGCCTGTCGTCGCGAAGTGACGCGGTCAGGTCGGGGCACGGGTCAGTCAGGCGGTCGGCGTCACGTCGGTGCCCCACGTGACGCGACGGTACGACGCGTCGAGGGCTTGGGCGTCGTCCGGGAGGAGCGCCGCGACGAGGAACGTCGAGTACTGCTCGAAGTGGTCGACCAGCGCGGCGATGCGCTCGGCGTCGATGGCCTCGACCGAGTCGAGGAGGATGAACGGGACGGTCTCGTACACCTCGTGGACGAGGTAGCCAGCGAGGGCGAACACGAGGCCGACGACCTCGCGCTCGCTCTCGCTGAGGTGGGCGATGGAGTCCTCGTACACCGCGCCGGAGTCAGACGCGCGGACGATGTGGAGTTCGAACTGGGTCTTATCGACCGTTCGACGCCCCTCTCGGACCCGGCGTTCGACCCGCTCCAGCCAGACGCGCTCGATGTTGTCGTAGCCGAGGAGACCGAGCACCGTCTCCATCTCCTCGTTGAACGCCTCGACCGCCGCGGTCGTGAGCGAGCGGATTCGGGTCCGCGCGGCTTCGAGTTCCGCTTCGACCTGCGCGCGTTCGGTTTCGAGTTCCTCGCGCTCGTCGAACCGGGCGTCGAGCGCGTCGAGGTCGTCGTGGACGGACGCGAGTTCGTCGCGCTTCCGGTCGAGCGCGAACTCGGCCTCGTTGAGCTCCTTGTGGAGTTCGATGAGGTCCCCTTCGGCCTGTCCGCGGAGGTCCGACGCGTCGGCTTCGAGCGCTTCGACCCGCTCGGCGAGCGCCTCGCGCCGCTCGGTCAGCGACGCTATCTGCCCGGTCCGGCGGTCGAGTTCGTCTTCGAGTCGTCGGAGTTTGTCGCGGCGGCTCCGGCGGTCGCGTTCGGCCCGCTCAGCGGCTCGCATCGACCGTTCGAGCTCGTCGAGTTCGCGGCGGAGCTCGGCGCGCTCCTCGCGGTTTTCGTCTCTGACCCCGCGGAGGCGGTCGGTCGTCTCCCGAATCTGGTCGTGGCCGACCTCGGTGCCGCAGGTCCAGCAGGTGGTCGTCTCCGACGGGACGAGCTGGTCGGTCACCGAGCCGTCGCCGCCGACCGACCCCAGCGAGTCCTCGATGAGGCCCGCCTTCCCGTCGAGCACGTCCTCCGTGTACTGGACGACGGTCTGGAGCTCCGAAATCGTCGAGTTGAGCGACTCGATGCGCGACCGAATCGAGTCGATGCGGTCGCTCGCCTCGCCGGGGTCGACGGCCTCTGCGTCGAAGGAATCGAGCTCCGACTGGAGTTCGCCGCGCTCCTCGCGGAGCGATTCGACGCTCTCGCGCTCGCTTTGCAGGCGGAAGCGGACGGTTTCGAGGTCCGACCGCGCCGACTGGAGGTCGGACAGCACCTCGTCTAACGCCGCCTGATTCTCGCGTTGGGACTCGACCGTCCGGTCTTCGGCCTCGATTTCTGCGTCGAGTTCGTCGCGCTCGGCTTCGAGGTCTTCGATTTCGGCTTCGAGTTCGTCGCGTTTCGATTCGAGCGACCGCCGGTCGGCTTCGAGCGAGTCGAGCGAGTCGAGTCGGCGCTCGACCTGCGTCCGTCGGCTCTGCAGGCGCTCGATTTCGGCCTCGATGGCGTCGGTGTCGACCGGGGCCATGATGACGTCGTGGAGGTCGCGCTCCGCGACGACCGCCCGCCGCGCCTCGTTCGAGCCGAGGAGGAACGCAAAGCGGTCCGCGGTCGTCGTGTCTCGGAGGTACGGCGTCCCGTCGGTCGAGACCGTACCGTTCTCGCGCGAGAGGACGCGAGTGTACGTCCGGCCGTCGAGTTCGAGTTCGACCAGCCCCTCGTCTGCGTCGCCCTTGAGACTGACCGCGTCGCTCCCGCACGCACCCATGAGCGCGCGCAAGAAGGACGTTCGGTTCGTCGCGTTGCGGCCGGTCAGAACGGTCACGCCGGGGTCGAGCCTGACGCGCCGCTCGTCGATGCCGCCGATGTTTCGTATGTGGACAGCCGCCGCCTGAAGTGCCTCTGAATCGTTCATGTGTCGGATGTGGGTGTGTGAGAGCGCCCGAACCGCTACTCGTCTCCGTCGTGGTCGCAGTCGCAGTGCCCGGAAGAGAGAAGCGCCGTCGGGGTCATTCGCGTGTCGCAGTCTGTACAGGTGACGCGAATATCGACTTCGACCTCGTACGCGCCGATGAAGACCGCCTCACTCTTCACCAGTCGGTCGATGACGTCGATAGTCACGGTTCGAAGTCGGGACCGAAGCTTTCGAATCGTTGTGAGTCCCGACTCGGTCGCGTCCGTCTCGTCGTCGTCCTCGCGTTCGACGTTTCGGTGTCGCTTGAGGTAGTTGTACACCGACTGGTAGGAGATGATGTCGCCCTCTAACTGCTCGACATCGATACCACGCTCGCGGAGCGTGTTCCGCGCGTCGGTGCGGCTTCCCGCGGTCACGTCGTCGCTCGTCAGGAGTCGGTAGAAGTTCTCCGCCTCGCCTTCGAGCACGTGCGCGCCGGCCTCGTCGAGGGCGGCCCGGACGAGGCGCTCGTTCACGTCGCCCTCCAGTTCGCGGAGGCTCCGTTGTGGCCGCCCCTCCCCGAGCCACGCGGCGACGAGGTCGTCGCCGAGGCCGTCGAGCCCGTATCGGTCCGCGATGCGTTCTATCTTCGGACCTCGGCCGCCACGGCGGGATACCGTCCTTCCAGAGTCTCGCATTGTGACTTCGCTATCGCAAGCTTAGCGTGCAACACCCTAAGCGTTACCCATGGGTTATCAGAGATGATAAAACTAGAACACAAGCGAGTTACACGAGCTACGAGACGGTTCTCACGGATTCCGGAGCGGTCCCGAGAAACGTCAGCGGGCTGGTCGGCTACGCACCGCCCGGCTGGGGTCGGGTTCGGCCGTCAGTTCTCGCGAACTGTCACCCAGAGGTGAACCTCGCGGTAGGCGTTGTCGACCGTCGGCGACGCCGGCGGCGCGCCCTCGTAGAGGAGGTACGTCAGTCGCAGGCGCTCGCCCGTCATCGTCGGGCGAACCTCGTGTGGCTCGTGCCACGTCTCGTTGTGTTCGAGTCGAGGGGTGAACGTCCGGAGCCGCTCGGACTCCAGTACGGTCGTCGAGTTGTTCGACACCTCGACGCGCTGGAGCACCGCGACGACGGTGTAGTTCACCGGCCGGTGTTCTTGGTTACCGACGCCGAGAACGAGCGACGCGGGCTCGCCGCGGACGAGTTCCTCCGGGTAGTTGTCGGCGGTGAGTTCGTCGTCTCCGTCTTCGGTCAGCAGGTACAGTTCGGTGAACGACTCGCCGTCTTTCGGCACCGCCACCGCGTAGCCGACGCTCGCGGTCGCGAGGACCACGCTCACCACGAGGACGACGTTCAGCATCGCGTCGGTCCGCGACGCCGGGTTAAACAGCTCGTCGCGCGCGGCGGCGACCCAGCGCCGGTACGGGACTACCAGCCGCTCTTCCTCGGGGAGCGCCGACCGACGGCTCGCCGCGAACGCCGTCGCGACGAGCGTGAAGCCGCTCACGACGACGAGGATGGGGGCGAGCCGTATCCCCCACGGCGTGAAGTTGAGGACGAGGCCGAGGAGCGGAACGACGGCGATGCTCGTCCCGAACGACAGCGCCACCCGCTCGATGCCGTCGATACCCCCTATCCGGTCTTGGTCCTCGTCGGCGTCAATCGGCGGGCCGCGCTCGGGGAACAGTGCCGCGATGAGCGCGTAGCCCGGGATGAAAAGCACGAACGGGAGGCCGACGACGACCCGAAGCGGCGTCCCCGCCAGTCCGGGCGTGAGCGTCGCGACGAGCGTGAGCGCGACCCCCGCGACGACGGCCGCGAGGTCGGCCGGGAGGTCGCGGACGGGTCCGGGGAGGAACAACCGCCAGTCTTGGCGCGGCGACATCTACCCGAGGTGGGAGACACGAACACAAAAATCATTTGTCAGCCGCGGGCTCCGACGGCGCTACTCGACCGCGCCGACGGCTTCCGAGGGGTCCGTACCGTCGCCCGACGCGGGCGATTCGAGCGCGTCGGACCCGGACGGGTCGGCGAGCGAGCGGGCCGTCTCGACCAGTTCGGCCGCGTCCGCGTCGCTCACCGAGAGCCCGCTGTAGGCCGCGCGCTCGTACCCCGCGGTGAGCGATTCGAGCGCGTCGGCGGGCGCGACGCCGGCGTCGATACAGCGGTCGCAGAACTCCCAGTGGGTCGCGGCGTCGTCCACCTCCGCGGCGGACCCGAGCGACTCCCGGACGCCCGCGTAGGCGACGACGACCGCGTCGTTCGGCCGCCCGGCGTCGAGGGCCGCGGCCGCCGAGTCAAACGCTGGCGTCCCCGTCGCCGCCGGTTCCGGGTCGGCCGCGTCGCCGGCGTCCGAGGCGTCCGACTCGTCTGTGACCGCCGCCGTCACGGCGTCGTCACCGCCGTTCCGCCGGAGGAGGACGGCGGCGGCGAGACCGACCACCGCGGTCCCGACGACGACCCACGCGAGGTCGAGCGGGTCGAACGGGAGCCCGCCGGACGCGCCGCTTCCGCCGTCGGCTTCGGCGACAGCGTTTGAGACCCTGATGCTCGCCGTCGCGTCGGACGGCCCGAGGTTCGTCCCCGCACCGTCGAACGCGGCCGAGACGGTCGCGTTCTCGGCGCTGGCGTCGCTCGGGAGGTCGAACGTCGCCCGATACGCGCCCGACTGGCCGGTCGTCGCGGACGCGACCGCGCGCTCGTCGACGCTGATGACGACCGTCTGGCCGCGCACGGCCTCGCCCTCGTCGGTTTCGAGTCGGCCGTCGACGACGACCGTCCCGGTGTCAGTCTCGCGGGCGCTGGCGTCGAGCGCCGTCCCTTCGGTTTCGAGCGGGACCGACACCGACGCGGGGGCGAACGTGACCGCTCTGTCGTCGCCGTCGGGCGCGACGCGGAGCGAGGCCGTCCCCGTCGCGGTCGCCGGGACGGTCGCCGAGATGGTCGACGCGCCGCTCGCGTTCGTCGCCGCCGCGGTCGCCGCCGAGCCGGCGAACGTCGCAGAAAGCGGATAGTCGGGAACCGGCGTCCCGTTCGCACGAACCGCCGCGCGAACCGAGACGGCGTCGGCGTAGCCGTAGGGCGACGCGGACGGCCCGGATAAGTCCGCGGTCGCGTTCACCTGCGAGACGGCGACGGGGACGGCCCGCTCTGTCGACTGATACATCGACGCGTCGTTCGGGAGATACCGGACGACGAGCGCCGAGGTGTCGGCCGGAATCCGCGTCGGTCGGTAGGTCAGTTCGAACGAGCCGTCGGGGGCGACTGGCGACTGGACCGTCCGGCCGCCGACCGCGAAGCGGGCGGTCGTCGCCGCGACCGGCGTGCCGTTGTCGGCGACGAGCGACCCCGAGAGGACGAGCGGGTCGGTAAAAGAGATGTTCCGGTCGTAGTCGTCGACGGTGAGACGGGTGGCGACGAACTCTCGGGAGACGATTTCGTCGCGTCGTTCGGAGATGTTCGCCTGCACCGCCTCGATTTGGGCGCTAGACTCCGTCAGGTCGCCATCGGTCCGATTCGAAATCGTCTCGAACGCGTCTGTGAGCCGGTCGGACTGCGTCTCGCCGTCTTCTGCGAGGCGCGTCAACTCGCGGGCGAGTTCGCGGGCGCGCTCATCGTCGCCCGCCTGCCTCGCCGCCTCGTACTCGCGACGGGTCTCGCGGAACTCGCTGACGGTGTCGACGTACTCCCGCTGGGTCTCGCCGACGGTCCGGTACTCATCGCCCGCGGGGTCGGTTCCGGTCTCGCCTTCCACGTCGACGTACTTGGCGAGCGAGTCGTCGTAGTCGTCGCCGAGCGCCGCCCTCGCGGCCGCGTACTCGCCCTGACTGAGTTGTAGGGCGCTCGCGCCGATGTCGCCGTTGAGCTCGCCCGAGAGGTACGAAAGCAGGCGGTCGAGCTCGTTCTCGTCGTCGACGTCGTCGGGGTTCTCGTGGAGGACGGCGGTGCTGTTGTTCGTCTCGTTCGCGATCTGTCGCGGCGGCCCCGCGACCGACCAGAGCGCCGACGCGCGGCCCGAGTCGACACCGACCGGCGCTGACGTCGTCGCGCTCACCCCGTCACCGGACGGCGCGGACCACGCTCCCGTCCCCGCAGAAACCACGGTCACCGGCGCTGTCGCGACGAGACAACCGACGACGAACATCGTCCAAAGCACCCGCGCCGGGCGGCCCGATTCTCCACGCACTACCCGTAGCCAGACGGGGGGACCTAATGGGTTTTGGCATTCGGCTGACGCTCCGCGGACGAGCGGGTCGCGCGATTCGGGGACTGCACCGGGTTAACACCCGATTTAACGGCCGGGTGGACGCCGAATGTGCCCCGAGTCGTCGGGGCGCGCGCGACCGACTGCGGCCCGCTCCAACACAAACATTCAACTTCGGGGGCACGAATCGAATCCACGATGCTTCCGACCCGACGGTGGGCCGCGCTCGCAGGCGTCGCCTGCTTTCTCGCCGTGTACGCGGTCGTTCTCGACGAGTCGACGCCGCTCGTCGCCGCCTGCGGCCTCGCCGCGTGGCTCGTCGTCGCGCAGGTCGACGCCGTCGGGGCGATGCGCGCGGTCGACCGCGACCTCTCGGCGACCGTCTCGGTCGAACCCACGTCGGTCTTCGTCGGCGACCGCGCCGCGGTGACGCTGACGGCGTCGCTGTCCGAGGCCGTCGACGCGCCCGTCGAGGTCGAACTCGTCGCGCCGCCGAGCGTGAACGCGCCGGAGCGGCCCCGCCGGACGGTCGCGTTCGACCCCAGCGAGACCGAGGGGTCGGTCACGTGCAGTGTCGAGTTCCCCGTCGCCGGGCGAATCGCGTTCGACGAGGTCGCCGTCGACATCGAGGGCCGCGCCGGCTTCTTCACCGAGACGGTGACGCTCGACCTCGACGCCCGCTGTCTGGTCGAACCGCCGGCCCCCGACGGCATCCACGTCGGCCGCGGCGGCGAACTGGTCGGCGCGACCTTCGGCGACCACGCCAGCGACCAGACCGGCCCGGGGCTCGTCCCCCACGAGACGCGGCAGTACCTCCCCGGCGACACGCTGTCGCAGGTCGACTGGAAGACCACCGCGCGGATGAACCACCCGCACATCCGCGAGTTCGAATCGGAGTCCGACTACCTGCTGTCGCTCGTCGTCGACTGCGGATCGCACATGAACCGCGGGCCGACCGGGCGGACGATGCTGTCGTACGCGCGGGAGGTCGCGCTGGGCCTCGTCGACGCCGCGGAGTCCCACGCCGACCCCGTCTCGGCGCAGTTCGTCGGGGACGCCGCGACGACGTGGGAGTTCGGCCCCTCCTCGTCGTCGAACGCCTACCAGACGGTTCGGCGGCGACTGCTCGCGATAGCGCCGACGACCAGCCCGCACCGCCCGGTCGGCGCGTCCCGCCCGGTCGCCCCGGAAGACGCCCGCAAGCGGAGCCGCCGCCTCGACGGCGACGACTCGGCGTTCGCGGCGACGCTCCGCCCGTACCTCAGCGACGGCGAGAGCTACGTCTCGCGGGTCAGCGACCGGCCGCTTTTCGACGCGGTGAAGTCCGCGTGCTCGCGGTCGGATCGACAGGACCACCTCGTGCTCGTCACCGACGACTCGGCGAAAGTCGAGACGTACGAGGCGGTCGTCGTCGCGTCGAAACGGAGCTCCCAGACGAGCGTCTTCCTCACGCCGACGACGTTCTTCGACGACGCGGCCGAAAGCGAGACCGTCGACGCGGGCGGGGCGGGCGGTGCGAGAGACGCGGACGCGGCCGGGTTCGTCGCCTTCGAGGAGTTCAGAAAGCGCCTCGAACGCCTGCCGAACGTCACCGCCTACGAGGTCGCCCCGAAGAGCGCGATGGCACTGGCGACGGGCCGGGCCACCGCCGCGGAGTGATACCGATGGAGACACCTGTGAACCAGAGCGAACGGACGATTCGAACCGTGTTGGACGCGAACGAGCTCACCCCGATGGACGCGGCGGGCGTCCTCTGTTTCACCCTCGCGGTGAGCCTGACAGACGGGCTGTGGGGCGTCGCCGCGGGCGCCCTCGTCCTCGTCGCGGCGGCGGCCAGCGAGGGACCGCTCGCGTTCGTCGTCGCCCAACTGACCGCCGTCTCGTTGTTCGGAGACGCGGGCCTCGTCGCGCTCGGAGCCACGCAACTGGCCGCGTTCCCGCTCCTCGCGAGCGCCGCGTACGCGTGGCCGCCGGACCCCGCTCGAGTCGCCCGATTGGCGGCGGGCTACGTCGTCGCCCTCGGGGTCGCGTGGGCGCTCTGGACGACGCTCCGGTGGGCGTGGCAGGCCGCGCTGGTCGCCGCCGTCCTCGCGGCGGCGGTCGCCTACGGACTCCACCGCTACGAGCGCGTCGCGCTGGGCCTCGTCGACGCGACGGAGGCGGAGCGATGAGCGCGGACGACGCGCGCGACCGGGACCGGGAGTCGGCGTTGGCGAACGGGGACGCCCGCGGCGTCGTTTCGGCCGCCACCGGCGACGAGGGTCGGCCGGGCACCGACGAGGCGGGCGACGCCCGAACCGAACTCGCCGCCCTCCGACGCGAGAACGCCCGGCTCAGACAGCGTTACGAGGCGCTTCGAAAGGGCCGGTACCGGCAGACCGCCATCGCGCTGGCCGCGCTCGGCGTCGCCGGCCTGCTCGGCGGCGCGCTGTTTCCCCCCGTCCGGGAGACGCTGGTCGTCCTCGGCGCTATCGGGCTGTTCGCCGCCGCGGTGACGCGGTATCTCAGCCCCGAGCGGTTCATCCCCGTCGGCGTCGGGTCGTCAGTGTTCATCCCGCACGCTCGCAATCACGCCGCCGTCGTCGACGAACTCGGCCTGCAGGACGCGACCGTCTACGTCCCCGACGCCGGCCGCGACAGCGTTCGCCTGTTCGTCCCGGAGCGCCGCGACTACGCGCTCCCCGACGCCGAGACGCTCCGCGACACCTTCGTCGTCACCGACGACGAACTGACTCGCGGCGTCGCGTTCGACCCCAGCGGCGGCGGCCTGTTCGACGAGTTCGAGCGGAGTCTCGACGGCCCGCTCGGCGACGACCCCGACGCGCTGGCGCGGCAGGCGACCGACGCCCTCGTGGAACTGTTCGAACTCGCCGAGACAGCGACCGCCGAGACGGACGCCGCGGACGGTCGCCTAACGGTTCGCGTCGAAGACTGCCGGTTCGCCGCCGCCGAGACGTTCGATACGCCCGTCGCGTCGTTCGTCGCCGTGGTCGTCGCCCGCGGCCTCGACGCGCCGGTCGTCACCGAGGTCGCCGCCGGCGAGGAGATGGACTTCGCCGTCACCTGCCGGTGGGACGTCGACGACAGCGGAGTCGGTGCGGCGTCCGCGGGCGCGGCGTCGGAGGACAGCGGGACCGAGGCCGAAGAAGGGGCCGCCGAGGCCGAAAAAGCAGAAGCCGACGAGCGATAGCCGACGGCCCTCAGTCGTCGTCGCCCGCGACCGAGGTCGTCGTCGACTCGTCGAGACCGACTTCGGGCGTCGGCACGGTGTCGACGACCTCCTCGACGACGTCTCGGGGGTCGCGCCCGCTGATGTCCGCCTCGGTCCCGAGGACGAGGCGGTGCGACATGATGATCGGAGCGAGTCGCTTCACGTCGTCCGGAATCACGTAGTCGCGGCCGCGAATCGCCGCCGCGGCCTTCCCGGCCCGCAGGAAGGCCAGCGAAGCGCGGGGCGACGCGCCGAACTCCACCGCGGCGTGCGTCCGCGTCGCACCGACGAGGTCGAGGATGTAGTCGAACACCTTGTCGTCGACGTGGACGGCCGTGACGACCTGTCGGGCCTCTCCGATGTCGGCGTCGTCGACGACGTTCGAGATGTCCGAGGGCTTGAGCGACGGCGAGCGGTCGAACCGTTCGAGAATCTCCCGTTCGTCGGCCCGGTCGGGGAGGTCGACGACGACCTTGAACTGGAAGCGGTCGCGCTGGGCCTCGGGGAGGTTGAACGTCCCCTCGTACTCGATGGGGTTCTGCGTGGCGACGACCATGAACGGGTAGGGGAGCTTGAGCGTCTCGCCTTCGATTGTCACCTGCCCCTCCTCCATCGCTTCGAGGAGCGCGGACTGCGTCTTCGGCGTCGCGCGGTTTATCTCGTCGGCGAGGACGACGTTCGAGAAGACCGGCCCCCGCTGGAGGTCGAACTCGCCGAGGTTCTCGCGGTAGATGTGGGTGCCAGTGATGTCCGCCGGGAGCACGTCGGGCGTCATCTGAATCCGCTGGTAGTCGAGGTTCGCGGCGTGTGCGAACAGGTTGGCGATAGTCGTCTTAGCCACGCCCGGAACCCCTTCGAGGAGGACGTGCCCGTTGGTCAGCAACGCGATAGTGAGCGCCTCTATCGCGTCTTCGTTCCCGACGAGGAGTTGCGACGTCTCGTCGAGGATGGCCTCGTAGACCTCTTCGGGAGCACTCATATGGAGACAGTCGGGACGGCGGCCACATATAACTGCGGTCTCGTCGACCCCGCGAGGCGGACGGCGGGCCGACCGCGCCGAGCATGCCGAGCGCCTCGACGGCCTACGAGAGCCGTCCCCGCCGGGCGACGACCGCGAGCGCGCCGACGACGGCGACGCCGAACAGGAGTTGGAATCCGGCCGAACCCCGGAGCGCCCGAAGCGCGACCTGCAGGGGCGGGCGCTCCTCGGCGTGCGAGAAGTCCAACACGACGGTCTGTCGGTCGGCCGCGAGCGCCGCCGCGAACGCCCGGTTGTCCGGGCGGTCGAGCATCGCGTTGATGAACACGCTCGGGTCGCTCACGACGACCACGTCGCCCGCGCCGAGGCGCTCCGTGGTCACGACCGGGTACGACCGGAGCGTCTCGGTGTCGTCCAGTTCGCCGTCGTCGTCGCGGTCGCGGTACGAGAAGTTCGACGAGCGGACGAGGACGGTGCTTTCGTTTGCCGTCACCGTCGCCGGGTGGTTCAAAGTGAGTCGCGTCACGTTTCTGGTGACCGGGTCGGCGGCGACCCGCGTGGCGACCGGGAGCGCGCCGGAGCGGTACTGGTGGCGGTCGTCGCGGAGCGGCGTCTGGTTGACGCGCGCCGACGCGCCCAGCCGGGCGAGCAGGTCGTTGCCGTGCGGCCTGAAGTCGTCGGCGACGACGACGGTCCCGCCGGCGCGGACGAACGACTCGACGCGAGCGGCCTCGGCGTCGGTGTACCCTCGCTCGGGCGAGACGACGAACGCGACGGTACCTCCCGGGTCGACCGCGTCGTACTCGGTGGTGTTGTAGACGACCGCCGTCTCTGCGCCCGCGTCGGCCGCGACTCCGCGGACGCCGGAGCCGCCGTCCCACGCGGCGTTGAACGCGCCGTAGGTGGACGACGAGGTGCCCGCGCCGACGCCGACGCCGACGAGCATCGCGACGAGGAGCGCCGCCGCCAACAGGTGCGGGTAGCCGACCTCGCGGGAGCCGAGGCGCACTCAGAACACCCCCGGCGGGAGGATGTCGAGGATGCGTCTGACCACGATGTAGCCGAAGGCGACGAGGCCGCCGCCGATGAGCCACAGGAGCCGTCGCCGCCACGCGGGCGTCACCGCGACCGGCGCGGTGAGTTCGACGACGACGAGGAAACCGATGAGGGACACGACGAACACCAGCTCGTAGGACAGCGCGTCGAGGAGGACCAAGACGAGGGTCGCGCCGAGCATCCAGGCGAGCTGGGCGCGGATGAATCGCTCGCGTCGTGCCGTTGCCATGTACGGTCGTGGACGGGGCGGGATAACTAAACTATCGCTTGCGGGGGTCGGGCGACTCCCGAACGCCACGCCACGACTAGAGGTGGTCGAGCGGTCGGATGCCGGCTATCTGCCGGCTGACCGCGAGCGACGAGACGAGGCTCATCACGAACGCGATGGCGAAGCCGCCGGCGAGGACCGTCTCCGGGAGGACGACCACGTCGCCGAACCCGACGAGGAGCTGTGCCAGTCGGTTCAGGCCGCGCGCGGCCGGGAACGACAGCGCCACCCCGAGCAGGCCGCCGAGCGTCCCGAGGACGAGCGCCTGCGCGACGAGCGTCAGCGACAGCGTCGACGACGACGTGCCGAGCGCCTTCAGCGCGGCGAGCTCCCGCGTTTGGTGGTAGACGTGCGACAGCAGAACGTTCACGCTGAGCGCCAGCCCCGCGAGGAGCGCGAGGAAGACGAGGCTCCCGCCGGCGGCCATGATGACCGCCTGGTCGCGCAGAATCTCCGTGAGCTGTTCCTGATTCGTCCGCACGTCGTAGTCCGGATAGTCAGCTTGGATGTCGGCCGCGACCGCCTCGGGGTCGGCCCCGTCGGCGACCGTGAGCGTCATGAGCGTGGCCGTGTCCGCGCCGGTCGCGCCCGTCAGCTCCTGAAGCTCGCTCAGGTGGACCACGACGCTCGGCGTGCCGAGGAACCGTGAGAACGTCGGCGAGACGCCGACGACGGTGAACTCGTTTTCGCGGGCGATGCCCGTGGTGCCGCCGACGTACAGCGAGTCGCCCACGGAGACGTTCATCATCTCGGCGGTCCGCTGGTCGATGACGACTTCGTGAGTCATCGGCCCGGTGTAGTTGCCGTCGGCGTAGTGGACGTCGGTCCGGTTGAACCCCGTGCCGTTCGTAATCTGGACCGACCCGCCGCGGGCGGGCGCGCCGACGCCGACGAGCGTCTCGTAGTCGGACTCGTTGGACTTCACGTACACCGTCTGGAACGACATCGGCGTGACGACTTTCACGTCCTCGCGGGCCTCCAGCTGGGACTCTACCCCGTGGGCGTCGACGATGCTGTTTTCGAAGCCGCCGACGCCGGTCGGCGAGAACCGGACCGGGCCGCCGGTAATCCACACGTCGCGGCCCGCCGCGTCGAACTGCTGTTGGCCCGTCTGTATCACGCCGATGCCCGTCCCGGCCAGAAGCGTCGCCGCGAGGACCGCGAGCGTGATTCCGAGGACGGTCAGGACCGTCCGCCCGCGGGCGTGAGTGAGCTGTGAGAGCGCGATACCAGCCGACGCGCGGACGCGAGCGAGCCGCGGGAACCGCGACGACTCCGGGGTCGCCTGACGGTTCGCGTTCCCGTTCGCGTCCGAACCGCGGTTCGGGTCGGCGTCCTCAGTCATGCGACATCGCCTCCAGAGTGGGCGTCCGCCAGGTGAGCCACGCCGGATAGACGGAGGAGACGAGGCCGATGAGCGCCGCGACCGCGACGCTGTAGCCGACGAGCACCGGGTCGAACAGCGCGACCTGCACCCCGAGGAGCTCCCGCGTAATCGCGTTCGTCAGGTGGATACCGCCGATGCCGGCCGCGACGCCGACGACGCCGCCGACGGTGGCGACGACCACCGTCTCGGCGACGACGAGTAACATCTGCGAACTCGTCCGGTAGCCCATCGCCGAGAGCACGGCGAGATTGCGGCGGTCCGCATTGACTTCGAGTCCCATCATCGTGGCGACGAACAGCACGCCGACGAGGACGGCGACGACGAGCGAGACGGCGGCCATCGCCAAGGGGAGACTGGAGGTCGACGCGCCGCGAACCGCGAGGCCGGTCTGCGTGACGACCGAGGTCCGCGGGTAGAGCGCCTCGATGTCGGACCGCACGCCCGCCGAGTCGGTGCTGACGAGCAGTTGGTCCGCGAGGTCGCCGTCGGTCGAGCCGGTCATCGTCTGCAGTTCCGAGAGGTGGACGAGCGCGACCGGGACGGGGCCGACGCCCGACGACAGCGACCCCTCGCGGACGTCGGCGACGGTGAAGGCGGCCCGCGAGCCGCCGACGCTCGCGGTCACCTCGTCGCCGGCCGAGACGCCGAGTAACTCCGCGGCGGCGTCGTTGAGGACGAGTTCGCCGGTCCGCGGGCCGTCGTAGCTCCCGTTGGCGTAGTGGGGGTCGCCCGGCGTGAGCGACTCCGTCGAGACGCCGACGACCGAGGTCGGTTCCTCGGGCGGGATGATGCCCGCCGCGAGGACGTACTCGTCGGTCGAGCCGTCTTCGGGTGCAAGCGTCACCAACTGCGTCTGGACCGGCGTGGCGTAGTCCACCCGCTCGTCGCGCGCGAGCCGGTCGGTAATCGCGTGGGTGTCGCCGAGTTGGGGGCCGCCGACCGAGACGGCGACCGACGAGGCCGTGCTGGCCTCGGGGACGACCCAGTAGTCGACGCCCTCGCTCTGGATGGCGTTTTCCGCGCCGAGACCGAGCGCGATGCCGCTGACGGTCGTCATGAGCGTCACGGCGAGAGCGACGCCGAGGACGCTCAACAGCACCTGCTTCGAGGAGGTGGTCCGCAGGCGACCGAGGACGCGCCGCCCCGCGAGGCCGACGACGCCGAACAGCCGGTGTCGCCTAGCCATCGCTCACCACGTGGCCGTCGCGGAGGCGGACGACGCGGTCGGCCCGCTCGATGACGTGTTCGTCGTGCGTGGCGACGACGACCGCCCGCTCCGTGGCGGTCTGTTCGATGTAGTCGAGGACGCGTTGGCCCGTCTCGGTGTCCAACTCGCCGGTCGGCTCGTCCGCGATGAGCACCGCGGGGTCGGAGACGAGCGCGCGGGCGATGGCGACGCGCTGTTGCTCGCCGCCGGAGAGCTCGCCCGGCTTGTGGCCGGCGCGGTCGCCGAGTCCCACCTGTTCGAGGAGTTCCTCGGCGCGGGCGCGTCGGTCGCGCTTCGACACGCCGCGCTCGATGAGCGGGAGCGCGACGTTGCCCCGGGCCGAAAGCGAGGGCAACAGGTGGAAATGCTGGAAGACGATGCCGATGGTGTCGCGGCGGAGCCGCGTCCGGCCGCGGTTCGACAGCGACCGAACGTCGGTGCCCGCGACCCGGATGTCGCCGTGGGTGGGCGTATCGAGCGCGGCGAGGAGGTGCAACAGCGTGGACTTGCCGCTCCCGCTCGGCCCGGCGATGGCGACGAACTCGCCCGTCGAGACCGAAAGCGAGACGCCGTCGAGCGCGCGGACCGTCGGGGCGTCGGACCCGCGGGAGAAAAACGAGTCGGAGCCGCGGGTGTACTCGCGGACGACCCGCTCGCAACGGAGGGTCGCCGCCGAGTCCGTCGCGTCGGGGGGACGATGTTCGGAGACCGTATCGGACATACCGCCACGTGGTCCCCGACGTGACATATACTTGGTGTGTGGACGCCGCGGGAGCCGGAGAGGCCGGCGCGACTCGACAAACGTCCAGATTCGCGGGGCCGCGTCGGCTCGCGTCGTCCCCACGGTTGAATAGTCTCGGCGTCGTCTACGTCGGTAGTGTTCCCAATCGGCCACCTCGCCCTCGGATATCTCTCGGTCGCGCTCTTCCGGGTCGGCCGTCGCCGCCCGCTACCGACCGGGTGGACGCTGGCCGCCGCGCTCGTCGGCTCGCAGTTGCCCGACCTCATCGACAAACCGCTCGCGTACTACGGCGTCCTCGTCAGCGGCCGCTCGCTCGGCCACTCACCTCTCGTGATGCTTCCCGCGCTCGTCGTCCTCGTCGGCGTCGGCCACCGGCTTGGGTACCGCGAGCAGGCGACCGCCCTCGTCGTCGCGACGCTCTCGCACTATCTGGGCGACACCTACCGGGCGCTTCTCGCCGGCGACTGGGGGTCGATGCAGTTCCTCCTGTGGCCCCTGTTCCCGGCGACCGACTACGCCGCGGACTCGATTCCGCCGTGGGTCCGCGTGCTCGAATCGCTCGGCGACCCGCGGTACAACCTCCAGTACGCCCTCGCCGCCGTCGCGTTCGGTATCTGGCTGGTCAACCGACTCGATCATCGGCGAGCGCGAACGGAGCGCTAGACCGGCGGAGCGGCGAAGAAAAACGGCGGGTGACGCGGACGCTGATTAGCTGATGAGTCGCCGGCCGACCGCGAAGACGACGAGCGCGCCGAACAGGAGGGACGGCGCCGTGTTCGGGACTTCCGAAGACGTCGTCGTCTGGGCCGTCGTCGTCGTGGACTCGTTGGGCGTCACGACGTTGTCGGTCGTCGTCTGGGCCGTCGCCGTCGACTCGGTGGAGGCGGTCGTCGCGTCGGCGTCGGCCGTGGTATCCGCGGCGTCGGTCGTCGTCGACTCGGCGGTGTCGGTCGCCGCCGTCGACGTCTCGGTTGACTCGGTGGTGGTCGTCGTGGCGTCGTCCGCGCCGCCACCGCCGCCGCCGCCGGCGGAGCCCTCGTCGGGCGTCGACGTGTCGGTCGCCTGTTCGACCACCTCGACCGTCGAGGCGTCGCTCACGCCGATGAGTTCGTTCTCGCCGAGGGCTCGGTCGGCGCCGCGGACGACCGCGTACAGCGAGTAGTCGCCGGACTCCACGTCGTCGGTGGAGACAGACGCCGAGTAGTGCGTGTCGTTGACCGCCGAGGCGTCGACGCGGACGTTCTCGGAGTCGTCCGCGAGGACGACCTGCACGGCCTGGACGGACTCGCCCGACTCGACCTCGTCGAGTTCGACGGTCACGTCGAGGTCGTCCGACTGCTCGACGCTCCCGGCGGCCTGCGTCGAGACCGCGTAGGCGCGAATCACGAGCGGTTCGCCGGCGTACACCTCTTCTGTCGACTGGTTGCCGACCACGACGGCGTAGGTTCCGGGGTCGAACCCACCGGTACCGAACTCTTCGGTCGTGTCGCCGGTCGCCGACGTGGACCGCCGGATTCGCTGTTCGGAGTCGAGAATCGTGAGCGTGTAGTCACTGCCGCTCGGCGCGTCCACGGAGACCGAAACGGTGTCGCCGGCGTCGGCGCGGCCGACTTGGGTGACGGTGAACTCGCCCTGTGAGGTCGAGACGGTTCTGTCGACGGTGTCGATGGAGCCGTCGATATCGATGTCGTAGTCCCCGTTGGCCCCCACGGCCGGGGGCGCGACGGCCGCGAGGAGTATCGCGGCGACCACGAGAACGGGAATCGAGACGCGGGGTCGTAGCATCATCGTTCGTTTTGCTCACCGGTGGTAAAAGCTTGTAGGCAGTCCGTCGCGCAATCCGCAGGCGGCGCTGGTCCGGTGAAAAAACAAAGGAGAGACGACCGCGCGGTGCGGTCGTTAGTCGTTCCGGCGGACCGCGAGGAGCGCGGCCGCGAGGAGCGCGACCACGGCGAGCGCCGCACCGAATCCGGGAACGGGGGAGTCGGTCGTGCCGCTCGGGGCCGTCGTCGTGTCGTCGTCGAAGCCGGGCGTGCTGGACGCCGTGGTGGTGTCGTCGTCCACCGTCGTCGTCGTCGTGTCGTCGGTCGGCGTCGTGGTCGTGGCGACCTGTCTCGACGTCACGGCGAAGTACGAGAAGCCGGGTGTGTCGGCCTCGATGACGACCGCGCCGTCACCGCTGTCGACGACGCTGGTTTCGAGGTCTTCCCACGAACCGGAGTCCTCGTTGAACCGCCGGACCACGAGGTCAGACGATTCGACGCCGAGTTCGTCGAGCCGGCTCTGTCTGACGGTGAACCGGAGGGTCGACTGGCGGTCGCGCGCGCTGTCGGGCACGTCGATGCGCACGTAGCTGACGGCCGTGCCGCCGGGCTGTCCCACGCGACCGGGGAGGCCCGAGCGTTCGCTGACGATGACCTCTCCAGTCGTCTGCTGGCTGAACGTGATGCTCACCGCGGAGACGCCCTGCCCGCCGTCGAACTGCGCGTCGAAGCCGGGTGCCGAGAACAGCCGGTCGCTGTCGGTCGTGTCGTCCTTGGGGAGACTACTGCCGCCGCCGCCGCCACCGCCACCGCCGACGTTCGCCTCCTCGACGGTGATACTGCCAATCGTGACGCCGTCGACCCGCAGGTCGTACGTGCCGGCGTCGTCGATGGAGACGGAGTACGTCAGCGTGCCGGAGGAACCGGGGCCGACGGTGACGCTCTCCGTGGCCAGCGTCGTGCGGCCGGCCGTGAGCGCTTTGGTGTACGTCCCCTCCGCGGTGCCGGTGTTGTTCACGCGCACCCTGACCGTGAACGTCTCGTCGGTGTCCACGGTCGTCTGCGAGATGGTGCTCGCGCCCGCGTCGATGCTGAACGCCGGGGCGCGCGCCGAGACGGTGACCGTGTCGATGGTCGTGCCGTTGAACGCGTAGACGTAGTCGCCGGTTCCCGGTGGGGTGTCGTTGAAGGTGAACGTCCGCTGTGCACCGGAGGCAAGCGAGGTCGAGACGTTCCCGACCGTCGTCCCGTTCCGGGTCACGTCGCCGGAGGCGGAGCCGCTCGCGCCGCCGAGATTACCGAGTTTGACCGTGACGGTCGTCTCCTCGCCTTCGAGGAGCGACGTCGGACTGGCCGACGAGTCGCCGAGCAGTTGGATGTCGGCGGTCGGCGAGGTCACGTCGAGCGCGTTCGTCGCGGTCGTCCCGTTGACCGCGACCGTGTAGGTGCCCGCGTTCTCCGGTTCGATGACGAAGTTCACGGACTGGTTCTCACCAGTGTCGAGGGCCACGGACTTCGTGACGCCGAAGTCGGTGGTGCCCGCCTGACTGGTGCCGGTGACGCCGACGTCGGCCGAGCCCGACTCGTCGCCGAAGTTCTCGACCTGCGCGGTCACCTCGACTTGGTCGCCGGTCTGGGCGTTCGTCGGGTCGAGCGCAACGGACGTCACGGCGATGTCCGGACCCTGATTGACCGAGAACGTCGTGTCGTTCGTGGTCGTGTCACCGTTGTTGTTGGTGACGCGCACGCTGAGCTGGTGGTCGCCCGAGTCGATTTCGGACGAGTTGAGGTCGAGCGTCGCGCCGGGGTTCGGGAACACCGTCGCGTCGTCGGTCACGTCCTCACCGTCGAGCAGAAGCGTTACCGCGGACGCGTCGATGCCGCTCTCGGGGTCGGTGTAGTTCACTTCGACCGAGAGGTTGGCGTCGCTCTCGAAGGTGTCGTTCTGGGAACTGACCCGCGTGACGTTCGGTGCCGTCAGGTCGGGCGCGACGGTGAAGTTCACCGTCGAGGCGTTCGCGTTCCCACCGCGGTCGGCCGCCGAGACGGACACTCTGTGGCTGGTGCCCGGTTCGAGGCCGGTCTTGTTGAACCAGACGTTCGAGAGGTCGTCGAGGTTCGCCTCGCTCGTGACGTCGGTCCCGTCGAAGGTGACGGTCACGGAGCTGAGGTTGACGCCGCTTTCGGCGTCGTCGACGCTCGCGGTCACGTTGACCGAGGTCGTCGTGTTCGAGAGTTCGTCGCCCTCGGCGGGGTTCGAAATCTCGACTGTCGGCTCGGCGTCGTCGCCCGCGACGCTGAAGTTCGCCGTGCGGACGACCGTGTTACCGGCGTTGTCGGGCACGCGAACCGTCAGGTTGTGCGTCTCGTTTCCGTCCACCGGGACGGTCGTGTTGAACCCGGTCGCGTCGGGCGCGGCCGAGCCCGTGATGTCCTGTCCGTCGTACAGGACGGTGACGTTCTCCGCGTCGACGCCGGTGTCGTTCACCGCGTCGCTCGCTTCCTCGTAGGTCGCGTTGAGTTCCACCGCGTCGGTGCCGAACGCGAAGGTCGTGCCGTCGGTCGGGCCGAGCGCGGTGACCGTCGGCGCTTCGCGGTCGTCCTGCACGGTGAAGTTGACCTGTTCGGTCGCCGTGTTGGCGGTGATGTTCGTGTCGGACGCCTCGATGGTGACGGTGTAGTTCGCCGGCGGGAGGCCGGGCGTGGTGTAGTTGACCGACTCGTTCGTGACCGTCGCGTTGTCGGTCACGTCTCTGAGCTGGCCGTCGCTTTCGACCGTCACCGACACCGAAGACGTGTTGACCTCCACGTTGTCGGAGAGCGTCGCGTTCACCGAGACCGTGTTGTTGACCTCGGAGAACTCGGCGTCCTCCGCCGGGTCGTCGTAGCTGATGGTCGGCGCTTCCGTGTCGTTTTCGACCGCGCCGTAGGTCGACAGGCCGGTGCGGGTCGCGGTGTAGTAGTCACCGGACAGGCCGAACGGGTCGGTCTGGAGCGTCGTCGGGAGTACTCGCGTGCCGCCGCGCTCGATGTAGACGATGTTGAAGCCGTTGCCGGTCGTGTCGAGGTTTTCGCTGAAGCCGTAGGTGACGTCCTCGATTTGGTCCTCGGTGAGTCCGGCGTTGGCTTCGAGGTACTTCGTCGCCGCCGTGCCCTGCGAGAGCGCGTTCGGCGGGACGTTCGTGTCGGTCAGCGTGATGACGGTCTGCCCGGCGGGCAGGTCGGCATTGTCGCTGGCGTTAATCCGAATGAACGTGTCGCCGCTCGCGCTCACGAGCAACACCGTCGACTGCTCCGAGAAGTTGTTGCTCGTGACGGTCGCCGTACTGGAGTCGCTCGCCGTGTTGCCGGCGCGGTCGGTCCCCGTCACGTCGAGCGCGTACTCGCCGGACGCGTTCGTGTCGAGTTCGGCGGTCCACGTCGTCGAGTCGACCCGCGTGAGGGTCAGCGGTTCGACGTTGCTGTTCGGGCCGGTGAGTTCCGCGTCGGGGGTACCGGCGAGCGGTTCCGTGCTGGCGACGCTGACCGAGAGATTGCTGGATTCGGTCGTGTTGAGCGTCGCGGTGAGTCCGGGGTCGGTCGTGTCGACCACGACGGGTTCGGACCGTTCCACGGTAGCTTGGTTGTTACCGAGGTCGGTGGCGGTCGCCGTCATCGTGTAGCTCCCGTCGGGGAGCGCCGACGCCACGTCGAGCGTGTGGTTCGCGTCGGTCGCTTTGTCCGGCGTCCGTTCGAACGTCGCCGTCACGCCCGAGTCCGACTCGAACGTGTACTCGACGGTGACGCTCTCCGAGGTGCTGTAGGTGACGTCGACGCTCCCGTTCGTGTAGACGGGGTCTGTCGTCCCGTCGACGGCCGACACGTCGTAGGTCGGCTCCTCGTTGTCCACGCAGACGGTGGCGTTGGCGACGCCGGTGTTACCGCCGGCGTCCGTGCCCACGAGCGTGAGGTTGTAGGAACAGCTGTCGACGAGAGCGCGGTCGTCGTTCGTGCCGTCCCACTCGATTTCGAACTCGCCGGTCGAACGAGCGAGCGCGGTCACGTCACGCGTGTAGACCGCCTCGTCGTCCGAGTCACGGACGACGAACGCCGCGGATTCGAGGTTGTCGTCGGCGCTGTCGAGCGTGATGTCGACGGGGTTGTTCGCGCTCACGTCCTCGTCGTCCTCGACGTAGTCGGGGTCGAGCGCGAGACTCGCGGTCGGCGCGGTCTCGTCGTACTCGAACTCGAACAGCCGCGAGGTGGCGTGGCCGGCCTCGTCGACGACGGTCAGTCTCGCGGTCGTCGGCCCCTCGTCGAGCGAGACACCGAGTTCGGAGACATTGATTTCGAGCGTCGAGTTGTCGTTCGTCGTCGCGCCCGAGAGGTCGACGGCCGTGCCGTCGACGACGAGCGTCGTCGCGCTGGCGTTGATGCCTGACTCCGCGTCGCCGTTGCGGTCGTCCGCGAAGGACGCCGTGATGGTGCTCGACGGCCCGGCGACGTCGGTCGGCCCGACGCTCGTGACGCGCGGCGAGGAGACGAAGTCGAAGCTGAACGTCCGGGTAATCGTGTTCCCGGCCGTGTCGGTCGCGTTGACCGTCAGCGTCGTCTGCCCCTCGTCGAGGTCGCCGGTCGGGACGGTCGCACTCCCGTTGGCGTCGAGCGAGAGCGGCTGTGAGCCGTTACCGAAGTTGTACGTCGCGCGCCTGATGTCCGACTCGTCGCTCACGTTGAGCGTGATGGGCGTCCCGAAGGGAACCGCGCCCTGTGCGGGTGCCGGAAGCCGGACCGTCGGCGGGAACCGGTCGCGCCGGGTGACCGTCAGCGTCGAGGCCGCTTCGACGTCGTTGACGGCGACGGTGAAGTTCCCGACGTCGTCGGAGCCGAGCGCGGTCGGTGCGAGGGCGGTCACGTTCTTCGTGGCCGTGGAATCAGCGCCCACGACGACGGTTCGGCTGGTGTTGTAAACCTCCGTGTTGCCCTCGTCGTCGGTCGTGGTGTAGGTGAGCCGGACCAGATCGGAGCGGCCACCGGTGTTCTCGACGGTCGCCGAGACGGTGTACCGCTCGGTCGTGTTGATGCTCGTCGGCTCGACGCTGACGTCGGTCACGCTCGAGTTCGCCGGCGCGATGACGCGGACGGTCCGCGAGACGAGTTCGGCGTCGTCGGTCGAAAGCTCGTCGATGGAGACGTCGTAGGTTCCGGGGTCCTCGAACGAGGAGGTGAAGCTCACCTCGGTCGACTCGCCGGGCTGGAGCTCGCCGGTGTCGGCTGGCGACTGCGCCTCGCCGTCGATAGTGAGTGCCGCCTCGTAGCTCCCGTTGACGTCGCCGACGTTCTCGACGGTCGCGTTCGCGACCACCTCGTCTCCGGGAAGGACCTGCTGGGGCTGGACGGTGAGGTTGCTGTACTCGAAGGTCGCCGGCTCGAACACGTCGAGCGCGAGCGTGGCGTCGGCGAACGCCTCGCCGTTCGTCGCGTTCTTCGACGCGATGGCGTCGTACTCGCCGGCCGTCGAGACGGTGGCGACCGCGACGCCGTTGGCGTCCGTCTGGACGGTCGTGTCGCCGACGGTGACCTCGGCGTTCTGGACGACCGCGCCGGTGTCCTCGCGCGTGACGGTGAACTCGACGTCGTCACCCGCGACGGGCGTGGTCGTGTTCGCCGTCAGGTTCAGCTGGACGCTCTGGGCGACCTGTAGCGGCGCGCGGTTCGTCACCGACTCGGTGCCCGACTGGTTCGTCGCCACGTGCATCACGACGTAGTCGCCGGGCGTGGCTCCGTCGGCGATGGGGACCTCGACTGTCGTCTGGTTCCCCGCGACCTTGGTCACGGTCGAACCGTAGACGGTCGCGCCCGGGGAGACGACGGTCACGTCGTCGAACCGGGACGTGCTGTCGTTGAGCCGGTCGAAAATCGACATCGCCGTCTGGCTCCCGACGAACGACCGCGAACCGGGCGTGACGCCCATGACGTTCGCGTTCGCCGGCATCTGACTGGTCCCGTTCACCCGTGCGATTTCGGTTTCGAGGGAGATGCTCGACCGGTCGGTCGCGTTGATGGTCTGGTCGTAGTTCGAGAGGTCAGACTCGTTGAAGATTGCGACGGTGTGGCTGACCTCGGTCGCGTCGAGCGACGAGGCGTCCACGGTGACCGTCACGTTCTGGCCGTCGCCCGCGAGCGACGGCGCGCTCACCGACGACGACCCCTGCTGGACCGGCAGGGCGTCGACGCCGACGAAGGTGACGTTGCCGTCGGTTTCGAGGTTCCCGTCGGCGTTGGCGTCCGAAAAGCCGGCCCCGTCGTCGACGGTGACGACCGCGAACATCCACATGCCTGACTCGTCGGGCGTGAACTCGAAGGAGTTCTCGTTCGCCGTGCCGGTGGTCTCGCCGACGACCGAGGAACTCACGTCGTCGTCGCTCGTGAGCGTCTCAGCGACGCCGGGGATGCTCCGGGGAATCGTCGCACCCTTATCGAGCTTTGCCGCGACGAGTTGGACGTCTTGGCCCTCGATGAGTCGGTCGTTTGAGACGCCAGTGAACCTGAACGGGACCTCTTGTCCGACGTTGTACACGTACATCGGGTTCTTTTCGAGGTCCTTGTTCGCCACACTGGTCTCAACGAACGTGTTGGTCGACTGGACCTGATACGCCGCGGCCGAGTCGAATCGAGAATCGGTCGTGTCAGGCCGGAGCGACAGGAACGCGCCGTCCCAGACGCTGATGTTCTCCGACGCCTGGGTCAGCCGGTCGTCGTCGACCGTGTCGAGTTGGTTAGCGGGCGGTCCACCCAGCTGTGTCTCACCTGTGGTGGTCCCGACGCTCGCAGACACCGGGCCTGCGATAACCGAGAAAACCACGATGAGCGCGAGTGCGAGACTCAACCCTTGTTGGGAGAGCCTGCGGTAACGACTCATATCTCACCCAACAGATACGAACGCCATAATACTTTTGAATGGAAAACTTTCTGAAAAATCGATTCGTGACCGCGGGCGGACCTCACGCGGTCGAAATCGACGCCTCTCGCCCCGACCCGCAGAGTTGCCACCGCTGTCACGAAACCAGAGATACTGTCAGTGACAATAGCGGTGACATCGTCCGTCGGCGGCTGTCACGCGGCACGAGAGCCACCGCGAACCGACGACGGACGGCGTTCGAGTGGCCGTAGAGGTGTAACGGGCATATATCTATCACACTGAACGGCAACCGTCTGCGACGTTCGCGAGCGCGCGGAGACGCGTAGACGACGCGTGTCAGTCGCCGTCTCGGTTTGGGGTAACGGTTATCATCGTGGTCGTTGCAGTTGTAGTCGAAGCTCGGCAGGACCTCTCAAGGGTGATGGGGTGAGATACTGCTCAGAGTCGTCACGAACTGTGGGTTGTCAACGAATGGTCAACGAACGATACGAAACAGGAGAGAACGTACCGACGGACATCTGTTCGGCTCTCGGTGTCGAGGACACGCTGACGTTCGCCGTGCCGGTCGAGGTCTACCACGGCTACGGAAGCGCGAGGCACGTCTATCCGACAGAACAGATCGAACGCATCTCCGACCTGTTCGTCACCGACGGCGAACCCGACGAGATGACCGCCGCAGACGGGGTCCGCCTCTACACGATTCCGCACGACGCCCTCCGCTGAGTTCGACGCCGCACCGACGGGGTATACGCGAGCCGAACTGTCCGAAATCCGACTATCGACTGATCGGCCGGCGACACGCCAATATGCCAACGACCGGACTGGACAGCTGGCAGACTGCTCTCTCGGTGCCGCGACGGGGACGCGTGGGTTCTCCTTCGGAGAGATAGCCGCAGGTCTCGAATTAATCACCCAGTTTCGGCGGAGAAACGCATTGTGGGCCTTGTTCGAGACCTGCGTCCCGCCGGTCGGTCGGTTACGACGTGGTGACTCGGTGGCGCACCGACTCGCGCCCGCCAGACGCATCAACTACACACACAGTTTCGTTGGTTGAGTAATAGTTATCACGGTGCTCGTTGGATATATGGCTGAAACTTGAGCAGTTCAATCCCGGAGAGTGGGTGGGGAGAGACACCGCTCAAGGTAATGAACAATAGTGTGGGTTGTCAACGGATGGTCAAAGAGATATACGATGCAGGGGACGCGGTACCATCAACTATCTGTACAGTTTCCGATGAGGACGACGAGCTGACGTTCGGCGCGACAGTCGACGTCGACGAGGGGGAGGTGGCGTTCGCCGTGCCGGTCGAGGTGTACCACGGCTACGGGAACGCGAAACACATCTACCCCATCAGACAGGTCGACGCGGTTTCGGACCTGTTCGTGACGGAGAGTCAGTTCGAGGAGGTGTCGATAGCGGAGCACGTTCAGCTCTACACGATGCCGCACGAAGCCCTTCGGTGAGCGCTCGGGTGAGACGGGGTGCCGACGGCGCTGTCGACACCGAACACCACCGTCCAGACCGTACATCAGTTCCTCGACGGAGAGACAGGGCGACGAGCGGTCGTGCCGTGTGTGTCGTTCGTTGCCGTGGAGCCGCCGGAGCGAAGACTCTACTTACCTCACCGTTCCCATCACGAGCAATGACGCTCGAAGACGACGCTCGGGACTACCATCGACGGCCGCCGGCGGGGAAAGTAGAGATAGCGACGACGAAGCCGACGAACACCCAGCGCGACCTGAGCCTGGCGTACTCGCCGGGCGTGGCCGCGCCGTGTCTCGACATCGCCGACGACGAGAACGCCGCCTACGAGTACACGGCGAAGGGTAACCTCGTCGGCGTCGTCTCCAACGGCTCCGCGGTGCTCGGCCTCGGTGACATCGGCGCGCAGGCGTCGAAACCGGTGATGGAGGGCAAGGGCGTGCTGTTCAAGCGCTTCGCCGACATCGACGTGTTCGACGTCGAGTTCGACCACGACGACCCGCAAGCGTTCGTGGAGTCGGTCGCCGCGATGGAGCCGACGTTTGGCGGCATCAACTTAGAAGACATCCGCGCGCCCGAGTGCTTCGAAATCGAGGAGTCCCTGCGCGAGCGGATGGACATCCCCGTGTTCCACGACGACCAGCACGGCACGGCCATCATCTCCGGCGCGGCGCTTTTGAACGCCGCCGACATCGCCGACAAGGAGCTGTCGTCGCTGAACGTCACCTTCTCGGGGGCGGGAGCGGCCGCGACCGCAACGGCGCGGTTCTACGTCTCGCTCGGCATCCCCCACGAGAACATCACGCTGTGCGACATCGACGGCGTCCTCTCTGAGTCGCGGGCCGAGGCGGGCGACCTCGACGAGTACGCCGAGCCGTTCGCCCGCGGCGTCGACGATGGCGACCTCGAAGACGCAATCGAGGGCGCGGACGTGCTCGTCGGCCTCTCGGTCGGCGGCATCGTCAGCCAGGAGATGGTGCGGTCGATGGCCGACGACCCCATCATCTTCGCGATGGCGAACCCGGAGCCCGAAATCGCCTACGAGGACGCCAAGGACGCCCGCGAGGACACGGTCATCATGGCCACAGGGCGCTCTGACTACCCGAATCAGGTGAACAACGTCCTCGGGTTCCCGTTCATCTTCCGCGGCGCGCTCGACGTGCGCGCGACCGAAATCAACGAGGAGATGAAGCGCGCGGCCGCCGAGGCGCTGGCGAACCTCGCCCGGCAGGACGTGCCCGACGCGGTCGTCAAGGCCTACGGCGACGGCCCCCTCCAGTTCGGTCCCGACTACCTCATCCCCAAGCCGCTGGACCAGCGCGTCCTCTACGAGGTGACGCCGGCCGTCGCCGAGGCGGCCATGGAGAGCGGCGCGGCCCGCCGCGAGCGCGACCTCGACGACTACCGCGAGGAGTTGGAGGCCCGCCTCGGCAAATCCCGCGAGATGATGCGCGTCGTCCTCAACAAGGCGGCGTCGAACCCCAAGCGCGTCGTGCTCGCCGAGGGCGAAGACGAGAAGATGATTCGCGCCGCGAGCCAGTTGGTCGAGGAGGGTATCGCCGAACCCATCCTCGTCGGCCGGACGAAGCAGATTCTCCGGACCGCAGAGGACCTCGGCCTCGACTTCGACCCGACCATCGCCGACCCCGAAAGCGGCGAGTGGAACCACTACGTGGACCACCTCTACGAGCGCCGCCAGCGCAAGGGGCTCACCCGAACCGAGGCGGCCGAACTCGTGCGGAGCGACTCGAACTACTTCGCCAGCGTGATGGTCGCCATGGGCGACGCGGACGCGATGCTGACCGGCCTCACGCACCACTATCCCTCGGCGCTCCGCCCGCCGCTCCAGATTATCGGCACCGCCGACGACGCCGATTACGCGGCCGGCGTCTACATGCTGACGTTCCGGAACCGCGTCATCTTCTGCGCCGACGCGACGGTCAACCTCGACCCCGACGAGAACGTGCTCGCCGAGGTGACGAAACACACCGCCGAGCTCGCGCGGCGCTTCAACGTCGAACCCCGCGCGGCGCTCCTCTCGTATTCGGACTTCGGGAGCGTCACGAACGAGGGGACGCGAAAGCCCCGAAACGCCGTCGAGCAACTGCACGCCGACCCCGACGTGGACTTCCCGGTCGACGGCGAGATGCAGGCCGACACCGCCCTCGTCGAGGAGATGCTGACCGACACCTACGACTTCGCGGAGCTCGACGACCCCGCGAACGTCCTCGTGTTCCCGAACCTCGAAGCGGGCAACATCGGCTACAAACTGCTCCAGCGCCTCGGCGGCGCGGAGGCAATCGGCCCGATGCTCGTCGGCATGGACAAGCCGGTTCACGTCCTCCAGCGCGGCGACGAGGTCAAGGATATCGTCAATCTGGCTGGTGTCGCCGTGGTGGACGCCCAAGCGGAGTAGCCCGGCCCGAGCGGAGCGAGGGCTTTTTTGGTCCAGATTTTTCCGGAGAGGGTGAGCGAAGCGAACCCGAAAGCGGAAAAAGGTGGTCGTGCGAGTTGGCTGGGGTCGCCGTGGTGGACGCCCAAGCGGAGTAGCCCGGCCCGAGCGGAGCGAGGGCTTTTTTGGTCCAGATTTTTCCGGAGAGGGTGAGCGAAGCGAACCCGAACCGGAAAAAGGTGGTCGTGCGAGTTGGCTGGTGTCGCCGTGGTGGACGCTCAAGCGAAGTGGCGTGCCCCGAGCGGAGTAACCCGGCGGCCGAGCGGGCTGGCACGGCACACCGCGACCGCCCGCTCGGCCGCGCCAGCACGAGAAATTAAATAGATTCGGCCGAGTCAGGGAGTATGGTCGAGTTGGGCACACACACGTCGGCGTCGGAGCGCCGGTTCGCACTCGGATGGGTCGGGATGGCCATCGTGATGTCGCTCGCGGTTGCGGCCATCGATTTCCTCGAACTCCCGTTGCAGACGGTGTACGTGTTCGCGGCGGGCGTGACGCTTCGGGAGGCCATCGGACTGGCGGTCTGGGCGCTCCGGCGCTGACGGCGGGACGCGGGTGAGTTCTCACCCTGCGGCGACCAGCCTCCTCGCTTTTGTGCGCTCGCTGAGAACATCGCACCATGTTCGACCGACTCCTCTTTCCGACCGACGGGAGCGACGGCGCGGACGCGGTCCTCGACCACGTCGTCGACATCGCCGCCGCCCACGACGCGACCCTCCACCTCCTGCACGTCGCCCCGGCGGAACCCGAGCGCCGCCCGAACCTGAACGACGAGGGTGAGAGAGACGATTCCAACGGCGACGACCCCGCCGAGCACCGCCGAAGCGACGGCGAGCGATTCGTGAGCGACGCCGCGGCCCGCGCGTCGCAGTCCGGCGTGTCGGTCGTGACGAGCGTCGAACGCGGCGAGCCGTACCGGGTCATCACCGAGTACGCGACCGAGCGGGACGCGGACCTCGTCGTCATGCCGACCCACGGGCGGACGGGGCTGAGCCGCCTGCTTCTCGGGAGCACCACGGAGCGCGTCGTCCGCCGGTCGGACGTGCCCGTGCTCACGGTCCGGCCGGACGCGACGACCGACCTCGCGTACCCCTACGCCGACGTGCTGACGCCCACCGACGGGAGCGCCTGTGCGACCGCGGCGGTCGCGTTCGGCGGCGAGTTGGCCGCGGCGACCGACGCGGCGCTCCACGCGGTGTCGGTCGTCAACGTCGCCGCCTTCGGCGCGGACATCCGCGGGCCGCTCCTCGTCGACGAACTCGAAACGCGGGCGAGCGACGCGGTCGACGCGGCGAGCGACACGGCGGCCGCCGCGGGCGTCGAGACGGTCAGGAAGTCGGTCGGCCGCGACGTGTCGATTCACGGCGGCATCCTCGCGTACATCGACGAACACGACGTGGACATCGTGGTGATAGGAACCCACGGCCACACGGGGTTCGACCGCTACATGCTCGGGAGCGTCGCCGAGAAACTGGTCCGGACCTCGCCGGTCCCCGTGGTGACGGTCAGAGAGCCGCGAGACGAGTAGGGCGGGGTCGCCGGGCGTCAGCCCGCAGTCGGCGGACGCCGGGCGGGTCCCCCGGTCAGTTCCGAAGCAGTCCCGTGACACCCGCGGTCTCGGCGACAATCCACCCGACGAAGACGAGGTACGCCGCGCCGAGCGCGTACGACTCCAGCCGGGTGAGCGATAGCTCCGTCCGGAGCAGGCCGAAAAGCAGGACGGTCGCCAGCGTCAGCACGCCCAGCATGGGGACGGCGACGGCGAAGTCGACCGGGACGCTCCCGACGATGAGCACGCCCACGGGGATGGCGACGAGCAGGTCGAACGTGTTCGACCCGAGGACGTTGCCGAGGCTCGTCGCGCTGTTGCCGTCGGCGGCCGAGCGGACGCTGACGAGCGTGTCGGGGAGGCTCGTCGCGGCCGCGACGACGGTGACCCCCGCGAGGAACGTCGGGACGCCGAACGTCGCGCTGAGCGACTCGACGCTCCCGACCAGTTGCTCGACGCCGACGAGGATGACGAGGAGGCCGCCGAGAAGGCGCGCCCACTCGCGGCCGATGCCGTCGGCCACGCCCGCCTCCTCGCTTTCGTACTCCGAGACGTCCTGCCACTGAATGAACAGGTAGAGCCCGTAGAGGAGCAGTGGGATGAGCGCCACCGGACGGGTGAGCCGCCCGGTCAGCGCCGGGCCGTCGGGCACGGGGAAGTAGATGACCGCCAGCGAGAAGGTGACGACGAGCGTGGCGACGGCGACCATGTAGAACTGCGCCTCCTTGTAGACGACGAGTCGACTGGTTTCGAGGTCGCCGTCGGTGGCGAGCCCCGACAGCGCCGGAATCACGAGGACGTTGAAGATGGCCGAGCCGACGATTGCGCCGACGCCCATGTCGAAGACGCCCGCGGCGGCGGCGACGGTGACGCTGGCGAACTCGGGAAAACTCGACCCGAGGGCGACGACGACAGAGCCCTGCACGACCGCCGGGAGCCCGTAGTACGACGCGAGGTGGTCGGCGGATTCTTCGAGCCAGCCGCTTCCGAGCCAGATGAGGGCGGTCATCAGGAGAATCACGGCGACGTTCGCGAGCGGCGACGACGGGAGGAGACTGCCGAGGACCATTGGAAGCCCGTTCAGCGACGCGAAAAAAGAAGCCACCGACACGGAGGTCACCCGCGCGGAGCCTGTGGGTGCGTGGGCAGGGAGGATTCGGACGGCCGTCAGTCGTCGCCGTGGGCGGACTCGGGCGTGAACGTGACGCCGCGGATTTCGATTTCGTCGGGGACGCGGTCGGTGTCGTGCGCGCCGACCGGAGGGAGGTTCGCGTCGGCCGCCGGCGACGCGTCGAGGTCGGTCGCGGAGTCGATTGCCGTCATCTCGCCGTCGGCGTCGCGGGCGTCTTGGTCGATGCGCATCGAACAGAACTCCACGCCGCACATCGAGCAGAAGCGCGCCTGCTTGTAGTTGTCGCCGGGGAGCGTCTGGTCGTGGAACGACCGCGCCCGCTCGGGGTCGAGCGCGAGGTCGAACTGCCGCGCCCAGTCGAACTCGTAGCGGGCCTCCGAGAGCGCGTCGTCCCAGTCGCGCGCGCCGGGGAGGTCGTTCGCCACGTCTGCCGCGTGGGCGGCGATTCGGTAGGCGGCGAGACCGTCGCGCACGTCCTCGCGGTCGGGGAGGCCGAGATGTTCTTTGGGCGTGACGTAACACAGCATCGCCGCGCCGGCGCGGCCCGCCTCGGTCGCGCCGATGGCGCTCGTGATGTGGTCGTAGCCGGGAGCCACGTCGGTGACGAGCGGGCCGAGGACGTAGAACGGCGCGCCGTCGCAGACCTCTTGCTGGCGCTCGACGTTCTCGACAATCTGGTCCATCGGGACGTGACCGGGGCCTTCGACCATCACCTGCACGCCGTAGTCCCACGCAGTCTGCGTGAGTTCGCCCAGCGTGTCGAGTTCGGCGAACTGCGCGTCGTCGCCGGCGTCGGCCAGACAGCCGGGTCGGAGGCCGTCGCCGAGCGAGAACGTCACGTCGTGGTCGGCGAAGATGTCGCAGATGTCCTCGAACGCGACGTACAGGGGGTTCTGCTCGCCGTGTTCCTCCATCCACTGAGCGAGGATAGAACCGCCGCGGGAGACGATGTCCGTCTTCCGACCGTCGGTACGCGGGAGGTGCTCCATCAGCACGCCCGCGTGAATCGTCATGTAGTCGACGCCCTGTTCGGCCTGTTTCTCGATGATTTCGAGGAGCAGGTCGCGGGTGATATCTTCGGGGCTGTCGACGCGCTTGACCGCCTCGTAGATGGGGACGGTGCCGAGTGGGACCGGCGAGTACGCGACGTTCGCCTCCCGAATCTCGTCGAGGTTCGACCCCGTCGAGAGGTCCATCACCGTGTCCGCGCCGTAGTGGACCGCGGTGTGGAGCTTCTCCAACTCCTCGGTGCGGTCGCTCGTCGTCTCGCTGTTGCCGATGTTCGCGTTGACCTTCGTGGCGAACTCGCGGCCGATAACCATCGGGTCGAGCGAGTCGTGATTGCGGTTCGCGGGGACGACCGCCTGCCCCTCGGCGACCTGCTTTCTGACGAACTCGGGGTCGCGGTGCTCGCGCTCTGCGACGCGTTCCATCGCCGGGGTGACGTGTCCCGCTCGGGCGTGTTGGAGTTGTGTCGACGCCATTGATTACTTAGTGATACAACTGACTAATAACAGTTGTGACGGGCGGGTCGGAAACGGGGAACAGAAGAACCGAGCACGCGGGCAATCGGCTTACAGACTCCGAAGGCGCGACGGCGCGTCGCTCAGCCCTCGTAGCCGGCGTACTCCATGAGACTCGCGAAGATGTCGGTGTCCATCGCCTCCTTGTAGACGACGCCGCTCAGCATGCCGCCGGGGTAGAAGTTCCCGTTCATGACGTGGTTGACCTTGTGGCAGTGCATGAGGTAGATTCCGGGTTGGGCGTCGGCCGTGAACTCGACCGTGTGGCGCTCCGCGGGCGCGATGTTCGTCACGTCCATGTCGTGGCGGGCGGCCTCCGGGATGACGCCGCCGTCCTTTTCCACCAGTTGGAAGCGGTGGTTGTGGATGTGCATCGGGTGGCTCATGTAGCCCGCGTTGACGTAGTGGACCCGGACGGTGTCGCCCTGCTCGACGATGATGGGCGAGCCGTCTTCGGGGTGGAGCGTCCGCGGCGCGCTCTTGCCGTTGACGGTGAACACGTCCGGTTTCCGGTTCCGCGGGTCGTACGTCACGTTCTCGCCGGCCATCTGCCGGGGGAGCCGCGAGTCCCAGTCGCGGACGGTCATGAAGTACTCCCTGTCGGCCGGTTCGTACCCCTTCGGGTCGACGCGGAGGATGCCGTACATCCCCATCTCGATGTGCCGGTGGGTCTGGTAGTGACAGTGATAGAGGTGCGTCCCGGGGACGTTCGCCGGGATGGTGTAGGTGTGTTTCTCGCCGGGGTCGACGCGGATGCCCGTCGTCGTCGGCACGCCGTCGTCCTCCCACGCCTTCTGTACGCCGTGGAAGTGGACCGTGTGGGGGCGCATCCCGTCGGTGTTGTCGAGCGTGACCTCCATGTCGTTGCCCTCGGTCGTTCGGAGAATCGGGCCGGGGACGCTCGGCGCGCCGTCGTCGGCGCTGAACGCCCACACCTGCGGGAGTTCGACCGGCCCGCCCATCGTTTCGAGGGGGTGGGCCGCGTGGCGCGCCGGCGCGCTCTTGAGGGTGACCTGCCCGCCCTGCTCGTCGACCTGCACGACCTCCGGCGGGCTGGTGTACGGCAGACTCGACTCGCTCGTCTGGGCGACCGTCGTCTCGTCCGCGCCGACGGCGGCCGAGTCACCGTTCGTGGGCGCTGTACACCCCGCGAGACCGAGCGCTCCGACGCTTCCCGTTGCGGCGAGGAATTCGCGACGCGACACCGTCGAACCGGGTGCACCGACGTAGTTTCGCATTACAGTCGGTCGTTGGCCCGGGGAGTGGAATACCGTCTCGCCGGTTCCCGTCGCACAGGAGCCCGGCGAACATGTTCGGCAGGGTCGATACGTACCGGGACGAAAAACAGTCGAGTCGGCGCACCAGTTCGAATCGACGGCCATCGGTTCGACCGCACCGACGCTGGTGCGCCACGACTTTCATACGTCCCGGAGGCGTATCGGGAGCCGAACCGACGGCGCGCGGGTCGCCGCCGAGCAATCCACTCTCACGCAGATGTCGACCAATCCACTCTCAGACGCGCTCGAACCGGACTTCGAGACGGTGTTCGACGCCCTCACCAGTCCGCAGTGCCGGACGGTGCTCAGGCGGCTCGACGGGCCGATGACCGCCTCGGACATCGCCGCCGCGTGCGACCTCCCGCGGTCGACGGTGTACCGGAAGCTCGAACAGATGGTCGAGGCGGGACTCCTCGAAAAACGCGACCGCGGCCGCGACGCCGCTCGCTACGCGCTCGGTTTCGAGGAGGTGGTCGTCACGCGCGAACCGGGCGACCTCTCGATTTCCGTGTCGTCGCCGTCGCGGTCGGCCTCGGACCAGCTTTCGACGCTGTGGTCGGCCGTCGGCGACCAGACCGACGACTGAGACCTACCCGACTGCGGCGTCGTCCCGCGCGAGAAACGCCTTCATCACTTTCCCCTCGGCCCGGTGGAGCTTCTCGCTCGTCGTCGACTTCGCCAGCCCCACGGCCTCGGCGAGCCGGGTGAGCGTGCACGTCCGCGGCGTGTCGTAGTAGCCCTCGGCGACGGCCGTTTCGAGGAGGTCGTACTGGTCGTCGGTGAGAAGCGACTCCGTGTCTATCGACTGGTGGATGGAGACGAGGTCGAACGGGATGCCGAACTGCGTGAGCTGTTCGCCCAGCTCCGAGAGGTTCTCGCGCGGCGCGGTCACCTCGACTGTCACCTCGCCGTCGACGATGGTGATGGGCAGTTCCAGCGGGATGCCCACCTCGCTGAGCGTGAGAATCAACAGCGGCTCGGTCGTCTCGAACTGCACGAGCGCGCGCTCCGGTTGCGCTTCGAGAACCGTCACCGAGACGACCGATTCGTACTCGTCGATGGTGGTGACGATGGGCTCGATGTCGGCCGCCCGTATCTCGACGAGGCCGACGCCCGTCTCGTCGGCCGGCATCGCCGCGAGGACGGTGAACTCGGCGTCCGGATAGCGCCCCGAGAGGTCGGCGACCCAGACCTGCTCGGGGAGCGTGATGGAGAGTGTTGCCCGGGGCATCGGTAGTGAAACGAAGTCGTCCCCGCCGCACAAAGATAGTTCCGAACATGTTCGGCCCCCGGCCGCGTTTCGGGAACCAGCGAGGCGGGCTTTTCACCGGAACCCCGACGGTCGAGTGTCGAGCGGGGCGGGCCCACCGCCTCGCCAGCTTCAATCATGAACCCGAACGACACCACAGCTCCGACGCTCGGCCGGCGAACCGTCCTTCGACTCCTCGGCGGCGCGGCCGTCTCCGCGACCGCGCTGGGAAGCACCGCCGACGCCGCGCGGGCGCAGTCGGGGACCGACCTCGACGCGTGGTTCGCACAGACCTCGAACTACGACGGGGTAGTGGACAAGACGGGGAGTTCGACGGTGACGGTGACGGTCGGTGCGCAGGCTAACGGCGGGGCGTTCGGGTTCGGCCCGGCCGCCGTGCGCGTCGACCCCGGGACGACGGTCGTCTGGGAGTGGTCCGGGAAGGGCGGGTCGCACAACGTCGCGGCCGAAGACGGGAGCTTCGAGTCCGACCTCGTCGGCGACGCGGGCCACACGTTCGAGCGGACGTTCGACGCGGCGGGCGTCTACACCTACGCCTGCACGCCGCACAAGACGCTCGGTATGAAAGGCGCAATCGTCGTCGGCGACGCCGGCGGAGCGACCGCGACCGAGGCGGCCGACTCGACCGACTCGGCCGGCGAGGGCGAGTCGGAGGCGTCCACCGAGAGCGCCCGCGAGGGGGACGCCGACCTCGACGCGTGGTTCGAAAACACCTCGAACTTCGACGGTGTGGACGCCCAGACCGGCCTCCAGCGCGTGACCGTCGACGTCGGGGCGCAGGCCAACGGCGGGGCGTTCGGCTTCGGTCCCGCGGCGATTCGCGTCTCGAAGGGGACGACCGTCGCGTGGACGTGGACCGGCGAGGGCGGGTCGCACAACGTCGCCGCCGAGGACGGCACCTTCGAGTCGGAATTGGCGGGCAGTAGCGGCCACACGTTCGAACACACCTTCGAGGAGGCCGGAACGTACACCTACGCCTGCACGCCGCACAAGACGCTCGGGATGAAGGGCGCGGTCGTCGTCACCGACGGCGAGGGCGGGTCGAACGCGCAGGTGGCCGAACCGTTCGGCGACCCCGAGACGGAGCGCCTCGGCGGCATCGCGCTGGCCGGGACCTTCGGCGCGATGCTGGCGTCGCCCGCGCTGTTCGGCGCGTTCATGTGGCTCAACGGCGAGGGCGACGAGTCGGCGGGCGAGACGTATCCGAAAGAGAAGTCAGCGTAACTCGTCCGCAGGAGGAGTCGAGAGATTCGATGCCATGCTGAGCCGTGTTCTCGAACTGCGCGCTCAGAACAGCGACGCGAGCACCCCCGAGAGGTCGACGTGGAACCCCAACCGTTGGACCCCCTTGTAGCCGAGGTAAATGCCGACGATACCCAGTATCCCGGCGAGGTTGGGCGGGGCCGGAATCGGTGTTTCTATGAGGCCGAACAGGGCTCCGGCGAAGACGCCTGCCAGCAGGGCCAAAACGAGTTGCGAGGCCATAGGCGTGTTATCCGTGTTCCCCGATAAATAGATACAGTATCGACGCGAGCGCGGAGGCCAACCCGTCCACGATTCGAGACCGCGACTACTCGACGAACACCCGCGTCACGTGGCCGCCACAGCCGCACTGCTCGACGTACTCGTACGATAGACCGTCGAATCGCTCCGCGAGCGCGTCGTACAGGTACGTCTTCGGGTGGCCGTGGTCGCCGTGAGTGACGAGGTTGACGTGGTGGCCGGCGGTCGTGTGTTCGACCGCGGCGGCGGCCTCCGAAACCACGAGGTCGCGGTCGGCGGCGTGTCGCGGGAGTTCGAGATTCGCCGACCACGACGTGTCGTGGACGCGGTCGGTCGCCGAGTCGGGCGTTTCGTGGTCGTGGTCGTGGTCATGGTCGTGGTCGTGGTCGTGGTCGGCGGGTCGCGAGTCGGTCGTCATCACGGTTCGAGAGACGGCTTCCGGCTCAAAGAGCGGACATCCGAACATGTTCGTCCGGGCTGTGAGAGGCCGGGAAGCGGCGGGCGGAGCCTATAGCAGGCGTGTGAACCACGACCTGTATGGAGCTTCAACGCAAGACCATCGCGAAGGCAATCGTCGTCGTGTTCGTCTTCAACCTCGTCGTGATGGGCGCGGGCGCGTGGTTCGCCTATCAGAAGGCCCCGCCAATCCCCGACGAGGTGGTCGGCCCCGACGGCGACGTCGTCGTCAGCGGCGACGCGATTCGAGAGGGCAAGACGGTGTTCCAGAAAGACGGCCTGATGAACCACGGGTCGATACTGGGCAACGGCGCGTACTACGGCGCGGACTACACCGCCGACGCGCTGGATTTGAAAGTCCAGTTCATGCGGAACTACTACGCCCAAGCGCGGTACGGTGAACCCTACGACCGACTCGACTCCGCCGACCAAGCGGCCGTCGCCGACGTGGTGAAATCCGACCTCGACGACAGCTACGAGGGCGGCGCGATACAGTACACCGCGGCCGAGGTCTACGCCCACGAGCAGGTGCGCCAAGAGTACGTCGAGCGCTACCACGAGGGCGACCACGAGCGCGGCGTCCCCGCGAACATGGTCGACTCCGAGGAGGAGGCGCGGGCGTTCGCGGACTTCGCCATGTGGACGGCGTGGTTCTCCCACACCGACCGCCCCGGCGGCACCCACTCGTACACGAACGACTGGCCGTACCAACCCGGCGCGGGGAACGACGCCACCGCCGCCTCGATGACGTGGAGCGTCGTCGCCATGGTGCTCCTCGTCGCCGGCGCGGGCCTCGGCATCTGGCTGTACAAGTCGGTCGAACTTCCCGAGCCGTCGGCCGAGGCCATCACGGTGCCCGAACCGGGCGACGTGAGCGTCTTCCCGAGCCAGCGGGCGGCGCTCCGGTTCATCCCGGTGGCCGCGGGGTTGTTCTTGGCGCAGGTGCTGTTGGGCGGCCTGCTCGCGCACTTCTACATCGAGCGCGCCGGGTTCTTCGGCATCGAGTCGATATTCGGCGTGCCCATCCTGCAACTGCTCCCGTTCGCCATCGCCAAGACGTGGCACATCGACCTCGGCATCCTCTGGATAGCCGCGACGTGGCTCGGCGCGGGGCTGTTCCTCCCGCCGCTTCTGACCGGCTACGAGCCGCCGAAGCAGTCGACGTACATCAACGTCCTCCTCGGCGCTATCGTCGTCGTCGTGGTCGGCGGCCTGTCGGGCATCTGGCTGGGCGCGAACGGCTACATCGACGGCTCGCTGTGGTGGATTCTCGGCAACGAGGGACTCGAATACCTCGAAGTCGGGAAGCTCTGGCAGTTCGGCATCCTCGCCGGCTTCCTCATCTGGGCGGCGCTGGCGGTCCGCGGCTTGAAGCCGCTTCTCGAAAGGGAGCCGCCGTACGGGCTGGCGCACATGATTCTGTACGCCGGTGGCTCTATCGCCCTGCTGTTCACCGCGGGCTTCCTGTTTACCCCCGAGACGAACATCGCCGTCACGGAGTTCTGGCGCTGGTGGGTCGTCCACATGTGGGTCGAAGGGGCCTTCGAGTTCTTCATCGTCGCCATCGTCGGCCTGACGCTGGTGTCGATGAACCTGCTCAGTCGCCGGAGCGCCGAGAAGGCCGTCATGCTTCAGGCGCTTCTCGTCATGGGAACGGGCATCATCGGCGTCTCGCACCACTACTGGTGGGTCGGCATGCCCGACATGTGGGTGCCCATCGGGAGCGTGTTCTCGACGCTCGAACTCATCCCGCTGGTGTTCATCCTCTACGAGGCGCTCGGGCAGTACCGCGCGATGTCGGGCGAGTCGTTCCCGTACCGCCTGCCGTTCATGTTCATCGTCGCCAGCGGCGTCTGGAACTTCGTCGGCGCGGGCGTGCTCGGCTTCTTCATCAACCTCCCGCTCATCAACTACTACGAGCACGGGACGTACTTGACGGTCGGCCACGCCCACGCCGCGATGTTCGGCGCGTTCGGCTTCCTCGCGCTCGGCATGGTCACCTACATGCTCCAGCTCTCCATCGACGCCGACCGCTGGGACGGCTCGTGGCTCCGCGCCGCCTTCTGGTGTTGGAACGTCGGCCTCGTGTTGATGGTGTTCGTCTCCGTCCTCCCGGTCGGCTTCCTCCAGTTGGAGACGGCGTTCACCGGGAGCTACGCCGCCGCCCGGAGCGTCGCCTTCTACGACCAGCCGCTGATTCAGACGCTGTTCTGGGCGCGGCTCCCCGGTGACACCCTCATCATCCTCGGGACGGTCATCTACGCGGCCGACCTCGTCAGAAAGCGGTTCGTCCTCCGGCAGTCCGCCGACGACCCGAGCGTCGAAGACATGGCCGTCGCCGAGGGTATCCTGGGCGACGACTAACCGGGGACTGCGTTCTTTTTTGCTCCGCTCGGAGTATCCGGCGGCCAAATACAGAGATACGTCCAATACAGTTGGTACAACGGCACTGTCTAGTTAGTGGCCTCCTCGACCGGTGTTCGTCCGTCGAGCGCTTGATGCGGTCGCTGAAAGTTATAGTAATGAACGAACACTGCAAGCCACCGGCGGACGCTCAGCCGACTGCCCACC
>NZ_JBHTAB010000012.1:0-114201 GCF_042663345.1 Haloferax chudinovii
GATGTACCCACTGAAAAACTGCTTGAAACGAGCGTTCTACGCCCAGTAACCGAAGAATCGCTTCTGTCTCTCTGAGTGAAAGACCGGCAGTATGGAGCCGGACGGCGAACGCCCTGACGGGCGTCGCCGTCCGCTCACGCTGCCAACATTCAAGCGTAGCGGTGTCCAAACTCTCCTTGAGCAGGTCTGAGAGTAGCATAGATCACTCACTCTTCGACCTGTTCGTTCCTTAACTAGACGGTGCCGGTACAACGAATACATATGCCAATCGACATCGACACGTTCGAGTCGTCTCCTCCGGACCGGTTGCAGGGCGGCGGTGAGACGAACGCCGAGCGCGTCATGCGGTTCCTCGCTTCACACCCGGACAAAGCGTTCACGCAGGGCGAGATTCGGGATGCGACTGACGTGAAGGCAGGGAGTATCAGCGTCGTGCTCTCCCGGTTAGAGGAGCGGGAGTTGGTTCGACACAAGGGCACCTACTGGGCGCTCGGCGAAGCCGACGAGGTCGCCGCGTATACTGACTTGTTGGAGGCACGCGCGCCGCAAACGAACAACTCGGCGAAGAGGACATAGACGAGTGGCTGGAGCACGCCGTCGACGACGAGGACGCTGAATGACCCACCAGCGCGGCGATGTCGTCTGGGGACCAGACCCGTTCAAATCCGGTGAGAGCCCGCGGCCGTGGCTGATTTTGAATACCGACACCCACCCGTTCGGTGACGAACAATACACGACGGTCACGCTGACGACGACACCACACGACGAGACCATCCCGATTGCAGAAGACGATTGGGTCGACGGTGGGATACCGCGTCAGAGCTACGCCTCTCCGTGGGCAGTTGCATCTCCGAAACACGCGGCAGTCCTGCGACGACAGGAGAGGCTCACTGAGTCGTTCGTCCAGTTCGTTATCGAGGGGATGCAGACGTATCTCGAATCTCCGAGTTCCACCATTTGACATCCTCCCCGCACTACGCGCGGTAAGCTGAATCTGTCAGAAGAGTGTCGTTCCGTGCGTTCTCCGGTTGTCGGTTCCTCCTCCGACTCATTCCCACGCGAGTACCAGCCCCGTCGCGGCCCCGACGACGACCGTCCTGCCGAGCGTCGAGAGCCGACCGACAACGGCAAAAACAGACCAAAAACGACGCGGCCGGACGCTACTCGACGACGACCGCGCCTTTCATCCCGAGCGTCTCGTGGGGCGTACAGGCGTATCTGTACGTCCCGGCCTCTTCGAAGGTGTGTTCGAACGTGTGGCCGCTACTGCCCGCCAATTCCGACTCGAAGCTCCCGTCTTCGGCCGCGACGTTGTGCGACCCGCCCTTCCCGGACCACTCCCAGACGACCGTCGTTCCGGAGTCGACACGCACGGCGGCCGGGCCGAACCCGAACGCCCCGCCGTTGGCCTTCGAACCCACCGTCACGGTGGCTGTCGAACGACCCGTCTCGTCGGCGACGCCGTCGTAGTTGTCGACGCCGTCGAACCAGCCGTCGAACTGCGGGGCGCTCCCGCCGCCGGAACCGCTATCCGCGCCGGTCGTTTCGCCGGACTCGGTCGTCTGCTCGGCGGTCGATTCCGCGGTCGTCGCGTCGCCCCCGTCCGCCTCAGCCGCGTTCGCGGCGTCGCCGTCGGAGCCGGAACAGCCGGCGAGCGCCGTCGACAGCGCCGCCGTCGCAGTCAGTGCCGTAAAGCGCCGTCTCGTGAGGTTGGTGTCGCGCGTCATCGAGTGTACCTCGGCGGCGACAGATGCAAGCGATTGTCCCGAACGTGTTCGGGTGAGCTCCCGCGCGCCGCGACTCCCCGAGGCGTCAGTCGCCCGCCGACCGGGTCGCTGGCATCGGGCCGTCGTAGTCGGCGGGCACGTACCCGCAGAGCGGGTCGCTGGCCAGCGGGTCGCCGGTGTGGGCGTACGCCCGCGAGCGACTGCCGCCGCAGACGTGGCGGAACTCGCACGCGCCGCACTTCCCCTCGAGGGCGTCGGGGTCCCGGAGCGACCGAAAGCGGTCGCTCTCGCGGTATCGCTCGACGAGCCCGCCCCCGCGGACGTTGCCGGCGGACGCGGGGAGGAAGCCCGACGGGAACAGCTCGCCGGTGTGACTGACGAAGGCGAACCCGTCGCCCGCGGTGATGCCGAGCCGGCGGCCGATGCCGTCGGTCGGGGGCGCATCGCTCGCGTCCCGCCGGCGCTGGATGGCGACTCGGCGATAGTGGGGCGCTTCGGTCGTCTTGACGCCGAAGGGCGCGTCCTCGCTCACCGAAACCAGCCACTCCATGACGCGCTCGGCGCGCTCGGGGGAAATCGGGTCGAGGACGCGCCCGCGCCCGACGGGAACGAGGAAGAACACCGACCAGAGCACCGCGCCGAGGTCGGCCACGAGGTCGCAGAGCGCGGGGAGTTCACCGACCGTCTCGGCGCAGACGGTCGTGTTTATCTGGAGCGGGAGGCCGGCCTCGCGGGCGGCGCGGGCGGCCGCGACGGTCTGCTCGAAGCTCCCGTCCTCGCCTCGAAAGGCGTCGTGGGTCGCCGCGGTCGCGCCGTCGAGACTGAGCGCCATGCGCCTGACGCCCGCGTCGGCGAGGTCGGCGACCGTCTCGGACGTCAGCGACGACGTCCCGCTCGGGGTGAGCGTCATCCGGAGGCCGAGGTCGGTTCCGTACTCGACGAGGTCCACGAGGTCCGGGCGGGCCAGCGGGTCGCCACCGGAGAGGACGACGAGTTGTCCGGGGCCGAACTCGCGGGCCTGTTCCAGCAGGCGCGTCCCCTCCGCGTCGGTCAGTTCGTCGGGGTGTCGCGCGGGCGTCGCGTCCGCCCGGCAGTGGTCACACGCGAGGTCGCACGCTTGGGTCACCTCCCAGACGAGGACGAACGGCCGTCGCGAGGTGTCGATGCTCGACGGGTCAGGCGGGGCCGTCGCCGTCGGCGGCGCGTGCGCGTCGCTCCCCTCGGTCGTGTCGGTGTCGACGTGTGGCGGTCGAGACATGACTCTGGTCGGGTGGTTCGACGGCGCGGGAGGTGAGCGACGCCCCGAATCTGTTCGGCTCACTGGGGGTGGGTTCGAGACGAACACGTTCGGGGTGAACTTCCTGCGCCGTCGCCTCCAACGACTCGCATATGGACCACGAGGCGTACCTCGACGGACTCGACGCACCGAACGAGCGAGCGGTCGACTTCCTCGACGTGCGGGAGTTGCCGCCGCCGGAACCGCTCGCGGAGACGATGAACCGCCTCGCCGACCTCGACGGCGAAACGGTGTTCGTCCAACTCAACGACCGCGAGCCGAAGTTCCTCTACCCGAAACTCGACGACCGGGGGTTCGCCTACTGCTCCGCCGAGCGCGACGAGGGCGTCGTCACCGCGATTTGGGAGCCCTGAGTCGGCGTTGCCGCCGACTATCCTCCAGCGTGAGCCTCGTCAGCGTCGGTCTTGACACCGCTTGCGCCCCGAAACGTATCAATCGACCCTAATTTGGCATAATCGTTAATGTAATAACACCCCGGGCGTTTGTACGTGGTATGAGTTCAGACCACACGAATACCACCCCCTCCGAGTGGTGTCCGGACTGCGGCTCGAAAATGGCCTTCACCGGTACACAGCCGGCGGGGCTCGCACAGTTCTTCTGCGAGCAGTGTCGGTACCGCCGCGACCGTTTCGTCGGCGGCGACTGACTGAACCCCCGTTCGTCTTCTCGGGATTCACGCGCTCGGGAGCGGTCGCGCTTCGCGGCGTCTCACCTCGCGGCGTCTCATTGAGTGGTACGACTCGCGAAGATGTTCGGAGCGCGTCCCCAAACCGTGCAATCATTGTTCGTTTATACCCGTGTCCGGCCACTCGATTCAACCGGAGGGAGACAACATGCTATCTACGACTCGGCGGCGGACGCTCCAGTGGCTCGGTCTCGGCGGTGCCGCCTCGCTCGCCGGCTGTGCGACGAAAGCGCCGACCGCCGCGCAGTCGCTCGACGGGACGGAAGAACCGACACAACAGAGTCCGACGAACATCGTCGACCAGGTCGCGGCCGACCCGACGGACATCCCCGGTCCCATCGACCGGAGCGAACCCGCGGAGGTCGACGTGACGCTCCGGCCGGAGGAGGTGACCGCGGAGGTCGAAGACGGCGTGACGTTCACCTACACGACGTACAACGGGCAGGTTCCCGGCCCGCTCGTCCGCGTCCGGCAGGGAGACACGGTGAACCTGACGTTCGAGAACCCCGAGGGGAACACCATGCCGCACAACGTCGACTTCCACGCGGTCGCCGGGCCCGGCGGCGGCGCGGGAGCGACGATGACGAACCCCGGCGAGACGGCGCACCTGCGGTTCAAGGCGACCTACCCCGGCGCGTACATCTACCACTGCGCCGTGCCGAACATGGACATGCACATCAGCGCCGGGATGTTCGGGCTCATCCTCGTCGAGCCGCCGGAGGGACTGCCCGAGGTCGACCACGAGATATACCTCGGCCAGCACGAACTGTACACCGACAAGGACGCCGGCGAGGAGGGACAGCACGCCTTCGACTACGAGGCCATGCGGAACGAGGAGCCGACGTACGTCCTCATGAACGGCGAGAAGTACGCGTGGACACCTAACGGCCGGGGACCGGCCGCGACGGTCGGCCTCGACGAGACGGTCCGGGTGTACTTCGTCGACGGTGGACCGAACCTCTCCAGTAGCTTCCACCCCATCGGGAGCGTCTGGGAGACGCTCTACCCCGAGGGGTCGCTGACGACCGAGCCGCAGACCCACATCCAGACGCGGCAGGTCCCGCCGGGGAGCACGACCATCGCGACGATGCGTTCGCCCGTCCCCGGCGACTTCAAGCTCGTCGACCATTCGCTGTCCCGCGTCGTCCGCAAGGGCTGTATGGCGGTCGTCCGCGCCGAGGGGCCGGCGGACCCCGAGATATTCGACCCCGACCCTGACCCGCAGTAGCGCCCCCGCATCGACTGGAAATCATCGCTGTCCGCTGTTTTTCAATCTCTCTGTCGAGCCCTCTCGGTGTTGAGAGAACCCGTGTGCAACGCTTGAGAGTCGGTCGCCGAGTCGGTGTGTGCTCGCCGTTCGCTGGTCGAGGTATTGTGGCTGAGCGATGGTGTGTCGGAAGCGATTGCCCCGAGAAGCGACCACAGCATTATGCCGTTCGCTTTCGAAGTTCCGAGGATGCCAGACGACAAACAGGGCCGAGACAAGCAAGCGGCCAACGAAGAACAACGCCAGCGCGAGCGAGCGCTCCGAGAGGCGCGTGACCGCGCCGACGAACCCGAACCCGGGAAGCAACTTGGGGACCTCGACGACGCGCTTGAAGTGCAGGACTATCCGACCACAACGGAGCAAGTCGTCGAGAACTACGGCGATTACGAGGTCGAAACACAAAGCGGGTGGAAACCCATCGACGAGGTGCTCGCTTCGGTTGACAACGAGATATACGACTCCGCGGACGACGTTCGCGACCGGATACAGCGGTTAACAAATCGGGAGTGAGTGCGTCCAAAGCGGTCTCTGTCGTAGCGATATTTCGGTACCCCTCGTTCCGAGGCGTGTCCTCTCTGTCTGTGCCACGCTTTGGGTCGTCCACATCAGTACCAGTTGAACGTGTTCGGGGGTGGGCCTACGCCGACGGCGACCCTACGTCGGACTATGCCAGACATTCCATCCCTGTTCGGCGGGTCGCGAAGCGACCGCTTCGACGACATCGACCAGTTCGTGCCCGAACACCTGCCCGACCCGGACGCCTTCCTCGACGGCCACCGCGTCCTCGACGGCGACGACCACGTCGCCGTCCACCGGGTCACCCGCGAGTTGTTCGAAGAACGCGGCGTCTACGACGTGACGTTCGGATACAACCTCGCGCGGTTGAACCTCGACCGACGCCACCCGAACGCGGGCTTCCGCTACGCGGCGGACCGAGACGACCCGTCGGTCCTTCTCGCGGAGTTCACGCCGACGACGCCGTTTTGCCCGCAGTCGAAGACGCTCACCGTCGGCGCGTTCCGGGCGTGGAACGGCCTCGCCGACCGCCACGACTACGACCGCGTCCGGGTCCGCGTCGCACCGATGCACCAGCAGGCAGACGCCATCAACGCGGAACTCGACGCGATGGACCCTGCTGACGCGCAGGCGGCGACGGACGGCTCGACCCCCGATACCGGGTCGCCGACGGCTGAGCGCGACAACGACGAGCCGGGGACGGTCTCGCTCTCCGAGGAGTTCGAGGCGGCACTGAAGCGGCTGTCGGACGAGACGGAGTAAGTCGGGGGTTCGTCCGCGGGTTGGCTCCGCGGGTCAGTCGTCGTCAGCCGGCGCGAACACGAGTACTGCGCTACTGTCGACCGGCGCGCGCGGCGAGATGTCGCAATCGCCGCCGAACCGCAGCAGCTCTCCTGCCGCGATGTCGTGCGTCTCGCCGTCGAGAGTGAGTTCCATCCGGCCGGCGACGACGTGGAAGACGACGTCGAAGCCGGGGTGAGAGTGCGCCGGCACCTCGTCACCGGCTTCGAGGCGGAGTCTGACGGTTTTCGGGCGGTCCGTCTCGAAGACGAGCGCGTGCGTCTGGGCCGGGAGGTCGGCGAGCGCGGCGTGTTCTGGCATCACGGGTGGGTCGTCGGCCGCGCGGCCGGTAAGCCTGCGGCCGAACGCGTTCGGGGGACGCGGGACCGGGAGCGAACGAGAGCCAGAACGAACGAGGTGAGCGACGGCAGGTGCTCTTTTCACCTTCGGGGGAGTTGACGTGTTCGATGCCCTCCATAGTTGACGAGACCGTGTTCAGTGAGCCCTCCGGGGGTCTCTTCGCAGTCGTCCAGCTCTGTGGCGCGCTCATCATGTCGGGGCTCTATTGGCAGTACGCCGTCGTGGAACAGTCCGTCTCGGGGGGGTGGCTCCTGTTCATGATAGCCGGGACCGCCCTGTCCGGCATCGCCGAATCGCTTCCGAAGAACCGACGACGAGCGGCCGGCGTCCTGCGTCTCGCGGCGGTTCTCGTCCTGACGTGCCTGCTCGCGATTCTCTTTCTCGCGCGCGAACTGTTCGGGATGTGAGAGCGCACAAGACCCGTCTCTAACGCATCGACTCAGTCCGCGCCGTCGTCCGCGTCGACAGCCGACCCGGCCGCGTCGCCGACCAGCGACTGCGGGCTGTGAACCCAGATGACTCGCAGGAGGTTCGCGGCGAACGCCGCGACACCGACGAGCACGAGCGTCCAGCCCGCCGTCTCGAAGACGGGCGAGAGTCCGGCGAGGTCGCCCGCGACGACGGCGGCGACGCCCGCGAGGACGAGGCCGAAGTCGAGGCGGGCGAGGCGGGCGCTGTAGAGGTCGTCGAGCATCGGCACGGGTTCGAGACCGAGGCGGTCGCTGTAGCGGTGGACCCAGACGATGAAGGGGACGACGTGGTAGAGCGTCCCGAGCACGACGAAGCCGACGAACCCAAGCAGAAACAGCGAGTCGGCCCCCGGCGCGCCGAACAGACGGTCGCCGGCCAGCGGAGCCGCGAGCCACGCGGGAAGCGTCAGGACGGCCCAACCGGCGAGGGCGACGGTCGCGACGGCGTACCGGGTGAGCATGGGGGTCCAGTCGACGGCCGACTCGACGAGGCGACGGGCGAGAATCGCGGCGACGCCGAGAAGCGAGAGTGCCACGAGCGCGCCGCCGACCCGCGCGAGCGTCGGGTCGGAGACGAGTCGGCCCCCGGCGAGCGCGGCGACGCCCAGCGGGTAGCCGATTTCCTCGACGCGGCGGAGCCACACGTCGACGCCGCGGAGCGTCGTCTGGGTGAACATCGTCGCGAGTTGGTAGAGCGCGCCGACCACGGTCGTCACGACGACGCCGAAGACGGCAAGCGTCACGTGGGCCGCGCGGACGCTCCCGTGGGTTGCGCCGACGCCGGCGAAAAGCGGGCTCGTGAAGTCGACCGCGAGCAGGAGGCCGAGCGCGGTGGCGACCGCGAGAAAGCCGAGTGCGAGGCCGAAGTGGCGCTCGGTCACGTCGTAGTGGTCGAGCCGAGAGAGCGTGCGCGCGACGTTGTAGGCGAACGTCCAGAAGCCGAGGAACGCGGCGGCACCGAAAAGCGGGAGCCACGCGAACGCGCCGAGGAGGAAGCACGCCGCGAGACCGACGAGACCGACGCTGACGGCCCACAGTTGGGCGGTCGCGAGCCGCCGCGAATGGAGGTCGGCGCCGGACCAGACCGGGACGAACTGCGTCATCGCGCCCATGATGGTGACGCAGACCCACCCCGCGAGCAGGAGGTGGACGTGCGCGAGACGAGCGGTGCCGGCGACGACGCCGGCGGCGAGGGCGACTCGGAGGCCCACCGCGGCCGCGAGGAAGCCGAGCGCGACGACGAAGTGCCGGAGCGGAATCGTCATCGGTGGCTGTCGAGCCGTGTCGATGTCGGCGGGAATGGCGCTCATAGGTGACCTAGCGTGGCGCGCAATCCTACCGGTGACGCCGAACATATTCGGCGAGGGTAGTGAACCGACGGAGACGGGCTTGGACCGCGGTGCCGACCCGCGGTCGCGACGCTACTTCTTCGGGAACGTCGCGGCGAACTCGTCGGGAGCGCGCTGTTCGACCGCGTAGTTGTCGGCGTCGAAGGCGTCGACTTCGGCCTGCATTTCGTAGAACAGCGGTTTCGGGTCGTGGTCGTTGAGAATCGTCAGCGACTCGCCGGCGGCGAGGTCGTCGAAGGCGGCGTGAATCTTCGGATGGCGCTCCGCGGGTGGGAGGTCGCGCACGTCGAGGGTGGTGTCTGACATACGCGTCGTACCTCGCGGGGGACCGTCGAGTCGGTTCCCCCGAACACGTTCGCTCGCGGAGCCGAGCCGAATCGATACTATCTGTGGCAAGTAGCTAGTAAATATAATGATTCTACGATTGTTCTCGGTGAAGAATACGTTCGTCGCCGAGCGTCGGTCGCGTTCGAACGAGCCCTGAATAGCCCGGGGAGTCCCGCGCTAAAGGGCCTTTATGGTGGTTGTGGGTTCTCGAAGTTCCCACTCGAACGACAGTTGTTTCCCGAGTGTCACCGACGAAAATCAGTCCGAGAGATATATTTATAACGATTCAATATATTGTTTACTGGTAGGCCCACACCAGCAATAACAAATTGGGCAGGGCACGGAACACACATGACAGACACATACGTCGGTTCGATCGACCAGGGGACGACCGGAACGCGCTTCATGATCTTCGATCACAGCGGGCAGGTCGTCGGCAACGCCTACGAGAAACACGAGCAGATTTACCCGAATCCGGGCTGGGTCGAACACGACCCCCTCGAAATCTGGGAGAACACGAAGCAGGTCATCGTAGACGGGCTGGCCGACGCCGGCCTCGACGCGGAGCAACTCGAAGCGCTCGGCATCACGAACCAGCGCGAGACGACCATCGTCTGGGACCGCGAGACGGGCAAGCCGGTCCACAACGCGCTCGTCTGGCAGGACCGCCGGACGACCGACCGCGTCGAGGAGCTCCAGGCCGAAGACAAAGTCGAGTGGATTCGCGAGAAGACCGGCCTCGAAGCGGACGCCTACTTCTCGGCGACGAAAGTCGAGTGGATTCTCGACAACGCGGAGCCGCTGAAGCTCCAGAGTTCGCGCGGCGACGACCTCCGCAGTCGGGCGGAGGAGGGCGAACTCCTGACGGGAACCATCGACGCGTGGCTCATCTACAACCTGACGGGCAACCACATCACTGACGTGTCGAACGCCTCGCGGACGATGCTCTACGACATCGAGGCGCTCGACTGGGACGACGACCTCCTCGCCGAGTTCGACGTGCCCAAAGAGATGGTCCCGGAGGTCCGGCCGTCCTCGGACGAAGACCTCTACGGCCACACGGACGCTGACGGCTTCCTCGGCGCGGAAATCCCCGTCGCCGGCGCGCTCGGCGACCAGCAGGCCGCGCTGTTCGGCCAGACCTGTTTCGACGAGGGCGACGCGAAGAACACCTACGGCACCGGCTCGTTCTACCTGATGAACACCGGGACCGAGGCGGTCTCGTCCGACCACGGTCTCCTGACGACCATCGGGTTCCAACTCTCCGGCGAGCCCGTCCAGTACGCCCTCGAAGGCTCCATCTTCATCACGGGCGCGGCCATCGAGTGGCTCGAAGACGTCGACCTCATCAACAACGCCGCCCAGACGGCGGAACTCGCGCGCTCCGTTAAGTCCACCGACGGCGTCTACATGGTCCCGGCGTTCACGGGACTCGGCGCGCCTCACTGGGACGGCCGCGCCCGCGGCACCATCGTCGGCATGACCCGCGGCACGCGGAAGGAGCATCTCGTCCGCGCGACGCTCGAATCCATCGCCTACCAGACCCGCGACGTGGCCGAGGCCATGGAGGCCGACTCGGGCGTCGAACTGAACGCGCTCCGCGTCGACGGCGGCGCGGTCAAGAACAACTTCCTCTGTCAGCTCCAGTCCGACATCATCCAGACGGACATCGCCCGGCCGGAGGTCGACGAGACGACCGCCCTCGGGTCGGCGTACGCCGCCGGCCTCGCGGTCGGCTACTGGGACACCGTGGACGAACTCCGCGACAACTGGCAGGTCGACCGCGAGTTCTCGCCCGAGGCCGACGCCGAGCGCGTCGATAAAATGTACGACCGCTGGCACGACGCGGTCGACCGCTCGCTCGACTGGGCGCGCGAAGACGAAGCCGAGGGGGACGAGTGAGATGGCCATCGTCTTCGGCCTCGAAGCCATCGACATCCTCGTGCTCGTCATCGCCTCGTTCGCGGGCGGGATGTTCGGCGCGTCTCTCGGGGCACTGCCGGCGTTCGTCTTCACCGGTATTATGGTCCTCGTCGGCGAGGCCGGTAACGTCGTCTCCACGGAGTTCGTCGGGGGCGGGAGCCTCGTCGCCGACGCGGCGGGCGGCTACGGTGCCGGCATCGTCGGCCCGCTGGCGTTCGGTCCCGTCTTCGGTCCCCACGTCGCCTTCGCGGGCGGCGTCGCCGCCGCGGCCTACGCCGCGAAAAACGACGGGATGCCCGCGCCCGCCGACGGCGACTACCACCCCGCGAAGGACATCGCGTACGCGCTCGGCACCCGGCCGGACATCCTCGCGGTGGGCGGCGTCTTCGGCATCATCGGAATGGCGGTTCGTCAGACCTCTGCTGGGCTCGCGCTCCCGCTCGACCCGCCCGCGGTCGGCGTCGTCCTGACCGCGTTGCTCGCTCGCGCCGTCTTCGGCTACGAACTCGTCGGGACCCCGCTCGGCAAGGGCTTCCTCGACGTGTCGCCGTTCGAGACGGGCAGAAAACGCGAGGCGATGACCGACGGCGGGACCGCCACCGGCGGTTCGTACCGCCTCGCGGTCGAGCCGTGGCTCCCGCACCAGTACAAGTGGAGCGGCGTCGCCGCCGTCGGGATGGCCGTGGGCATCCTCAGCGCGTACATCTTCGCGCGCACGGGGAGCCTGTTCATCCCGTTCGGCATCTCCGCGACGAGCCTGCTGTTCTTGAACCTCGGCGTCGAGAAGATACCCGTCACCCACCACATGAGTCTCCCGGCGACGTTCATCGCCAGCATGGCCATGCTCGACGGCGCGAGCGTCCCCGTCGCGCTCGTGCTCGGCGCGGGCTTCGGCGTCCTCGGCGGCCTCTTCGGGGAGGTCTACGAACGCGTCTTCTACGCGCACGGTAGCACCCACTTCGACCCGCCCGCGGCCTCCATCGTGACGACCACGTTCATCCTCGGCCTGCTCGCCATCGCTGGCGTGTTCACCACGGCCGGCGCGGTGCCCCTGCCGTGAGCAGTCAGAACTGATATACCTCCCATTTTGGAACTATCATCCACGACATGGACATCGAAGCGAGGATTAAACGTCGGCAGCGCCGTGACGGTGAGCCTCGCCTCTTCGTCGACTACGATTCGCTCTCGCCGGTCGCGCACACCGACGACCCGGTGAACTGTGGTCCGGTACTGGAGCGACTGCTCGACTACCTCGACCCGGTGTTCGACGGCCACCTCCCGCCGAACGCCTACGTCTACGGCCCCAAAGGGTCGGGGAAGTCGGCGGTCGTGACGGCGCTTTTCGACCGCCTCGTCCGCGTGTCGAGCGTCAACAACGCCGCCATCCACACGACGACCCGCGTGCAGGCGACGTTCGCGCCGCGGTTCGTCTACGTCGACGCGCGCGAGACGACCAGCGCGTTCGCGTTCTATCACGCCGTGCTCGACGCGCTCGCCGACGAATCGGTGCCCAAGCAGGGCATCAAGACCGAGGCGCTCCAGTCGCGGCTCAAAGAGACGCTCGACGGCCCGAAGACCGGAGCCATCGTCGCCGTCGACCACCTCGGGGAGCCGGGGACGCTCGACGGCGAGGCGTTCGTCGACCTCTGTGCCGGACTCCCGAGCACGGTCAGTTGGCTGGCCATCGGGCGCGCGCCGCCCGACGAGACGGTACTGACCGACTACACGGCCGACGAGGTGCAGTTCGAGCCCTATCAGAGTCAGGTGCTCATCGACGTGCTGATGACGCGGGCGTCGGCGGCCGGGTCGCGGCGGACGCTCGACCACCGACTCGCCCGCGACATCGCCGAGTGGGCCGACGGCGACGCCCACGACGCGCTCGCGGCGCTGTTCGGCGCGGCCGACGAGGCGGTCCGCAACCGACATCGGAGCATCACGGCCGCCGACGTCGCCGCGGGCATCGCGGCGGTCCCCCAGCCCTGCGTCTCGCTCGGACGCGTGCTCGCGCTCCCGGAGAACCGCCAGCAGGTGCTCCACGAACTTCTTGCGTTGCGCCCCGACCAACAGGAATCGGTGCAGGCGGCGAGCCAGCACATCGCGAAATCGGTCGATCTCTCTGCGACGACGGTCAAGCGAATCCTCTACGAACTCGCCGAAGACGGCATCACCCGCCGGGTCACGGCGGAGCGCGTCGACCGGAAAGGACGACCGCCGAGTCGGCTCGAACCGCAGTTCCCGACGGTCGTGTTCGAACGGCTGTTCGCCGCGCAGTAGTCTCCCGGGTGAAAAGTACGCCCGTGTTGGTACGTTCGGCCGGTCACCGGCGGTGCGGTTAGAAGCTCGCGGGTTCGGTGTCCTGTTCCCGCTCCGGCCAGTACTCGGAACGAATCTCCCGGATACAGCCGCGTTGGCGGCCGAGGCGACGACTCGGGGGGTCCACCCCGTCGCCGATGCCGTCGAAGACCCGCCGACCGCGCCGTCGTCGGCGTCGTGCAACGTGTACGCGGGGGACAGAACTATACTTCATCCACGGGACGTGTAGGTAATGACGACCGCCCCGACGCCCGTCCGTGCGCCGCCCGTCGGCGCTCAGTCGAACCGCTTCAGCGCGCCCGCGACTCCACAGGGTGTATCGACCGCATGACAGACGCATCGAGTCGGGAAGACGACGTGGTCGACGCCGTCGTCGAGACGCTCTGTGCGGCCGCGCCCTCGATTCGGGCGGGACTGCCCGGCCGGCGCGTCTACGACAAAGGGACGAACCCGAGCGGCGAGCGCCAACTGGAAGCCGATACCTACGCCGACGAACTGCTGTTGAAGCGGCTTCGCCCCCTCGACGGCGTCGGCGAGTACGCCAGCGAGGAGCGCCCCGACGTCATCGACGTCGGCGAGGGGGTGTCGGTCGCGCTCGACCCGCTGGACGGGTCGACGAACCTGAAGCCGAACAACGTGATGGGGACGCTCTACAGCGTCTACGACGAACCGCTCCCCACGGGCGGCGAGAACCTGCTCGCCGCTGGCTACATCCTCTACGGCCCGGTGACGACGCTCGTGGCCGCCCGCGACGGCGTCGTCAGCGAGTACATCCTCGAATCGGGCGTCAAGCGCCCGCTCCGCGAGGAACTGACGCTCCCCGACGACCCGGCCATCTTCAGCTTCGGCGGCCGCGTCAACCGCTGGTTCGACGAGTTCGAGGCGTTCGCCCGCGAGACGGAACGGACAGAGGGAATGAAGCTCCGCTACGGCGGGTCGATGATCGGCGACGTGAACCAGATTCTCCACTACGGCGGCGTCTTCGCGTACCCCGCACAGACCGACGCGCCGGGCGGGAAACTCCGCCAGCAGTTCGAGGGCTTCCCCATCGGCTACATCATCGAGTGCGCTGGCGGGCGGTCGTCCGACGGCGAAGCGTCGCTCCTCTCGGGGACGCCCGAGGGGGTCCACGACCGCGTGCCGGTCTACATCGGCAACGATTCGCTCGTCGAGTCGCTGGAAGCGCGACTGAACTGACGGCACCGCCTTCGGTGGCGTGGTGACGAGCCACGCGCTCTGCGGCGACCGAACACAGTCGACGAGCCGATGCTCGGTCAATCGTCGCGTGAGGCGCTCGACTCGACGCAAACGAGCCATCCTAACAGATAAGAACAATGCATTCGCACCAAACACGTTTTGATTCCAGAACAGCAGGCACGGTCTGTGAATGGCTCTATTCTCACCACCCATTATCTGGGTTTCAAGCTCCCTAAACGTTCTAAAACAGGGTTATCTGAGGACAGCCGAGGATAGAACAGCGTGTCGAAGTCGGTTAACCGACATCCGCAGTCAGCTCCCCATAAGACCACCCACTACCGCCTATTGTCGCCGATTCCATCATCAGGGGCGCGCTATCGAGTCGACAACCCCTGAACAGCCAATAATTCTATAATATGCAATTTAGAATTTATTCTTGACATGTGTTTCGAGACGGACAGAGTCGAGTGGGTTCCCGCAGGCGGAGCGCCGCGTATCGGCCTCGCCACGCCGAACTGGCCGGGGAAACATCGGACGCCGGCGAGTGCGAGCGCCAGCAAAAGATTACACGCATATTTCTGTCATGGAACCCGGCCGGGCGGCTCAGTCGAAGCGCCCGTCGTTCGAACTCCGCGCGGCCATATTCATGTTCACCTCGATGATGTTGGCCGTGCTCGTGACCATCTCGGGGATGGCGTCGTGGAACTGCTCTCCTTTGATGCGACTCGTCGGGCCGGATACGCTCAGCGCGCCGAGGACGGTGCCGTTGCGGTCGCGAATCGGCGCGCCGACTGCGCGGAGGCCTTCGATTTCCTCCTCGTCGTTACAGGCGTACCCCCGCTCGCGTATCTGGTCCAGCTCGTCGAACAGCGCGTCGCGGTCGGTGATGGTCGCGTCGGTCTTCGCCGGTAGGCCGTGTTGGTCGACGATTTCCTCGACCCGACTGCGCGGGAGGTACGCGAGGATGGCCTTGCCAGTCGACGACGCGTGGAGGTTGTCCGGGCGCTGAATCTTCGACTGCTGGTACTGGCTCCCGACGGCGCGCTCACCGCGCACCTTGAGCAGGCTGATGCGCAAGCCGTGTTGTTCGGTCGAGAGGTGGGCGTACTCGCCGGTCTTCTCGGCGAGCGCCTCGACTTCCTCCTTGCCGACCTGATACAGTATCTGCTGGTTGCGCACGTACTCGCCCAGAAGCAGGAACTGGAGGCTGAGGTGGTAGCTGTCGCCGTCCTTGGCGACGAGGTTGTTCTTCCGCAGGGTCGCCAGATGGTTGTACACCGTGGACTTCGAGAGGCCCAGGTAGTCGACCAACTCGGCGACGCGCGCACCGTCTAACTCCTCGAGCGCCCTGACGACGCTGACCGCCGTGTCCACCGTGCTGAGGGTCCGGGACGGGGCATCGGTGTTGGGGTTCTCGGGCATGCTACGAAAACGTCTATCCGGTGTGATAGCTGTTCCGGATATCTTGCAATCGAAACGTGAGATAGAAATCGGTGCCGAGACCGTCGAACTGGACCGATATCAATCGATGATTGTCCAACAGACGGCGCGTCCGCGGGACGACCGGTCTCTGTGGTGCGCGCGAACCAGTGCGTCACCCGTAACGCGATGGAAGCGACGCCTAACCCTCCCGACCCCAGGGTTGTCAGATGTGTGGAATCTCTTTTTTCCCCGTCTTCTGCTATCTCACCGGTTTTGAGTCGGTTCTCACCGTGAATCGGTCGCCGAACCGTTGTCTATACTGACAACGTCTCGAGATGGGGTGACAGAGCGCTCAGTTCTCCCAGAAAGAGCCGATAGCCGGGTGGCGAGCGCTCGGTCGGTGAGGCGTAGTCATCTGCAAAAACGATAGCTAGCGGCCGAACGTGGCTGTCGACTCAGGGGGCGGGGCCGAAGCCGCGACGGGGGTTCCCGTCGAGGGAGAGTGTCACATATCGAAACTGTCGGCGCGACCGCGAGGAACACCACAGAGGAGACGTGACTCTGGTTGTGAGTGGCATCCACTCCGCTGAGGCGGGTCAGCGAGCGGCAGGCCGCTGACCGGGACTCACGAGCTGGCGAGGCGAGCGAGCGTCCCCGCGAGAACCGTCGCCGCGGTCGCGCAGTCCGCCCAGTCCGTCCATTCGCGCGGGTTGTGCGAGAGGCCGTCCACCGACGGGGCGAACAGGAGCACGGCATCGGTGACGCTGGCAACATTTGCAGTATCGTGCATCGCCGCGGAATGCATCCGTTCGGCGTCGATATCCTCGGCCGCGGCGGCGGCGTGCGCGGCGGCGACACAGTTGTCGGCCATTCGACTCGGGCGCTGGTCGCGGTAGCGGTCGAACTCCGTCTCGACCGGGTGGGCGGCTTCGACTCCGTCGAGCGCCGCGTCGGCCCGCTCGGCGATGGCGTCCATCGCGCGGGAGTCAACGTCGCGGATGTCCATCTGCAGGCTGACTTCTCCGGGGACGATGTTGCGCGCGTTCGGGGTCACGTCGAACTGCCCGATGGTCCCCACGGCGGTCGGACTCTGATTTTGCGCCACGTCGTCGGCCGCGGCCCGGAACTCCACGACGAACTCGCTGGCGGCGACCAGCGCGTCGCGGCGCTCGTCCATCGGGGTCGCACCGGCGTGGTCGGCCTCGCCGACGATGTCGGCCGCGCAGGTCGTGATGCCGGTGATGGCGTCGACGACGCCGACACCCGCGCCCGCGGACTCCAGCACGGTCCCCTGTTCGATGTGGAGTTCGGCCCACGCGTCCCACTCTTCGGCCGCGATGGTGTCGGTCCCGCGGAAGTCGATGGCGTCGAGGTGCGCGTCGAGGGTCGTGCCGTCGGCGTCGCGGAACGCGAGCGCGTCGTCTGCGTCCCGCGCGCCCGTCGCCACGGACGACCCGAGCAGGCCGTGCGAGAAGCGCGCGCCCTCTTCCTCGGTGAACGAGACGACGTCGATGGGCCGGTCGAGCGCGAGGTCGGCTTGCCGTTCTTGGAGCGTCCGAACGGCTTCGAGCGCCGCGTAGACGCCGAGCGGACCGTCGAAGATGCCGCCCTCGGGGACCGAGTCGAGGTGACTCCCGGCGGCGACGGGGGCCGCGTCGGGGTCGGCCCCCTCGGGAACCCATCGCCCGGCGATGTTGCCCACGGCGTCGACGCGGACCGAGAGGCCGGCGTCGCGCAGTCGCTCGACGAAATAGTGGCGGGCACGTCGGTCGGCGTCGCTCCCGGTCAGGACGGTGCGGCCGCGCCCCGCCGGCGCGTCGATGTCGCCGAAGCGGGCGTTCGCTTCGATGTCCTCGCGGAGTCGTTGCTGGGAGGCCTCCATGTTCGGCTCAACTCGCAAACGACGTCTAATAACTGTGCGTGTTGGTGGCAGGTTCTACGGGGCACTGGCGGCGACGGGGGGTGAGACGCGCGGCTGGCCGAGGTCGAACAGCCGGGTCGAACCGCCGCGTTAGAGCGTTCGCATCGTCTGGCACACCACGTCGACGCCGATGTCGAGGGCGTCCTCGTCGATATCGAACCGCGAGGTGTGGTGGCCGAACTCGTTGCTCGCGCCGATGCCGACGTAGGTCGCTTTCCCGCCGTGTTCCTGAACCCGCCGGATGAGGTAGGAGGCGTCCTCGCTCCCCCCGATGTCGAGTCGCGGGACCGTCTCGGTCACGTCGTCGAGGTCGGCCGCCGACGCGAGGACGGCCGCTATCATCTCGTCGTCGGCCGTGAACGTCGCCGTCTTCCCGTACAGCCCCGTCTCGACGGACACGTCGTGCATGCCCGCGGCGTGGTCGAGCACGCGCCGGGCCTCTCCGAGCATGTACTCGTTCAGGTCGGCGGTCCCGCCGCGGACCTCGACGCGGAGGCGCGCCTCCTCGGCGATGACGTTCTGCGGGTTGGGCGACTCGAACTTCCCGACGTTGATGCGGGTCGCGCCGTCGGCGTGGCGGGGAATCCCGTAGAGGTTCTGGACCGCGGCCGTCGCCGCGTGGAGCGCGTTGCGCCCCTCGTTGGGCGCGTTGCCCGCGTGGCTCGGGGCGCCCTCGAAGGTCACGTCGAGCTTCGCGTTCGAAAGCGGGTTCTCGTAGGCGGCGATGACGGTCCCCGTGGGGTTGCCGAGGCCGAGGTGGAGCGCGAGGAAGTAGTCGACGTCCGCGAGCAGGTCGGTCTCGCTCATCGGCTTGCCGCCGCGGCCGCCCTCCTCGGCGGGCTGGAAGAACAGCCGGAGCGTGCCGTCGAACCCGCCGCCGTCGTCGATGTCGCGGGCGATACCGAGGCCGATGGCGGTGTGACCGTCGTGGCCGCACGCGTGCATCTCGTTGGGGTGCGTGCTCGCGAAGCCGAGTTTCGCGGGGCGATGTTCCTCGTCGCTCGACTCGGTGCGTTCGAGGGCGTCCATGTCGACGCGGACGCCGACGGTCGGCCCGTCGCCGAACCGCTTCTCGGCGACGAGACCTGTGACGCCGTCCATCCGGTCGAGATAGGCCTCGGGAGCGCCTTCCTCACGTGCGCGCTCGAGTGCGACCGCGACGGCGTCGTCGTCGGGGACGCCCAGTCGCTCGTCTTCGGCGACGGCGTCGGAACCGAGGTGGAGCGTGAACTCGCGGTCGTCGAGCGCGGCGGCGATGAGTGCGGTCGTGCGGAACTCCTTCCATCCGGACTCCGGATGGGCGTGAAGGTCCTGTCGTAACTCTCGCAGGGAGAGCGTGCTGGCGTACGCCATGAAGCCGACATTGCAACCACCCCGCTAAACTGTTTGGGAAGCGGTAGCACAACGAACTCGCCCGGACTATAGTGAGATATAGTGCCAAGATTGTGAGAGTTTGGCAAAGCTATAAATAACGGTGTTTCATGAGCTAAGGTATCACGCGTACCGCTACGAAGGTGTGTACGTAGCTCAACAAAACAATGGCAGACGACAACATTACCGAGATAAACATGGACAGACGGCAATTTATCGCGGCCGCCAGCGCGGTCGGCGCGACGGCGTTCGCGGGCTGTACCGGCGGTGGCTCCGGTGACTCCGGTGGCTCCGGTGGCTCCGACGGGACCGAAACGAGCGGTGGAAGCACCGAGAGCAGTTCATCGGGGGACTCGGGAGAGACCGTCCGCGTCAACGTCGCGCTCGCCGCGGAGCCGTGGAACTTCGACCCCGCGCTCTGGACGGACACCGCGACCAGCACCATCGGCGGCCTCGTCTACGACGAGGTCATCGAGCTGACGCCCGACTCCGAGCTCCAGCCCGGTCTCGTGACCGAGGTTCCCGACCCCATCGACGGCGGGACGGCCTTCGAGTACACGCTCCGCGAAGGTATCACGTTCCACAACGGCGACGAGGTGACCGTCGAGGACTTCAAGTACTCCGTCGACTGGATTCTCAACCCCGACAACAACTCGCCGGTCAAGAGTCGCCTCCCGTTCGTCGAGGACACCGAAATCGTCGGCGACCGGACGCTCCGGCTCAACCTCTCCCAGCCGTTCGGGACGCTCAACTGGTGGCTCACGCGCGGGCTTGAAGGCATCGTCCCCGAGGGCTCCCGCGGCGACACCGCGGAGGGCAAAGGACCGAGCGGCCTCGCGACCGACCTCACGCAGGACCCCTCCGGCGCGGGCACCGGCGCGTTCAAATTCGTCGAGTGGAAAAGCGGCAGTCACGTCCTCCTCGAAAAGAACGAGGACTACTGGAAGGAGGGCGCGCCCGCCGTCGACGAGTTCAGGTTCAACTTCATCGGCGAGGACTCCACGCGCCTCGCGAACCTCCGTTCGGGCCAACTCGACCTGACCGACAAGGTCCCTCCGAAGGACTTCGAGAGCCTCAGCGGCCAGCCTGACATCACGACCGAGTCCGTCCCCGGCAACTTCACGCAGGTGCTGTACGTGAACCTGATGGAGTCGGAGGGCAACCCGATGAGCAACCGGCACAACCGCCGCGCGGTGCTGTTCGGCATCGACCGCGAGGAGATTCTCGACGAGGTGTTCTACGGGCAGGGCGCGGTCCAGAAGGGACCGTGGTACCCCGACAACGACTGGACCTCGCCGAAGCTCAAGGAGATGCAGATGTACGACCCCGAGAAAGCGCGCCGGGAACTCGAACTCGCGGGCAACCCCGACGGCTTCGAGATGGACATCATCGCCACGAAGGGGTCGTGGTTCAAAGACGAGGCGGTCGTCATCCAGAACCAACTATCGGAAATCGGTATCGAAGCCAGCGTCACCGCCGTCGACAAGTCCACGCTCCTCAACCAGGTGTACAGCACGGACACGTGGCACGCCGCGATGGAAGACTGGGCGCAGTCGATTCCGGTCGCCACGTCGTGGCTCGACGCGGGCTACGCCGACAACAACCACAACCACAACAACTGGCACCACCCGTCGGACGACCTCGAAGACATCTACGCCCCGAGCGGCCCCGCCGCGCCCGACGACGCCGAGGGCGACTTCTCGAACGGCCACGAGTGGTACGTCTCGAAGCTCCGCGAGGCGCAGGCGTCGACGGACGAACAGGAACAGAAGGAAATCGTCTGGGAACTGGAGGAGTACCTCGTCGAACACGGCATCCAGATAGACATCGCCTACGTGAACAAGCTCGAAGCGTGGCGCAACGCCGTCAACGACTACGACGTGGGCACGTTCCAAGACAACTACCGCTTCGTCTCGAAGGGTGAGTGAGGAGCCGATGCACACGCGTTCGCGTCGGACTCGTCGACCGCCTCCGGCGACCGGGGAGGTGACTCAGCCGTGAGCATGTCCCGGTTCGTCCTCAAGCGCCTGCTGTTGAGCGTTCCCGTCCTCCTCGGGGTGAGCGTCGTCGTCTTCGCGCTCGTTCACCTCGCGCCGGGCGGGCCGGTGCGGGTGATGCTCGGCCCGCTCAGCAACGAAGAGCTCGTCAGACAGATTCGCCTGGAGATGGGGCTCAACCGCCCGCTGTACGTCCAGTACGGCATGTGGGTGTTCGACGCGCTACAAGGCGACTTCGGCGTGTCGTGGACGGTCCAACAGGGGACGCCCGTGACAGACATCATCGTCGAGCGCATCCCGCTGACGCTCGAGCTCTCGATTCTCAGCATGATTACGGCCGTGGTCATCGCCATCCCGGCGGGCATCATCAGCGCCGTTCGGAAGGACAAGCCCGCGGACCACGCCGCGCGCATCGCCGCGCTGTCGGGCATCTCGATTCCCGACTTCTGGCTGGGTATCATCCTCATCATGATCTTCGCGGTGCAGTTTTCGTTCCCGTGGGCGACCGGCGGCTGGACGCCGCCGTGGGTCGACCCGGTGGCGAACCTCCAGCAGTTGTTCCTCCCGGTCATCACCCTCGGGACGGCCTACTCCGCGCTCATCGCCCGGATGATGCGCTCGGAGATGCTGGACACGCTCAGTCAGGACTACGTCAAGACCGCCCGCGCGATGGGCATCAGCGCGCGCGAAATCGTCCTCAAGGACGCCTCGAAGAACGCGCTCATCCCCGTCGTGACGGTTATCGGCGTCGGACTCGGCCAGCTGATGAACGGCGCGATTCTGACCGAGACGGTGTTCAACCTCCCCGGTATCGGGAAGCTCCTGATACTGGCCATCGACCGCCGCGACTACCGCATCATCCAGGCGCTCATCCTGTTCATCGCGAGCGTGTTCGTCTTCGCGAACCTCGCGGTGGACGTGCTGTACGCCTACCTCGACCCCCGCATCAGACACGATGGAAACTAACATGGCAACGACAGACCACACGGACGAGGCGGTGCCGGCCGCGCAGGCCCCCGGCACGCACCACAGTCAGTTCGAGATGTTCTGGAAGGAGTTCCGCCAGAACACCCTCTCGCTCGTGGGGAGCGCGATTATCCTCACGATGCTCCTGACCGCGCTGTTCGCGCCGTTTCTCGCCCCCCACGACCCGACGACGCAGTTCGAGGCACCGGACGGTGAACACAACCCGATGCCGATGGGCACCGAGATGCTCGTCGATAACAGCGACGGCGAGGTCGTCGGCACGACGACGGCCTACCTCGGCACCGACCACCACGGCCGGGACATCCTCTCGCGCATTATCTACGGGTTGCGGACGCTGATGACCGTCTCGCTCGGCGTCGTCGGCTTCGCGATGGCGCTCGGCGTGACCGCCGGCGCAATCGCCGGCTACTACCGCAACACGTGGGTCGACGAGGTCATCATGCGCTTTATGGACATCCTGTTTTCCTTCCCGAGCCTCATCCTCGCCATCGCGGTGCTCGGCGTGCTCGGGGTGGGGAGCACGGAGTACAGTTCGTTCACCCTCCCGAACATCGTGAAGGTCATCGCCGTCATCGGCGTCGTCTACATCCCGAGTTTCGCGCGCGTCATGCGCGGCTCCGTCCTCAAGGAGATGGAAGAAGACTACATCGACGCCGCGAAGTCCCTCGGCGCGAGCGACCGACACATCCTCGTGAAGGACATCGCCGTCAACACCCTGCCGACCGTCGTGGTCCAGGGGACGCTCTACATGGGGACGGCCGTCCTCGCCAGCGCCGCGCTGTCGTTCCTCGGGCTGGGTATCCAGCCGCCGAACGCGAGCCTCGGGCTGATGCTGTCGAACGCCCGCGGCTACCTCTACAGCGGCGAGTGGTGGTACTCGGTGTTCCCCGGGCTCGTCATCGTCGTCACCATCCTCGGGTTCAACCTGCTCGGTGACGGCCTGCGCGACGCCCTCGACCCCCGCAACGACGGAGGCGAGCGATGAGCGCCGAACCGGACGAACAGCCCGTGCTCGAAATCCGCGACCTCGTCACGCGGTTCTACACCGACGAGGGGACGGTCAAGGCCGTCGACGGCTCGTCGTTCGACCTCTACGAGGGTGAGACGCTGGGCATCGTCGGCGAGTCGGGCTCCGGCAAGTCCGTGACCGCGCTGTCGATGCTCCAACTCGTCGACAGCCCCGGTCGCATCGAGGGAGGGAGCGTCCGCTACCGCGGCGACGACCTGCTCGAAAAGAGCGAGGCCGAGATGCGGTCGATTCGCGGCAACGACATCGCGATGATGTTCCAGGACCCGATGACGAGCCTCAACCCCGTGTTCACCGTCGGCGACCAAATCAGCCGGGTCATCAAGACCCATCAGGACGTGTCGGACACGGCGGCCCGCGAGCGGACCATCGAGCTCATGGCCGACGTGGGCATCCCCGAACCGACCTCGCGCGTGGACAACTACCCCCACCAGTTCTCCGGTGGGATGCGTCAGCGCGCGTTGCTGGCGATGGCCATCTCCTGCGAACCGGACGTGCTCATCGCCGACGAACCCACGACGGCGCTCGACGTGACCATCGAGACACAGATATTCAACGTCCTCGACAGACTCCAAGAGAAGTACGGGATGAGCATCATCCTCATCACGCACGACCTCGGCGTCGTCGCCGGGACTTGCGACCGCGTCGCCGTCGCCTACGGCGGTCGCGTCGTCGAGCGCGCCGGCGTGGACGCCCTCTTCGAGAACCCGCGGCACCCCTACACCCGCGGCCTCATGCGGTCGATTCCGCGGCTGACCGACGACACAGACCGGCTGACGCCCGTCGAGGGCGACGTGCCGAACCTCACCGACCTACCGTCGGGCTGTTCGTTCCACCCGCGGTGTCCCCACGCGACCGCCGAGTGCGAGTCGTACGACCCCGAACTGCGGGAGGTCGAACCCGGCCGGGAGGCCGCGTGTCTCCACGCCCGTGGCTACAATCTCTCGAAGTCGACCATCGAGACGGAGCGCGCGGAGGCGGACGGCGGACGCCGCGTCGCGCCCGCGACCGACGGAGGTGAGTCGCGATGAGCGACGACCCGCTGTTGTCCGTCTCGGGACTCCACAAGTACTTCACGCAGAACGACGGCTTCATCGACCGCCTGCTCGGAGCCGACGAGACGGTGAAGGCCGTCAACGGCGTCTCGTTCGACATCGAACGCGGTGAGACGCTCGGACTCGTCGGCGAGTCCGGCTCCGGCAAATCGACGACGGCGCGGTCGGTCCTCCGGCTGGACGAGCCCACGAAGGGAACGGTCAGCTACGACGGCACCGACCTGACGGCGCTGTCGGACCGGGAGATGACGGAGATGCGAAAGCGCATCCAAATCGTCTTTCAGGACCCCGCGTCGAGTCTCAACCGCCGGAAGACCGTCGGCCAGATAATCAAACAGCCGATGGAGATTCACGGCCTCTACGAGGGCGAACGCGACGCCCGCGTGGACGAACTCATGGAGACGGTCGGCCTGCCGCCGCAGTACTCCAACCGCTACCCCCACGAGTTCTCCGGTGGCCAGCGCCAGCGCGTCGGCATCGCCCGCGCGCTCGCGGTGGACCCGGACTTCATCGTCGCCGACGAGCCCGTCTCCGCGCTTGACGTGTCGATTCAGGCGCAGGTTCTCAACCTCCTCGACGATTTGCAGGAGGAGTTCGACCTGACGCTTCTGTTCATCGCCCACGACCTCAGCGTGATTCGCCACGTTTGCGACCGCGTGGCCGTGATGTACCTCGGCGAAATCGTCGAACTCGCCGACGCCGACGAGCTGTTTTCGAACCCACAGCATCCCTACACGCGGGCGCTATTGGGCGCGATTCCGCAACCGGTGCCCGAACTCGCCCGAAATCGGCAGGTGCTCGAAGGCGAGGTTCCCTCGCCGCTCGACCCGCCGTCGGGCTGTTCGTTCAACCCGCGGTGCCCCGCGGCCACCGAGGAGTGCACGTCGGTCGACCCGACGCTCGACGACGTGGCGGGCGCGACCGGCGGCCACAAGGCCGCCTGTATCCACGTCGACGAGTTCGAGGCCGGCGCGGGCGTTCCGAGCGCCGCGCAGGCCGTCGACGAGCGCTTCAGCATCGAGAACTTCGACGCCGAACCGACGCTCGTCACCGACGGACGGGGAGACGACGACAGATGAACCTCGCCGTCAAGCCGATGCTCCGCATCGTCCTGACGTTCGCCATCGTGTGGTTCTACCGCGGGCTGTTGCCGCCGCTGTCGCCCCTTGCGACCACCGTCGCGCTGGTCGTCCTCGCGGTGCCGACGTGGGTGGTCGTGAGTCGCCTGCTTTTCAACTCCGGCGGGGCGCTGGCGATGGTCGACGACGAGTTCGACCGCAAGTAGTGGGAGCGCTCTCACCTTGGTAGCCGTTCGGGAGCGTTGCTCGCGACCGAGCGGATAGCGTTCACTTCGATTTCCACTGGTCAGAGCGACGGGTCGTGGTGCGTCGGTACCGGTTTTCACGATATACAGCGCAGTTTGTTGGTCGTGTCCATCCGCACGGGACGCGCGTGAGTCAAGCAGTGTAGCGAAGGCCGACTCATGATAGCACCACACCATAGGAAAATATATACAATATTGTTCTTCGAGAATAAGGTGTCGCTCCGCTACGAAGTATCAGCCACATTTCTCATAGTCGAGCATATTAGTGAATTTTCCGGATAAAAATAGATATATAGTGGTAATTCGATTTATAAATGTGATAAAATTATAAATTCCATTTGGAATTAATATCGTGGTCGAATGCGAGGAAGAGTATCTGCTCCATAATTGTGTTTATTTTATACTATACTATCTTGGCAGAATCACGTCTTCGGTGATTTCGTCGCATATCTACTCGGGGACTGAGCAGTTCCCACGGACTGCGCCGCAAACGACGAGCGAGACACTAGTAGGGGTGCATCGAAACAGCGCCTCATCTGACGAGACGGTGCCACGGCTAGTGGCAAAAGCGTGGTTACGAGGTTGCTCGCAGGGCGGTCATCGCTCGGCGAGGAGTTCTGTCGGGTCGAATCTGGTGGCCGCGATGTGTCGTGGACCCCCGTCGACGGCGACGTCGTCGTCCTGTTTGTTGAAATAGTACGTGGCAAGGATGGTCCCGTCGTCGAGCACGGCCGCCCGCGGGTAGCCGAGGTCGTAGTTCGCGCCGTCGTCACGGAGAACCCATTCGCGGCTCCACGTGGAACCGTCGTCGTGACTCACGCGGGCGCGGATGCCGTACGGCGGGTGGCGGTAGCCGTAGATGCACACGAGCGAGCCATCGTACTCCAAGAGTTTGCTCGGTGCGCCGAGGTCGTTCACGCGCGAGACGAACGACCAGTTGCGCCCGTCGTCGGTCGAGCGGTAGATTTCGGTCCACTCGCAGTCGACTGATATCTTACACCGAACGGCCGCGACGAGCGTCCCGTCCTCAAGCAGGACTGGCGAGGGACACAGCATGCGGTACTTCTCGCTCCCGCCGATCTGCGACAGGAACGACCAGTTCTGCCCCCCATCGAACGACGCGTACACGATCGGCACGTCGTGGGGGTCGCTGCCCGTTTTCCCTGTGAGCATCAACAGGAGCGTGCCGTCTTCGCGGGTGATGTACGACGGACGGCCCTGTATTCGCTCGAAGTCGAACATTGGGAGACGCTTCGCGTCGCTCCACGAGTTACCACCGTCGTCGGACAGTTTCACCCAGGGAACCGCGTCCGAGGCCGCTGAATGCGGAGACGACCAACAGGCCATGAGGGTGTCCCGGTTCGAGAAGTCGTGAGGCTCGACGTCCGGAATCTCGTTGTAGAGCACCTGTTCGGAGGTCTCGACGTTATCCGAGATGACGCCGTCGTCTGTCCACGTGTCGCCGCCGTCGGTAGTTCGCATCGCACGGATAGAGCCGTAGGTCTCGATCCGCGCGTGGCTCAACTGGTTCTGCTTGTTCTCGGTCGGAGAGACGACGCTCCCGTAGCGAACGACCTTGGCGTCGTGGAGGTTCTCGGGCACCGAGTAATCGCAGTCGTGGTTGATGAACGCGACGACCACGCCATCGTCGGTCTTCCACATCCCGCCGTTGAAGGGCCACGCCGAGAACTCGCCGTCACCGTGGTAGACGACGGTGTGTTCGGCACTCTCGACTCTCTTGGGTGAAGATAGCATGCGTCTGTTTCACAGAGTTGGGGCGGGGATATTAAAGATACCGCAGACGGTAGTGAAAACGGGTCACGCGCCGACGACTTCGACGAACGAGGCGTCGCAGTCCGCACACCGCATCGTCGTGACGGTTCGCGTCCGACAGCACGTCTCTTCGGTTCGATGCTGAAAATAGGGTTCGCCGCCGCAGGTCGGGCAGCGGTCGAGGAACAGTCGAAGCTCGCCGAGGGCGATGCCGCGCGTTCTCGAAGACAGCCCGTGCCAGCCCAAGAGTTCGTCCGCCAACGCAACCGCACCGGCCGCGTCGGCGAGGAACGCTTCGCGCGACGGCCACCGACCGACGTGCGCCCCGTCGACGGAGACGGCGAAGCCGCCGGCCGAGTCGTCGACAACCACGTCAGACGGCTCGGCATCGACGAAGACGGACATCGAGAGCGCGGTATCTACGTCGGCACCGATGGCATCGATTGCGTCCGTCCACGCACGACGAACGGCGTCCGTCAGACAGAAATCGGCCCCGCCGTCGCACGGTACAAGTACGCCGTTTTCGACGAGGACGTTGTCGCGGTCGCCGTCAGTCACGTCGACGGATTCCGGGTGCGAATCGACGACCGTCTGTTCCGGCCCGTGTTCGAAATACGCCATCGCCCGCGAGGGGAGGTATTGCTGTGTCAGCGTCGGTGTACCCGGTATCAGATACCCCCGGAGACCGATGGCCGCGGCCGACGCCGCGAGGGCGATAGCACCCAAGAGCGGCGATCCCACCCACGCGACGACTCCCGCGAGGGCAACGGCGAAGACGGCGTTCACGCTAGTACAGGGGAGACACCGATTGTCCCCCGTGTACGCTGGATTCCTGATTCGGTCGAGCACGGTCGAATCGCGGTGACGCAGCCAGTTCATCGGTCACCTCGTCACACGTCCGGGCCGCGAGTCACGACATCGTCGGACCCGGAATCGAAGAGATGCGTCGCCCGAGTCTCGATAGCGAGGCGAATCACCTCTCCTTTTCCGTAGGAGTTGTCGGCCGGGAGCGTCACCCTGATTTCGCCCTGCGGGCCCTCGATGGTCGCCAGCATCTGCTTTCCGATCCGTTCGATGAGGGTGATTTCGCCTTCGAGATCACCGTCATTCCGGTCGAGTCTGACGTCTTCGGGTCGGACGCCAACCGTGATCTCGTCACCGACTCCGACCGGCGTGGAATCGACCACCTGAAGTTCGACGTCTCGACCGTCGACCGACACGACGACCGTCTCGCCGCTCGCGCGGTTTACGGTGCCGTCGAAGAAGTTCATCGACGGGTTGCCGATGAAGTTCGCCACAAACCGGTTCGCCGGCCGCTGGTAGAGTTCGTTCGGCGTTCCGATCTGCTCGATGCCGCCGTCGTTGAACACCGCGATACGGTCGCTCATCGTCATCGCCTCCTCCTGGTCGTGCGTCACGTATATCGTCGGTTTCTTCACGCGGTCGTGGACGCGCTGGATCTCCTTGCGAATCTCGACTTTGAGCTTCGCGTCGAGGTCGCTCAGCGGCTCGTCCATCAGGAATGCTTCGGGTTCGTGGACGATGGTTCGCGCTAAGGCCGCTCGCTGTTGCTGGCCACCGCTGAGTTCGCCGGGGTACTTCTCCAGCAACTCGCGAATCTGCATGATGTCCGCGGCTTCCTCGGCGTTCTCGTATCGTTTTTGCTTCGGGACGTTCCGGACTTTCAGCGGGTAGGAGATGTTTTCTTTTACTTTCATGTGCGGGTAGAGAGCGATGTTCTGGAACATCATCGCTAAGTTCCGCTTGTGAGCCGGCTTCCCCGTCATATCCTCGCCATCGAATCGGATGCTCCCGCTCGTCGGCGTTTCGAGCCCCGCGATACAGCGGAGCGTCGTCGTCTTCCCGCACCCCGATGGGCCGACGAACGTGAAGAAATCGCCTTCGTCGATGCTGAAGTCGATGCCATCGACAGCCGTTATTGTGCCGGACGGCGAACTAAACTCTTTCCGCAGGGAGCTGACCTCAATAGTCATGATTAACAACCATATACATCTTGTGAGACTGTCCCATTATACGTTTCGGTGGGTGCAGATTCTCAGTCGACTGCGAGGGTGAAACGAGGGGACAGCGGTGACTGCGGTCGAGCGTTACATCTGTCCGCCGACTTCGAAGCCTTCGAGCAGGTACTTCTGGAGCGCGAAGACGAAGATAAACGCCGGGATCACCATCATCACGCTCGCGGCCATCACCTCTCCCCAGAGCGTCTGTTTCTGAATCGTGAACATGTGGATACCGACGGTCAGCGGCCAGTTCTCACTGGTCGGCATGATGATTCGGGGAATCGTGTACGCGCCCCACGCCGTCGCGTACGAGAAGATCGCGACCGCGATAACGCCGGGTTTCGCCATCGGCAGTGCGATCTCGTAGAACGCGCGGAACGGTGACGCGCCGGCCATCTGGGCGGATTCCTCGAGCGAGATGGGGACGTTCTGGAAGAACTTCCACATCAGCCAGATGCCGAACGGAAGCGCCGTCGCCGTGACCGCGAGGATGAGACCGAGGTGACTGTTGATGAGGCCGATGCGACTCCAGAAGATGAACATCGGGATCGCGAGGAGGATCTGCGGGAACATGTACCCGAAGAGGATGATTCTCGCGAACGTCTTCTTGTGTGGGATGTCGATGCGCGTGAGCCCGTAGCCTGCCAGCGTCGACATCGACGTCGTGACGCCGACGACGCCGACCGAGAGAATCATGCTGTTCGTGAAGTACGTCGGGAAGTTCGTCCCCTCGAACGTATTGACGAAGTTCTCGACCGAGACGGCTTGCGGCAACAGCGTCTGCGGAACGTTGTAAATCATGTCGGTCGGCCGCAGCGCCGTGCTGACCATCCAGAAGATCGGGAAGACGACGACGAAGAGCAGCAGCACCAACAGGACGTTCAAAAGCAGGTTCCACCCTCTCGACCGACCTTGGTGCGAGAGATGCGTCAGCGGATTCCACGGCTTGTCTACGGTCCGCTGTTTTACGCTCGACCACTTCTGCCCGATGTCGTTGCGGATGCTCATTCTGCACGCACCTCCGCGGACGGTTCGAAGATGCGGAAGTACAACACCGCCGCGACCAACAACACGAGGAACAACACGGTCGAGACGGCCGCCGCGATACCGAGTCGGCTCGTCCCGAAGGCGACGTTGTACGCGTAGATGGGTGCGGTCGTCGTCGCCCCGCGGGGGCCGCCCTGAGTGAGGACCCAGATGTAGTCGAAGGTGTTGAACATCCATACCGCGCGCAGCAGCAACACGATGAAGAACACGCCCTTCAGGTTCGGGAGAGTGATATCCCGGAAGCGTTGGTACGCCGTCGCGCCGGACATCTTCGCGGCTTCGTAGAAGCTCTCCGGGATGGCCTGCAGCCGAGCGAGCACCATTACCGTGACGAAGATAGAGTCCTTCCAACTACTCGTGAGAATCGCCGCGAGCATCGCCGAGGCCTGATTCCCGAAGAACGACACGTATCCCTCGGTGAGCCCGATCTGGACGGCGAGTTGGTTGACGATTCCCCACTGGGAATTCAGCATCCAGAGCGCCATGAAGCCGATGACCGCGTTCGGGATGAGATACGGGAGAATCGCGAACGTCCGCGCGATGTTGACGAACTTGAACGACCGGTTGAGTAGCAACGCGAGGGTGGTGCCGAAGACAACCTGAATGACGACCGAACCGCCCGCGTAGACGACCGACCGGCTGAGCGCATCGTAAAACGAATTGCTCGACAAGAGCGTCTCGAAGTTGGCGACGCCGATCCACTGCCACTCGTTCGAGAAGGCGTTGATGCTGAAGAAACTCGCGCCGATGACGCCGACAATCGGAACGAGATTCACGAACGTGAAGAGCAACATCGGCGGGAGAATCGTCAGCGCGGCCAGTACCTTCTTCTTCGAGAGGAACTCGAACACCTCGTCTCGTAGTTCTCGAGCCCGAGAGCCATGCTTGTTGATTGTACTCATGGAACGTGCCAATTCTTCATGAACCAATGGTAAAAATCTTCGCATCACCGCAGTCACCCGGGCGAGTGAAAAGGACGAAAGCGGGCGGAGCGCGACTCTCGAAGCCGTATCCTCCCCCATAGATTATTGTAGGAGTATGCGAGAATGTACTGATGACCATGGTATTTGGAGAGCCGAGAGTGGGCTTCGGAACGTGGCAGAACACCGACCCGGACGCCTGTGCGGAGAGCGTACGAACGGCGCTGGAGATGGGCTACCGCCACATCGACACGGCGCAACTATACGACAACGAAGCCTACGTGGGCGACGGAATCGAACGGGCGGACGTCGACCGCGAAGAGATAACCCTGGGGACGAAACTCTGGCCGGGCGACCTCGCGTCCGACCGCGTCCCCGAAGCGGTCTCCGAGAGCCTCGACCGCCTCGGCGTGGACTACGTCGACGTCCTCTACGTTCACTGGCCAGCGAAGGACTACGACGCCGCGGACACGTTAGGCGCGTTCGCCGAACTCCGGGACGAGGGCCTGATTCGACACGTGGGCGTGAGTAACTTCACCACCGACCTGCTCGACGAGGCGCGGGCCGCCTGCGACGTCCCAATCGCCGTCAATCAGATCGAACTGCATCCGCTGCTCCCGCAGCCGGACCTCATCGAGTACTGTCACGGTCACGATATCGACGTCGTTGCCTACTCACCGCTCGCCCGGGGCGAGGTCTTCGAGATTCCGGAGATAACCGACATCGCCCGCGAAAACGGCCTCAGCGAGGCGCAGGTCGCCATCGTGTGGCTGCTCTCGAAAGACGGGGTCCACCCCATCCCGAAGGCGTCGAGCGAAGACCACATCCGAGGAAACCTCGAAGCCGCGGACATCGAACTCGCGTCGGAGGAACTTGCTCGTATCGGCGATATCGACCGCGAGCTACGAATTGCCGACCGAGACTGGGTCGACTGGTAACGCCGACCCGAGAGCGGGATTTTACGAACCGTCTGGGAGAGTCACCAACAGTGACACACGAGGTGACGGGTGCCTCGGCTTCCGAACCGACACGCGTCGGGACCGGTGCCTGGGTGGCACAGAAAGGAAGTCGGCAGAGGGACGCTGACTGTATGCTGGGTCGTCGCAGGCAGGAAGCGCACCGGCGTCTGCGTCGCGATTGGATGGCAGACGGATCCGTGACGGGGGACTACTGACCTAATCGTCGGCGGGGACCATTTCTCTGGTTCCCCGTTCGTGCATGTGTGCAACGGCCTGCTCGATCGCCGCGCGTTTCTCGTCGCTGTTCGCCACCTCGTCGAACGGGTGGAAGAGATGGCCCGAGTCGCGCCCGAGGACGTCGATGGCGGCTTTTTCGCCAGCCGGGAAGTTCGACTCGTAGTCCTCCATCGCGGCGCGGATGAGCGGCACGATAGAGAGGTGAAGCTCGCGAGCGCGGTCGTAGTCGCCGCGTTGCGTGGCTTCCCAGATTTGGACGGAGATACGCGGGCAAACACTGCTGATACCCACGATACCGCCGTTGACGCCCAGCGTGTACGTCGGGAACTGCGCGATGCTCATCCCGCCGAGCACGAAGCCGTCGTCGCCGATGGCTCGGAGATAGTGCGTCAAGTTATCGAGCGTACTGCTGACCTTGATGCCGACGATCTCCGGGATGTCCCGGACGAGGTCGCCGACGAGTTCCGCGTCGAGGTCGAGCAACGACATGACGTCGTAAACGACGATTGGGAGCTCGGAGACGTCCGCAATCGCGCGATAGTAGTCGCGAATCGAGTCGTTGTCAGCCATATGCGAGCCGGCGTACCCCGTCGGTGGCATCACCATGAGGAAGTCGGCGCCAGCATCGCGGGCGAGCCCCGCTTTGGTGGTGGCCTCGTGCGTCTGCCGCGCGATAACTCCCGCGACTACGGGAACCGCGCCGTCGACTTCGTCGACCGCGACTTCGTAGAGGTGCTGGAGCTGGTCGTTGCTCATTCGCATCCCTTCGCCGGTGCTTCCGCCGACGACGACGCCGGAAACGCCGGCGTCGATATGGTAGCGAATCTCGTCTCTGAACGCGTCGTCTTTCAGTTGGCCATCAGCGTCGAGCGGGGTGATAAGCGGGGGGTTTACGCCGTGAAGTTCGTTGGTCATCTGTTGTTGAGATCGTGTTTGAGTCGGTGTGTCGTTTGGAATGTAACGGAGTCCACTGTCGTGGTTACGGGGCCTTCGGCACATCGTGACGACGGACCCCGGTGTCTGTAATGAGATTCACGCGTCGTTACGGCCCTTTCGCCTGATTCAGCGACTCGCGAGCGCTCTCGGCGACTTGGTCGACCGCCTCGCCGGGGTCCATGTCCTCGCTGATCACGAGCGAGATGGCGGTCGACCCCGGTCGCGTCGTGAAGATCGAATCGACGTAGGGGTTCGGTGGGCTGGTCTCGTGCGCCGGCGGAATCGCGTCGGTCACGGACTTCCACGCCGCGATATCCTCGTCGGTGTAGGAGTCCGGGAGCTTCTCCCGCATGTCGATCTCCTCTTTTTGTTTCGGGTACAGCGGCGCGTTCTGGATGTTGATGTAGCGCTCGTAGTACTCCGGTTGGAAGATGAACCGGTCGAGGAACGTCTTAGCCATGTCTGTGTTCGATCCCTCGAACGAACAGATCGACTTGATGACGCCGAAGAACTCCCCGGGGCCGTCGGGGCCCGGAATCGGCTCGGCGCGGATGTGTTGGTGGAAGTCGCGGTCGCGTTCGATCGACTGAATCTTCGGCCGCGCACCGCCGTACGTCGTGTGCGCCGCCGATTCGGTGTGAAGCGCGTTGATTCGCTCCTCGCAGCCGATGTCCGAGCCGGGACCCGTGTAGGGCTGGAGCTGTTTGCGGAATTCGAGCATCTCGATCCAGCGCTCGCGGTTCTCTCCCTGGTCGATAGAGACCACGACCTCGCCGTCGTCGTTCCGAGTCGCCATGTTTGCGCCGTTACTCCGAAGGAAGCATTGAGCGACGAGTTCGCTACAGTAGTGCGTCGACCACGGGAGCAGCGTCGCGTCGGTCACCTCGTCAGAGTTGCTGGCTTCCTCCATCCAACTGACCATGTTCTCCCAGGAGTCCGGCTTCGACTCGGCGATGTCCTCTCGGTACCACTGCAGGTACGGAATCGCGAAGAAGGGAATCGTATAGTGCTCGCCGTCGCGTTCGAGAAACGACCGCTCGTGGGGCATACCCAGTCGGTCCGTAACCGTCTCGACCAAGTCGGTCATCGGCGCGAGCGTCCCCTGGTTCTGGAGTTGCGTCGATTGCGTCACCGACGTCGGGAACAGCTCCGGCGGATTGCCGGACTGAATGAGCTGAATGATACGCTCTTGAATGCTCTGACCCTCTGCACCGCATTCGAGGGTGACAGACGCGCCAGTCTGGTTTTCGAACTCGGCGAACGCGTCCTCCCAGACGCGCTTGAACACGTCCGAACACTCGTCGGTGACGACGCGCATCTCGCGCCCGCTGTAATCCGGCCAACCGTTTTCCTGTACCGAACCGGTCGTACTGCCGTCTGTCGGCGTCGACCCTGAGCCACCACCGTCGCCGCCGATACACCCCGCAAGCCCGGCGACTGCTGAGCCGCCGACGGCTCTCAAGACGTTCCTGCGTCGGGTGACACTCCTCTCGCTGTCTCGGCATTCGTTCGATGCCATGAAATCTGATTCATGACTGTAATGTAAATACATTTCTAACTATTGTTGACATGTAGCACAGAACGGCCGAACATTCATGGGGACCGGGGGGAACCAGACAGTATGACCGAGTTGAATGCTGTCGTCATCGCAGACGACATCACCGGAGCGAACGACACCGGGAGCCGATTCGCCAGTCGGGGGTATCGGACGAACGTCGTGTTCGACCCGACCGCACCGACGGACTGTGACGTTCTCGTCGTCGACACGGAGACGCGGGAATCGTCGCCGACGGAGGCGTACGACTCGGTTCGAACCGTCGTGACAGCGCACGACGCGCCCGTCCTGTACAAGAAACTCGACTCGACGCTCCGCGGGAACGTCACTGACGAACTGACGGCGCTCCTCGACGCCGCGACGCCGGACCTGCTGTTGCTCGCGCCGGCGTTCCCCGCGAACGGACGGACTACGGAAGGCGGCGTCCAACTGGTCGACGGTAAACCGGTCCTCCAGACGCTCACCGACTCGGAGAATCTCCCCTCGGCGTCGTCCGTCGTGGAGTTGCTCTCGTCGATTCCATATCCCGTCGAAACGGTACACACGGGCATCGTAAACGCGGGACAACAGGCCGTCCGGTCGCGACTCACCGAGATACACAGACACCACAACGAGCCGACCGTCGTCGTCGCCGACGCGACATCTCAGACACACCTTCGGTCGCTCGCCGACGCGGCCGACCGACTCGCCGCCGGGGTGGCCTACGCGGGGAGCGGCGGACTCGCGGGGGCGTTATCGCTCTCACCCTCAGCCGGGGTCGAGGGGGCGGTACTCGGCGTCGCCGGGAGCGTCAGCGAGACGTCGTTCGAGCAACTCACCGCAGTCCCGGACGACGCGCTCGTAGTGCTGGACCCCGAGGCGATGCTCGAACGCCCCGAAGAAGCCGCGGCCTCTGCGCTCGGCCCGCTTCTCGACGCACAGCGCGTCCACGGCTTCGCTGTCGTCGCGTCGGCCGCGTCTCCCGGCGCCGTCGACGGGGTGAATCGGACCGCGGACGCGCTCGGACTCGACGAAGCCGCCGTCAAAGACCGAATCACGGCGGCGTTGCGCGCGACCGTCGGAAGAGTCCACGAGTCGCGGCCACTGACCGGCCTGTTCACGACCGGCGGCTCGACGACCATCGCGGTGCTCGACGAACTCGACGTGACGTCGCTCGAACTGACGGGAATCGAACTCGCGGAGGGGATTCCGCTCACCAGAATTCGCGGTGGTTCAGCCGACGAGACGCTGCTTGTGACCAAGGCGGGGTCGTTCGGTGACCCGACGACAATAGTTAATTGCCTCGACTTCATCGGTACGCGGTGATGACGGGAGCAGAGAGACCCCTCGTCGGCGTGACGATGGGAGACCCCGGTGGTATCGGAAGCGAGATAATCGTCAAAGCAGCACCGCAGGTGACCGACGACGCGGACGTCGTCGTCATCGGTGACGCAGACGCGGTCCGGCACGCGGTAGCGCAGTGCGGGAGCGACCTGACCGTCGAGGCGGTCGACACCGTCGCTGACGTTCGGTCCGACCCGTCGACGCTGTCCGTACTCGACCTCGACAACGTCGCGTCGCTCGCCCACGGCGAAATCGACGAAGCGTACGGACGAGCTTCGCTGGGGTACATCGAACGCGCCATCGAACTCGCCATCGCAGGCGACATCGACGCCATCGCGACGGCTCCGATTCACAAGCAGGCGACGGCACGGGCCGGAAGCGAATTCGCGGGCCACACCGGGATGCTCGCGGCGTACACGGAGACGGACAACTACTCGATGATGCTCATCGAGGGGGGACTGCGCGTCACGCACGTGAGCACGCACGTCCCGCTCCGCGAGGCCTGCGACCTCGTGACGACGGAGAACGTCCTCGACACCATTACGGTCACCGATCAGGGGTTGCACGACTTGGGAATCGACGATCCGACGATCGCCGTCGCCGGCTTGAATCCCCACGCCGGAGAGGGCGGACTCCTCGGAACAGAAGACGACGACGCCATCGAACCGGCGGTCGAACAGGCCCGTGCGGCGGGCATCGACGCTGAGGGGCCCATTCCGCCGGACACCGTCTACGTCAAGGCGGCCGCCGGCGACTACGACTGCGTCGTCTCAATGTACCACGACCAGGGACATATCCCCATCAAGATGCTCGGCTTCGACAGTACCGACACTGTCAGCGGCGTCAACATGACGGTCGGACTGCCGATTATCAGGACGAGCGTCGACCACGGCACGGCGTTCGACATCGCGGGTCAGGGAATCGCATCCGAGTCGAGCATGGTCGACGCGATTCGAACCGCCGCCCACGTCGCCGTCGAGCGAGCGTGACGAACACGGAGAACCCGTCAGACCGTTTCGACGACGTTTCCAACTGACGTGGAAACACGTATCATCGGTTACGCGTGTTCTATCTTGAGTTCGATGATGTTGGTTCCGTTGAGAATCTTATGTGAGAGTTCCTCTTCGACGCGGTCGTCTCGGAGTTTGTTCGACGGGACGGTCACGCTGATCGCGCCGACGGGATTGCCTTCGATGTCCTGAATCGGCGCGCCGACACAGCTGATACCGACGTCGCCTTCGTCTCGCTCGATAGCGTACCCGCGTTCTCGCGTGGCGTCGAGTTCCTCGAAGAGCGCCTCGCGCGTACGGACGGTGTTTTCCGTGACCGCTCGAAGCCCCCACTTGTCGACGATGTCGTTCACCTCGTCGTCGGAGAAACACGAGAGGATGGCCCGCCCGAAGGCCGGTCGATGGAGGTACGAGTGCTTCCCCACGGGCGCGAGGTCGACGGCGGCGTTGTCGCCGCGCGCCATGAATATCACGACGCCGCGACCGTTCTCCTCGATTGCGAGATTGACCAGTTCACCGGTCTCTTTCGCCAGGTCATGGACGACCTTTCGCCCGTGTCGGTAGACCGGAAGCCGCTCTCGGATCTTGCCCCCGTAGTGGAGGAACTGAAGCGAGAGTCGGTACTTACTCCCCTCCTTGACGACGTAATCGTTCTCTCGGAGCGTCTGTAGGTGGACGTAGACGGTGCTCGTCGGCAGTCCGGTTCGCTCCGACAGTTCCGTCACCCCGAGTGAGTCCTCCTCCACTAGCGCGTCGACGAGTTCGAGAGTCCGCTCAACCGCCTCGAGCGTTCGTGGTTTGTTGGTTGCCATACGATAACACATGATTTCCACCCTGATTAAATATTTGGGTTTGGAGCGTGGGTTAGCACAGTCACGACTACTGAATCGAACGCTAGTCGAGAAAGCAACCCTGGGCCAAGTTATCGGCTGTCTCACCGACCATCATTCGGCGGAGGGCTCTACGTCTCCGTCTCGAAACGGGACCGTTGCATGCGGGGAACCGCTTTCGGAACGTCCGCCTCTGTGTGCGACAACCGGATCGTTCCGGAGTCATCTGCGTTGTAATGCCACGAGTACGAATGACTTGGGTTGAGGTTTGCGTTTCCACTCCGAGTGAAAGCACTAAACAGGGCTGGTCGCACTGCGTGGGGACTTGATCCGTGATCGCTACGCGAACGCACGGTTTCGAGTGTCGTTGGAGTGGCTCGGCGGCGAGCGGGCGACCAGCGGAACCGTAACGCCGGTTGGAATGGTCGCCGCTGATCGGGGCCGCCGTGCACCCCCTTCCATGTGGGTTGGAAACTGTTTCAGACCGGGCGGTCACGTGCTTCGCTCGGATACGCAATAGACACTATAGATTACAGATATACGCTTGTAACACCACCGAGAGTGAGGTCACGAAACGTAGAGCGCGCTCGATCGCATCGGCACGCGTTCGACGCGGTCGTCTACGGTTCCCGTGTCTGTGGCATCGACGCGGCCAGTTGTCTCCAGTCGGCGGGCCACGCCGCCGCGGTCGGGGTCACTCCCGTTGATAGAACTCCGCCATGTCCCGCAAGCGGTCGAAGTATGTCTCTTTCTGCGTATCGAAGTCCGCGCCGACCGACGGGTCCGGTTCGATAACGCCGCGCTCCCGGGAGAGGTTTTCCGCTGCCGTCTCGATGTCGCTGTAAATCGACGTGAGGAGCGCGGGAGCCGTGCGGAAAGCGGGCGGAGAGACGGAAGTAGACGCCAAAAGCAGCATCGCCGTCCTCTCGCTCGGCGTCGGTCCGGACGAGGAGATCGTCATCACCGCCGACGGCAGCGACGGCGAGCAGGCCGTCGAGCGACTCATCGAACTCGTCCGGAACGACTTCGACCTCAATACGTAGGCGACCGCTCGGACTCGTGGTTGACCCGGCGCTCGACGACGTGGTGGGCGCGACGAGTGGCGACAATGCCGCCCGCAACCACGTCGACGAGTTCGACCGCGGAGGATAGACCTCGGGGAGTCGGTCTCGTTCCCGGTCAGCCCTATGAAATATAACCGACAATATCTGATACTACTCAAATTGGTTATACTGCTTTCGAGAAACTACTATACACACGAGATAGCCCGAATAAACGCGCTAAAAGGGGTTCAAACGATGATTCAGCACCTAACTATTATTTTATCTACATTTAGATGCTTGCGAGCGAGAAGAGACGTTAAGACGGCCTCAAACACACGTTTCCACGTGATTTTGAACAGTTGCCTCCACTCGATCGAAATCGCTACCACCAGATACTCGATATATACTTCAGTTAGTGGAGTCTGTCGTTACGGCGAGGTGCCACGGGACGCGTCACGACCGAGAGGCGAGCGCCGTCGCCGGCCGTGGCGGCCGTGTCACGGAGGTTCTCCGTCGGTCCGCGCGACGACTACTCGGTCGTCCTTTCGTTCATCGTGGCCGTCTCACCGGTCGACGTACGGCGCTCGGGCGTACACCCGGTCGGCCCGGTCGTCGTCGAAGAACAACTGCGAGGTGAACTCGTAGGCTTCCGTCGCGTCGTTCGACGAGCGGACCTTGAAATGGATGTGGACGGCGCGGCCTGTGTACCAACCGGGGTAGATAGTCGTAAACGAGGCCGCACCGGTGTCGTCGGTGAGTTGAATCCCGCGTGTCCGACGGTGTTCTGCATCTCCACGTCGGAGTAGACGCCGCTGGCGTTGCCGTGCCACACGTCGACGATAGCGTTATCGAGAGAGATTCAGCGGGGTATCGGGGCGCTCGCCGGTCAACGTGGTCGGAAAAAACGCGTGCCAATGACAGGCCAGTGGGTGGTTGGCTCTGCCGCTTAGTGGAACAGCCGCCAAACCAGTCCGAGGAGGATGAACGGCGCGAACGGTATCATGAGCACCGCAATCCCAGCGACGATGAGCGTCCCCATGAGGCCCATCTGGATGTTCGAGTAATCGGTTCGAACGGGATTAACTGCGCGAGCCATACGTAGTCATCTGCATCCCGCATACATAACTAAACTGAATAGTCAATGTATAAGTAGCCGCGGCAACGGGGGCGGGAGACACGGGTCAGAACACGACGACATGGCGGACTTACACCCGCTTCGGCTCCGGCGCTCGAAGCGCCAAGAGCACGCCGACGACGGCGACGCCGCCCGCCGCGAAGAACGCCGGTGCGTAGCCCGCGTAGTCGATAATCGCGCCGGCGGCGATGGGCGCGGCGAACGCGCCGAGGAGCCCGACGCTCGTCAGGAGCGAGACGGCCGTCGCCCGCACCGAGGGGGCGACGAGTTCGGCGATGTACGAGAAGATGAGTCCGGTGACGAGCTGGATGGCGAAGCCGACGACGACGACCGCGCCGACGACGAGTCCGAGCCGCGAGACGAACGCGAAGGCGACGACCGCCGGCGTTGCGACGGCGAACGACGAAACGATGACGCGGCGGCGGCGACCGCCGAACGCGCGGTCGGTAATCACGCCGCTTGTCGACCGCGCGACCGCGCCGATGGCGGGGAACAACGCGGTCAGGAGGCCGCTCGCCGCCAGCGAGATTTCGAACTCGCTGGCGAGGAAGCTCGGGAGCCACGTGTTGACGAAGAGGTACAGCGAGTAGGCGAGAAAACAGAGCCCGCAGACGGTCCAGACCGCCCGACTCCCGAACAGTTCGCGGAGGGCCGCCCCGTCGGGGGACGGCGCGTCGACACCGGGAACGCGGCGGCGAGTCGCGGCCGCGAAGAACGCGACGCCGACGACGGCGACCCCGGCGTACAGCGGGAGAATCGCGGGCCACCCGGCGGCGTTCGCGATGAGCGGGCTCCCGAACTGTCCGAGGGCGAACCCGACGGGCGCGCTCGCGGTGAACACGCCGACCGCGGTCGCTCGCTGTCGTGGGGGGACGGCGTTTCCGACGACGTTCGCGCCCGCGTTCCAGAAGGTGACGTAGGCGAGGCCGCCGAGCACCCGCGAGACGAGGAGCCAGCCGTACGCGCCGGCGGTGGCCGCGTACCAGCCCCAGCCGCCGGCGACGACGAGCGCGAGGGTCGCCAGTCCGACCACGCGGCGCACGGAAAATCGGTCGAGGACAACGCCGATGGGGACGCTCGTGACGACCGCCGTCGCGTACATGATGCTCACGAGCCAGCCCACCGCGCTCGAACTCAGCCCGAGCGAGTCCTGAATGGCCGGAAAGACGCTCGCCGGGGCGATTTCGTAGGCCGCGGCCGCCGTCGAAAGCAGGAAGAAGCCGACGACGATTCCCAGTATCTCGCGTCGCGTGCCCGCCGTGTCCGGTGTCGTGCTCACGGTTCCGCTACTTGCTCGGCGCAGGGATATGAAACCGCGTGATGTCTGTCCGGTACCGCGGTACCCGCGGCGCGTCACCGACTCAGTCGTCGCCCCGAAGCGTCCGCTCGATGGGTGTCTCGCCGCCCGTGAGGCGTATCGTCTCGCCGATGGTCCGGTCGATGTCGAGACAGGCGATACCCGTCTGTGCGACGTCGGCCCGCGGAATCTCGGCCGCGTCGCCGTCGAGCCCGTCGACGACCAGCGAGACGGTCCCAGTTCCGTCCGCGTCGGTGAGCGCTGTAGGGCGGAGAATCGTCGCATCGAGCGACGACTGTTCGAGGTAGTCGTCGGCGCACCGCTTGGCGACCAGATACGGGCGCAACGGCTCCGGCCCCGCGAGCGGGTCGCCCGCGCCGACGGAGCTAATCATCACGAAGCGGTCGATGCCCGCGTCGACACAGGCGTCGACCACCCGCCGAGCGCCCCAGAGGTCGACCATGAGCGTCTTGTCCGCGCCCGTCGAGCCGCCGGAGCCGGCGGTGAAGACGACCGCGTCGGCCCCGTCGAGCGTCGCGTCGAAGTCGCCTTCGAGGTCGCCCAGTCGCGGCTCGCCGCCGCGGTCGCGGACCGCCTCGAACTGCGACCCGTCTCGAACGACGCCGATGGGGTCGTGACCGGCGTCCGCGAGTCGCGGGAGAAGTTCGCGTCCGATACCGCCGTTCGCGCCGATGACTGCGACCTGCATGGTTCGGCGGTTCGTAACCGGCCCGACGAAATAGGGGCTTGGTTCGGCGAAGGTGGCGAGGGGGGTCCGCGCGACGGGAGCGCCGGCGACCGACACCGAGTCCCGTCGAACCGGACGGTACTGCTGGAATCGTCACCGTCCTTGGTCCGCGGGTCCGTGTTCGTATATGCGCGATTCGAACCGCGAGTGGATTCTCGCCGAGCGACCCGAGGGAGAGCCGGACACGGACAGCTTCGAACTCCGCGAGGGCGAACGACCGGAGCCGCGACACGGCGAACTCCTCGTGCGCGTTCGATACCTCTCGGTCGACCCGTACATGCGCGGCCGGATGCGAGACGGGGAGTCGTACGCCGAGCCGTGGTCAGTCGGCGACCCGATGCAGGGAGCCGTCGTCGGCGAGGTCGTCGAAAGTAAAAGCGACGCGTACGACGCGGGCGACCTCGTGAGCGGCAACGGGGCGTGGGCCGACTACAGCGTTCTCGACGCCGACGAGGTCGCGCCGGTCGACCCATCGGTCGCGGACCTCCCCGCCTACCTCGGCGTGCTCGGGATGCCCGGCCGGACGGCGTACTTCGGCCTGCTCGACGTGGGCGACCCCTCGCCCGGCGAGACGGTCGTCGTGTCCGGAGCGGCCGGCGCGGTCGGCTCCGTCGTCGGCCAGATTGCGAAGCTCAACGGCTGTCGCGTCATCGGCTTCGCCGGCTCCGACGAGAAGGTGTCGTGGCTCACCGACGACCTCGGCTTCGACGCCGGAATCAACTACAAGGACGTCGATGACTACCGCGGGGCGCTCGACGACGCCGCTCCCGAGGGCGTCGACGTCTACTTCGACAACGTCGGCGGCCCCATCACCGACGCGGTGTTCACGAAGCTGAACCTCGACGCGCGCGTCGCGGTCTGCGGACAGATCGCTCACTACAACGACGAGGGCGTCCCGACCGGCCCGCGAAAGCTCCCGCAACTCATCGCGCCGCGCGCGAAAGTGCAGGGACTCCTCGTCGGCGACTACGCGACCCGGTTCGAACAGGCCAGCAAACGGCTCGGGTCGTGGGTCGCCTCGGGCGACCTCGAACACCGAGAGACCGTCGTCGACGGGTTGGAGAACGCGCCCGACGCGTTCCTCGGACTGTTCTCCGGCGACAACATCGGCAAGCAGGTCGTCGGCGTGTCGGAATAAAGCACGGGTCGAGGAAATCGTCGCGGGCGAGAATCTGTCGGCGCGGTTCCTCGTCAGTCGTCGGTCGACGAGGGCGAGCCGCGACGGTCGCCGGCGTCGCTGGGGGCTTCGCCCGGCTGGTAGGTGATCTGCCACCCGGTCACGCCCATGAGGAGCAACACGAGCGGCGACAGCAGGCCGAAGAAGTAGTACGGCGCGTACTCGAGGGTACCGACGCCGAGCGTGCCGGCCATGAACAGCGCACCGCTGTTCCACGGGATGAGTGCGCTCGTTGTCGTCCCCGCGGACTCGATGGCCCGCGAGAGGTTCTCGCTTTGGAGTCCCTGTTCTTCGTAGAGGTTCCGGAGCGTGATGCCGGGGACGACGATGCTGATGTACTGCTCGGCGGCGAGGACGTTCATCGACACCGCGGAGATGGCGGTCACGCCGGTGAGGCTCGCGACACCACGGCTCAGCCGGCCGAGGTGGTGTGCGAGCACGGCGAGGATGCCGGCACGTTCGAGCATCCCGCCGAGCGACAGCGCCGCGATGGCGATAGTGACCACCCACGCGCCGCCGATCATCCCCCCGCTGGCCAGCAGGCCGTCGACGAGTTCCATCCCGGTCGACGGCGAGGTTCCCGACTGCGCGATGGACCACACGGCCCCGAAGGCGGTTCCCTGCATCACTATCGACGTGATTGCGCCCGCGAACACGCCCGCACCGAGCGTCGGCAACGCGGGCACGCCGTAGAGCGCGAGGCCGAACGTGACGACGAGCGGAGCGAAGGTGAGCACCGATATCGCGTACGACCCGGTGAGCGCGCCCTGAATCTCGGCGATGCGCCCCACCGGGATGTTTCCGGAGGCTTGGACGCCGAGGACGGCGTACAACACGACGGCGATGCCGAACGCGACGAGCGAACTGTCTCGCATGGCGTTGACGTGGTCGAACAGGTCGGTGTTCGTGACGGCGGCCGCGAGGTTCGTCGTGTCCGACAGCGGCGACTGTTTGTCGCCCATGTACGCCCCCGAGAGGATGGCTCCCGCGGTCATCGGGGCTGGAATCCCCAATCCGGAACCGATGCCGATAAACGAGACGCCGAGCGTGCCGGCGGCCGTCCACGACGACCCGATTGCGAACGTGACGATTGACGCGAGCACCGCCGTGATTGGCAGGAATATCGTCGGCGTCAGCAGGTCGAGGCCGTAGTACATCAGGCTCGGAATCGTCCCCGCGGCGACCCACGTCGCGATGAGCGCGTAGACGACGAACATGATGAGGATGACCTGAATCCCCATGTGGAGGCTGTCGGTGATGCCGTCGTAGAGTTCCGCCCAAGTGATGCCCAGCCAGTACCGACTGAACAGCCCGGTGAAGGAGATGCCCCAAAACAGCGGGAACTGCGGGTCGAGGCCGTAGACGACGATGCCGACGCCGAGGAAGACGAGCATCCCGAAGACGGGGACCAACGCTTCGAACAGCGAGGGTCGCTCGTCAGCGTCGAGTTCCTCGTACAGGCGGGGCTCGAACGCTAACCCCATCGTGACACCTCCACCAGTCGCCGTCTGTCGCCCGCCAGCCTCGTCGGTTTTCCGCGGCCGAGACCTCCCGAGACCGGGCCGGCGCGGTCGGCGCGTGCCGTCGTTCCGCGTTCACCGACCGTCGTTGGAAGCCGATACGTGCGCGCTCGCACCCGGTCCACCGCGGGGGCGTCCCGGCGGCGACCAGATGGTTGACAGTCCATACCACTCGAACAATCATGAATGTCCCATATAAATTTTTATTTGGAGATTTCGCCCACGAATGTTTGAGAAAGTCAAACATGATGGCGGCGGGAACAGACAAACGGCGTTATCAGTCGAATCGTAGTTTGATATAACAGAACTAATGGCACTCCACCGAGTTCGAGTTCGTATGGATGACAGTCGCCCCGCGGACGGCCCGCGTCGAATCAAATCCGTGCAGACGGCGAGCGAGATTCTGGACGCGGTACAGCGACGGCCCGACCCGACGTTCAGCGACATCTGTGACGAACTCGACGCCTCGAAGGGGACCGTCCACACCTACCTCGCGACGCTCGAAGAAGAGGGATTCGTGGCGAAGGTCGACGGCCGCTATCGCCTCGGCTTGCGACTGGTCACGATGGGCGAAACCGTACGCAACGAGACGCCGCTGTACCGCGCGGGACAAGTCGAGGTGGACAAACTCGCCGAGACGACCAGCGAGTACGTCCACCTGACGGTCGTCTCCCGCGGCAAGGAGGTGACCATCTACGAGAGTCGCGGCGATAACGCGGTCGCGACGGACTATCACCTACGGATGCGTGAGGCCCCGCAGTACCTCCATTGCACGGCGACCGGGAAGGCGATGCTCGGCCACTTCGGCGACGACCGCGTCCGCGACATCATCGACGACCAGGGGCTCGTCGAGCAGACCGACAACACCATCTCCGACTCCGACCGCCTGTTCGACGAACTCGAGCGGATTCGCGAGCGGGGCTACGCGGTCAACGACGAAGAGGAGCTTCGCGGCATGCGCTCTATCGGCGCACCGATTCGCGGCGTCGACGGCGACGTCTGCGGGGCGGTCAGCGTCACCGCGCCGACGAGCCGGCTCTCCGGGGACCGCTTTCGCTCGGAAATCCCCGAACTCGTGATGCAGGCCGCGAACATCATCGAGGTGAACCTCGAAACGACCACGTTCGACCCGTCTCGGTGAGCCGGAGTTTGACGATTCCAAACGCCGTGAGACCGCGGCGCGTGGCGAGTCCCCTCACGAGGAGCGCCCTCGGCGCGAACCGCCGCCGATTCGCGACCTGCGACGCGTTCGCACGCGTCGATTCTGTTCGGTATAATCAAACAACTCTGCCATGGAATCAGACAATCAGTTATTGAAGCCCATATTTGAGACAGTTACTAATCTTCCTAGGTAGTTTTATGTTATATTGTCCATCAGAGTGTTCGTATGGATCGAGACTCAGTCGAGCCGACCGTCACGTCGCTCCCGGGACCGAAGGCGTCAGAGTGGGTCGAGTATCACCAGTCGACCGCCGCGACGAGCACGTACGTCTACGAGTTCGTGTGGGACATCACCAAGGACGCCGTCGGGCCGTTCTGTACCGACCCCGACGGCAACGTGTTGCTGGACTTCACGAGCCACGTCGCGGCCGCGCCGCTCGGCTACAACAACCCCGAACTGCAGTCCCGCCTCGACGACCTCGACCTCGTCGACCCGATGAAGATTGCGGGCCAAGACTTCTACGTGAGCACCGGCGGGTCGCCCGAGACGGCGTCGCTGCCCGGACCGGCCCACCTCATGGACCGCCTGACCGACCTCACCGACCACTACGGCCTCGACACGGTGTTCCTGTCGAACTCCGGGGCTGAGGCGGTCGAAAACGCCATCAAAATCTGTTACGACGCCTGCGAGACCCCGAAGTACGGCATCACCTTCGATGGGGCGTTCCACGGCCGCACTCTCGGCGCGCTCTCGCTCAACCGCTCGAAGTCGGTCCACCGCCGCAAGTTCCCCGAGGTGAGCGGCATCCACGACGTGCCGTACTCGAGGGCGGGCCTCGAGACGCTACGCGACAAACTCGACGACACCCACGGTCACCTCCCCGCCGACCAGGTGGCGTTTCTCATCCTCGAACCCGTCCAGGGCGAAGGCGGCTACCGCGTCCCGAGCGAGGCGTTCATGCGCGAGGTGCAGGCCATCTGCGACGAACACGACATCCCCGTCATCGCCGACGAGATTCAGTCCGGCGTGGGCCGGACCGGCGAACTGTGGGCCTCGGACCACTACGACCTCGAACCGGACGTCATCACCAGCGCGAAGGCGCTCCGGGTCGGCGCGACGGTGGCGAACGAAGAGCTGTTCCCCGACACCGAAGCGCGACTGTCATCGACGTGGGGTGCAGGCGACATCCTCGCGTCGATTCAGGGTACGCTGACGCTCGACGTCATCCGGGAACAGGACCTCATGGCCAACGCTACGGAGAAAGGCACGCGATTCCGGGCGGACCTCTCTCAGCTCGCCGAGCGGACCACCTGTCTCACTGACGTGCGTGGCCTCGGGCTGATGACTGCCATCGAATTCGACACCAAGGACCGCCGCGACGAGGTCCTCAAGGCCGCACTGTCCGAAGGGCTTCTCACACTCGGCTGTGGCAAGCGCTCGCTTCGCCTCTTGCCGCCGCTCGACGTGACCGACCGCGAACTCGACCTCGCGCTCGAGTGCCTCGAAGCCGCCCTCGACAGCGTCGCGACTCACCGCGTCAGGTCGACCTGAATCGATTTCGCGGTGCTGATCATCTGCCCGGTGATGTCCTCTTCGAGATACCGGCCGGTGAGACGGTGACCGTCGACGCCGACCTCGACGACCTCGGGTTCTCGAAGTACGACGAGACCGCGGGCTGGACCGCTCTGGAAGGGCCGTTCACCATCGAAGTCGGCCGGTCGGCACGAGATGTCGAGTTCGAAATGACCCTGTAGGCGACCGGGCAGAGCGGTCTCCGCCGTCTACGTTCGAGACAGGCGCTGACGACACAGTTCGAGGGACGGCCGAGACCGAGTGGCGAGTCCGGCCCGATTATTGTCGCGGCCGCGGCCGGTCTCTCGCAACACGACCGTGAGTGTCAGTTGGAGAAGCGGCAGTCGCAGAGAGGTGTCAAACATCTGTAGTCGAGTCCGGTCGGTCCAGTCGGATTCGGACTTGGGTGCCGGAGTCGGACGCTTCCACACTCAGTGTCCCGTTCGAGCGAGAGACGATCCAGTACACCAGCCACAGGCCGATTCCGGAGCCGTGTTCGAGGTCCGTCTCTTCGCCGGCCTCCAAGACGGCGAATTCGGACGGTGGAAGACCCGGTCCGTTGTCCTCGACGATAATCGTCGCTTCTGACGGGGACACATCGGTTGTGACGCGCACAGCAATCGGTTCGTCGCCGGAATGATGAGAGATCGCGTTCTCGATTAACTCGGCGAGTGCGAGGTCGAATCGAGGATGTGCGTCAACGACGACGTCATCGACTTCAAACGAGACATATTCCAGTAATTCAGCCGGGACGTTTTGTTTCACCTTGAGCAGATACTCGTTGAGCGACCGGCGGTCCGTCTCAGAATACGACAGCACGGTCTCGATTTTCCTCGCTTTTGCCGCTTGTTCGACGACTTTCACCGCACGGGTATGTATGCGACCCGCTGACTGAGCGGTCTCACCACCCGTCGAGTCTCGGATGATGGCCGCGAAGCCCGCAATCACGTTGAGGTCGTTTCGAATGTTATGACGGAAGATACGCGACAGAACTTCTTTGAGGAGATCTAATTCCTCCTCGCGCTCTTTGAGGGCCGTGATGTCGCTCAACACGACGATTTTCCCGGTCACTCCCCGGCCATAGGAAATCGATGACGTCTCAATCGAGAACGTTCGCGTTCCACCGTTCACTGCTAATTTGATGACGTCGGGGGGTTCCCCGTCCGACAGCTCTGAAGAGTCGCAGATGAACTCCTCGATTTTGGTACCGATGAGACGTTGTCCTGACAGTTGGTGCCCCGCTTGGTTCGCATCAACGATGTAGCCCGCAGAGTTAGTCACGAAGATGGGGTCGGTAATCTCTTCGAACGTTTGTTCCCGAGCCACGGGAACGAACTTCAGTAACCCGTGTTCTCGAATCGAATACGCGAAAAAGAGCCCGGAACACGAGTACAGAACTGACGTGGGATCGAAATAAATCGGGACGAGTCCCACGACTTTCACTATCGTCGAGCCGACGAGCATCGAAAATACGACTAAGAGATAGACGGTCTGTCGACGTTGCGTGCCACTCGTCCGAAGCAGTTCTCCGACGAACATACCGGCCGCCAGAAACACGAGCAGGTAGCCGTAGACCTTCGTCACGAGGAACTTTAGCGGGCCATCGAACACTGGGAAGTGTAAGATACCATCCGCGGTCGCGTAGTATGCACTCGTAAAGACCAGGTCGTACGGGTTAACCCAAGAGATGACAAACAGAACTACTATCGGGCTGAACAAGGCGTACACGACGGTCCGGGAGACTGTTTGTTTGAAAACGAACTCGTAGGCGAGTAAGAAAAGCGTCACTGCGGCGGTCGGAATCATCACCCAAAAGAAATTGGCAACCGCTAACGTGAGCCGTGGGTCCGGGATAAGCGTGAACGTTGCGAACAGCAACGACCAGAGACCGCCGGTGGCCATCGAGAGAATAAACCAGATGACGCCCGGTTTATCGCGTTCTTGCCAGAGGAGCTGGCAGTTCACGACCGATGGAATCACCCCAAAGTACATCAGGACGACAGCGATCTCAGGGGTGAGCCATCGGTCGAACACGTATTCTATACCAGTAGTATCGAGGTAATTATTCTTTTGGGGGCATCTGTAATATAATCCACAATTCCGTGCTAAAGAGCCCATCCAGTGACGCCGGTATGGCTACAGGAACGGCGATTCCGTCCCGCTTCGCTACGGAGGAAGCCCGACATCCGCGACTACCCCCCGAGGCACTCTCGCTGTATCTGTGTAGATAGGTGACCAAACAAGTATAGTACGAGCGGTGAGATTGCTCTGAGTGATGAACGGTACGGACTGGTTCCCACGACGGCAGTCTCCGATCTGTTGCCATCTCCGCACTCAGGGAGGAGCATACTGAATGAGGGTGACAGACGCGCGATTCCTGTTTTTCCAGTTGAACATCTGGCTGTGTTTGCTCTCGGCCGCGATGGTCGCGGTCTCGGGGCTAGCGATGGGTGTCGACCCCCGCTCAATCGGGAGCGGGCTCCTGCTCGCGCCGCTCCTGTTTTATTTCATATACGTCGAAGACCGACGCGGGGGGACAGCCGAAGACGAGATAAACCAACCGCACCGGACGAAGCTCGTACGACGGTACCAGCGGGGACTGTTCGCGACGGAACTGCTCGCGTTAGTCGGTTACGAACTGGTGGTCTGTCTGCTGGTGTTTCAGACGAGAACCGCGAGTGTCAGCGACTTACTGTTCGCCCAGATTCCCCTCATCGTACTCGGGAGCTACGGGTGGCTGAAGCGCTATCCGACGCTCGATTCCATCGGCGTCGGATTTACCTGGGCGTTCGTGGCCGTCTTTTCGGTCGTCGCGGCGACACACCAACAGTATTCGCTCGACGCCGCGACGGTCTTCTTCGGATGGTTTCTGATTACCGCCGCCGGAGTCGAGTCCCGCAACATCCAAGATATATCCGGAGACACACACGCGAATAAAACCACGCTCGCGGCCTACTTAGGACCCCGAACGGCGTCGGGGTTCGTTCGACTCCTGAAAGCGGGTGGCGTGGCCGTGTTCTGGGCCGTTTCCGGGCCGCTCGTCGCTGGCCTCGTCGTCTGTTACTTGCTTGCGCTCTCGGTGTTCCGTCATCTCACGCGACGACACAGGCGGGGCCCGTCGTCTGAGACGAGCCAGAACTCCGCCCACGGGTGACGCGATGCGACGTGACGTGACGTGACGCGCCGTGACATCGCAGGGTTCCGCGTTGCGGCGGGTGACTCAGCCTCTCAGCGCGTCGACCGGGCGGTCGTTCGCCGCTTTCCACGCGGGGTAGACCCCACTCAGGATGCTCGCGACGACGGCGAAGCCGAACCCGTACACCAGATACTGGGCACCGCTCCACTGCAACGCCCCGAGTGGGTCTCCTGTAATCATCTGGAAGATGACGAGCCCCGCGGCAAGCGAGAGGAGCACGCCGATGAGCCCTCCGAGTGTGCCCATCAAGGCGGCCTCCGTCAGAATCATCCGTAGGACTTCGGAGCGCCGAATCCCGACCGCACGGAGGACGCCGATTTCGCCGCGGCGTTCGACCGTACTCATCAGCATCACGTTGAGGATGGCGACGCTCGCGACGACAAGCGAGATGCCGCCGATTGCCAGCAAGGCGAGCGAAAGCGTCTCCAAGAACCCCCCGACTTGGCCTGCGTTCCCGAACGTGTTGATGCTGAGTTGCTCTTCGTCTTCGGTGTTGAAGTACTGGTCTAACTCCCCGCCGATCTCTGTCGCAGTCGAGCTATCCGCGGCGACGATGGTCACGGTATCGTAGTGGTTCTGCTCGGAGAGGGCGGACTCGGGTAACACGAGTTCGCCGCCGCCGAAGCCGAACGCGTTTTCTTCCTCGATTAACCCCTGTACGCGGTACAGTTGGCCGTCGTACTCGACGGGGTCACCCTCCTCGATGCCGAGGGTAGTCGCGGTGCTGTTGCTGAGTAGCGCGCCGCTCAACAATCGGGAGGGCGCTTCGCCCGAAGTGAGGTTGTACAGTGCGGCCGCGTTCGTGACCCCGGTGACGCTCACCCGCACCTCCTGTCCATTTCGCGACGAGACCGACGTCGAGTTCGTCTTCTGGGGGACCACCTCCGCGTCGGTCACCAGATTCCGCATCGTATCGACCTGGTCGTCGGTCACGCCGTCCGTGTCGCTGTCCTGACCGGACGTGATCGACACCTCGTTGCCGATGCTTCCCAGTTGCGACGTCGCCTGTTGCTGGATTGCGGCTGTCGCCATCCCGAGCGAGCAGATGGAGACCACGCCGATGATGATGCCGAGCGCGGCTAACACCGTCCGCAGTTTGTTCCGGCCGAGGTTCCGCCACGCCATCTGGACGCTGGGGAACCGCCAGAGGAAGTCGACGACGCTCATCGTCCGGACACCTCCGTGACGACGCCGTCGACGAGTCGGACGGTGCTGTCGGTGTACTCCAGCATCTGTTCGTCGTGGGTGACCGCGACAATCGCGACGTTTTCGTCCTCTTTTAACCGAGTCAGCTCGCTCAGAATCGTCTCACCAGTGTCTTGGTCGAGGTTCCCCGTCGGCTCGTCGGCGAGGAGAATGTCCGGCTCGTTGATCAGCGCCCGCGCGATGGCGACGCGCTGTCGCTGTCCGCCCGACAGCTGATCGGGTGTGTGGTCGAGTCGGTCACCGAGCCCCACCCGCTGTAGGAGGTCCTCCGCGCGGTCGTGCCGGTCGACCGAGGTGTCCCACATCGAGGGGAGCTCGACGTTTTCGGTCGCGGTCAGCATCGGCAACAGGTGAAAGTCCTGAAACACGAACCCGATACCGGACCGCCGCTCTTCGGTCAGTTCGTCCTCGGAGAAGTCGGTCACGTTGCGACCGTCGAGGTGGACCGTCCCCGCTGTCGGCGTGTCGAGCAACCCGATCATGTTCAGCATGGTACTTTTGCCGGAGCCCGACGGCCCGATGATCGTCACCATCTCACCGCGGTCGGCTTGGAAGTCGACGTGGTCGAGCGCGGCGATGACCTCCTCGCCGTTCTGGTAGCGTTTCACGACGTCAGTGAGTTCGATGACACTCATGCTAGTGCTGGCGCCAGCGATAGATGCCCACCCCGCCGAGTACGACGACCACCAGCACGCCCCCGATAACGGGCACCGGAAGCTGGGACCCACCCGACGACGACTCGTTCGAACCCGGACCCTGGTTGGACTGGGGACCGTCAGCGACGGCCGCGGTGCCACCCGCATCGAGTGGTACCTCCTGTGTCGTCGTCACGCGGTCGCCGTCGACGATGTAGGACACCTCGATGGGGACGGTAGTCGGCTCGCCGCTGAACTGTGCGGTCAGGTCGAACGTGGCGAACTCGCTCGCCTCCACGCGCCCGACGAAGTAGCCGCCGGACGGCGAGCCGTGGGACACGTTTGCCGTCTCTTTGACAGTCAGCAAGACCGAGCTCGCGTCCGTGTTCCCGATGTTCGCGGCGTCGCCCTGTATCGTCACGGAGCCGGCGCTTCGCGTGGTCTCGATGCTCGTCAGTTGTATCTCGCCGGGGACCGAGTCGTCGTCGAGCTCCTTCGACAGCGAGGTCGTGTACGTCTCGCCGTCGACGGTGTACGTCGCGGTGAACAGCACGACCTGGTCGCTCATATCGGCGGTGTCGAACACGACAGAGCGGTTCGTGTCCGGGTCGAGGTTCGAAGTGTACCGCCGGGCGACCTCGGAGTCGTTTACTGACGCGACGATTTCGACGCCTGAGAGGTTCGTATTCCCGTAGTTGGTCAGCTCCACGTTGACACTGTCGTTCGTCTGCTCGGTCACGGAGAGTCCGGCCCGCACGTCTCGTTCTTCGACCTCCACGATGACCGGGTACTCGACGTTGATGACGTTCCCGTTTTCGTGGCGGCCGGACACATGAACCGTGAGCTGTTTCTCCCCGGGGCTCGTGAACGTGGTGGACAGCGGCACGTCGACGGAGCCACCCGGCCCGAGCGTTCCGAGCTTGTTCGCTTCGGCGACGATGCTACCGCCCGAACGGAGCGTGACCTCTCTGAGGTTCACGCCGCCGGAACTGCTCTCGAAGTTCGAGACGGTCGCACGAACCGTGACCGACTCACCGACGTACGGCTCACTCGGCTCGACTGTCGTCGAGTTGACCACGATTTGCCCCGACTGGGCGCTCACTGCCGAGGGACCGCCGACGAGGATGCTCGTGACGGCCAACAGTGCGACTGCCCCCGCGATAGCGGGGCGAACACCACGACTCTCCGTCATGTGCCCGACCCGGACGCCACAGTCGTTTGACGACCGCTGTCGGTTCGCTCGCCGAGCCGAACCGACCGCATCAGCGGTGTCTGCTTCTTGGGGGGCCGATCGATCAGTGGGACCATCTGGTTGCGTCGCTCCATTTCTACAGCACAAATCAGAGAGCCAAGAATAAATGAGTCTTTTCACTATTTAGACCCAAATCACCCATCCATACCGTCGCAGTCGTGGGTCTGACGCCCGTTTGTCGGCTTCAGCACGCCGCCGACGTGTCGCGAAAAGACAGACGCTCGAACAGACGCCCCGACGAGACGTCAGGTCCGCGTCGCGACGAGATACGCGATGGCGGTGAGTCCCACCCAGACCGCCCCGGCAACGCCGGCGACGAACACGAGCCGCGTCGACCCGAGGACCCCGGCGACGAGCCAGACCAGAACCCCGACCCCGGCGAGTAGCTGGACGAACAGTCCGCGCACGGGAACGGACTGGCTTCGAACCGTCCGAACCATTCCGTAGCCGCCGAAAAAGAGCGCAGACAGGAAACAGCCACCGCCGAGGACACCCCACGCGGAGAGCAGGCCAGTCCCGGAGCCCCGCTCACCCTCGGACGGGGCCGCGCTCTCGACGGAACTCGACGACTCCGAGACGGTCGCCGGCCCGGGGCGAACCCGTGCCGTCGCGGATTCGTTGCTGTCGATTCCGAGACCGTCTTCGACGGCGAGTTCCACCGTAAGCGTCTCGTTCGGCATCCGGAGGCTGAGTCCGGCGCGCTCCCGCGTCGCGTGGCTCGTCCCGTTAACGACGAAATGGTACTCCGAGACCGTCCCGTTTTCCACCGTGCTTTCGGCCCCCGTGAGTTGGATTCGACTCCCCGGGGCCGCCGTCGACGGCGTACTGAGCCGCGGGGTGGGCCGTCGGTACCGTTGCCCAATCGGGGCGTCCGCGACCGGGATGAAGTCGACCCAGCCGCTGGTAATCGTGATTTCGTCGCCGTCGCCTTCCGGCAGGATAGAAGCGTGATACGGCCCGCTCGCGGCCCCCCAGTAGTTCGACTCCGCGTTGACGGTCCGTATCGAGTCGGTGACGAGTCGCGCCGTCGCGTTCGCCGTGACGAGCCGGGAGATGTTGATCTCCATCCCGGTGTCGTGGCCGTAGACGTCGTTGTGAGCGACTCGGTAGCGGTCGGGAGTCGTCTCGGCGTAGGAGAGTTCGACACCCGTCGGAAGCGTGTCATCAACGCGGCGGATATCGACTGCACCCTCCGTCGTCGAGCGGACGTGGCTTACCCCATCGGTACGAAGGACAGCAACCGTATCGCCCCAGAGCCTCGTAATCTCGATCTGTTGCTGGAGTTTCGGGTTCGCAACGAGGTCCGCAAACGGCGCGTCGTCGTCGTTTCGGTCGAGAATCGCACCGCGGGAGCCCTCCGCGATATAGAGTCCGGTTCCGGGGGCGACGCCGTCGAGTGCCGGCGGTTGGACGTGCGTGTTCGTGTTGAACACGATGTCGTTGTCCCGAACCGTCGCGTTTAGGGTGCCGCGGGACACGAGTCCGTAGCCGTTCGCGGCGATAACGTTGTCCGACACGGTGAGGTGCCCGTTGTGAGTGAGCGGACTGGAGACGAGGACCCCGGCACCGCCGTTGTTCGCGAGGCGGTTCCCCGCGACGGTAACGCGGTGCACGAGGAGGTCCGAGCGCACCGTCAGTGCGTGGCCGCGGTTGTCGACAATCGCGTTGTCGGTCGCGACGAAATCACGGGCCAATGCGCGCACGGACACGTCGAGGCCGTCGCCGCCGTTCTCGGCGATTCGGTTTCGAGACAGCGTGACGTTTCGAACCACGTGGCTGTTGATCGCGACCCCGTCCTCACCGTTGTTGAGAACTCGGTTCCCGGTCACCCGACCGCTCCTGATCGCCCAGTTGGAGAGCGCGACCCCGTGTGCTCCATTTCCGCTGATGACGTTGTCCGTGAGCCACAGTTCGCCCTCGCTCGTTTCGGACTGGATTTCGAGCCCGTTGCGGTCGTTGTCGACCAACTCGTTCCCGCGGAGCGTCACTCGCGTGATGCCACGGACACGCCGCTCGGACTGTCGAACGCGAATCCCCGTCGTCGAGCGCGAAATCCGGTTTCCGGTCGCGACCAACGTCGTCTGCGTCCGCGTCTCGACGTGGATACCCGCGTCGCCGGTGTGCATTCGATTCCCACGGAAACTGCCTTCGCTTTGGGCGGCCCGTATCGCCACACCGTCTCCCCGAACGTCGGTGAACTGAGTGTCGCTGACCCGAATCCCGGTGGCGATATCCGCGGCGGCGAACAGCCCCGCGCCGTCGATCTCCTCGAACTCGGAGTCGCTGACGGTGATTCCCCGGACGCGCGTGAGGTCGGTCGGCGGCGTGTACGCGAACGGCGTCGTCTCCGCGCCGACGACGTACATCGCATGGACCCCGTCGGATAACTGTGGAATCCGGCGGTCGAGCAGACTGACCCCGACGGGGTACACCCCCCGCGTCCGCGGGTTCACGACCCCATCGAACTCGACGACGAGTCGGTCCCGGCTCGATACGTACGTCGAGTGCGAGAGCGAGATTTCCACGTGACGCCCGCTGACCGACACGTTCGAGACGGTATCGTTGAACGACTGGTCGATCTCTCCGTCGTTGTCGGTATCGAGGCCGATTCGAGCGAGCGACTCAGTCTCGATGTCGGCTACCGAGCGCTCGGTCGGATATCGTAACCGAATCGTCTCCATCGAGACGCCGACGCCGGGGGCGAGGGTGAGCGTGTGCCGTGCGGTCCGATTCCGGCGTCGGTCCGTCGAGTCGAGTTCGACCTCCTCGACGGCCCCGATCGACGGGCTCGCGCGAATCGCGTGGCCGCCGATCTCGGAAAGCGTCGACCGCGTTATCGTCACCGGGGGCGTCGTCGTGCCGTTCGCGGAGAGCCCGGCCACAGAAAAGTTTTGCAGACGCGAATCGGTGATGGTGACTGCACCTTCCCCGCTCGTGGTCGTAATCCCGCTTCGACCACCTCGTACCGTCGTATTTCGCAACGAAAGCGTCGACGACTCGGAGCCGTTGTACCGAATCGTCTCCCATCTAAGGTCCCCTGAACTCGCACTCTGCGTAATCAGCACCGGCCGCGTTTCGGTGCCGGTGGCGCGCAACGACCCCCGGACCGTGAGCGAGACACCCTCTGCGAGTTGAACCTCCGTGCCGGGGCGGATAGTGAGCGTCGCGCCGGGGTCGACAGCGACACTCCGGATGAGGCGATAGGGACCGTCGTCTTCGGTCCACGTCGTGTCCGACTGAATCGGTGATTCGACGAACGTGACCCCAGAGGGTGCCGCCATGGCCGACGCGCTCAACATGGGGGCGAAAAGCGTACAGACGACGACGAGCGCCACAGCCCACGGGATCAGTTTGTTAGTCACCACGTTTGTCTTACACCCTGATAGGTCAGGATACGGATTTAGTTTTCCCTTCCCTGAGTATCCGTCGCCGGTTCGAGGCCGATACCGCTACCGCGACGATTGGTATCTATCAGGATATAAAATAAATCTTATAGAACGACCGTTCGATAGAGTTTTACACCTCAACGAGTCACATCTCAGGTGTGAAATCGAACGTCGGAGACAGTGAAGATTCGGTCGGTCAATCGACGAGTCGGCAGTTAGACAACTAACACAAATTACCAAGATGGTACGGAACAAATCAGCGATACTCCTTTGTGTACTAGTAGTAACGTCAATCGCGGCCGTCCCCGTGTCGGCCGAGAGTTCGGTGTACGGCAATCCGGAACTCTCGCTAAGCGTGTCGGATAACACCTACAGGTCAAGTGAATCCGCGACGCTGTCGATTGTCGCAAGTAACAACGGACGGCTCGAACAGGGAGGGCCAGCGCAGTACGAACAGGAGGTTCAGGCCGCACAGAGCGTCCAGATGGAGGTTCTCGAAGACCAGATCGACGCGCCGATCGACGTGAAAACGGGGACCGTGACGGCGGGCGAAATCCCGGATTCGGGAACCGCTCGATTCGATTTCAACGTCGAGATTGGTGCCGCCGAGCCGGGAACCTACGAGATTCCCGTCGAAGTACAGTACAAGTACGTCCGGATGGTCACGTACGGCGACGTCGATGGCCCGGAATACGTGTGGCGGACGGTCACGAAAGAGAAGTCGGTGACGGTCGAGGTCGAAGACCGTCCGCAGTTCGAGGTCGTGAACGACGACAATAACGCGGTGTTCGCCGGTGACACCGGTCAGCTTTCGTTCACGCTCGAAAACACGGGGACGCGAACCGCCACGTCGTCGTCGGTCCAACTCACGACGCAGTCGCCGACAGTCTTCTTCGGAACGACGCAGAACCCGCAGTCGTCGACGAGCCTGTACGTTCCGTCGCTCCAGCCGGGTGAACAGACGAACCTCTCTGTCCAAGTCGGTGCGGCGGGGGAAACCCGAGCCGGGTCGTACCCCATCAACCTCGCCGTGTCGTACGAGAACCAAAACGGTGTTAGCGAGACCTCGGACACGCTAACGACCGGAGTCACGGTCAACCCCGAGCGAACGTTCGAAATCAGAGACATCGAGACGAAACGCTTCAGGGTCGACGAAGGAGAGGCGAAGATCGACGCGCAGGTCGTGAACACGGGCAGTGGGTCCGTGAGCAACGTCGCCGTCCGTATCGGCAACACAGCCGTTGTGACGCCGACGAACGGCGAGTCCGCAATCGGTGACCTCGAACCGGGCGAGTCCCAACCGGTCTCGTTTACCGTCTCGATTCCGGCGAGCGCCGAGCCGGGGACGAACACGTTCCCGTTCATCGTCGAATACGAGAACCAAGACGGCGACGTGAGAACGACGCCGTCGCCGATTCGCAAGTCGATATCGATCGGGGCCGAAAAGGACCCGTTTACCGTCACGAACGTCAGCACGACCGTCTCGCCGGGGGCAACCAAGACAGTGGACGTCGAGGTGCAGTACAACGGTGAAGAGCCGGTCTCGGCGGCCAACGCCAAGCTCTTCGTGAGCGACCCGATTTCGACGTCCGACGACGGCGCGTATCTCGGGGAGATGCAACCGGGAGAGACGAAGACGGCGACGTTCACCGTCAGCGCCGCCTCGGGAGCGATCGTCAAAGCCTACGACGCCTCGGTCGAGGTCCGGTACGACGAGGCCGACGGCGACACGAAATACACTGACGGACTGCCGGTCGGCATCGCCCTGTCCCCGTCGAGCGGTGGCCTCCCGATTCCGATGTCGGCCATCGGGGTCCTCGCACTGCTCGGAGTCGGAGCGATAGCCGTCGTCTACCGCCGCCGATGACGGATTATGGACGGAACAAAGAGTAACCATGGATAAGCTACGCGAGGTATTCAGGTCGGTCGGCCAGCAGGTCCAACAGCGACCGGTCGCGGTGCTCCTCCTCGCAGTCCTGCTGATCTTCACCGCGTTCGGCGGTGCCGCACAGATCACGAGCGTTACTGGCGACGCCGCGTTCGTCGCGGACAACCCGACGTACAACGCCTTTTCGGAGTCGTTCGACCGAGGAAGCATCGCCGTCCTCGTGCGGGGGGATATCACGGAGCCGCAGACGCTCCACGCGATAGACCGCGTCGACCGGGAGATGTCGACGAAGGCGAACGTCCATACCGTAACGAGCCCGGCAGATCAGGTCCGACAAGAGTACGGGCGAATCCCCGACTCGGAGGCGAAGATTCGGGACGTGATCGGGTCACCGGATTACACCGTCGTCCAGATTGTCTTCGATACGGGGCTCTCTCAGCAAGACGAACGGCCCATCTACACGCAAGCCGTAGCGGCGACTGACTGGGCTGAGTTCCCTGCCGGAACGACAGTGACCGTTACTGGCAGTGCCGCGTTCTCTGCACAGCTCTCGACGCTCATTCAGCAGAGCACACAGCAGTTGCTCGGGCTCGCAATCGGGCTCATGGTCGTGGCGCTGTTCTTCCTGTTCCGCGGCGTCCGCCTCCGCCTCCTCCCAATCGTCGCCGTCTTCGTCGGCGTTATCTACACCTTCGGGGCGATTGGGTACGCGGGGGTCCCAAACTCGACGATGACCAGCGCGGTCTTCCCGATCTTGATCGGACTGGGTATCGACTACTCCGTCCAGTTCCACGAGCGGTACGAGGAGGAACTCGAGAGCCATCCGCCGCGGGAGGCACTTCCGCAAGCGCTGGGCGGAATCGGCCCACCCGTCTTCATCGCCATGCTCGCCGCCGCCTTAGGGTTCGGAGCGACGTGGGTGTCGACGTCGTCCCCGTCTATCATCTGGTTCGCTCAGACATCGATCTTCGGCGTGCTTCTCACGTTCGCCGCGGGGATCGTCGTCCTCCTCCCGATTCTCACCCTCTGGGTTCGCCGCCGGGGCGACTCGACGGAGGAAACGCCGGACGAAGCTGACGCCCCGCCGACGGACACGGCGGCGCAGTCCCAACACGACTCAGATCGGGTCGGCCTCGTTGGACAACTGCTCGGCCGTTCGGCCCGGCTACTCGCAAGTCACCCAGCGCTCGTCCTCGGCATCGCGCTGTTGATCGCTGTTGTGGGCTTTCAGGCTAGCGGGTCGCTCGACACGCTCGCGGATACGGAAGGGTTCATCCCGCAGGACCTCCCGGCGTATATCGATCTCCAGCAGTTCCGCTCCGTGACCGGAGGCGGCTCAAGCACGAGTTACGACGTCCTCGTGAGCGGCACGCACCTCAAACACCCGACGACGTTGCAGTGGATGCTCGACTTCGAGCACATCGCGACACAGACCCCGCTCGTCCAAGGCGTCGATTCGCCGGCGACGCTGGTCAAGCAGTACAACGGGGGGCAACTCCCGCGTACCGAGGGCGGCGTCAAGCGCGTGCTCGAAACCGTGCCGGAGACACAGAGACTACAGTATTACAACGACGGACGCGCACATATCACGGTCTACTCCGCACAGGACATGAGCACCCAGCAGGCGCTGTCGTTCCTGCAGAACACGCGGGAGTCAATCGCGTACAGTAGCCCGCCGCCCGGAGTGACGGCGGAGGTCACGGGCACCGCCGCGATTTCGACGCCCTCCATCGTGGAGCAGATCAACTCACGAAACGTGACGACCGGACTGGGAGTCCTGTTCGTGTTTATCCTGCTCCTCCTGTACTATCGCAATCTGGTGAAGGCCGTCGCCCCGCTCATTCCGATGGTGTTCGTCATCGGCTGGCAGAACATCTACATGTATCTGCTGAACATCCCGGTCTCTCCGCTCGGCGCGAGTCTCGGCGCGATGACTGTCGGGATCGGCGCAGAGTACACCATCATCGTGATGGACCGGTATTACGAAGAGAAACAACAGGCGGGCGTCAGTCGACTCGACGCCGTCCAGACGGCGGCCACGCGGGTCGGGAAGGCAATCAGCGTGTCGGGAATGACGACTGTGTTCGGCTTTTCGGCGCTGGTGTTGTCGCCGTTCCCGATTCTCAGTGGGTTCGGGTTCCTGACCGTCGGCGTCGTGTTCCTGACGCTCATCGCGTCGCTGGCGACGCTTCCCCCGACGCTCGTCCTCTTGGACTCGATCGCCGAGCGCGTGACCGCCATCCGCTCCTCCGAAGGGTAACCGCCACCCGCTTTTCTGTACACCCCCCGCGCTAACGCGCGAGGGGTCCGCCGTCGGAGTCGATGACCGACTCCCGGAGGCGGAGGCAACCCACGGGGGAGACAGCGTCAGACCCACCGGGGTTCTGCGATGCTCTCTCGGTCACACGCCGAGGGACTCGCCCCACGAAACCGTCGAAATCAGGTTTCTGACAACCTCGACGAGCGTGCCGATGAGTCCGTCCGACGAGGACTCCGACGGGACGCTGGGTAACGGCGTGTTCGTTCGCACCGACCCGGCTGGGGTCGTCGTCGACGCGGCCGGTTCCTCGGCCGTTGCGTTCGGCTGTGCGACCTGAACCGTCTCGATATGCTCTCTCCCGGTCGAATCGGTTGCGCGGACCCGGATACGTGCCGGATACCCGTCCAGTTGGAGCGTTTCGTTGATGGTAACGTCGCTGGTTACGCCCCCGCCGTAAATCTGCGCTAAATCGATGGTGTTGCCGGCCGGTCCGACCGTCTCAGCGTACACGCTGGTAACGCGGCCATCGTACACGCGGCCTTCGACGTGGACGCGGTCATCGCTGACCTGAATCGTGTCCGGTCGGAGTTCGATAGCCGGGCGCACGAGCTGTGTGACGTTCACCTCGAGTTCGCGTGTCGTCGCGTTCTCGGTGCCGTCGTCCGCAACGATGGTTATGTTTCGACTGTCCCCCGTGAGTGGTATGGTCTTCGTGAACGTGTGTTCGATTGGCCGTGAGCCGATTGGCTTCGGCTGAATCTCGTAGTTCAACCCCGAGCCGTCCGCCGACCCTCGACGAACGCCGATCGAACGGATGCCAACCGCGTCCGACACCCGGATTGTCAACCGAACTGCGGAGCGCGTTTTGATTAGGCTCTGATTGAGTATCTCAATCGACGGCGGTGTCTCGTCCATAACGTAGAGGTTGACGTCGTAGTGGCGGCGGTGGCCGCGCGAATCGAGCACTGACACCGTGAGACTGTTTTGGCCAGCACCTACGCGCTCGTCGAACGGCCCCAGCCGAAGCGGTCTGGAAATCGACCCGTTCGGATCGTCGATTACGATGTGTTTTCGAAAGCCCCAGGGTGCATCGACACCCTGACCGTGATAGCGCAGTTCGATCGACACCTGCTCGACGTCCGAGTGGTCGTAGAGCGTCCCATCGAGGCTAATTCGAGACCGATTTATCGTATAGTTGGTCTCGGGACGGTCATAGATACTGGTGTTGCCCGTCCGGAATGGCGACGTGAACACTATCGCCGGGGCAATCGAGTCTTCGATTACCGTTACCCGTCGAGTCGTAGTGCTCCCGTTTTCCGTTACGAGGACCTCCAGGGCGTGTTCACCAGCGGTCATCTCGAGCGCTGCCGTTTCCCGAACCGCGGTGCTGTTCGGGGTGTAGATTCGCCTGCTGTCTCCATCCACGCGGACGACGAGCAACTCGATCGCGGCCGACCCGTTCGCTCGAACCGTGAGTTCGGGGTTGTCGCCCGTCGTAACCGTGTCACCGTCGGCAACAGTCCGGTTCTCGAGTACCAGTGTCAGGTTCGGCGCTGAGCGGTCGGTCGAGTTGTTCCGTTCGACCTGCTGGTGTGTGCCCGGGACGTCGATAGCCGCGTCTCCGGGTGTCGTTGATGGCTCCGCCGCGGCGCTTACCCCTGCAGTAAAAGAGAGCATCAGCAGAACTGCGGCCGCCCAACCCACGTGCTTGGAGTCCATGTTCGAATACACTAGCCAGTGAGCGTTTCGAAGATAAATCTACAGACCCAGCTATCATCATTGAAATTCGGAGCGGACCAACAGGGTGGCTCCAAGGATACGGGCCAATACGGTCCCGAGATCGGGAGCCACCAACCCAAGATGGAGTGTTACTGGCTTGTCGTTGCGAGTAAGCAAATCGGTGTACGATACCCGCGTTACGGCCGTCAAACAGCCGGCCAATGACACGCCCAGTTGGATCGATCCGATGACTGCCCATACAGAGGCTGGCTCGACGCCAACCTTTGTTCTTCTCAGAGCTATCGATACTAATCTATTTCGATCCCAGTCGGTTCCCACGCAGTCCTCGCTTCGTTGCGATACGGCTCGGTCTCGTGGGAGCCACCCAGCCCCGCCGTTCCAGTGGATCGACACCGTTCGTATCTCCATTGCGCATCCACCCGGCGAACGGTCGAGACCAAGGGAGACAAGTACCCAAACCGCTACCTCTCTCCGAGAGGAACTCTACTCATGGACAACAGCGAAGCGATCGATGCGCTCATCGAGCTCGGTCTGTCTACGTATGAAGCTCGGGTGTTTACTGCGCTTATCGAACTCGGAGAGGGGACGGCGCGCGAAGTTGCGAAGACGTCGGACGTCCCCCGGTCACAGGTGTATACGACGGCCAAAGAACTGCAGTCACGGGGGTTCATTAGCGTCCAACAGGCGAATCCACAGGTGTTCCAGCCGATATCGCTGTCCGAGGTCGAGTCGCAACTCAGTCGCGAATTCGCGTCCAAGCGTGACACGGCGTTCGACCGGCTCAAGACGCTCGAACGGCAGACTGCTCCGGTGGCTGAACAGAGTGAAGACGTGTGGACGATTACGGGCACACCGGCGATTATCGGCCGGGCCAGTCAGCTCATCGACGAAGCCGAAACGCGTGTGATCTACGGTGCCGAGAACCTCGCGCAACCGGATGCCGAACTACAGAGTACAGTCCGCTCGTGCTGTTCGCGCGACGTCTCAGTACACCTGCTTCAGAATAGCGACCAAGCGATTTCGGACCAGTGGCGAGAGAACGAGTGCGTGTCCGTCGCGTCGATTCCACCGCAACAGTCCAAAGGTGACTACGCAGTTCGTTTGTTACTCGTCGATTCGGATAGTTTCCTACTGAGTGTCCGTAGCAATCGATCGGCACCCGAAATCGCGATTTGGAGCGCAAACACGACGTTTGCCGAGGCGTTCTCACAGCTCCTCACGAGCAGTCTCCCCGTTACCGAGTGAGATAATCCGTCTATCCTGCCGACTCGCTTAGGATGACGGCGTTCGCTGTTTGAAGCTGTCGTTAGCAGTCCCCGAGTTCTGACTGCGACCCAGAAATTCGTGACTACCGGGCGTGCTAGTTTCCACGACATGCCTTCCAGACAGGTGCGACGAACACACCAGCTACCCGTTTAGAACCGGCTTCGAGACTACGGTTCCACCTCGGCGCTGTCGGCGGCGACTCTTGTTCGTCAGAAGTGTCTCGCGGTTCTGGCTGAGAAAGATGAAAATGAAATAACCGGAACGAATCCGGTTGGTTACTCGTCTGCTGTCGTCACGTCCTCGTCGGAGTGACGAGGGGGGACGGCGGCGTTAGTTCTCGCGGCGGAGAGCGAGAAGTGCCGCGCCGACGAGTGCGACGAGAGCGACTGCGATACCGAAGCCGGGCGTGTTGGAGGACGTGGTGGTCGTCTCCTCAGTCGGTTCGGTGGTGGTCTCAGTCGGCTCTGCGGTCGTCGTTTCAGTGGGTTCGGCCGTGGTCGTCGTCGTGTCCGTTTCGCCCGAGGACGTCGTCGTGGTGTCCTCGCGCTCGGAGACGACTTCGACGTTCACGGTGTCCGTGTTGTCGCCGTCGTCGGCTTCCACGGTGTACGTACCCGTCTCGAAGTCGGTGGTGTCAACGGTGACCATCCACTGGCCGTCGTTGTTCCACTCGTCAGTGTCTTCGAGTGCGACGGACGTGCCGTCTTCACTCGTCACTTCGATGCTGACGGTGTTGTCGTCCGGCTTGAGGTTCGTCGAGCCAGCGATGACCATCGTTTCACCGGTTGCGACGGGGTTGATGCCAGCCGCTTCGGCGGTCTCGGGGTAGATCGAGTCGATGGACGTCGAGGACTCGGCCAGACGGAACGTCTCGGTGACGATCAGGTCGTCGCTCGCCGTCTCGTCGACCGTTTCGGAGGCGATGAGCTCGTTGACCTGCTCACCGTTGTTGTTGTTGGCGTCGAGCTGGTCGAGGTAGCCCTGCAGGTCGTTGAGGGTTGCGCCATTGTTCGGACCAGTCGGGAGCGAGCCGTCACCGACGGCGGCGTCGCGACCGACCGAGAGGATGTGGGCGGTGACCTGGCCCTGCGTGAGGCCGACATCGATGTCGTCCTCTTCGAAGGTACCGTCGCTTTCAACGCTCACGGACTGGTAGTTGACGTTCCCGCGCTCGTCGACGAAGATGACGAGGACGGACTCGGCACCGGTGGCGGTACCGTTAACGTCGGTCGTGCCGGAGTCGACAGGCGCGACCTGACCGTTGATCGTGGTGAACTGACCCGAGAGGGCCTGATCGGTTACACGGAGCGAGTTACTGCCGCTCACACCGCTCGTGAATTCGGACGTCGTGAGACTGTCGTCGACGGTACCGTCGCCGCCAACGTCAGCGTCCTCTGCGTCGATGACACCGATGCGGTAGGTACCCGTCAGCGACAGGATGCTGCTACCGTCGCCGGGGAGGTTCGAGAGCGCAACGTCTTCCTCTTCGAACGTGTCGTCGGAGTCGACGCTAATCGTGTTGTCGCCGCCGACTTCGAGGAGCTGCCAGTCGCCATCGTCGCGGACGTAGATCGCGACGTCGTCGGAGCTGGTAGCCGTCCCGTTAATGTCGACTTCCGAGCCAACGACGTACTGACCGGTCGGGCTCGAAAGGGATGCACCGCCTTCCTCGACGGTGAGCGTGATGTCGTTCAGCGAATCGAAGTCGCCGCTGGCAGCTTCGGTCGCGTTCACGCCAACGTCGTACACTTCAATGTCGATGTCGCTGTCGTCGAGGTACTGCGTTTCGATGCCACCAACGGCGCTCGCGCCGTCGATTTCGACGACTGCGTACGCGATGCTCGCGTTGTCAGCCGTTGCGTCTTCCGACGTATCTTCGTTCGCGATGCCGACTTCTTCGGTGTCGCCGATGTTACGGAAGACGCGCTCGGCCTGGGCCGTCGTGACGTCGTTCCGGAGGTCGTTGGCGTCGATGGCAACAACGTGCTGGTTGCCGTCGATACCGTTCGTGACGGTGTACTGAACGTTAGTACCCTGCGTCACGGACTCGCTGTCGAGTTCGATGCCGACCTCGTCCTGCGACGAGATCGTGAGGCTCAGCGTCTGGGAGGCCTGACCGAAGTCGAGGTCCTCAGCGCCTTCGAGGATGATCGTGTACTCGCCGGCGTCCTGATCGGACATGTCGAGCTGAGCACCGTTCTGCGTGTCGACCGTGCTGTCGTTGACGACGTCGCTGGAGCTGGTCAGGACCTCGTTGGTGATGTCCGTTCCGCTCGGGTCTTCGACGGTCACTTCGACCTTCTCGGCCGACTCGTAGTTGTAGTCAGCGTTGACGTAGAGTTCGTCAGCGTCGTCCGAGCTGATGGCGGAGCCGGTGACGTCGCCACCGGAGGCCGTCAGGATTTCGCTGTCAGTGATGCGCGGCGCCAGAAGCGTGACGTTGGCCGAACCGCTGGATTCACCGTCAGCGGAGTACGTGCCAAGCGGCTGGTCGTCCGAGCTCTGCGGGATGGGCGAGGTAAGGTCAAGGGAGATACCTTCCGCGTTGCCCGAGACACCCGTCAGAAGCGGGTTCGAGTCACCGAGACCGGCGTCGGTGTCGATTTCTTCACCGAGGAAGACGCGGTCTCCGGATGCGATTGTCTTGTTATACCTTTCGTTGTCAGCGTTGAGATCTCCACGCTCCGCGGCGGCACTTCCCGTAAACGCGATGGCTCCCGCAAAGACGGAGGTTACCATCAGCGCGGCGAGAAGTATCGCACGCGTTTGATTTTTGATCGTTGTCATAGTGTACTTGTAGCGCCAGTATTTTCCGCGCAGTTTCGCTATAACGCGGATCCCTACTAGCGGGGGATGGGCAGGGGTACGGTAGAACCATATAAGCGGCCTTGGTAAATGCTTTCTGTTTCTGTTGCATGTTCGGCCCGGTCTCCGTTGCCGTCTCGCGCTTGTCGTCCGAGCGCGGCCACCGCGCGCACGTGACTGTGTGGTGGGGAGGCCAACGGTTCCAGCCAACTCTCGGGGGTCAGACGACCGAGAGAGCGACCGCAATCAACTATCGAGCAACCGACACGGACGACGAGACGGTCGTGAGGACGACGGCTACCGCATCCTCGACAGGTCAACGAGACGCAAGAACGGAGACCACGGCCGCCGAGACGAGTCAGACCGAGAGCCCGCGGACAGGCCACGGCTTCAGTCGCGAGTCGGCGACAGTGCCAGGTGGGAGCGTTATTCCCGACTGGTCGCGTTCGATTCGATCTCGATCTCTTTCGGCCCCGCGACGACCGTGTCGTTGTAGCTAATCGAGACGTTCGCGGCCCCGGTTCTCGGCGGTGCGAAGTCACAGGCGACGATACCGTCTTGGCCGACCGTCGTCAGACACCGCGAGAAATACGTGGTGCCCTCCTGTGACATCGTGAGATCGATGTCCATCTTAGTCTGTGGGGCGAGGTTGGTCTGCGCCGAGACGTTAAGCTTCGTGCCGGCCATGGTGGCCGAGAGGGCGTCCACCGACGGTTCGGCGACCGTGAACGCCTCGGTCAGTACGACCCGCTCCCCGTCAGCGTGGATATCGGTGTCGATTGCGACCGTCACGTTGTACGTCCCGGTTTCCAAGCGCGTGGAGTCGGCGACGACGTTGAGCGTGTCGGTCTCCGCGTCGTATACGACGTCGAACACCGCCTGTGGGGAGATGAGATTCATCTCGGAGCTCTCGACTCGGAGATCGACGCCGGGGCCCACGTTACCGAGCGCGTTCGGTGCGTATTCGATACTACTGCGTGCGGTCTCCCCTCCGAACGTCACCGAGACCTCGCTCGTCCCCTCCGTACGGGGGTTGACAACGTGGTATTCGAACAGCAACGTCTCGTTATCCGCTACCGAGACTGGCTCGTCGAACGCGACTGTCAGCCCGCCGCTGGACGTGACCTGATACCGATTGACGGCGGTCCTGAGCGACCGGTCGATCTCGCCGTCGGCATCCGTATCAATCCCGATGTGGTCGATCAGCCGCGAGCTGTGCAGGGACGGCGACGTCCCCCCGCGGTAGTTGACTTGGAGCGTTTGACTCGTCCGAACGTCCGTCTGCGGCGACCACTGTACAACGTGTGTCGTGTGCGCGCCCGTGGACGCGTTGCGCGCGAACACCGACTGCGTGCCGGGAGCAGGCCGTTGAAGGGAGCTTTCGAGCCCGCTCACACGGTACTGCACGACCGCGTCGTCGCCGACTGCGACAACGGGGGCGGACCCACCCTCGCGTGATCTATCGGCACAGTCGATGTTCGTGGGTTGCTGAGTGGCCGGCACCGAACACGCCGCGCTCCCCCGAACCGATGGGGGCTCAATCCAGAGACGGTCCGCAATCCGGGTCTGGCCGGCGGACGCGATGACGTTGTACCGCCCGGTCGGGAGCGTCGCTGGGGCGGTCGCGCTCGGCCGCGTGAGGACCGAAACAGTGTCGTTTGCGTCCGCCGCGCGGAAGGCGGCGTCGGGGTCATTCGCGTTTCGCGTGTCGAACACCACGGTGACAGCGCCGTCGCCGGAGCCGTCGGTCGCTGAGACGGTCGCCGAGAAGTCGCCCTCGGCAGATGCGATCTGGAGGCTGGCCTCGTCGGTGTTGTTGAGGACGAGCGTGCGCTTTACGAAATCGCCTTGCTGTTCGATTCGTTGGGCGTCCGCGAACCGCACCGATTCGTCTGTCGATTCCGACCCAGACACCGCGATTGCGCCGCCAGGAATCGCCGTCAGAACGAGAATCAACAAGAAAATAACAGAGAATGTTCGTATCGAGCGGGTCCGTGGACTCATACCCCAGACTATCTGGTCCGGCAGTAAGTACTTTCTGTCACAGTCACCACCCTCAAACGCCTGCAGGCGGCCCACAGGTCAGTTGAGAGTCCAATTTTTCGTTTGGGCTCCGTCATCGGTCAGGACGGGTCCCCGATAGCCGCCCGTTTGACGTGATTGGCCCTGTCTAACGTGAGATCTCTTGTTGATTCACCGACCGGTTTCCACAAAAGATATTAGTTGTGTGTCGCTACTGTTAGTAGAGATGTATACACAGGTTTTGCACCGAGCGTCTTGTCAAATCACTGCCCTCCTTCACACGTCTGAAACGCACTGATGTACAGGGACACACTTCGTTCTACGCTACTGACTCTCTGTCTCGTCTCCCTGTTGACTACCTCGATGGTCGCCCCAGTCGTCGCCCAGACCGCGAGTTCGGGGCAGGTGTACGGGTCACCCGATATCGACGTGTTCACATCGACAAGCGAGTTCGAACCCGGAACGCAGTCGGAACTCAGGCTCACACTCCGAAACAACGGCCAGATCGACCAGTCGGGTCCGGAACGCTACGAGAGTCGGGTGACGACCGCCCGCGGCGTCACGGTCGAAGCGATGTCGGGAAGCGCGCCCATCGAGATTAACACCGGCACTATCGGGGCCGGAAACGTCGCGACGGGCACTGTCGACCTTTCCCCGATCGATATCACGGTCTCCGAGAATGCGACCCCCGGAACGTATCGGATTCCGATCGAGGTGTCGTACACGTACACGCGACTCGTCGATTACGACCCGTCCGGCGCCGAGTACACGGATAACACGCGAACGAGGACCCAGTACGTAACGGTTCGCGTCCGTGATCAGCCGCGGTTCGAAGTCGTCGAGACATCAGCGACTGCACAGGTCGGGAACACTGGCGACCTCTCCGTGACGATCGAAAACACCGGCACCCGCGCGGCGACCGAAGCGAGCGTCACGGCGACCTCGCGGAGCGACGAGTTCGTGTTCGGGACGGGTTCGGAGAGTTCGACCGCCCAAGTCGGCCGCTGGGCCGTCGGCGAGCGTCGGACGGTCAATTACACGGTCTCGCTCGCGGAAGACGCAACGGTGCGCGGCTACACGGTTAATCTCGACGTCGACTACACCGATACGGACGGCATCGCTCGAACGTCGCGAACGCTGAACATCGGCGTCACCCCCGTTGAAGAACAGAGCTTCGCCCTCGAAAACGTCTCGACGAACCTTCGCGTCGGCGCTGACGGAACGGTCTCGGGAACGGTCGTCAACAACGGGCCGAAACGCGTCAACGATCCGGTGCTCCGGTTCGGTTCGAACAACCCGAACATCAACGTCGAGACCTCCGAGTACGCGCTCCCGGACCTCGAACCGGGCGACAGTACCACGTTCGAGTACGATGTCGGCGTTAGCGACGCCGCGAGCGCGAACGTCCAACAGCTCAACCTCACTGTGGAGTACCGCAACAGCCGTGGGAACATTCGCGTCAGCGATGGACTCACGACCAACGCCGAGATCGCGCCGCATCGGGACCGCTTTATCGTCGAGGTGGTCAACGACACGATTGAAGCCGGAAGCGGGACCGCACTCCGTGTCCGGGTCACCAACAACGGTGACGAGCCGCTCAGGAACATCGAAGCGCAGGCGTTCGTCCGAGACCCGCTCAGTAGCGACAACGACGAGGGAATCATCAGCGAACTCCAGCCGGGCGAATCCGATGAGTTCACCATCGCGCTGAGCGCCGGTGCCGGCGCGTTGCCGAAGCGCTATCCGGTCTCCTTCGACTTCCAGTACGAGATGCCGGACGGAGACACCGAAGTGTCGCAAACGTACACCGTGCCGATCGAGGTGATCGAGTCGGAGGGCGGCGGCCTCCCGATTGGGCTGATCGTCGGTGCGGTCGTCGTTATCGGCGTGCTCGGCGTGTTCGGCTGGCGGCGCTTCAACACGGATCAGTAACTAATGGACTTCCAGATCGATTACCAGCACTACATCGACGTTGTCGACGGTTGGATAGTCGACCAGCCGAAGACAGTGCTCCTCGCGTTCTTACTGCTTTCGGCGGGGTTCTCCGTCGGGCTCGGACAGTCTGGAACCTCGTCTGGAACCAGTCAGTTTACTGAAGACGTCGCCGCGTATCAGGCGTTCGAGGAGGTCAACGACAACTTCGAGCGGGTGGCGTTCGAAGAAGACACCGGTACGACACAGCTCATCCAATCCGGGACGAACGTCCTGTCGAAGCCCGAGCTACTCCGGATGCTCAAGGCGCAACAGCGGTTGCAAGCCAATCCCGAGCTATCGGTCGTACAGACGACGAGCGTCGCCCGCGCCGTGGCCAGAGCCATAGACCCATCGGCCACGACGCTCACCGAAGAGATCGACGCCGTCGAACAGGCGACGCCGACGGAAATCGACCGCGCAGTCCAAGTCGCCGTCGAACAGAACCCCGCGATTCGGTCGAGTCTCAGCGAGGACTTCAACGCGCGTTCCGCGTCGGCGTCCGCGACAATCGGCATCGTCACCCACTCGCTCACCGCGGAGGTGTCCGACTCGGCGGGGACGGGCGGAGAGAGCCCGCTTACGGACATCCAGCAACACGCCCAGTTCATCGTCGGCTCCGTCGGCGGGGATATTCGCGTCTTCGGCAGTGGCATCCTCTCCGAGGAGTTCGCCTCGGTCATCGGCGACTCACTCGCGCTCGTCGTGCCCGCGGCGGTCGTTCTGATCCTGTTCTTCTTGGTGTTCGCCTACCGCGACCCAATCGACCTCCTGATCGGGGTCGTCTCCCTCGCGATGGCCGTCCTCTGGACGTTCGGGTTTATGGGCCTCGCGGGAATCGCGTTCTCGCAGATGCTGATTGCGGTGCCGCCGCTCCTCCTCGCGGTCGGTATCGACTTCGGAATCCACGCGATCAATCGGTATCGCGAAGAGCGGACCCAGGGCTTCGGCATCCACGACTCGATGCGGACGGCGACTGACCAGCTTCTCGTCGCGTTCACTATCGTCACGGGGACGACCGTAATCGGCTTCGCGGCCAACGCATCGAGCGACCTCGGGCCGATTCGGGACTTCGGTATCGTCGCGGCCGTCGGAATCGTGTTCACCTTCTTCATCTTCGGCATCTTCCTGCCGGCGGCGAAGGTGTATCTGGACAGCCTCCGAGAGCAGGTCGGCTTCCCCGAGTTCGGGTCCGAGCCACTCGGTGCAGAAGATACGGTCCTCGGAAAGGTCCTCCCCGTTGGGATTCACATCGCTCGTATCGCCCCGAAGGCGTTTCTCGTCCTGCTTGTCGTGAGTACCGCGTGGATGGGGTACTACGGGTCGGGCGTCGAGAGTCGCTTCACGCAGGACTCGTTCCTCCCGCCGGAGGACAACCCCGAGTATCTCGAACTGTTCCCCCAACAACTGCAACCGCGTGACTACACGGTGACAGAGACCACGAACTTCCTCGAAGACAACTTCCAGACCGGTGAGGAAGACGTCACAACGGTGTACGTCAAGGGCTCGCTCACGGACGGTGGTACCTTAGAGTCCATCTGGCGGGCCGGGAACAACCCCCCTGACAGCTTCGTCGTCGACGACGGCCACGCGCGGGAGACGAGTATCATCACCGTCATCCAGAGCTACGCGGAGCGGGACCCCGAATTCGCGGCGCTCGTCGCTCGGAACGACCGCGACGCGAACGGCATCCCCGACGACAACCTCAAGCAGATCTACGACGAGCTCCTCGACTCGCCTGCGCGCGGTCAGGCGCTCAACTACATCACTGACGATTACACCTCCGCGCGCGTCGAGTACGCGGTCGAATCCGACGCCAGTCAGGCCGACGTGACCGAAGACACGCGCGCGGTCGCGGGCCGGTACCGCGTGGAAGCGACGGCCACCGGCAACGTCGTGATACTGAAGGCCGTCTCGGACGTCATCGCGCAGTCGGCGTTCATCAGCCTCGTGCTCGCGCTCGGCGGCTCCGCGGTCTTCCTCATCATCATCTATACCCTGCTCGAAGGCCGGCCCTCGCTCGGTGTGGTGAATCTGGTCCCGATTATCGTGACCGTCGCCGCCATCGCCGCGACGATGCGGTATCTCGACATCCCGTTCAACGTGATGACCGGGACGATTCTGTCGATAGGTATCGGTCTCGGAATCGACTACTCGGCGCACCTCGTCCACCGGTTCGCCGAGGAGTACGACGAGGACACGGACGTCTTCGTCGCGCTGACCGAGTCGGTGCGCGGGACCGGTGGTGCGCTCACCGGTAGTATGCTGACGACGGTGACCGGAATCGGCGTGCTCGTCATCGCGATTACGCCGATTCTCGGCCAGTTCGGGCTCCTGACCGGGCTCTCGATTCTGTACTCGTACGTGGCCTCGCTCGTCGTCTTACCGCCGGCGCTCGTCATCTGGGCGCGCTTCGTCCACGGCGAGAACGCAGAGACTGCCGGGACGGCGAGTGGCCCGGACGGCGCGGGCGGTGCGGCCTGAGTCTGTCGGCCGCCCCCTGTGAACGGCGGGGAGTCGCCTCAGCCGTTCGGTATTCGGCGGTCCGGTAGCCGACCGACGGCCGGAACGTCTGGCCGGAACGTCTCGACGCTCCCCCAACAACGCCCGCGCGCTCAGCCGAGGCAGACCGGGATTTTTTTCGCCCGGTGCGTAGCAGACCAGACTATCAATGAACGTGTTCTGCTTCGGAACGGGGAAGGCAGGGGGGAACGTCGTCGAGCAACTCCTCCGGTACGAGCGCCAGCTGAAGACGGATTTCATCGTCGGCGCGGCGGCGTGTGATACGACCGCCGCAGACCTCGACGCCTTAGAGCTGATTCCCGAGGACGCGCGCGTGCTGTTCGGCACGGCCGAAACCAACGGGAAAGGCTTCGAGGGCGACGCCGCCCGCGGTGCCGAGGCCGCCAAACGGGAGCACCGACAGCTCCTCGAACCGACCGACAGCGCACCGATTGCGGCGAGCGACGCCTTCGTCGTCTGCGCCGGTCTCGGCGGCGGGACCGGCGGCCCAACTGCCGCGGTCATCGCCGAGCGGCTCTCCGAACTGTACGACCAGCCGGTCTACGGGGTCGCCAGCTTCTCGACGTCGACGACGGACTCGCGGTGCGCTTCGAACACCCTGCGGTCGCTCCGGCAACTCGTGTCGGCGACGGACCACGTCTTCGGGTTCGACACCGCCTCGCGGGTCAAAGACGAAGACGAGCCCGTCTCCGAGGAGACGTACGACACGCTCGACGCGGAACTCGCACGCCGTCTCGGCACGCTCTTCGCGGCGGGCGAGGTCACGACCGCCGACGACGTCGGCGCGAGCGTCGTCGACGCCTCCGAGATTATGAACACGCTTCGCGGTGGGGGGCTCGCGACGCTCGGCTATTCCGAACGCCCACTCCCGGCGCGCGACACGAGCGTGGTGGGGCGTCTCAAGCGCCTCGTCGGCGACGACGCCGAATCGGTCGACCAGATCGACTCGCAGAGCCGAATCACGACGCAGACGCGAGAGGCCGTCCGCGGACAGCTGACGCTCCCCTGCGATATCGGGACGGCATCGAGAGGGTTGCTCGTGATTACTGGGCGGCCGGCGTGGCTCAACCGCGACGCGATAAGCCAAAACCAGGGCTGGCTCGAAGACCAGACCGGGAGCTTGGAGGTTCGCAACGGCGACGACCCGCGGCCGGACGCGGACGCCCTCAGCGTGTTAGTCGTCCTCGGCGGGGTCGCCCCGCCCGAGCGGCTGACCGCGCTCCAAGCCGTCGCGGACGGTGACGACCCGAACGACGCGTGAACGCACCACCCCCGTCGCTTCGACGAGCGGGCACATTGGGAACGCCGACGAGACGACACGAGACGGGTCGTCGACGCCGTGCGTTCGAGACTCGCGGCCCGGCCCAACGGAGAGACGGGCGGTCGACCCCAGTTAAAGACATCATTAAGTACACTTCGGCACTATTTACGGTAGGACCTCTGCGCTGACGATTTCAGAATTCATGACGTACTTCTCGGATTCAGCAGACGCTGATCGCCATCAGACACAACAGGCCATCCTCGAAGCGACCCACCAGATCTTACTCGAGTCCGGCTACAACGGGATTTCCATCTCGCGAATCGCCGACCGAGTCGGCATTAGCAAATCGGTCATCTACCATTACTACGATAACAAGGAGTCGTTACTGGCGGAACTCTTAGACGTCGTGCATCGACGGTTCCTCACGAAGATATTCGAACAGGAGGACACGACACCGCGCGAAGAGCTCGAACGGTTTCTGACCCTGTTCGTCGCCGCGCCGTCGCTGAGTTGCCAGTCAGAGGCCGAGCTGACACAGCTCGCGAAGACGTACGTCGAACTGCGAACGCAATCGATTTCGAACCCGGACTACCGCTCGGTTTTCACCGAGTCGGAAAACAGGGTCAAACGGCGGCTCACGGAGACGATCGAAGACGGAATCGAACGGGGCGAGTTCAAGCCCGTCAACCCGGAGCGAACGAGCGAACACATCCTCACGTTCGTCGCTGGGGTGCTGTTTCGGCAAGCGACGACCGACTCGGTCGACGGTGAACAGCTGAACGGCGAGATTCACGAGCTCCTCGCCGACCGGATTTACCTGAATTGAGGCGCTAAGGCCCCTTCCTCAAGGACCGAGGCGCGGAGCGCCGAGAGAATGGAATAGAATAGAATAGAATAGAATAGAGCGGGGTAGTTTACTCGTCTCTGAGCCACCGACGGCCGGTGAACAGGAGCGCGGTCACCACGAGCCCACCGAAGAAGCCGCTGAGCAGGAACGTCGACGAGTTCGAGGGGTCCGCACTACCGAGGTTCACGGTGAGCGCGTTCGCGCCCGAGGCGGTTGTCGACGAATCGAACTGGACCGACTGCGTCGCCCGGCCGGTCGTCTCGCCGACGTCGTACGTCGCGGCGACCGTTGCGGTGTCCGACGGCCGGCCGTTGACATCGACGACGACCGTCTCCGAGGTCGCGGCGTCGACCGACCGAAGCGAGGTCGTCGGCAGTTCCGACCGGTTCGACGTACCCGAGATCACGACGTTGTCGATGGGTGCGTTCCCGTGGTTGGTGACGCGATACCGAACGGCGACCGAGTCGTTCTCCTCGAAGGCGGTCGCATACACCGACACGTCGTCCCGAAGCGAGTCGACCTGCATGGTTTCGAACGCGTCGACGGTTTCGCCATCGTTGTAGCGGAGCGTCGCCTCGAGCGCCGTCTCGCCCGCCGCCGACGGTTCGACCGTGAACTCGTAGGTCGTCGAGTTCTCCGCGGCGAGGACCGGCGTGAGCGCGGTCCGGCTCTGCATCTCGCCGGTCACCGAGTCGAGTCGGAGCGACAGGTCCGTCAGCGCCGCGTCGTCGCCGTTCGACACCGTGACGGCGACGGTGGTCTCGGTCTCGGCGACCGCTTTATCGGTCTCGATGTGGACCCGCGGCGGAACCGTCGTCGACGTGCTCGGTTCCGAGACCGTGACGAACACCGGATGCTTGAGGTGGACGATGTCCGACGTCGCACCATCGGAGTCGTAATAGCGACCGCGCACGTGTACGGTCAGTCGCTTGTCACCGGCGGTGGCAAAGCGCGCGCTCAGCGGCACTTCGGCGGTGTCGCCAGCGCCGAGCACGCCGAGTTGGTTCGCCTCGCTGTGTTTCGTTCCAGACTGGTCCTCCACCGTCACCTCCGTGACTTCGAAACTGCCGCTCCCCGAACTGGAGTGACTAATTGTCGGAGTTAGTATAATACGGTCGCCGGTTTCCGGTTCGTCGTCGGATACGGTCACCCCGGTTACTGCGGTATGCGCGGGCGACGCCACCGCACCCCCCACGGCGCTTCCAACTGTGAGTAAACAGATAATCGTCACTAATCCAACTACTACACCGTCCTTCGGGCCGAATTTCGATGTCATGCAAGCTTTAGGCTCGCCTAAATAAATAAAAATGCACCGGTTTTTAGGTTAGCCTAATACTCGGGGGAAGGGAAGTCAGCGGCAGGATTAGAGAGTGATGACTATTTGACATTCCGCGCGGTCTCAGCGTCAGCGACGGGGCTCCGTCCGAAAGGAGCCTCAGGGGGAGAGTCGGCCGGTTCGCCACTCCCAGACCAGTTCTGTCCCCATCCAGACGAGCAACCAGACGGTTACGAGGACGAAGACGAGGGCGGTAATCGACAACTGCTGGAACGGTCGCGTAACCGCGAGCAAGAGCGGATAGAACAAAAGCAGTACCCCAGCTACGGTACCGAGACCGATCAGGCTACAGACGAACCGCTCGGTCGGGTCGATCTCCGCGGGTTGGGTCACTTGCTGTATCGGTTGGTCGTCGTCGGGTGCCGACCCGGGCCGGTTGTACATCTGTGTGTTCCCCCACCAGTATACTACATCAACAATCATTATAAAAGTAGCGTCGGCGACGACACGACAACTAATGAATAGTTGTCTGACGGAATCTTGATTAGCGTCGTCAGAGTGGACAGTATGATGCCACTGTCAAATTCGCCGGACGAATCGACAGCCGACCGGAAACAGTCCGACGCTCGCGGCGGCGTCACACGCCGACGGGTGTTGCAAGCGTCCGCCGGAACGGGTGCGCTCCTCCTGGCCTCGGGAACAGCCGCCGCCAACGGCAAAGGCGGTCAAGCGATCGTCAAGGAAGACGAGTACTACCCGGACGAGTCGTTCGTCATCCTCGAAGCCGAATCCTGCGATAACCAGACGCCGGACGGCTCCTGTCGCGACGACCCGCTTCCGTTCCGGTGTGAGGGTCAAGGCGGACGGTTCCCCCCGGGCAAAGGCGGCGCGCTTCCGTTCCCGTGGTGGAACTTCAAATACGAGAGCGGCCCGCTCGAAGGGGAACTGCTTCGAATCTACACGCGGGACAACAGCATCGACACCGACAGCACCTATCGCTGGACGCGGAAGAAGAAAGACTGCCCCGAAACGCCCGACTACTACCAAGTCGGGTTCGCTCGCGACTAGTCCCCGCTCGGGGCGCTCGGAGACGCGAACCCCGTCTGTCGACGAGACGCATCCGTGCGGCCGAGACCCGCCGCTTCGCCGTGGCGTGGGCGACGGCCGTCACCAACAACACAACACCTCCCGAACCGAAACCGCCGAGACGACAGTACACGGCGGTAGCCCGCCTAGAAACACTTTTTAGCATCAGATTAGATAGAGAACATGATGACTGGCATGAGTGAGTCCGTCTGTCGTGGTGTCCAGACAGTACCCGCGGTGCGAACGACTGACGCGAGTTATATCCGAACCGATGAGTGAGCAGTCGACGTACGTCGAACAGACCAAAGTCCACTTACACAAAGCGCTCCAAACCGAGGACCCCGACGAGAAGAACTTCCATCTCCGGAACGCGCTTCAGCTCTGTGCGTGTGACGACCTGTCCGACCGACCCGGACAGAGCGACGCCGACTGACGTTCTTCTCGCCGACTCGGTTCCGGACGCTTGCGGTCGTACGTAGAGACGGGGAGCCGAGCCGACCGGTGATTCGTCTCGCGTTGCGGAACCAGTCGTCTCGGCGGTTCGAATCATCGTCTCTGAATGTTGTATGTTTCGAATATAGTCATATTTCCGATATGAGTTATGTTTATTCAGGCCTGTGTGTTCACTCAGTTAGTTGTATTTCTAGAATGGTAACACGTAGATGGCGCTGTTCTTCTCCAGTTTTTCGCATGCGGTTTCGATATCGTTCGGTTTCGTGCTGACGCTCGTTCAGTCGGCTTTCAATTTTGCTAGTTGGATAGAATATGTGTGTATCTGATTATTTGCGCGTCCGAGCGCTTTCGCTCGTGGTCCTCGGCCGGTTCGCCGGTCGCTCTCGTATCCCCTCGGAAAGGCCGTCTTCCACCTCCGGCGGGCCGGCCGGCGTCACGGAAAGCCGCGCGACAGTCGACGCCGTCACGAGCGACTCGAGAGTCGAAACGTGCCGTCCGGGGATGGCTGTCTCGACAGTTCGGTCGCGAATCACGACCGGTCGTGGCTCCGTGCCCGCACCGCACAGACCACCGAAAGAGCGTCCGTTCTGTGTGACAGTCCCTCAATCTGGTTTTAATACCGTCCCCGCCAAACGTGCAGGTAAGCCCTACAGGCGGCTCGCATGCAGTCGACAGGCGTCGCACCCGATGCCGCGTTTCGACTGTCTTCACCAATCGATTGCCACCCACCTGTCCGGGCGCAGGAAATTCCAATGCAACTCACAAGCCTCTTCAACGACGACTCCGCCGTCTCGCCGGTCATCGGCGTGATTCTGATGGTCGCGATTACCGTCATCCTCGCGGCCGTCATCGGCACGTTCGTCCTCGGCCTCGGCGACCAAGTCAGCGAAACGTCGCCGCAAGCGAGTTTCAGTTTCGACTACACCAATACGTCAGGAGATCTCACGATCACCCACGAAAGCGGGACCTCGATTGACGCAGACCGCGTCTCGATCTCGGGCCCTGTGGGTACCAACGGAGATACCTGGGCGGACATCGACGGGTCGGCAACTGAAATCTCTGCAGGGAGTTCGATTACAGTCACTGCGAACGACAGCTCGTTCGCCTCCGGTGAAACCGTCCGCGTCATCTGGACGTCCGAATCCGGCTCCAGCTCTTCGACGCTTCAGAGCTGGACGTACAACGGCTGACCGAACGTCTCCTTACGACTTTTTTGCGAGCGTGTCGACGGCCAGTGACAGTAGATAAATAAAACAGCCATATGTTCGTTAGTGCTGTGGTCCCAGACACACCGTTACGTCTCGGGATACCACTCCCGACCCACCGCCGTCAGGCGGGCGTATCGCACGCAACGCACATCCACGGCTCAGTGCGAATTCGGTCGAGGTTACCTCACAGCCCCAGCGTCACAGCGCGTGTACACCCTCGAACCGTCCCGAATAGTCGTGGAACTGGAAACACATGACGGCGCTCGGTGACGTATTGGAGGAATCCACGATGGAACTCCTTGGTCCGTGGGCTTCCGCTATGGAGATCTCATAAGACCTAGGATTTCCTCTGATTCGTAAGAGGCCAAACGCTTTATGCATGTGGTTTCGTCTATCTGATAGTACGCGTCAACTCGGAGTGTGTACGCTTTCCGCCTCTCGCAGACACACCCGATAGCGACACGGAGGAATCCAGTACATGAGCACGAAACCCCAATCAGAATCCCCCGTCGACGCTCCACAGCAGGGAGCGACGAACGGGCAGTCTGCCTCGGACATCCGCCTGAGCGGTGACGAGCTACTGCTGTCCGCGGACAGCGATATCGCGCCCACGCTCTCGGTCGTGATGCCCACCCTCAACGAAGAAGGGGGCATCGCCCAGTGTATCGAGTGGGTCAAAGCCGCCCTCGAAGACCTGCAAGTCTACGGCGAGGTCGTCGTCGCCGACAGTTCGACCGACCGCACGCCCGAGATTGCAGAAGAGAATGGCGCTATCGTCATCGAACCCGACGACAAGGGCTACGGCTACGCGTATTTGTACGCGTTCGAGCGCGCCCGCGGTGACTTCATCGCCATGGGCGACGCCGACTGCACCTACGACTTCAAAGAGCTCCCCAAGCTGTTAGATATGGTTCGGGCGGGCGAGGCCGACATGGCCATGGGGTCGCGCCTGGAGGGCGAGATTCTCCCCGGCTCGATGCCGCCGCTACACGAACACGTCGGCAACCCGCTGTTGACGAAGTTCTTGAACGTGTTCTACGGCGCTGGCGTGAGTGACGCCCACTCGGGGATGCGCGTGTTTAGTCGCGACGCCTGGGAGACCATGGACTGCTCGTCGAGCGGCATGGAGTTCGCCAGCGAGATGATTATGGAAGCCGGCGCGAAGGACCTCGAGATTGCCGAGAAGCCGATTACGTATCATCCCCGCGAGGGTGAGGCGAACCTAGAGAGTTTCCCCGATGGCTGGCGACACGTTCGGTTTATGTTGGTGAACGCGCCGGGGTATCTGTTTTCGGCTCCCGGGTTCGGGTTGTCCGTGATTGGTGTGTTGGCGCTGGTGTTGGCGTGGAGTGGCATCGAGATTGGGAGTGCGTCGTTCGGGATTCACACCGGGATTGGCGGTGGGCTACTGACGCTTGCCGGGTTTCAGTTGATGCTGTTCGGAGCCTTTTCGACGGTGTCTTCGGACCCGGTTCGTGGTGCGTCGGATCCGTTTACGACGTGGTTTACGAAGCGGATTTCGCTCGAGCGAGGGGCGACGATTGGGTCTGTGGTGTTTCTGGCTGGGTTGGCCTACGGTGGGGTCCTGGCAGTGACGTGGGTGACCAGTGGGTTCAGTGCGTTGCCCATTGCTGTTGCCGACGTGGTTGCGACCGTGGCCGTCGTGGTTGGCCTGCAGATGGTGTTCGGGTCGTTCCTGCTGGGGTCGGTCGAAAACTCGAGTTAATCCAACGCAGTCTGATTTGGCCTTATCTCTACTCTCGCATTTAATATATTTCAAATTATCTAGAAAGTTAATAAAAATCCATTAGACGTTGATGACTCGGAGTCACTTGTGATCAGAACAATAATGCATTCACGCACCCCTTAGACTGGAAATGTCGGATTAGATACTATAGGGAGGTTGCGTAAAAAGAGGTCTGTTGAAATCCTCATCACGTCTGGCGATTTACTGAGGAATTTTTCCAATCGCTCTTGTGAAGGAATTGTTGGTGAGTCAGAGAACTGCTCGAACGATATCTTGGAGTGCCTCTCGACCCGGTTTTCGAAGGATTTGTCGTCGAAGCTGGAGCGGTCTGAGATACGCTGTCAGTTTGTCTTTTGAGACGCCTCGATGCGGCGAGAGCCACCGTCGCGCCAGCGACGCGTGGCTCTCGCAGGTGTTCACGTGCGCGTCTCCATCGACGTACTCACCGTCACCGTGAATCACTGATTCTCGGTGGAAGTTCTCGTCGTCTTCTAGCGGGTCGTAGGCTCGAAATCCGTCGGTGTAGACTGTCAGCGACTCCTTCTCGTGGTTTTCGAGAAGGAGTCGCACGGTCGATTCGTCGGCGGATTTCGCGGGCATGACGTATCGTTTACTGCTGCCGCGATCAACGAGCGTGAACACCGGCGGTTTGTCCTCCTCGTACGTTCCTCGTCCGCGTTTCGAAAGGCCACGCGAGCGCGACAGGTGGTCGCGCTCGCGCCCTTTCTTGCCAGCAGAGACGTAGAACTCGTCAATCTCGACCGGGCCAACAAGCGAGATAGCAGGCGCGTCGAGCGTTCTGGCGAACTGCTCGACGCGCCGATGCAGCGACCGGTAGGAAACGTCGATTTCAGCGCCTAATTGACGGATACTCGTATTGAACCGAACGAACGAGTAGAACGCGAACAAGAGCTTGTCAAGGCCGATTTTCGCGTGCGCGAAAATCGTGCCGGTCTTGTCGTTGAACGTTCGGTCGCAATCCTTACAGAGATACCGCTGATACTGTCGATAGCTGCCGTGTTTGATCACCGACTCAGACCGGCAGCGCGGGCACTGGAGGCCTTCGCGCCAGCGAACCTGCTGGAGCAGGTTCGCGGCGCTCGCCTCCGAGCTTAACAGTTCAAATGGGAACATATCGGGTGACGCGAACGCATCACCCTTGCCCGCTACGCTTTCACAGCACCAACTATCCTCGACCAACAACCTGCTTCACAAGAGCGTTTCCAATAGTATCCACGGAAACTCATGTGAAGAGCGATCTCTTCAGTGTCAAATGACCTCAACAGAGCCAAAAAACCAAATACAGTCGTACTACTTGAATTTTTGGTAGCTAAATAGACATCAGCGGCAACAACGTTAACGGAGTAAACGATGCGATTCGCTGCGATTATTCTGACTGTGAAAGATATCTCGTAATATACCGAGAATAATCCGAACGGAACGACGATCTCGGGGTTGAGAGCCTCAGCTGATATCTATCCAGTTAACCAGGTTAAAATGTATAACTATAGATGTATATCAGGATATAAAACAGATGGTGGGGCATAGTCCTCTGTAGTAAATCACGTGCCCACCAGAGACGAACCAGAGCGTTGTGAAGCCCGAAAAGTACGTACTCACACATTAATTGAGGTAATATGAAAAGAGCTAGATCAAGTACAACACATAGCATTCGCCTTAGACACATTGTATGTGTAACTATCAGAAAGTTTTAGTGAATGGTGACGGATATGGTATCTATCACATGAGGACACTCCGAACAGAAGAGATGCAGACAGAGAATTGGAAGCAGATCAAAATCCCGAAAGTGGAAGAAGCCGAGGCGAACGGGGTGCTCCTTGATGAACGATCACAGGAAGCAGGATTCAACGATGACGACTGAGCCCTCCATCGGCGTCATTATCCCCGCGTACGACCCCGACATTCTCACACTTGAACAGTTCGTCAAGAACATCTGCCAGGTAATTGATCCTGAGGTCGTCCGTATCGAGATTGATGCACCACGGCAGGCACACGTCGACCGTCTCGAAGAGGTTGCCGAGGTCAACGTCTCGAGTGGGAAGCGAGGGAAGGGAAGTGCGATTATGGAGGGCTTCGACGCCGTTGACACCGATATTCTCGCGTTCGTCGACGCAGACGGGTCTGTCCCAGCACCATCGCTTGATAACATCATCCGACAGATTAGCCAGGGGACCGCTGACGTGAGCATCGCATCGCGCCGGCATCCGTCCTCGCACATCGTCGCCCACCAGACGATCGTCCGCCGACTTCTCGGCGACGCGTTCGCGTTTGCAGCGCGGAAGATGCTCCCGACTCAGTGCCGAGACTACCAGTGCGGGGCGAAGGCAGTCCGCGCAGATGCGTGGGAGGCCGTCGGGCACCACTGCTACGAACCCGGCTTCGCGTGGGACTTAGAATTTGTCTCAGTCGCTGGATCACTCGGGTACGAAATCGCTGAAGTCCCCGTTGATTGGGAGGACCACCCCGACTCAACCGTGTCACCGATTTCGACGTCGATCGAGTTGGCGACTGCACTTGTTGACGTGAAGCGGCGGACGGATGCGATTGCGACGAGCCCGCGATTCCGAGACACCACGAAGACTGATCACTCCAAGCTCATGAAACTCGGAAGAAATGATGGCGACTGACTCCAAACTCAATGCACTCGTTCACCGTGCGCGGATCGGACAGTTCGTCTCTGTTGGCGTCGTCGGCGCGACGATTGAGACGCTCATCGTCGCGATCCTAACAGCGTTTCTTGGCGTCGGCCCGCTGGTTGCGAAGGCAATCGGTGCAGAGACGTCGATCTCTACGATGTTCGTCGTAAACGACCGTTGGACGTTCGCCGGTGAAGGCGACGTTGGCATTACGGCTTTCGTCCGGCGATGGGGGAAGTCGCATCTCGTCCGTGTGGTAGGTCTCTCCGTCGCGTTCGGCGTTCTCTATATCCTGACGTCGATTGTAAACTTCGAGCTCCCGATTGCTGACGTTAATCTCTGGCCGACAGCCGCAAATATCATGGGCATTGGCGCCGGAATGATCATCAACTACGTCGCCGAGAGCCTGTTCACGTGGGATGTCACAGGAGTGGTTGATGATGTCTGATCGACGATTTGTCCACGGAATCCTCCTCTGTGGGGTTGTCTTAGGGATTCTTGCTGGGCTCTATATGATTTTTATCTCCGGATTCCGAATTGGAACTGACTTCCGCGTCTACTATTACGCTGCTAAAGCCGCAGTAAGTGGCGAGAACTTTTACACAGTCTCGCCCCCGGCACATCCTGGGTACTATTTCCTGTATCCTCCGATCGTGATCCTATTTTTCTTGCCGTATGGCCTCTTTAGCTCGTGGGTTCTCCCGTTTTTGATTCACACCGGCATTAGTATTGCTGCGTCAATCGCATTGAGTTGGGCGATTGTGGTTTATCTCCGGAACCAAGGCATCAAGATGACTCAACGTGATTTTGCCCTCGTTACAGCATTTGTACTATTGTCTGCCCACTCCGTCCCCAATCTGCTGCACGGCCAAATCAATACACTCCTTGCGGTCTGTATTGGGACCGCACTACTTGCTCATGAGCGCGATCTCGAAGGATGGTCGGGCAGAATCCTAAGTCTTGCAGCGTTAGTCAAGGTTTGGCCAGCAGCTATTGGTCTGTGGTACGTCTGTGATCGATCTTGGACAGCGATCGTGAATGCAGTTACTGTCGGTGTGGGTGGCCTGATTGGCGGTTATCTCCTCTTTGGACAAGAGTCTACAGTAGAATTTTTTTCAATCCTGACTAATCGATACCAGACCGATGTCTTTGCTGGAGGACTTGCCCCCGAAGCAGTTTATCTAACGATTCGACGTCCGCTCTCTCACCTACTTCCGACAGATAATTCTCTTGTCCTTAGTGTCACAGCATTCTTAGTTTTGGCTCCGTTTGTAGCCCTTACTTACCAAAGGATACAGACACCCATAGAGAGGATGATTGCGATATTCGTGACTGTTGCAGCTGTGCTCTTGTTTTTCACCTCATTCTTAATCTATTTCCCGGTGCTATTTGCACCGCTCCTTGTCTTACTCTACAGTTTAGAGGAGAGCCAAGGCCGAACAGTATTTCTCGCAGGAGCATTCATCGCGAATTTCCCGTTTTCATTTCGCCACATCAATGGTATCCTGTCGCAGTCGCCCCTCCCGGATCAACTTACGCAAGTGTTGCTGGAGGGAACAGGGTTTGTGCTTACGTATGGTACACCCACTCTCTACGGAATCTTAGTCATGATTCTAGGGTGTGTCCTGTATCTCTATCAAGAAGAGTCCACAAGTCCCGTGATGAGTAACATCCGCCTTGGACGGTGACAAATACTATGGAAAGCGCCCAGTTGCAATAACAACTCTTGTTTGCGTTACTTCATGGATACACTACCCGAGTGGCGAAGTGTATAGGGCGCCATCACCATTATTGTAAACCTTCGACTGGCCACGAGTGGCATCAAACTCATTACCAAGAGAATAGAGGATCCGGTAGATGCCGACCCCAGTTCGGTATGTTTTGTGACCTGGACGGATTAAAGTGTAATTATACTGCTTCTCAGGGTAACCCCCCATTACGATCGGGTTTGATACGGGAGAAAATCCATCTGGAAACGCTGCGTTGCCTCCGGTCGTGTATGTTAACCCGTCTCGATCAAAGTCTACGATTTCTCTTGCGTAGTAGTAATCTACGTGGATCGGGGTTGTAGTTTCTGTGTTATCATAGGCAAATTGTTTGGCAACGACCTCTCCCTCGGTCAAGTAATGCCGGGATGAGAGTGGATGGTCTGGGGTTGCAGCTGGGACGGCAACCTGTGACGTGACGATCAACACAAGTATTGCTGCGATACCGGCGTTAGTAACCGTTCGACTTGGGAGATTGTGTCGGAACAGTCCAGCGATCGCAACGGCAATGAGTGCTAATAAGACAGGCTCACCAATTAACATGATCCGGATAAGTCCCGGTGTGGAGGAGGAGGCAACGCCAATCGGCACCAGAAGTGACGACCCAGCAACAAATCCCAATAATTGAGATCGGTTAATTGTCGATTTGGCAAATAAATAGACAAACCCTGCAATTGCAGCACATCCAAGTAACACAAGTTGGTTGACTCGTGTAGCAAGCCCCCATCCAATTCCAGGGGTGGGGTCAACAGCGGCTGTAGGAACGACCTGATCTAAAAAAGCAGGGTCTGGCGAGTGAAGAAGTGCCCGAACCGGCTCCAGCATTACATAGACACCGAAGTTGCTCACAAAAACCCATTGGAAACTAAGAGCAATAGTCGCCAAGAGAAGTGGCGTTGATGAAAGCGGTTGCCAAGAGACAGTACGATCGATCTGATTTTGGATGTGGGATATCACCCAACCAATTATGAGCCCAAGTATCGCGACTAAAACGCCTAATTTGTGAGAATATGCGAGTAGAAAAAGAGAAAGCATTAGTATCGGAAAGTACTCTTTTCTCTCTGTCGCTTGAAACCTCATCGTTGAATAAACAAATACAACGAATGCACCTGTTGCAAGGGTCTGAGGAATGGGTGCAGTTGCATAATGAATTGATATTGTGCCAACACTTGCTAATCCGGCTCCAAGAACCGTTGCAAGCCCCCGTTCTGAGGTGGCTATTGACCGGGCTATCAGCGCGATAAATAGCGGGAGTGTAACACCAATCATCACCGGCATGATCACAATTGCATCATGACCATCTAGACCGCTTACCATCCCGAACATAGCCGCATACACGTGGAATCCTGCCATTTCAGCATAAAAGGGAAGCTCAGATATCGCTGATTGAAATCCATAGTCAATAAGCCGCTGGACTGCCACTGCAACCTTATCCGGATCCATCCCAATCAGGCTGGCTGGATACGTAAACTGATACACCCGGTAACCCACAGCAACCGAGATAACAAGAGCGATGGTCCCTCTAGCAGACTGTTTACAGAGCCCGAAGATGGTCAATACGCTTAGTCCGAGACCGACAGGAACCCACGGGAAAAGACGACCTGTCGAGTGTGAGAAAATAACGACCACCGCGAAGAGAATTAAAACTGTGATAGTACACACCTTCGCCCGGCGGGTCACAGACATAGTTACTCCCAATATGTGCAGGGGCCTATAAGAATAGTTGGCTTTTGACAACTTGTAGTGAAGTATCTGTGCAGACTCCGAATCACGACTTCTACTGCTTAGTGAACTCAGGTTAAGATGCTCTGATCGGCTCTGGTGAATCACTAGACGGCGGCGGGTTCGTTCGTTAATTCAAAGGAGTTGAAGCGGAAGACTGTCGATGCCTATGTCGAAAATCTCCCGCTTCACGAGCAAAGCGGTCACGTTGGCTAAAAATGTTGTTGGTAACCGAGGCGAAGTCGCCGCCCCCGAAGGGGGTGGCGGCTTCGCCGACTACGCTCTTGTATCGCTGCACTGTCTGCGGATTTACCTCGATGAGTCGTACCGCAACGCCCTCGATCTGCTGAGCGAAATGCCGCATATTCTCGCCGAGATCGGCCTCGAAGAGGGCGATCTCCCAGATCACTCGACGCTCGTTAAGGCATTTGATAGGTTTCAGATGAAGGTCTGGCGAGTGCTGCTCCGACTCTCGTCGGAGCTGCACGACCTCTCGGGTCACGCCGCCATCGATGCCACGTTTTTCGACCGTGAAAACGCGAGCAAGCACTACTGCCGCCGCACGAATTATCGCGTTCAGACACTCAAAGCGACGGCTCTCGTCGATACTCAAACCCAAGCTGTTCTCGACGTTCATTGTACAACCGAGAAAGCCCACGACACACAACTCGGCTGGCAGGTCGCCTCCCGCAACGCAGGCGACCTGCACAGCCTCGCCGCCGACAAAGGCTACGACTGGATGCAGTTACGCGAAAAACTACGCAAAGAAGGCGTGAGACCACTGATTAAACATCGCATCTTCCGGCCCATCGACCCGCGCGTTATGCGCGTGGTCGATGGGCCTCGATACCGTCAAAGATCGATGTGTGAGACGGTCTTCTCGTCGATCAAGCGCACGCACGGCGACGCCGTGCGAGCGCGAACGTGGTACCGTGAATTTCGTGAACTCGTTTTGAAATGTGTCGTTCACAACATCAAGCGTGCCGCAACATAGCCAAATCAACCGCAGTATGGCGATTCACCAGAGCCCTCTGATCTAAGGAGACTGGCAGTCGAACTTTCTTGTCTTCATCAGCCAATTTGCGAATTCCGACTCCAATATTTTCTTTTAATCTAGTTGTCGTGACCTCGCATATCTATTCTTGCGAGACAGGTTACTAGTACCGGTGTGAAATTAGCTCTCGAGGGAACTCAGCGAAGTCTTCGGTGGCTTGTTCTCCGTCTGGATGCCGTATCTGATCAGAGAACCCATGTCACGCGGAAACGGGGCTGATTCATTCTACCAGTGGGTCTATTCACATCGTATACCTTGAACCGAAGATACTCCTGTGTGGTCGCTATTAGAAGAGTCTGGAGGAGAACTCCACCCACAGATACTGATTTCTCTCCTTCGTCAATGACAACCTGATTCGTTCACTGAGTAGGTGGTATTCGTAACAACTCCACTAAACCGCTATACTGTACCAGAATTCCCATGATGCAAATCACGCATAACCAAGATCCTCTAGTCGGTCCATTACAGGGTCTTCAACGCTAGAATTATCAGTAGACACCTCACGGACAGTAAGTTGACTAACAAGAGAATCTATATTTCTTCTTGCTTCTTGATGTTGCAAGCCATCTTCCACAATGAGTCCGTCAGAATGCGTCTCAAATGAATAATTACCATCTTTATTAACACAGGCATGCAATGGCTGATTTAGTTCTTCGTACGTCTCCTCTGGGACGCCTTTCTCAACAAATCGTTCCTTGAGCCAAGGTAAGAATCCATGGTATTCCACTAATCGATTTTTCGCCTGTGGGTCATTTAACAGGATCTGTCCATGCGTTTGACATTCGATCCCCGCTAAGTCTGCGATAGTCGCATGAACATCTAGTATACTCACAGGAACATCGATTGTTGATTCAGTAACATCACCGCCGGAGATTACTAACGGGATATGGCTCAATTGAGGATAGACACCATAAGTATGATCAATCATGTCGAACTCGCCCAGCATTTCCCCGTGGTCAGAGAGCGTAAGAATATAGTCAAAGTCTTCATTCAACTTTGAAAATATTTTTTTATACATATCGGATAGATAGCTGGCAGCATCGTTATATGCGATCTTTGCATCAGATAAATTGGATATATCACCAACGAACGGTTCCCAGTTATTAGTGGACACCTCTTTGGAAAGTGTCCGATATTCTTTTGGAGGGTAATACGGGACGTGGACGTCCATCAGGTTAATGAAAATGAATTCTCTATCATCAAATGTCTCATCTTCAAGCTGGCGTAATACTGACTTAGCACCGCCCCTCTTTTTTGATTCAAAATACCGGCGAGTGCCATCAAGAAGGGAATAGATCGTCGAGTGCTCTCCTTTGATGCACTCTGATATTGCCGACAGATATAACGACAGTCCAGATCCATCAGATTGTGATAAAAACTTACTAAAATCAAGAGTATCAGTGTCGTAATATGAAACCAACTCATCAGGACCGATATTCTTCTCGAATCCTCGATCCCAGCCATCCCAAAGATGAATATTCAGATTTGCAGTATACTTCCTTGTATAGTATCCAGAACCATGCAACTCTTCGGCAATCGTTGGTTCATCACAATCTAGTGATAGCGACTGACTGTGTACACCTACTTCACTTGGATACAGCCCGGTAAACAATGACCCATGTGCAGGAACCGTCCAATGAGACGTAGAATAAGCGTTTGTAAATGATGTCCCGGGTATCCAGTCAAAAAATTCGTCAAACGTATCGTAGCGCAACGTATCTAGAACCACTACCGCGATATTTGGATGGTCAGGCATTTGTACTCTAAATGCAATCAAAGAGTCATAAGGCTGTCTGTCGCCATGAAAAGCCACCAAATGAAATCATGAAAGATATTGGAAATCTGGCTAAAAGTGTAAGTCTCGTTTTTATTGGAACAGTTCTCGGCCAAGCACTAGGCCTACTAGGAGAGTTGATCATAATCCGCTCTGTTGCGCCTGACGTACTTGGAAGGTTGGGATTAGCATACGCGGTTGTTTCAACACTCGGGACAATTGTTTTATTTGGCGTCCCATCTGGCGTAACAAGGTATCTATCTACGGACGATAACCAAAATCAAACTGGCATACTTCCCAGTGGTTATGTAATAACACTGCTCAGTTCAAGCATACTAGCACTACTATTATTCATATTCCGAGCCGAAATATCTAGCATTGCAGGAGATACAGATATCGGACGGATTCTGGTTTTCTTCCTACCATACCTATTGGTTTTGCCAATCGCACGGATCTCATTTGCTGGGCTTCGGTCTGATCATAGGACAAAAGCGGCAGTCATCTCAAAATGGGTCGGGCCTCGGATAGTTGCGTTACCTCTTCTCATCATTGCAATTTACTTGGGTCAAAGTGAAACAGGAGTAATTTTGTACTGGGTTATGATCCCAGCAACAGCCAGTATTCTATCACTCTGGTTCTTAAGAACAAGTTTCAAATTGTCTGAAGTTTCAACTCCGACTCAAGAAGAAATAAGAAAATTATGGAGGTACTCTTGGCCACTTGCAGTAAGCGTATCTCTCACAATCTTATTAACGCGCTTAGATATACTAATGCTATCACTGTTTGTAGACTCAACATCAATTGGGTACTATCGATCAATCCAGCCGTTACGGCAAGTCACTACACTAGTCTCCGCATCGTTTGGATTTCTATTCTTACCATTGGCAACGAAGTATTATGAATCACACAATATAGTACAGCTAGACAAATTATACAGTACATCTACTAAGTGGATTGCGACACTCACATTTCCTTTTATTCTGGTCTTCGCTCTGTTCTCCAATGATGTAATTCGTGTTTTCTTTGGAGCTGAATATACTCCCGCATCATTAACACTATCAATCCTTGTTGGAGGATTATTTTTCAGATCTCTGGTTGGCTTAGATACCGATCTATTGAAAGCTATTAACCGAACGAAGATTGAACTAGTCTGCGCTGTAGTTGGTGTGATATCTAATATACTACTGAATTATTTACTTATTCCTAGATTTGGAATTGAAGGAGCAGCACTAGCGACAATCGGCGGATTCTTTATATACAATCTTACAGAGGTATTAATAATATATGCAGTGATCGGAATCCATCCATTTAAGATGAATAATCTTAAGCCCTTGATTCCAAGCATGGTATTTGCGGTTCTAACACATCAGTTTTTAATTAGCTACCGGCTTAACATATTTTATCTTATACTTATTGGCATATCTTACACTCTAATTCAACTTCTAGCACTAGTTTTTACAAACTCATTAGACGAAAGTGATTTGTTACTGATTCAGAAATTTGAATCTCGAATTGATTATAAAATACCAGTTGTGAGGTCCTTTATAGATTGAGTTGAGAGATACAGTAATGGTCGAAGACGAGTATGGATCGGTTATGACGTACCAGACCAGCCAGCATTACTAACTAAACAGTGTCTTATGACCGATACTATAATTTCATAGGAAGTTGATCCTGACACATGGAGATACGTTCTTGGTTGTCAGAGTCCTCCAAACACATCCGTAGGGATGGAATAAAAGGGGTTAAAAAATCTAGCCGGCCCATCTATCATAAGATCCTTAGCCAGTTTGGGAGGTTACAAACAGGAACGCCCATTTATCAGGCTGACTGGGATGTGCTTATTGTACTGGATGCATGCAGATTTGATTTAATGAATGAGGTAGAACAAGAGTATGACTTTATCTCGAATGTCGAGAGGTACAGATCAGTGGATACAGCAACAGAGAGATGGATGCAGAAAAACTTTGTTGAAGAGTACCAAAGAGAGATGGAGTCGACACTATATGTTTGTGGAAACCCATTTTCTGAAACTGTACTATCAGGGGACGAGCTCAAACATCTTATCGAAGTCTGGAGAACCGATTGGGAAAGTCCAGGAACTGTCCCTCCAAGAGCAATTACAAATGAGGTCATTAGACAATCTCAAGAGACGGAGTACGACCGTGTGATTGTACACTACATGCAACCTCATTGTCCATTCATATCTCGTCCAGAAATGTCAAAAGGAAAAGATGTACAAAAGTTTGGAAAGCAAGATTGGCGTGATGTCTGGGAGCTGTACCGTGATGGGGAATTAGAGAGAGACACAGTGTGGGAGGCATACAAGGATAATTTAAGACTAGTTCTAGACGAAGTGAGGATTGTTCTAGAGAATATTGATGCAGAAAATGTTGTGATTACATCAGACCATGGAAATGCAATTGGAGAATGGGGCATATATGGTCACCCGCCCGGATTGCCACTAGACTGCTTGCGTGTCGTACCGTGGATCCAGACTGAAGCAGAAAATACAGGGTCATATACTCCCCCAAAGAAAGAAGACAGCCAAATTGAAGTAAACCGAGACGACCAGTTGAAAGCTTTAGGATACAAAAGCTGAAATGCGGATATTACTAACACACAACGTGGTAGCACCATACCGGCTACCAGTGTTTGATCAACTAGCAAAACACCATGATGTGACAGTCTTATTTTATCAAGGTGAGAAGGATTTCAGAGAATGGGACATCGAATTAAACGAGAAATACGACTTCGACTACGAGATACTGAAATCAAAGCAGATCGGCCCTTTCGTGGTGAATTCTGGCCTCACGAAATACCTTCGCCAGACGGATTTTGACCTATACATCCTAAACGATTCAGACGAGAATATCCTACAAAATATAAAAATATCTGCGTACGCAAAACTCGCTAGTAAACCAACAGTGTGGTGGTTTGAAGCAATTTCACCGAACTATAAACCACCATCCGAAAATAAGCTATTGAAGCTAGGGAAACGGACAGTTCTCACAAGATATCGACAAGCAATGCTAAATATTTCCGATTCCGTTATAGCATTCTCACAGAAATCATCAAATTTTGCTAGAGAATTGGGTGTGAACGAGCCAAAGGTAGTGGAATCTAGCCAACATATGCCGGAAGAACAGATCTCGAGCGCAACCAAGCAATCTGATAAACGGGATGTACTAAACAAATCTAAACGAATATTCTTGTACATTGGACAGATTGATCCTCGAAAAGGAATTGAAACCTTAATTGATTCGTATATGAATATTTCAAATGGCGAGACCAGCTTAATTATTGCAGGTAGTGGTGTGAAATCAGAATTAGTTGAGAAGATAAGTGAACAAGAATCAGATATACATTACCTTGGGTATGTGAATGAAACCGAAAAAGCACGTCTATATGAACACTCAGACATATTTGTATTACCTACAAGACATGACCCTTGGGGATTAGTTATTAATGAAGCTCTTCATTTTGGATTACCCGTAATCACTACCCAGGCAGCTGGTGCATCAGAATTAGTAAAAGAGAATGGGATCGTAATTGATGCTGTAGAAGTAGACACACTGTCTGCTGCCATGAAACGGATGATAGACGATGATAACTATCTCAATTATCAACCAACCAATAATCGGGACGATATCACTGACACATCAATAATGGTCTCAGATTTAATGGATGCAATCGGAATTGCGATAGAATCAGATTAAGTTGCCCTGAGTGAGCTCACTAATAGCACTTCGAATAGCTTGTTTTTCTGTGAATCTCTGATTGTGCTTCTCAAGTGTTCGAATAAAGGGTTCGATACGATCATCAGAAACGTTTGCTGGACTATCTTCTGATTGTGAGTACTGAGTATAGAATTCAGGACCATCTGAAGTAAGTAACAGTTTAGCCTCGGAGGAAGTTACAGATAGATAGTGCGGCGAATACCCTAATTCATCAGATCTTAAGTCAGCAATTACGTTACTCTCAGGCCTGCTTACTACGTAATCAGAACAATATCTGGATGGATCAAACGAATCCTCTGCCACATCGGATATTATTTTTTTCATTTGGATGAGAGAGATAGGATTTTCAACTGTTTCTGATTTACTGCCAGATTTCACCAATAAGGGGACATGAATATTATGATCGAATAGTTGATATTCATGTCCATATATGCTATTCTCACCTAGTGCTTCTCCATGATCTGAATGAATGACTAGCGAAAAGTCGTCTGAAACACTATCTAAAAAGACTTCCATAAATTTATCAAAAGAACGAACTGCATCTCTATAGGACCGTGAGATCATACGCTTAGTTAATTTAGACTGAGATTCACCACGGTCTGTCCAGAATTTGTACGTCCCCCAATAGTTATCCACAATACTGGATTCTTCTCGAATGGATCTGGGAGTGAGATATGGTTGGTGCGTATCCATCAAGAAAATCCAGACAAAATATGGCTCCGGCAATTCCTGAATAGACTCGCTAAGATAGTCTATGAAATGTTGCCAATGAGAGAACCATTCTCTTTTTGCTTTCCATCCAAATGCACTCTCATGCCCGATACTTTTTAAAGATTTGTCTATTATACCAGGAATGGATTTTTTGGCTAAGAATTGAGATCCATCTTCACCACCGGGATATATTTCTACGAACGTGTTAAATCCCATGTCAAAATTAGTGTCTGAAGCAGTCCAAGGATTTGCAGTAAATGCAGCTGTAGTGTACCCTTTCTTCCGGAGCAACTCAGGTATGGACTCACTCCAGCTAAGATGGTTAGCAATCTTTTGACGCCGACCACCCATATCACTCACATTACGGACATCATTATACGTATAATACTCGCCCGTGAAAATTGGAGGCATCGCTGATGGTGTCCGTGGGCCTACAGTAAATGCATTTTTGAACACCGAACTTTCCTTTGCAAGTCCATCTAAGAATGGCGTAGTATCTTCATCTGGGTTGATGAAACCACAGTAGTCTGCACGTAAGCTATCGATCGACACGAGAATTATATTTTCCATGATTGTGTGGTAGACTTCGAAGGAGTAATCAAAGATAACCTAGCGATTCAAGTCTATCTTTAACGTCGTCTTCCTCCTCATTTGCTGGAGACTCTGAATCAAGTTGTTTTTCTAAACTCATCAGAATAAAGTTTAGATATTCATCCAAAGAGTCGAAGTCCGCACTTTGCGCTCGGTCACGTAGTCGGTCTGCCAGATCTGGCGAGAGCGCTACAGTTGTATTTTCGTCGTTCATTGTATGTCCTGTCATTTCTAACGAACATAAATCCTATCCCTTGGGGTGTCGGCGTCCGCTACGCTCCCCAGCAGCTCCTAAATTCATCTTAAACATCGCTGAGCAGGTCTGAAAGGTCTGGCCAGGGTCTATCAGTTCAGTGTCTGGTTCTCAGGCCGTGCTAATTTGCTGTTGAGACATCCAAATAGATTTGTTCAAGCTCTGAAACGTGGTTACTGATTGTTCGAGTTCGACCAGCTAAATTGTCTTTCAAAATGTCAATTTCGCCTAGCGATATTTCAATAGCGTTTTTCAATTGCTTTGGGTTCTCAGGTTCAAACAGATATCCAGTTTCACCGTTCTCTATTAATTCTGGAATTCCACCAATTTCTGATCCAATCACGGGAGTTCCATAGGCAAAGCTTTCGTAGATTACCATCGGAGAATTATCATACCACCTTGAAGGAACAACCGTAAGATCCGCTTTCAAATACATCTGTTTCAATTCATCTTCAGGTACAAACCCGTGAATGTGAACATTTTCTAAGTCGGCGGACATCAATTCAAGTTTAGATTTTTGAGGACCTTTCCCTAGAATATGTACGTCAATGTCTTCTGAATCAAGATTAGCGACTGCTTCTACTAACACATCAACTCCTTTAGAATAAGTTAACTGTCCCACATATAAGATCTGTCTCTTCTTAGAATTCCCACCGCCACGTTCACTACAATTTGTCTCTCTCCGAGTTTCAGCGGATATCCCTAAAGGAAGTCGCTTACAAGACACATTTTCAAACATGCCGTATGAGTTGTACTTAGATATTACAAACTGAGATGGTGAAAGAATAATATCAACATTGTTCTCAATCAACCAATTATTTAACTCCTGATAAGGCCTGAGAAGAGTTCCGGGTTCAGTAATCTCGCCATCCTCAAACATATCTGGACGGATATGCATCGAACCATAGTCATGTAACGTATGGACAACTGGAATTTCAAGACTCCCCGCAGCAGAGAACACGGCACCAGAAAGTCCACTATAGTTATGTATATGAATTAAATCTGGATCAAGTGTATTTAGCTGCTTTCTCACCATTCGATACGCATGTGGGTTCCAGAGGTCGATGATGTGTTGGATTGGCTTCTTCCAAAATGGTTCATCTTGATGACCATATGGCGCGTACATATTTCTGGGTCTGAAACGGTAAATGTCAACTCCGTTTTCAGACTCATGTGTGAACTTAGACGAAGACACATTGCTACCAGTAGTGATCACCGACACATCGTGTCCTCTTTTTTCTAATTCAATACTGTCTTCTTGTGCATGCTTCTCCGCACCCCCGATTATCTCTGGGGGAAAAAGATTGGAAATGATGCACACGTGCATTATTCAATCAACTCCTGATAGAGCTGTTCCAAGTCATCCGCTTTAGACGACCACGAATATTTTTTTACACAGATTTTCCTACATTCGATAGAGACCTTTGGGTCTGTAGTGTATTCTTCCGCACCAGAGATTGCATCAGTGAGTTGATCGACAGAACCGGAATCAATGACCTCGCCCAATCCTTTGGACATTATTTCGTCAGCAACGCCCACGACCTCTGTTGAAATGACTGGTGTTCCACAGGAAAGAGCCTCAAGTAGAACCAGTCCAAATCCTTCTTGCTCCGAAGATAGCGAAGGTAACACAAATAGGTCGGCCGAATTATACATTTTGGGTAAGTCTTCATCAGGGATGTATCCCCTGAAATCAACTATATCTGTAATATCTAAATCTTGAGCAAGTTGTTCATAGCGCGATCGTAAAGAACCATCACCACCGACCACCAATTTGACATTCATAGTAGACTCGTCAGATATCTTTGCTATTGATTTTAGCAGGATATCTAACCCTTTGTATTCATGATACTCGTCAAGAACACTCAAGAAAAATAGATTGAGTGCGTTAGGTTCAAAACCGAGGTCTGACTTCGTATCGGGAGAGATATTCATCGGCGAAAATCGGTCAACATCCACCCCGTTGTGTACAACAGTAATCTTGTCTTCGTATTCCGCTAAATACTCTGAGTTGTCAATATAACTTGGCTGCGTGATTATAATTTGGTCAACCAGCTGGAGTGTAAACTTCAGAGCCGTACTATTGTAAAGAGAAGCAATAGTATCTGCTAACCCAGATCCAATAATATCGTTATGATATGTGAGTACAACTGGTGTCCCTGTGACTTGTCCAACAATGGCACTAATGTCCGCACTCCATGGTGTTGGAAGATGGGTATGGATTAGATCAGCATGCGATACTCTATTAATCAGTTCAATGGGTAACTTTGGGGTTATATTGGTCTGCGCTATCTTCGCAATTGTAGAGAGTCGAGATGTCGAAATCCCATCTACTACGCCACTAGTCTCTCCAGTTGATGCACAAATCACTTCAACATCGTGACCATCATTAACCAATTCCTTTGAAAGTTCATGGACATGAGCTTCAACGCCACCGGTATACGGATAAAACCTCACAGGTGTCTGGATAATTTTCATTGTTTGATAGAGGGTCTTGGTTATAAGCAATACCGATGGGTTCAATTAGATTTCGGTCATTTGACCCATCAAGCTACGATATTAAACATATGACAGTTGACAATATGAATCTCGCGTTCATCTCGAACGTCGTTTATCCCTACATCACTGGTGGCGCAGAAAAGCGCATCCACGAAATCGCCACCCGGCTCTCACAGAGCGGCCACGACGTGACCATCTACGGCCGCCGCTTCTGGGACGGCCCGGAAGAGACCACCCACGAGGGCGTCACCCTCAGCGCGGTCGCGCCCGAAACCGACCTCTACACCGACGACCGCCGCTCTATCACCGAAGCGCTCGACTTCGCCGCCCGACTCGCCTACCCGCTCGCCAAACGACTTCACGACCAGAACCACGACCTCGTGGTCGCCTCCGTCTTTCCGTACTTCCCTGTCCTCTCCTCGAAGCTCGCCGCCCTCGGGACCGACGTCCCCGTCGTCACGACCTGGCACGAAGTGTGGGGCGACTACTGGGACGACTACCTCGGCGTCCTCGCCCCCTTCGGCAAGTTCACCGAACACCTCACCGTCAGAGTCCCCCAACACCCCATCGCCGTCTCGGGTATCACCGCCGACCGCCTCGCCGATACCGGCCGCGACAGAGACACCATCGAGGTCGTCCCGAACGGCATCGACGTCGACCAGATTCGAAACGCGCCGCGTCCCGACGAGGGCGACTCGTTCGACGTGCTGTTCGCCGGGCGACTCATCGCCGACAAGAACGTCTCCACCCTCCTCGATGCGTTCGACCGCGTGGCCGACGACTACGACGACGTAACCCTCGGCGTCGTCGGCGACGGCCCGGAGTTCGACCACCTCGAACGGCAGGCGAGCGCGCTGGACCACACCGACCGCGTGAGCATGCTGGGCTTCCTCGACGAGTACGAGGACGTGTTGGGCCAGATGCGCGCCGCGGACGTGTTCGCCTCACCGAGTACGAGAGAGGGATTCGGCATCACCTACGCCGAAGCGATGGCCGCCGACTGTACGGTCATCGGTGTTCAACATCCCGAATCGGCGGCGAGTGAAGTCATCGGCGACGCGGGGTATCTCGCCGAGCCGACCGTTGATTCAGTCGCAGACTCGCTATCGCGTGCACTCGCGGGGGAGACACCATCCACCGAACCCACGAAACGCGCTGAACAGTACGATTGGGACAGCGTCGCTGACCAAGCGGAGAAGGCGTACCAGCGCGCCATCGACGGTCGGTGGTAACTGTTCTACCGCGTCGTTGGTTTGCGTCTGCTGATGCTCTGTTCGGCCAGTATCGAAATCTCAGGACGTAGACCTCACACGTCGCCATCGACTGTGAGAGTACATTTCGTATGCTTTCTCTGGGACAAGACTCCCGAGCACACGGAGATGTCTTAGCGCGTAGTGAGAGAGTACATTTCGTATGCTCTATCTCACTAAACCACCCGAGAAATGGCAGAATCGTCGGGGAGAGCCAATCGACGTTCGGGACGAGAAAGCATACGAAACAGACAAAGTGCGGTTTTATATAGTACTCGTTCATGCATTCAGTAAGGATATGGCAGGACCGTTCAGCGACATGACGGAGACAATCTTCGCTGACAAAAGTGTACTCAGCGAAGAGTACCAGCCTGAAGAGATTCTTGAGCGTGACCAAGAAATCGAGGAATACCGATATGCACTCCAAGACGTCCTCTTTGGCCGGGACCCGAAAAACGTCATGCTGTACGGGAAGGCCGGACTGGGAAAGACAGCAGTCACGACCTACATGCTGGATGCGTTGGCGACAGAGGTCGAGACGCGAGAGCAAGCAGATGACCTCCACGTCCACGACGTAAACTGTAATGGCAAGACGCTATTCATGGTCGTTCGTCGCTTGGTAAACGAACTGCTCCCACCACACGCGAGTGACTTCCCAAAGCGAGGATTAGGAACGGGAGACGCCTTTGACGAACTGTACACACAACTCGATCGAATTGGTGGGACGCACATCTTCGCGTTCGACGAAATCGACCACCTCTCAGGTGCGAACTCCCTCCTCTACGAACTCCCACGTGCGCGGTCGAACGGACACCTCAACGAGGCTCGAATCGGAATTATCGGCATCAGCAACAACTACACGTTCAGAGGTGATCTCTCACCGAAGGTCAAAGACACACTGATGGAGACCGAAATCTCGTTTTCGCCCTACGATGCGACCGAACTGAAGACGATTCTCCTCGACAGGGCAGACCGTGCGTTCATCGATGGTGGATACGACATGTCGGCGATAACGATGACTGCCGCGATTGCGGCCCGAGACATGGGCAATGCACGTCAAGCGATCGATCTACTTCGTGTCGGTGCGGAGGTGGCTGAAAAACGAGGCGAGTACTGCGTGACCGACGAGCATATCGAGGAGGCTCGACGGCTTGTCCAACGCGGGCGACTGAGCAACCGAATCCGCGACCAAACCGAACAGGCACAACTCGTCTTGGAGACGATTGCTCGACTCGAAGAACAGGGGAACTGCCCCGTGCGGTCGAAAGAGATTCAGGCCCACTACAAAACAGTCGCAACATCCTGGGGAGTTGAACCACTGACGACGCTCAAGAGTATTCAGGACCATCTCTCGGACCTCCACATGCTCGGCTTCGCCAAGCGATACGATCGAAACGAGGGATTGAGTGGCGGGCAGTACTACGAGTACGAACTCGACCTCGATTCAGACCTCGTCTTGGAGACCCGTGAGGAGATCGAACACGAGGAGTGACCTGAGAACGGGGAGTCGAAGCAGACGAAACGTACTCTGGCTTGCATCGGAGTGGAGTCACCTGCTCTCGTCTTCGTAGCCTGCAAGTTGAATCAGAGTGCTCAAAAGTGAGTTTGAGGCGACGCTGTATAGCGAAAAGCATACGAAATGTACTCTCCCACTCAGCAGAGATGACCGAAGACGGACGAGACAGAGTACGTTTCGTATGCTTTCTTTCTTGGTTGAAACCGCAAGATGGTATAGACGATAGCATACGAGATACACTCTCTTACTCGGGTATCAGCTCGACGACGGACAAAATCTAGACAAAGTCGTCATCACGAGAAGAACGGGCTCCATTTCGTATGTTCAAATCTGTGTCCAAAAGCGGAAGACACCGACGTGGAAAGCATACGAAATGTACTCTCTAACGTAGAACGCGATGGCCTAAGCGGGACGGGATAGAGTGCATTTCGCATGCTTTCGTTCGTAGTTGGAAACGCAAGACGGCATCGAGGAGAGCATACGAACTGTACTCTCTGACTCGGCCGTCAGTTCGACGTTAGTATTGTTCGTCTGGAGGGTGCAACGCTGTCCGTCGCTGTGTCTACCGAAGAAACTGACGCCAGCGAGTGTACAGATACATCCCGCCGAAGATGAGGCCGACGAGCACCACGAGCCCGGTCACATGCGTTTCGCGCACACCGACGGGAAAGGGAGGCGTTTGGAGGGATACGCTGAACCACAGTGGAGGGACTGAGAACACGACTAGCGGTGTCGAACATCCATTTAGTTAGAGGTTGTGTCCGTCATCGGTGTGACCGCGTCGTCGAACGGGTTACGCCGAGCAGTAACGAGACAGCGTGGACAACAGAGGGGCCGAGAGGTATAACATCCATTTGTCCGGTACACCACGAGTCGGACATAGCCCAAGGTGCGCTTGTTCAAAACGTCACCGTCGCTTGTGGAACACTGATTGCCACAATAACGTGTTGTGTGGATTTTCCGTGAGGACCAAAAGTGAGTGATTGCTGTCTAAAAATAGAAATAGCCATTTTTGATATCATTGTATTTATTGGCTAAATAGATTATGCAGAGTTTGGGTTGGAGGGATGCAAATTCGACTCATTCAGCCGCTGTTCGGTGTCAGAGACGGATTCACTGTAACCCAGTCAACCAACAGTACTGAGCGTGAGCGAACACACTAGACTGTTCAAACCTCTCCCATTTACTCCGAGACGCTCGTTCGTGCGTCTATGAGCTTTGTCGATCTCAGCCATTCGTTCGAAGATGAGATGCCGGGATTCCGTATGGAAGCCGAAGACGGAACAGTCACTGAGTATACCGCAGAGATAGAGCCGTTTTTCACCCACGACGAATCCGAATCATTCTACGATGGAGAGTCTGCATTCGAGATCACAGAGATCAGGTTTCAAACCTCGATTGGCACGTACCTGGACTCGCCGTATCATCGCTACCCAAGCGGTCGTGACATTGGTGATCCGGATATTGACGAACTCGTGTTACCGGGCGTCGTCGTCGATGCCAGAGGACTGGAATCGTATGAGGAACTCGGTGTTGAGGTGTTACCCACCGATCGAGAGCTCACAAACCGAGCAGTCTTGTTCAATTTCGGGTGGGATGAGCACTGGGATACAGAGCAGTATCGGTCGTATCCGTATATTTCAGACGCACTGATCGACAGACTTGTCGATGAAAACGTGGGGCTGGTCGGTGTTGATACGATCAATGTCGATGACCACCGCAATCCGTCACGACCCGCTCATACACGCTTTCTCGACGAGGAAATCTTCATCGTGGAGAACATGACCGGATTGGACGCACTCCACGGAGAGTCCTTCCGGTTGTTTGCGGTCCCAATTAAAGCGTCACAGACGGCTGCAATGCCGATTCGTGCATTCGCAGAATTCGACTGAGTGGCTGTTGATACGAGAGTCCGTCTGAAGAACAGGATTCCAACAGATCCAACCGAAACATCATATTCAAAGAATAATCAAAAGTATGGTAGCTCCGCGATAAAATGTAGTGTTGCGCTGAGAGTGCTTGAGGCTAGATTCACCGACGCTGACAGTCGTGGATGTCAAGCCGTTCTGGTAGCCCCACCACACCACACGCGGGACACGCCACGAGCGTCGTCGGTAACTCTCGACAGGATTCCAAGGCGGCGTGCAGATGCGCTTGTACTTCGGGCTCAGTCGTTCGCGTCAACGCTTGGGCGAGATGCATCTGCAGTTCTTCGTGGGCACTCATGCGCGGGGAGTCTCCTTGCGCTCGGAATCCATCTGGAGCCCGATAGATGCAAGTTGGCCCGTCGAAGCCCACCCACGCTTCTGGGAGACGAATGCCTTCCACTCGCGAAGCGGCCGGCCACTAAGTGGTCGTAGTGATCGAGGGCCCGACCATCCAAGACGACGACGGCGTCGGCAGGACGGAAGTAGTGATGTGTGAATCCCTCAGTGTCAATACCAAGGGTAAACGAGCGTGCAAGGGCGTTAGTGAGGTGGTCGGCTAGCGATACGGTACGCTCTTGTGTCGCGGTATGCGTAGTTGACATTGGCTTTCTCGGCTCAGAGAAGCCACCCGGTCACGTGTACCAGCACGTGGCCTTTCTGCGAGAGGCGAACCCGGTACTTCTCAGTTACAACGCTATTCTTGAGCCACTTGACACTATGCATAATGCCCATTTGAATTGAATATTGACAATGCCATTCGTTATAGCATACTCTGGTCTAGTAGCACTATGAGTGCCTCAAATCTTACTGGCACGGACAAAGCAATTCTCGACGTACTCAAACGAGGACGCGATGGGGACGGTCCGTGGGGAATCGCGACGAAGGGCTATCTCGTCGATGAGACGGGGTACTCACGAAACAGTGTGTATAATCGCCTCGAAGTACTCGAGGCTCGTGGATACGTACAGCTCACTCATGAGCCGACTCGGCTCTTCGAATTCGTGAGTGATCCGCGAGAAGAGTGAGCGGAGGTCCTAATTTTGAGACGAGACACACCTCACACCGAGTGACTAATACACGAACAAGGTGATGTGAGCAATTAGCCAGACACACCTCACAACGAGTGAGGATATAATTCGTTTAGGGAGACACACCTCACAACGAGTGACTAATACACGAACAAGGTGATGTGAGCAACCAGCCAGACACACCTCACAACGAGTGAATCAAAAAAGAGGAGGCCAGGGGGTTACTTACTCAGCGCTTCAACAACCACTTCGGGATCTCCAAGCAGACGATGTTCAAGATAGCTTCCTTCGCCAGGTCCTCCGCCCGTGTGGTTTGACTCTGTGATTCCAAGGAAGGCTTGTTCTTTAAGCAGTCTGTATACTCGGTCTTCAGAAAGCGGCGAACTTCCCTCTGTTGAAGCAAGCGAACAATAAGCATCGTAGACGTCATGTGTCCGGAATGCGCCCTTCCCAGGGTTCTTGGCGGTGAGCAATGCCAACGCCCGAAGTATATGTTGTACATGAGGTGTTGATCCAGTAATCAGGCGTTCAAATCGGTTTACCTCTGCTTTGTGGACGGCCTCATCAACGTGAGCTGCCGTCACAGTCTCAAGATTTTGTTTCTCTGCGAGTCGACCTGCCTCGTATAGTGTGTCAACTGCCTTTCTCGCATCCCCGTGTTCTTTTGCTGCGATTGCTGCGACTTTTGGAACCACACCATCAGCCAATACACCGTCACCAAATGCGTCAATACGGTGTTCGAGAATCGCACGAATCTGTGTGGCGTCATACGGGTCGAAAACTAACTCGTTATCTTGGAGACTCGAATCAAGGCGCTCGTTCAGTCGGTCGCGATATTCGATCTTGTTACTGATACAGACTGCACCGATGTGAGACGCCGCCTTCCCACTCTCACGTGCACGTGTGAGGCTGCGAAGTAATTCATCATCGTCGAGTTTGTCAATCTCATCGAGAATGACAACGAATGCGTCGACATCGTAGTCGTTCAAAATCTCCCACGTAATGTCCCGGTAGTCAGACGAAGAGATACCGATTCGTGGGACGTTGCGGTCAACACCCAGCGTATCAACCAACTGTCGAGCCATCTCTCTACTTGCCTTCGTCTCTGACTGATAATCTGAACAGTCGACATAAGCATACGCAAGTGTCGTGTCGTGTGACTTGGCTTCGATGCGTGCTTCTCGAGTAACGCACCGTGACACGAGTGACTTACCGGTTCCAGTCTTTCCGTAGATGATTGTTGTCTCTGGTGGGCCGCCACGTGTTGCTGGTGCAAGTGCCCCCCCGACAGCAGCAATCTCTTGATCTCGACCAACTACCCGGTCAAGCTCAGGAACGTGGCCAACCCGGAGAAGTTCACGATTTGAGAATATATCTCCGGTCTCAAAAAGCGACGACCGGTCATCAGTATCAACCATGCTTAGTTTCACCAATGCGGCAATGTCTCTTAATACTGCCGAACCTCGAAACGAGTGAGGACCTTCAAACACCGATATTCAGACGTTAACGACGATTTCAAGAGTATTTAAGTAATAGATGTTGTTCATGGACACACTACACACCGAGTGAGTGCGTCCGGATAGATGTAGGCCAAACCCAGATGTATCAGCCTCAGATGCAGCAAAACAGGATATTCTTCAGGTGGTTTGTCACTCGGTGTGAGGTGTGTCTCCCCTCAGTTAGACATTGATAACACTGAATCGCGGGAAGCAAGAACCAAACTGACGAACTTCATCCGTTCGTGCCACTACTCACTCGGTGTGCGGTGTGCCCCAAGGACGTTATTCAGGCTGTGATGAGTATCGGTGTTGGCCAGCCCACGTTGAGGAGACCCCCCGGCCGTAATAGCCAACTATGAGCCACGAGTGGATTCGCTCACGATGTCGGTCGAATCGTACGGTCCCACTCGTCCAGACCCGCTCACTCGGTTCATGGCCGCCTGTCAGGGTGCTGGTATCGCCTCCATCGCGTGTCCAACGGTCGGGAGCGCGTCAATTCTCGTCGTGAGTGCCGTCACCAGGTGGACGCCGAGTGAGCTACTGGGAGAGAATGGGAACCTCCTGTCGTTGCTGTTCGTGTGTGCAATCGCCGTCGGCTTCGTCGCGGGGTCGTACTGGCCGGTGGTCGATGGCCTCCCACAGAAACGCGAACACGAGCTGTACTGGGTTCGAAAGCGGTTCACCATGTGTCTCTTTGGCGGCCTGGCGTGTTACGGCGTGTTTTCGCTCATGTTCGTCGTGACGGTCACAGACCTCCTACAGAACATGGTCGGAATGGGGGCGGCGATTCTCGTGTGCACCTATCTGTATGCGTACTCCGCGGACCGACCCGAGGCGAGGTAAGCAGTCGAAGCCACGGGCCGAGACACCACAGCGAATCGAGCGATTTTGGCACCCAGTCTGACCGCCCGAATCTGTCAAAATAACCAGAATGTAGGGGTAATCAACAGCACAACCGCTGTTTCCTCACATCAGTCTGGGCACGAACGCCGTTCCGGTGGGGGGCCGATCCTCGACAGGTCGGCTTGGCGTCGTTCGGCTCTTTGATTTCGGTGCTCAGGGTGGAGACGACTCAGAGACCCACCCAACCATGGACTGCGGTAGCGACCTTCCGAGACGGCGCTGACTTATTTCACTGCCCGACCCGACACACGAGTACAGCGTGGCTAACACACGCGCGCTCGCCGAGACGAGCAAACGGCTCGGGACGTACGGCCTCATCGCCGTCGTCCTCGCCGCACCGTTCGGTCCGTTTTGGTACGTCGAGTCGGCGGTAGGCCGGCAGGCCTCACTCGCACACATCGGGGGTGCGCTCGTCACCGGGTCGCTCGTCCTGCTGTGTGGACTCGTGGTCCTCGAACGCTACGCGGGAATCCGTGCGCTGACCATCGCGTCGTTCGACGGGTTCTTCCTCGGCCTCTTGGGGAGCGCATCGGGTTTCCCGGACTCGCCGGGGGATTCGTGTGGTCGGAACTGTGCCGAAAATAGGAACGGTATGTGGGCGAAACCGAATCCCGCAGAAGGACCGCCATCGCACGTCAGTCTCCGATACCGCGGCGTCGTGACAAGCCTTTTCACCCGCGCCGTTGCTCCAGAATCTGCACGCAAATTTGACTGGGGAGATATCTCAGCCCCCACTATCCAAATTAGCTTAAAGGCGATATGATTAAACCGACGCAAACTATGTCTTAGTCAAAATGAGGACTCGAAAGCTTCCATCAGACGCACCCGGTCGTTATCTCGAGTCCCATCCGAACCCCTACTACATCCCGGACAAGTTACCCCTGTCGTCGAAAATTGAGATGGACGACGTCCTTGCGTCGTCCGTCGCGGATGCGACGTTCCAACTCGGGCGTATCGATGGTATCAGCCCCACCGTCGACTTCTCCCCGGTTCTGTACACCTCGCTGCTCCGACTCGAGGCAGTCGAAACAGCCGAAATCGAAGGTGCAGATGTCGATGTCGACGAGGTGTACGCGTATCACACGCGCAGTCGGTCACAGGGGACAGTCGACGTCAGCCGCGACCTACAGGAGGTACTCAACGCCGAACGAGCACTCAACGAGGGATTTGACGCGATTAGAGATGGTGAGTCGATTACGGTCAGTCTGCTGCAGTCGCTCCACGAGACACTCCTCGAAGGCGTTCGGAACGAGGGAGACGTCGTCGGCGACTGGCGGGAGAGCGACGTCCACATCCCGTCACCGCGTGGAAGTCAGCCGCCGTTTGTTCCACCGCCGCACGGCAACGTACCTGAACTAATGAACTCGCTCGAAGCGTACATCCAGATGGGAGGACAGCACCACCCTCTCATCGACCTCGCCATCGCACACTACCAGTTCGAGACGATTCACCCCTGTTCTGATGGGAACGGCAGACTCGGACGTATTCTCATCGTCCTCCAACTGCACGACGCGGGTTATCTATCGGACCCCTATCTCTACCCGAGTGCCTACTTCAACCGGAACAAACAGGAGTACGTCGAGAAGATGCGCGCAGTCAGCGAAGCGGGGAAGTGGAAAGACTGGATTCTGTTCTTCCTCGAAGGAATCGAAGAGCAGGCTAGAGACTCGTACGAGCGGACGTTCGAACTCATCGAGCTTCGCCGGGACTACGAGACGAGCTATCCGCGCTCGAAAACGAGCCACAAACTCGCCCGGAGCCTGTTCGACCTCCCGTATTTCACCGCGAGCGAGGTCGAAACGCGATTCGGCGTCAGTCGACAGACAGCGTACAACGCAATCGAGGAATTGGAATCAGACGGCCTTATCGTCGAAGCGACCGGGAAACAGCGCAATCAGGAGTACAAAGCAGTCGACGTCTTCGATGTCCTGGAACGCTCGACGGTGGGACGTCCTCCACACGACTGACGCCGTGGGCGTTCTCCTCGAATCGTGAACCCGGAACGGCCGAGCGAAACACACACCCGCGAGGGGTACGTTAGCCGTCGAGATACGGCTCACAAACCCGCTCGACACCCGCTTCGAACGAGACCTCGGGCTCCCAGCCAGTCGCCTCGTGCATCTTCGAGTAGTCGGCTTTCGTGTCGTGGACGTACACCTCGAACGGATTCTCGACGTACACGGGCTCGACGTCCGTCCCCAACACCTCGTTTATCAGCTCGACCATCTCGTTGAACGAGTAGCTCTCGCCCGTCCCGAGGTTGTAGATGCCCTGCAACCGCTCGTCGGCGGCGAGCTCCAACCCGCGGACGATGTCGTCGACGTGGGTGAAGTCGCGCGTCTGCGAGCCGTCGCCGAACAGCTCCGGCGACTCACCGTTGGCAATCTTGTCGGTGAACTGCGCGACCGTGTTCGCGAACTCGCCCTTATGCTCCTCTGCACCGCCGAAGCCCTGGTACACAGAGAAAAAGCGCATCCCGGCCAACTGCAGGTCGTAGTGGTGGTGGAAGTACTCCGCGTAGCGCTCACGCCCTAACTTCGACGCTTCGTACCCGGTCCGGGATTCGACGGGCATGTCTTCCGGCGAGGGCTCCGTCCGCGACCCGTAAATCGACGACGTCGTCGCGTACACGACGGTATCACAGCCGTCCTTGCGAGCCTGTTCGACCGTGTTGACGAAGCCTTCGATGTTGACGCGCGCGCCTTTCGTCGGGTTCTCCTCGTGCATCTTGTACGACGACAGCGCCGCCAGATGGAACACCGCGTCGACGCCCTCGGTCGGGAGGTCGTCGTCGAGGACCGTCGCGTCGTGGAACTCCACGGCGTCGTCGAGATTCTCGGGCGTCCCGAGGTAGAGGTCGTCGAGTGCGATGACGTCGTTGTCTTCGGCGAGGTGGTTCGCGAGATTCGAGCCGATGAATCCGGCACCGCCAGTAACGAGGACTCGTTTGCCGTCCATACATCGGGGCTCTCACGCAGTGACAAGAACGTATCGTCGGCGGGAGCGGAATCGGTGTGCGTTCGTTCCGCACTCCAGCGGCGGGGCGAGTGAGACGCTCACGTTCCCGAGCGTACCCGGCGACGAACCGCAGAGGTATCACAGCCTTACGACTGCCACAGCAGTCGAGCGCCGTCCACACCGCGAGACCGACGAGTGCGGTAGTCCGGGTCAGTTCGGCGGTGCCCCCGAAACCGGCGCGTACGCAGTCGTGAACGCGGGCGTGACGGCCAGTTGGGTTGGCACCAATCGTTCTCCGGGTGGGTCGGGCGCGATGCGCTCACTGAAGCGGACACGGCGGAGAGGGAAGCCAGCCACCGACAGGGCCGACACGCGCCGGACCGAACCGTGCTATCGACGCGGCAGAGACCCGTTCGACGTCGGTTCGGAAGCCCGAGACAGGGACGTTCCCAGCGAGCGACAATCACGACGTGAGTTGATACGGCGCGTGAGTGTACGACTACGTAGAGGTGAGAAAGATGATCGAAACGGCGACCGTCGTACTCCAGTGGGGTGGACACGGTCCGATGGGTCCCCACGGCGGCCACGGGGTCACCGCGGGCGGCGCGACGGCCACCGGGGGCATGGGGCTGTGGTGGCTCGCGGTCGGCCTCCTCTTGGTCGCACTCGCGGGGCTGAGTCTCGCGTACGTCAGTCGCAAACGGACGGGGAGTACCGAGACGGCTCCCCCGAAGGAGACCGACCGCGCCATGCGGGACCTCCGAGCGAAGTACGCACGCGGCGAAATCGACGACGAGGAGTTCGCGAACCGAGCGGCCACGTTGAATCTGGAGTGGGGGTAGACCGGAGTTCACTCGGAGAACCTGTCGAAAGTCCCATAAACTGATATGTTCTCTGAGTCAGACAGTCGAGAGCAGAGAGTCGATAGGATATTCATCGACGGGAGCCCGTGATAACCACAAGTCTGTCCTCGATATCGCACGAGACTGTCTCGCAAGAAATATTTAACCAGTTAGACAGTCGACGTTCTGTAACCGTGTTCGGTACTACTGACGAACTGGACGATCCAATCCGCGTCCTCTACGTGAACTCCGATCCCGCGTTCGCGGAGTTGGTTCAAACCAAGCTCCAACAGACGAGTACCGAAATCGACTGTATACCTGCCGACGGTATCGACAAAGCACTGCACAACCTTGCTGCGGACCGAATCGACTGTATCGTAACGGCGTACTCGCTCGAAGATTCAGATGGCATCGGGCTTACGGAGTCAATTCGCCGGCAGAACGATGAGATCCCGATAATCCTCTTTACTGGACAAGGGAGTGAGAAAATCGCGAGCGAAGCGACTCGTGCCGGCGTCTCGGACTACATCCCAGTCCGATCGGAGCGTGATAACTTCACACTGCTCGCGGCCCGCATTCGAACGCTCACGAAGGCTGCTCGCAAACGCACGGCGGCCGAGCAGACGAAGCGGCGCTTCCGACGAACGCTCGAACGGGCAACTGACGCGATTTACGCCGTCGATAGCGACTGGCGCATCGAGTATATGAACGAGAAAATGGCCGAGCGGGTCGGCCGTGAGCCGGACGCGGTCGTCGGAGAAACCATCTGGGAAGCGTTCCCGTCAATCGTCGGGACGGAACTCGAAGAGAGATATCGAACGGCGATGGAGACTGGTGAACCGGTATCGTTCGAACAGCGTCTGGGAAAGCCATTCGACTACTGGGCCGAAGTGCGCGCCTTCCCGGACGAGGACGGACTCACGATATTTTCCCGGGACATCACAAGTCAATATGAGGTTAGACGGGAACTCGAACGCCAGCAGTTCTTGTTCGACCGCGTCCAGATGGTCGCAGACATCGGAGTCTGGGAATACTTCCCATCGAGCGGCGAACTCGAGTGGTCTGACGGGGTCCGCCAGATCCACGGTGTCGACGAGGATTACGAGCCACTACTTGATGACGCAGTCGAGTTCTATCACCCTGACGACAGAGAGACCATTACCGGAGCAGTTGACCAAGCAATCGAAGACGGGGAACCGTACGACCTCGACCTACGAATCGTACGAGCCGACGGAGAGGTGCGTGATGTTCGGGCGTGGGGAGAATACGTCGACGACACACAGCGCGGCGATTCAGCACTTCGGGGCGTTTTTCAGGATATTACGGAACGAAAGGCGGAACGACGTGAGTATCGCGAACTCGCGGAGGAATACGAGGCGTTGCTCGAAACATCCGGGGATGCGATATTCTTGCTTGATGTCGATACCGCTGGTGAGGACCCGTCATTCGAGTTCGTCCGACTCAGTCCCGGATACGAGACACAGACCGGACTTTCAACTGAGGAAGTTCGCGGCAAGACACCGCAGGAGGTGTTCGGCGACGAACAGGGTGCTGAACTCGAGGCAAATTACACTCGCTGCGTCGATCAGGGTGCCCCAATCTCGTATCGCGAAGAACTCGACGTCGGTGACGATGCACGATTCTGGGAGACCAGCCTCGCACCGGTCGTCGTCGATGGTGAGACCGTCCGAGTTGTGGGCATCGCCCGGAACGTCACCGAGCAGGTCGAGCGAGAACGCAAACTCGAGGCGACGAACCAGCGACTGGAATCGCTCATCGAGGCCACGCCACTCACCGTCATGGAGATCGACACCGACGGGACCGTCATCCGCTGGAACGACGAGGCTGAAAATATGTTCGGCTGGTCGCGCGAAGAGGTGCTTGGCGAATTCAATCCGATGGTTCCGGACGAGCAACAGGACGAGTTTGCATCACACAAACAGCGCGCCCTGAGCGGCGAGCGGATTCGGGCGAAGGAGATACGGCGGGAGACGAAAGGCGGAGACGAACTGGACCTGCTCTTGTCGGTCGCGCCCATTACAGGCCCCGACGGGGAACCCACAAGCATCCTTGCCGTCTTGGAGGACATCACCGAACAGAAAGAGTTGGAATCCCGCCTCCGCTCGCTTCAGGACACCGCACAATCGCTCAGCGGCGCTGAATCAAGCGACGAGATCGGAGCGATCGCCGTCGAGGCCGCGGCCGAGATACTCAATCTCGATATCACCGGAATCTGGGAATACAACGAGCGAGATGACGCGCTCGTCCCGATCACAGAAACGCCCGTAGCACGGGACTTGTTTGGCGATTCCCCCCGATTCACTCCTGGAGACGGTCTTGCTTGGGACGTGTTTGAGTCCGGCGAAACCCAGGTGTATGATGATGTCCAGGCCGAGGGTCAACCCCACAATCCGAACACAGAGATACGGAGTGAGATTCTCGTCCCACTGGGAGAGTATGGGCTCATGTCCACGGGGTCAGTTTCCAAGCAGGTCTTTTCTGAGATGGACGTCGACCTGTTCCGGATTCTCGGTGCGACTGTCGAGGCGGCACTCGCACGAGCGAGCAGGGAAGAAGAACTACACCGACAGAACGAACGACTTGACCAGTTCGCGAGCGTCGTTGCCCACGACCTTCGAAACCCGCTTTCTGTCGCAAAGGGGTTCCTCGAGATCGCGCAGGAGACCGGGAACGCGGAGTACTTTGAAAAAGTAGAATCTGCACACGACCGAATTGAACGACTCATCGAGGATCTCCTGACGCTGGCACGTGGGGAGACGACGATTGAGGATGCAGAAGAGATCGACCTCGAGAGCATTACGACGGAGGCGTGGGGATACGTCGACATGGAGGAGGCAACGCTTACACTCGCAGATGGCATTCCGACAGTCACCGGCGATGCAGGGCGGTTAACCCAACTCTTCGAGAACCTCTTCCGGAACGCAATCGAGCACGGTGGTGCCGACGTCACGGTGACCGTGGGTGGACTAGACGGAGACGGTGGATTCTACGTCGAGGATACCGGCAGCGGGATTCCCCAAGAGAAGCGAGACGACGTGTTCAAACACGGCGTCACGTCCAGCAAGGGGGGAACCGGGTTCGGGCTCTCAATCGTGGCCGACATCGCGAAGGCACACGGTTGGACGGTTTCGGTGACAGACGGGAGCGGTGGTGGGGCAAGGTTCGAGTTCAAGCGGCCAAAATAGTACCCGTGGTCAATGAGCAAACCGTGCCTGCGGCCTATCTGTGGCGGCACCCACCTGTTGTTTGGTCATAACAACAGGTCGGGAGGCCGTTACCGACATGTCTTTTTGTGAGGGTGGGAGCCATTAGCTGAATGAAGTACGATGCGGCACTGCGTCGACGAACACTCTTTGCGTTGGGAGGAATGGGATTACTAACTGCTGTAGTTTTCGTTTTGGTCCAGTTTCAGGCGACGCTCGTATTCACAGTATTTCTCTACTACGCAAGCCGTCCAATCTATCGTAAGCTGGAGATTGGTGATATGCGAAATCGGGTTTTCCACTTTCGAATCGACGACCCAGACGAATTTGATCGAGACCTGCTCCGCTTCGGTCAGTCCTACTTCTCTTCAGTGTGACTCCTGAAATCACGAGCAGTTGCCCTGAGAATTGTGCCACTTGACAACAGATAGAGAAATTGGCTGGGCTCGGTGCATTGAGACGCACAGTCCCAACTAGTGAATCAGTCAGTTATAGACACGACATTGACTCGGGACGCCACGTCCGCCTTCGCCCCCGGATGTCAGCGGCGTTTACCTGAATTGAGGCGCTAAGGCGCCCCTTCCTCAACGAACGAGCGAAGCGAGTGAGTAGGGAGGGGATACAGCGCCGCACGATATCAAACACGTCCGACGCTCGGCCCACAGGCCCACGCAATCG
>NZ_JBHTAB010000013.1:0-99571 GCF_042663345.1 Haloferax chudinovii
GGCGTCGCTGTCCGCTCACGCTGCCAACATTCAAGCGTAGCGGTGTCCAAACTCTCCTTGAGCAGGTCTGAGAGTAGCATAGATCACTCACTCTTCGACCTGTTCGTTCCTTAACTAGACGGTGCCTCACCGACCTTACAGTCTCTGTTTTTACACTGCAGAACAAGCACGGCTCAGTCTACCGATTTTTGCTCCTGTTGCATCTCGCCACTCGCCTGTGCACTGGCATCACACCGTCGCTTATCAGTTATTGTGGGTGGGCGCAAGTTAGCGTACATGTCCAATCAACAGGAAGCACATTCAGACATTCAAACGGCGTTGGAGAAGCTTCCACCCAGCGCGAAACTCGTCGCAAAAACGCTCGAATATGAAGGAGACCTGACGCAGTCGCAACTGGCGGACGAAACGATGCTTCCGAGTCGGACAGTTCGTAATGCAGTAGCCCAGCTCCAGCGCGAACGAATCATCACCGCACAGATCTCGTTCAGAGACGCGAGACAGAAAGTCTACTCACTGTTGGCAACTGAGGCACTAAGCGCTGATTAGGAACTATCGAGAGCGACTCGGCAGCGTGACCGGCCGAAAAATCGGTAGGGGGAGAGGAGCGGTGGTCTGATTGGGAGAGACCACTTGGACAGTCACAGTGCGTTTTAGAACGTGATGACTTCGTAGCCGTCGTTGACGAGAGACCGAACACTGGGATGTCCGTCGTGGTCGTCGAGCGTCACAACGCCCGCGTCTGCAACTGCATCTTCGACACCGAACGCGCCAGCACAGTAATCACAAGCCGAGGCCTGTTCGCTAACGGCTTGGTAGAGTTCGTAGTAATCTGCTTCTTCGTCTTCCAGCTTTGGTATCCACTGCGTGCCGGCACCATCGAAGATGAGTTCTACTTCGTCATCGTCGGCTTCGGCGAATTCTTTGGCAGTCTCGAGAGCATTTACAAGTCGACCAAGGTTTGCGTGTCCTTCGGTTCCTGCGAGAACCATGACAGCTGCTTTCGTCATTTGCATTTATCGTAACTACACCTACTACAATAACCTCGTTGTGGGTGTGCAATTGGACTGCGGATGCGCGTCTGATTTATTAGTACCAGACAGTATGGTGGACAAGATTAGCTACAATCGCCGAGTTTAGCTCTACAAGATGAGAGAGTCGAGTACTCCTTCTTCGGTCCCGACCTCAAAGTGATTTACCACGATATCCCCTTGGAGCGACTCGACGTGGTCACTCACTTGCAACTTCGGCTGACACGTCTCCGTCTTCCATCTGGGGTCGGGAGAGAACGTGTGATTCGAGGCCATCGAGAACTTCTTCCAACGTTTCTCTGAACTTCGACTTCATCATCGTTTTCGCCATGACCCACCCAACAGGGCCGTACTTCGGAGTGAACGATGCGGTCATCGTAACAGTGGTCTCGTTTTCACCGGCCTCTTCGACTGACACCGCGACAATGTTCTTCTTGAGCGGCATCTCGCCAACATCGATAAAATCGACGATATAACTCGACTCGGGTTCGTACTCGATTATTCTCTCTTCGATTCGACCCCCATCGGAGAATACGCATTCTCTTGTCGCTCCCTCACCGGTGTCGGGGCCATCAATAATCCCTGATACCTTCACATTTGGGTTGTATTTCGAGACACCTCCAAAATCGTCGAGAACTGGCCAAACCTCATCACGTGATGTGCCGACGGTCTTGCTCACACTGACTGTGTGCATATTGATAGTCCCACAGTGGACAGCGATAACCCCGTTTTGGTGGTGCAATTCGTTTGCACAGTCCTCTTTAATCCGAATCGAGGAGAATCGATTGAACGGGCTGTGTCAGTGTGAGTGGTTTTCGCTCCCTCCACGAGAGAACTGTCCAGAGAACGCCCGCTGAACGACTTCTGAGAGGGCAGGATGGATATGCACTGATTGGCGGATATCGCGTACCGTTCCCGACCCGGCTTTCATAGCCACAACAACTTCCTGAATGAGATTCGAGGCGTCCGGGCCGATGATATGGCATCCCAGTATCTCACCGTCGAGGTCGATGATGACTTTCACGAAGCCCTCGGCTTTCATCGCGCTTCCACGTGCGGTCTGGTCGAATTGATACGTTCGAGTCGCGTAGTCGACACCCGCCTCTTGGAGTTCTTTTTCCTGGGCACCAACTCCAGCTACTTCGGGAGATGCAAAGACGGCGAACGGCATCGCGGAATAGTCCACCGCTTGGAGTTCGTCACCGAAGATGTTTCGAGCGACGGCCTGTGCTTCGTGGTTTGCGCTGTGTTTCAGGAGATACTCTCCAACGATGTCGCCGAGTGCCCACACCCCCTCTGCGGTCGTCCGAAGGTACTCGTCGGTTTCGACGAACTCTCGATCGTCGGTCTCGACACCCGTTGCATCGAGGTTGAGCGTGTCCGAATTAGGAGTGCGTCCAGCAGCGACGAGAAGTGTATCACCTTCTACACGGACAGCTTCTCCCTCCTGTATACCACCATCTTCTCCGTATTCATATGGACGTGCTTCGACGGTCACTGTCCCATCACTCTCTGAGACGGCCGTAGCTGCGTGTCCGGTATGGACCGTAAATCGGTCAGCGTATCGGTCGGTGAACGCCTCTGCGACTTCTGCATCGGCTTCAGGCAAGAGGTTCGGTCGCCGCCCGATAATCGTCACGTCGCTCCCGAACGTCCCGAAGAAGTGGCCCAGTTCGGCTGCAATATACCCTCCACCAACGATTACGAGATGGTCTGGTGGTGTCTCTAACTGCAACGCTTCGGTACTCGTCAGATACGGTACGTCGTCGATGCCATCGAGGGGGGGAATCGATGGACGTGTTCCAGCAGCGATCAAGACGGTTTCAGCACGAATACGAGTGCCACCGTCCTCTCCCCCGACGATTTCGACTGTTCGGTCGTCGACGAACCGTCCTTCACCTTGGTACAGGTCGTGACTCGACGAAGAACTCAGTCCACGACGAATCGATTCCGAATCACCATTCACGTCTTCGTTGACTTCACGGACGATTTTGGAGAATTCGACGTCGTTCACGTCTGCATCGATGTGAAACTCCCCAGCACGTTGTATCGTCTCCATCACTTCCGCGTGGTAGAGCAACATCTTCGACGGGATGCAACCCCGGTTAAGACAGGTCCCTCCGAGTGGACCCTTTTCCACGACTGCGACAGAGAGGCCCCGATTGGCAGCGACGTTCGCGACGTCGAGACCCGAACCGGACCCAATCACTAAGAAGTCGACTTCTTCCATGTTCCCACCATCGATGGACACACATAATAATCAACTGACGGTGTGTCGTTTCCTTACCATTCCGTGGTTGTTGCGCCGAATCGAATGGTGAGACCACAACTCGGAACAGAAACCCATCTGTCCAGTGTTTTGTTTCTTTTGGGGGCAAAGCCCGGGAGATAACGCTCCGTGCACGCTTTCGAGTCTACCGGAGATAACGGCTCACCCGCGTGTTCACGGTGGTTTCTCGATCGTGTGTTTCTGATACACACACATTGAACGGTTACGATTGCTTCCGTAGGTGTCCACCGATTTCTCTCTGATGTCGTGTTTCATTTTCAGCTGTCGGTGCCTTTCGGTGATGTGCGCCAGCACCCAACTACCGCGCCGTAGTTTAATAAGCATCTGACGTTTGAACAAACGAAATCATGGCATCCTTAATTGCCGGGTTAGCAGGTGGCGTCGTTGCAACGATTGTGATGACTATCGTAATGATGGTGATGGGCGATGGTGGCCCGCCGCCGACGGCACGCCTCGTCGCGAAGTTCGCTGGTGGAGACCCTGAAGAGTATGCGATGCCCGGGATGGTGTTACACATACTGTACGGAGTCATTGCTGGCGGTGTCTTCGCTGTGGGCGTTCCATTGCTTGGACTCAGCCTCAGTTCCATAATCGTCGCTGCCGGACTTGGCCTCGTCTTCGGCCTCGTCCTGATGGTCGGCGGGATGATGTTCTGGATGCGAATGGTCATCGGGATGGAACCGAACCGCGACATGATGGTGATGTTCGGCACAGCCCACGTCGTCTATGGTGTCGTTCTCGGTGGCTTCCTCGGTGCTGGAATCCTCTCGTGACGACTGTTAGACAGTTTCCCATTCGGGCCCAATGCCGACCCAGAGCGTCTTGAATTGGGTTCGCTTCTCCCCCCTTCGATAATGCAGAGCAAACCGTTCGATATGATACTGAATAGTTCGAGAAGCCAGACAGCCCGTTTGACAGACAGTGAGTACAGTACGAGAGGTCGTCAGGAGGCCAGAGCATGACCCTGACGTTGGCTGCTGCAGTTCTCGCAGAGTTCCCTGTCGAGCAGTTCCTCGAACACTGGTGGGTGTTTCCAGTCTCGGTTCTGTTTTCGATGAGCGCACTCTCGTCAGGGGTCTCGGGAGCGCTGTTCTTTAGCCCGTTCTTCATGTTGGTCGTCGGACTGTCCGCCTCGCAGGCGATTGGGGCCGGATTGATGACCGAAGTATTCGGCATGGGCAACGGGCTCTTGAACTACGTCCGGCAGCGTGTCGTCGATTATGCGACCGCAAAATGGCTTCTAGTCGGTGCAGTACCGACAGTCGTCGTCGGGGCGTTCGCCGCTCACTACGTTCCTACCACGCTGCTGACAATCCTGTTCGGCGTCGGGTTGCTCGGTCTCGGTGGGTTCCTCGTAATTTACGACCCACCCGAGAAATGCGTCCCCGGAGAGGGAGAAGAGAAATATCTCAAAAAAACTCGGGGCGAGGTGAGACCACCATCGAAACGACCGATGGCGAAACGTACACATACGACATCTGTTGGCGGGGCCCCGGTGTCGCGATGGCGAGTGCTGGTGGATTCATCATTGGCCTCATCAGCGCTGGGCTTCCCGAGGTGACGACGACACAGTTGATCGTTCGATGCAGGCTTCCACCGCGTGTCGCAATTGCGACGAGTGTGTTCGTCCTCGCGATTGCAGCGCTCGCGGGTGCCGCTGTTCACGCCCTCGCGGCGACTCCTGTCTGGTACGTCGTCGCGTGGTCGATTCCTGGGGTGTTGATTGGTGGGACAGTTGGCACTCGTGTTGGCAAACACATCCCAAGCGAGATTATGGAACCTGCGCCCGGCGTCGTCTTCGCACTCGTTGGGATGATTGTCCTCGGAAGTGAACTAGCCACGTTCTGAGACACCGAAAAGGTGTCTCTGTTTCTCTAGTTCGACACGTCTTTGAACGCTGATTCGACGATTTTACTCAACGTCGGGTGAGCGTGGATGGTGCCTGCGACGTCGTCGACACTGAGTCCGTGTCGCATCGCCACGACGACTTCGTGAAGCAAGGTCGACGCTTCGTAACCGATTACGTGTGCACCCCGAATCTCGCCGTCTGGTGAGGCGAGCACTTTGAGGAATCCGTCTTCGAGTTTCTTCGCCCGTCCCATCGACGAATCGGCGAACGCTGCTCGGCCGACGACGTACTCACTGCCCTCTTCTTGAAGTTCTTCTTCGGTGGCTCCGACACCGGCAATCTGTGGCTCGGTGAATATCGCGTGCGGCATCGCAGAGAGGTCGAGTGCCTTCTGCTCACCATGGACGACGTTCGAAACGACGTGTTGGGTCTCGTAGTCTCCAGAGTGTTTGAACAGCGCGTTCCCCGCGACGTCACCCTGTGCCCACACGTTCTCAGCACTCGTCTCGAGGTACTCGTTCGTCTCGATGAAGCCGCGGTCGTCGACGTCGACGTCTGCTGCGTCCAGTCCTAATTCGTCGTTGTTCGGCCGGCGACCGAGTGCGACGAGTACCTCGCTCCCCTCGACCGTAATCTCGTCACCAGATTCTGTCTCTGCGTGGACGGCGTAGCCGTCGCCATCTGCGTCGACAGCTGTGACTCGGTGACCCGTATAGACGTCGTGACGTTCGGCGGCAATCTCGGTGAACGCCGCGGCAACGTCGCCGTCTTCTCGAGGGACAAGCGAGTCCATCATCTCAACGATCGTTACGTCAGTCCCGAGCGACTGGAACACGTAGCCCAGTTCGACCGCGATGTAACCCCCGCCGAGGATAACGAGGCTCTCTGGAGGGTCTCGAAGGTAGAGGGCATCCTGACTCGTGAGATAATCGATGTCCGAAAGGCCATCTATCGGAGGGACGATTGGCCGACTTCCCGTCGAGATGACGAACTTGTCGCCAGTGACGCGCTCTCCACCGAGTGAGACCGTTCGTTCGTCGACGAACTCGGTGTACTCTTTGAACAGTGTCAGATGTTCTTTTTCGCGGTACCGAGCCTCCATACCCTCAGATATCCCACCGAGAAGGTCGTCCATCTCGTCGACGACGGCCGCATAATCGATTCCACCGAGAGTAGCATCGACGTGGAACCGCTCGGCGTCTCTGACGTTATTCATCGCGTTCGCTGCTTGAATGAGCATCTTCGACGGGTTACAGCCACGGTTCAGACACGTTCCTCCCAACGGCCCGGGTTCGACCAGTGCGGTATCGAGACCAGCGTCGGCAGCCGCAGCCGCGACGTTGTTTCCTGTCCCACCACCGATGACGATGACGTCAAAATCAACCATGTGTACCGTAGAGATGACACCTTCGGTAATGAACCTCGTGCGGTGGTTCACCATACTTGCACGGACGTCGGGCGATGTAGGAAGCGCCGTACACACCCGGACTGCGTTTATATCAATACCAGCCGAGATTGACGTATGAGTACGTTCGTCGTCGTTGGCGGAGATGCTGCAGGGATGTCTGCAGCGAGTAAGGCAAAGCGTGATAACCCAGACCTTGATGTCGTCGTGTTCGAACGAGGCGAGTGGGTCTCGTACGGTGCCTGTGGCCTTCCGTACTACATCAAAGGCGAGATTCAATCACTCGAAGACCTGATCTCGGTTACACCGGAACAGTTCAGAGAGGAACGGGATATCGACCTCCGAACTGGACACGACGTCGTCGATATCGACCCCGAAACTCGAATCGTGACTGCTCGCTCTTCAGACGGTGACGTCGTTCAACCCTACGACCATCTGCTCATCGCGACTGGTTCGACTGCGGTGACGCCACCAATCGATGGAATCGACCGAGAGGGAGTCTACACACTCGGCTCGATGTCGGACGGGAAAGGACTCCGTGAATACGTTTCTCGCGCTCGTAATGATGGGAACCTTCAACAGCCTGACCGAGGCCCAGCCTGCCACTTCCTCGAAACGTGTAATGGTCCAATCGGAATCGTTGGTGGAGGATACATCGGTGTCGAGATGGCTGAAGCCCTGGCGGCGAACGATTTCGAAGTCCATCTCTTTCAGCGTGGAGACCGTATCCTGAAGCAGTTCAGTAAGGCAACGAGTGAGACGGTTCTCGAACATCTCCACGAGCAGGACGTTGCAGTGTATCTCGACACTGAAATTCGGGAACTCGTCGGTGGAGAGTCCGTCGAAGCCATCGTGGCGAACGAAGAGCGGATTCCCGTCGAGATGGTACTCGTTGGGACCGGTGTTCGCCCACGAACGGAGCTCGCGGAAGCCGCCGGCGTCGAGCTCGGTAAGACGGGTGCAATCGCGACCGACGAATATCGGGAGACGAACGTTCCCGACGTGTACGCAGCAGGAGATTGTGCCGAGGCAGCGCACGTGGTTACGGGTGAACCGGTGTACATTCCACTCGCATTGACCGCGAATCGTCACGGCCGAGTGATTGGGCAGACTGTCGCAGGCACTCCAACGATGGGCGGGGGCGTCGCAGGGACTGCGGCGGTGAAAGCCTTCGATATCGAAGCAGCACGAACTGGCCTCCTTCATGACGAGGCCCTCGAGGCAGGGTTCGAACCGCTAACAGAGACTATCAAGGCCAAATCTCGTGCTGGGTACTATCCCGAAGGAGGAACAGTTCAAGTGACGCTCACCATCGACCGCCCCACAGGACGGATACTCGGAGGGAGTCTCGTCTCTGAATACGGAGAGGGTGCCGTCCACCGAAGCCATGCTCTCGTCGGTGCTGTTACCGAGGGAAACACTGTCGACGAACTCTCGAATTACGACCTCGCCTACGCGCCACCGTTCAACACGACGTGGGACCCCGTGCTGACCGCAGCGAAGGTACTCAGCGGTAAACGACAGTCACCATCAGGCGCCTGAATTTTTGAACCCGTTTTCGGAGTCAGTCGTCGAGTGAGGATTCCCAGAACACGTCTGGGAGATCACGATTGGAGTTCGATTCGAGATAGTCTTTTTTCGTCACGTTCGCCTGTTCGATTAGCGATGCAGCTTCGCCAGCCCAAATATAAAAGCCGACGAGGGTATCTCGGCGCATCCGTTCGAGGTCGACCGAGTGATAGACGTTGACGACGCCACCCGCTTCTCGGTTCAACTCCGAGCGGCGAAGAAGACCGAGTTCAGATAATTTGTTCAGGTATCGAGTGACTGTACTGCGGTCGTATCCAAGTTCGGTCGCGACTTCGTTGGCCGATAGAGGACCTTCTCCGATGACACACAGACAGATATCCAGTGCTGCTTTCGGAAGCCCAAACGCTTGCAGCAGGACCTGTCTCACGTCGGGCGACTCGATACGCATCTCGACGTCGGTGACTCGTTGCATCGGTTCACCGTGACAGGACATCGGCGGGTCGTCGTTCCCGATAGTGAGGATGACGTTGTCACAGTCGGGACACGCACACTCGAGGACATCGTAGCGGCTCGACGACGGGTCGTAGGCGACTTCTTCGGAGTCAAACGTAGAGTTCGAAAGGTGTTCGTTAGGCATTGGGGTTCGGGTTCTCCATTGGAGACGGTGACGTAAAGTCAGTTACGTGGGCGTCGTTCTTATTGGTCTCGGTCTTCGCACGCATCGATGACGACAATCTCAGCAGGGTCGATTTCGAGAAGTTCTTCTCCCGTAATCGTCACTCGAACTCGACCGTTCGACCGATTGTGTACCAGATTACACGCTTCGAGTGCATCAAGGTGGGTCTCGACAGTTCGCCTATCGGTGTTGAGTGCCGACGCAAGTGACCCGACAGTGGTCGTCTCTCTCGGTGTGGCACTACTTGATTCAGCAAGGTATTCAAATACGTCTCGTCTCGTCAGGGACATATCTCTGAACAGGGTGTTTGGATTCGGTCGACGGACTGTCGTCCCCGCAGTAGCGCGGCTTTCATAAGATATCTAGTCCCCAAAACGGTGGATTTGGTAATATTGGTATTGCGTGTGTGCAATAGCACTACACGGGGCGAATCGCGGGTGGGATGGAGAACCGAGCTCATGCCCGCGTCGACGGGACACAAAGCGTTCCGTTCGCACACCAGAACACTTCGCGTTCTGGGGGCGTCTTCAGACACGAACGGATTCAAAAATTGTCCGTGTAAGTAGCTTACACTCGCCGCTAACGTTGAAGTATGTAACCGGAAGAGTTGCGGTGTAGATGGATACAACAGACAGTTCTGAACCGACGTGGGGAGAAGAACAAAGCCCGACGCGGAGGCTTTCGTATGTCGGCGCAGCACTCACAATCATCGTCGCTGGGAACCACATTCTGAGTCCGGATCACGGTCTGTTCAAATTGCTCGCCATTCTCAGTGCGGATCCAGGACTACTCGTCTTTGACCCGCGTCCTGCTGCGTTCGTTCTTTCCGGAGTTGCGTTACTGGTCGGTCTCTCTCTGAGCCGAAATGCACCCAACATCCGACCATATTACTTCGCAGGGATTCTTCTCGCAGTCACATACATTGTCGGTTATTTTGCGTGGCATTTTACCGGCCACGGAGGGTTCCTTCCTGGTCGTGAACCACTTCTCCACGGGGTTTCCCCACTGGAAAACGTCATCGCCCATTTGACTGGCGACGTGTTTGCTGCACTCTCGAAAATAACCGAGGCTGCTCTGGTCGTGGTCCTCGGTATTCTGTATGTGGAATCGAAGTAGAAAAGGCCAGACCGACTCGCCCGATTGTTCGAGTATCTTGCATTGCCACCGGAAAACTAAGATGGGGACACTCGTACCAAAACAGGATGCCGTTTGACCCATATCGCGTCTCGACGGTGACTTTCGATTCGTACAGTACGCTCGTCGACGTGGACGCCGCAGAACAGGCGCTGGCTGCTCGTGTCTCGAACCCAGAACCTATCTCGAAGCTGTGGCGAGCACGTTCTCTTGAGTACACGTTCGTCGCGAACCAAACCGACGCGTATCAACCATTCTACGAAATGAATAGGGATGCGTTACAGTACGCCCTCGACGCCCACGACGTCGAGATTGGGACCGAGGTGCGAGACGAGATTCTCGCGGTCTACCACGAACTCGACGTGTTCGACGACGTTCGAGACGGAATCGAGCGTCTCCGAGATGGAGGGTACGAGTGTTACGTCGTCTCGAACGGAAATCCGGAGATGCTCGACTCGATGGTCGAACACGCAGATATTGGAGACGTAATCACCGACACGATCAGTGCTGACGAAGTTCGAACATTCAAACCGGACGCTGAATTGTATCGACACGCGGCTGCACGCACTGGCACTCCTATAGACGAGATCGCACACGTCACGGCAGGATGGTTCGATATCATGGGGGCACAACACGCAGGAATGCAAGGCGTGTGGGTCGACCGTAAGGGTTCACCCTGGGAGACATTTGGTGATGACCCCAACCTGACTATCGAGACGTTCTTCGAGTTGGCAGAAGCACTCGGTGTTTGAGCACCCTCCTGCTGGTGGGAAGCTCACCACCCAAACGGTGGTGTTTTCGTCTCAATTCGACTGGCTGGAACTCACTCCCTCGCCATTACGGTGGAGAATCGAGTCGTGGTCGGTGTCTATAGCGTCGCTCGACGAGAGGGTTGTATCCGACACTGTGAACTCTTCGAGAACCGATCGGAGGATCTGCGCCCGGCTCTCGAGGTCTGTCGACGCTTCAGTGACTTCGGCAATCGTTCCAGTCTGTTGCTCCGCAGCGGCAACGACGTGTTCTGATTGGCTGGCAGTCTCTTCACTAATACCGGAGATCTCTTCGACCATGTCTGCAACCGCACCTGCAGAGGCCGCCTGATTAGCGGTGGCATCGTTGATTTCCTGGATACTCACGTCAGTCTCTTCGACGTAATCGACGATCTGTTCGAGGTCTTCGACCGCCGCTTCGACAGTCTCGACACCATTCCCGAGTCGATTCGACGTCTCCCGTATTCGATCGACGGTTTCTCCGGTCTGTGATTGGATACGGTCGATTCGGTTCTCTATCGCTTCTGCAGAGTTTGCGGTCTCCTCAGCGAGGTTTTTGACTTCTTGAGCGACGACTGCAAATCCTTCACCTGCTTCACCCGTTCGTGCTGCTTCGATAGACGCATTCAGCGCGAGAAGGTTTGTCTCTTGAGCGACTGAGGTAATCACTTCAGTTATATTTTCGATTTCTTCCATCTCTGCTGCGAGTGACTCGACCTCACTTCGAGTTTGTTCAGTCTCGCGTTCGATCTCGTTCATTTCTGTGGCTGCAGCCTCAGCCGCAGACCTCCCTTCGTCGCCTGCTGCGGCCGCCTGTTTAGAGGTCTTCGCGACAGAGTCGACTGTGGCCGCAATCTCCTCAGCCGATGCAGACAGTGACTGTACTTCCCCAGCGACACTACGAAGGTGTTCTGTCTGTTGAATCGCCCCATTCGAAATTTCGTCGACCGAAGCCGAGACTGATTTACTGGTGTCGAGAACCTCGTCTGCTCCGTCGTTGACCCGAACGGTCGCATTCGCGACGTAGTTCGTAAAGTGAATTACGTCCTCGACTGTTCCTTCTATCTCGTCTATCATCTCGTTAAACGCCTCGCCGATATCGGCCATCGCCTCGTTAGAACTCGTCGCGTCCACACGCTGGGTCAGATCACCATCTGCGACTGCGCTCATCGTCTGTTCGTACGCAGCAGCCTTCTCTACCAACTGCTCGTTCGTCGCGGTCGTTTCGTGAATCGTCGCTCGGAGAGAATCCCGCATCGAGTCGAAAGCTTCGAACAACGAGCCAAACTCGTCTTTCCTGGTCGATTCCATCGAAACGTCGAGGTCGCCGTCTGCCATTGCTGTCGCTTTCGACTCCAGTTCGCGGAGTGAGGAGACGGCATCACGTCCGACTACAGCACCGATAATTACGAGGGTGACGAGGGTGAGTCCCGCAAAGGCCAGAATCGAATCCGTAACCCGGTGACCCAGTGCGTACGCATTCTCTCGTGGGACGCGAACGACGACAGTCCACGGTGCTTCGTCCATCTGTGAGGCTGAAGCGAGCATCGTCTTGCCTTCGACGAATGACTCACTTTGAGCGGCTGTTTGAGTTGCCTTCTCCGACTCTGCGATCTCTGTCGAAATCTTCGACGGCTCTGGGTTGACCATATATCGGTTATCTTCGTTCACGACGAGCGTCGCCCCACCGTCGACTGCCTGTGTGAACGATTCGGTTCGAGCAGCGAAGTTGACCATGTACACCAACGCCTTCCCATCGCTGTTCGGAATTGGTGAGACAACCGCGACGACCGGGAACTCGGCAACAGGGACACGGAAGGGCTCAGAGACATAGACGTCGGTGGGGGTACTGAAAGACGGTGGGTCCGTCGCGAATGGCGCACCCATCTCACGAGCATTTACGCCCACGAGATCGTCGTTGGTACTCGTGACAAGCGTCCCCGTTTTCGTATCCAGATAATGAATCGCGACGACGCCATCCGGAACTGCACCAGTTTGCACCATCGACGAAAGGTGTCCCCGGACCGTGGCAACATCGCCCGACTGGACGGCAACGTCGTCGGAGGTTGCAACAGTTTGTGTCTTTACTGCGGCGAGCCAGGTGTCGAGGTCAGCCGCTCGAACGTTTGCAGTCGTTACCAAGTCCGCTTCTACGTCCTCTCGAAGTTGCTCAGACGTCTGAACGTGAACGACACCTGCGAACCCAACAGTTAATCCAACCACTACGAGGAAAGCAAGCCCAAGCTTCACTGCGTAGCGGCCACGGACGAAGTCTCCTAGTTCTCGAAGGGTACTCATTGGCTAGACTCAAAACGGACATCTGTTTGAATACTCGTGTCCGAATATCACGGCCGATATCGGCTATACTAACGTTTCGCAGGCGTGTGATCGGCTTACACAGCCGATGTTATAATTAAGACCAGCCGGTGTTTTGGTTCGTAAGGGCATAATTGAATGAAATATACTCATCGTGAAGTGAGAGACTATACATGATCCCCCTAGAATCCACAGCACCTGATTTCGAACTTCCAGGAACAGATGGCGATAGCATGACCAGCTATCGGCTCTCAGATACGCTCGAACACGGTGGCGCAGTGCTCGTATTCTATCCGTTCGACTTCCACCCGACGTGTACTGAAGACTTGTGTACACTTCGGGACTTTGGGTGGGTAGACATCCGGTCTGACGTCACTGTGTTCGGTATCTCTCCCGACTCCGTATTCAGTCATCGAGAGTATTACCAACTTCACGACTTCGAGTTCGCTCTGCTTTCGGACTCTGACCGTCGCATTGCATCACAGTACGACGTGTCTTTACAGCCAACCGAAGGGCACAGTCGGATTCCCCGACGAACTGTGTTTGCAATCGACGAAACTAGACAAGTCCGATATCGGTGGCAAGCGACAGGCCCAGATAGCGAGTCCAATATCGAAGCTGTCGTCCGTGCGTTCGATAGATGATTCGTTTAGTGTTCAGTAGGGAGCCTCTGTGGCTCAGGTGCGAATCTCAACTGAGGGTTACGCGAGAGTAACTGAGTAACGAACCTCTCAGCGTATCTTCAATACACTCCGGAACCATATTACACACATGTGGTAGACGACCATAACCACGAACACGAACACGAACACGAAGAGGCCCACGAATGTGGAATGTGTGGAACGACGTTCGACACCGAAGAGGAGTTGAAAATTCACGCAAAGGAAGAACACGACATGGGTTCGTGAGCTGAATAGTAGTCACAACATCTACTGAGAACCACGCTTTTTTGAAAACAAATCAGGTCAGAGTTCGAGAGCAGTCGCTGACTCGACTTCGAATTGTGTGACATCCGGTTCACCAGCTAACAGCTCTGGGAGTGCAGATTCGAACGTCTCGAAGTGGTCAGTTTCCGCGTGTGCGGCGAACGCAGCCTCGTTTTCGTACTGTTCGATAAAGCGAAAGATGTTCGAATCGTCGACGTCGGTCGCAACTCGATAATCGATGATACCATCCTCGTCTCTCGAATGTTCTGCTAACTCACGAACCAATTCTAATGCTTCTGTGCGTCTGTCTGGGTCAATTGGGAATGTCGCATGTACAACGAGCATTACAGCGGTACATCGTCAGTACTGGACAAAAGCCCACCTCGACCGTGCAATCCGACCACAGTAGCGAACAGAGACGGTTACCGTCGGCTCACCTTAGATATATTTGGATAGAGGCCGTTCTACTTGGTGGCGAGTTTGCCCAGCTTCAGTACCGTCCCCCGTGCCAACGCTCCTCGGCCATTGAAGGTGGCAGACTCTCCAAAGGGCTGTACACGCGCACAGTACAGTCTTCCCGTCACACGAAGTGAGAAAGATAACAGCATCGCACCAGCTTCAGAGGCACCCCACATCACACAAATCCCCTGGTACTGGGAATTCCCCATGAGTCTATCCATTTTTAGAATTGCTTGATTCGCAACAGTGCAGTCTATCTGGGTTGGCAAGCAACCCAGAAAGCGCCGCTTGGGGTGAGTTGAACTCATCTTTGCAACGAATACAGAAAGTAACACAATCATCAAGCGGAAACCAGGCCGACCAGTTACTGTCGAGTAACCGACTTACCAATCACTCAAATAGTGATTTATTCCGATCCGAGATGAATACTCTCGACGGAGGACAACAGATGGAAACAAGAACCACATCAGTATCCTCGGTTGGAAGTGTACAGTCAAAACAATGGCTTGCGGGAATCGTAGGCGGATTCATTGGGAGTGTCATTTTTGGCCTCATAATGCAATACGTGATGCCCCCACCACTCCTCGAAATGGTGATTCCAGCCATGTACGGGATCGAGGGGCCAGCGCTACTCACCGGGTGGGCAATCCATCAGTTCCATGGAGTCGTACTTGGAATTGCGTATGTTGCTGTCGTACAGACCGACTTCCTTCGGTCCACTGCGTCTAGTCTCGGTGGTGCAACGCTTCTCGGTCTCGGATACGGTCTCGTCACGACGGTCTTACTTGCGGTACTCGTGATGCCACTGTGGCTCTCTGCTGCCGGGTTTCCTGCAGCCCCACCGTTCCCAAACGTTGCTATTCCGGGAACGATTGTGAGCCTAGTTGGTCACATTCTCTACGCACTCCCGGTTACTATTGGGTACGCTCTCGTCACCGAGTAGGTCACCTCAAATCAAAAGCAGAGTTTGACCCGTTCAAGAAACAATCTCTCACGAACGGGACTTTCACTGGAGATCGACAAATCAGGATTTTGTGCTGCACGTTCCCTCGATATCGGACATATTTAGAGTAGGGAGTGTCGTCGTGGCCGGCCATGGTAGCTGAGTACTCGTCCAACCCCATATATAAAGGGTACGGGGGTTAGACAATCTTCTGCACCACCGCGGTACCTTTACAAATGTATGCCTGTTCGCCCACGTTGATTTTACAGGAAACAAATGAGAGAAACCACGACTTCCGTCGTAGATTTCTATCACATGTTCTCACCGGTACTCTACGGCGATGTTGAACCTCGATATTGCACTGGGGGACCTGGACTCAACACTGCACTAGAACAGTCTGCCGGGCGTTCAACAGAGTTACCAAAGCGAAATAGAACTAATTAACTCACCGTTCAACGGTCAATCGATGGATACCAACTGGTCTTCGACTCGTCTATACGGTGCGACAATCGCGCTCGTCTCCGGGTTCTACTCGATTGTAATGAGTCTCGATATGACATCAACCACCGACTCTGTGATGGCTCTCGTCGGTGTCATCGTGGTCCTGCATGGTGTCGCACTTCTCACACCGCTCGTCTCTCGAATCGGTCGTGCGGGAGGACCACTGATGCTCCTCTATTCGATCGTAATGCTCGGAAATCAAGCACTGATGAGCACTAGCTCGTCAACGATGAGCACAGGAATGAACACAGGGATGAACAGCATGAACTCTGGAATGAGTACGACGGGGGGGATGGGGTTCGATGCAGGGATGGTCGCTATCGCCCTCATCATGCTAGCAAGTGGCCTAATCATGACCTACGAGTCTTCTATTGGCCGGACTTCCGACCAATCGATGGCAGATGGTCCGTCAATGTAGGAGGATGTCAACCGATTCTAGATTCCGACGTGCTCGCCTTACTACTTATAGAATGACTCCCCTCCGTGGTCGTCCTGCCACGCGAACGCGAAGAGTCGGCGGCTAGGACCACGCGTAAGGGAACGACCATCGTCACTCTGGCCAGATACAGCTGACCAGTGCGTGCCGTCACCAACTAAGCGTCCGTCGTCAGTCACGTCAAGGTCGAAGGGTGGGTTCTCGAATGCGTGTAGTCCGTCGTGTGTCGAAACCACGACGACTTCTCTATCGCCCACGGTTGTTACCACAAGTCCACCTGCTTCTTCGATTCGTGGAAGTGGGAACCCGACTGCGTCGTTGCCACCCTCTATCCCCAGGACGACAGTCTTTGGATCGAGGTCTGTCCGAGTCCACTCTCGCTGCTGACCAGTACCTCTGTGAGCACCTAGCCCGAATCCATCTGTCTCGAAGTAGCTCTGGTATGGATTAGTGCCGTAGTCTATGTCTGCGGGCTCGTCGGTTTTACTTGCAGCTTCACTCTTCGCCACCGTGGGCTGAAGGACGGTTCCGTCTGAGTACGCGTCTTCGAACTCAGCGTACGTCGTTAGCGACGCGGGAACAACAGACAACGATTCTCCCTCGAGTTCACCACTGATACAGTGACCGAGAGACTGCTTCCATTCCGAGTCTGTCTCTCGGTCGTACATCACGAGGTCGTCGTCTGCAAGCTTCCCAGAGACACCGAAGGTGAGTGTCCGGTCGTCAACTCGTCGGTCGTAGACGACTGCACTCCCACAGAGTGGACACCACGTCACAGCGAGTGGGATATCATCGACATCGTCGTTGACGACCTCGTGATAGTTGAGTATGCGGACAGGGTAGGCCTTTGTGGGTTCACCTTCGACTACGACCACCTCGTCTGTCCCGTCGCCAGCATAGTCAGTGTCGAACTCTGGGTCGTCGATGCTGGGAATCGCGTCCCGAGGGATGACTTGTCTAACGTTCATAGCTCACAGTGAGCCCCAGTGTCAGAAAAGTCATCTCACTTTGGTTGTTCGTTTTGTTGATGCACAGTGGGTGGTGTTGGATCCAGAAAAATTAGGTCAAACGAGCGACGAGGACTTCTCGGACGGTTCAGTGAGGTGTTCGAGACCCCACTCTTGCATAGCGTAAATTATCTCCTCGAGTGATTCGCCGTGAGGGGTGAGTGAGTACTGCACTCTGAACGGCTTCTCGCTGATGATTTCTCGGTCGACGAGTTGTTTCTCGCCGAGGTCTTCGAGACTATCGGAGAGAACTTTGCTCGAAATACCGTCGACGTTCTCCTTGAGTTCGTTAAATCCGCTCGGGCCGTGTTCGAGGAGGCGGTGAATAATTACTGGGTGCCACTTCTTACAGATGAGCGACGACGTCGTCGTTACTGGACACCATTCTTTTCCAGCACACCATACTTCGAGCTTCCCAACCGGTTCTTCCGGCTCGGTATCACTTGACATAGTATATGATTGGGCCTTCGGGATCATAATGGTTACTCATAGAAATCAACTTACGAGTAGTTGCTTACTATTCCAAAATCACGAACGTACAGCAACAGCCCGCCAAAAATCATACCATTGCATCGGCAGAGTCCCAGCGGGTACTCTGTATCCACCCATCCTCGGCCTGCTCGTCGTAGATGATTATTTCACCCTCAGCAGTTCGAACGTCCGAATATCGGTCTAAGGACACTGCGTCAACGCCGAGCGAGGGGAATCGTGTGGTTTTGTCTTCGGTATCAAGCGTCATTGTGAGTCACCATCTGTTCGGGAAGTAACTTCCCTTACGATAGTAGATTACACTTGGTAACCCATAAGGATTCGTCAACCTATTCATAACGTGGTTACCGGTTGGACACCTGATGTCGAGGATTTTCGCATGAGAGTCTCACGACACTCGATATCACTGAATCTGGTTGGTGGCCTTCTCGCTAGAAGGTGAACACCTGGTCAGCGTCGTCTACTGCTTCGAGGAAGGTTGCGGCCCCCGCGAACTTGGTCGTCACTTCGTCATCCATTGCCTCTTGGTCCCATTGAAGCATATCGAGTGTCGTCGTACACGCAACAGTTGTCACGCGTTCTCCTCCACTATCTACGAACTGAGTCAGCAGATCGTACGGGTTTGGCATCCCAGCGTCTAGCAACGCTTCGATTTCAGAGAGGTCTTTCTCACCTTCCATCAGATGGGTCAGTCCGTCGAACGTGAAGTACACGAGTACCTCCATATCGGTCGCGAGTGCAGTGAGGCCGAGATTCGTGGCCATCGCGAGATTCTTCGGACTGTCATCAGAGACGATGATCCCAATTTTATCAAAATCCAAGGCGAATACCCCGAGGCTTGACCTCGGGGATGAAGCCGACAACTCTCGAAACAAACCATTAAATCGAAATACTTCTAATCAAGAGACAGCGATGGAACACAGTCACCGCTACCACGCCTACCCGACACAAGAGGTAGCGGACGGACTGGAACACCATCTGAATGTTCATCGCCAACTCTACAACCACGTCCGCTGGGACTACGAACAAGCCCCGGAGGACGACAAGCCGACTGAGTACGACCAGAACAACAAACTCCCCGAGTGGAAGCGGAAGTGGCCGGTGTTCGGTGAACTGCACTCAAAAGCCGCACAAGCCACCGTTGCACGCTTCCACCGGAACCTCTCGAATCTCCGCAAGACGAAAGAGAAAGGGTACAACGTTGGTCGTCTCAAGCGGCAAGCACCCGCCGAGTATCGGAGCGTGACGTACAACCAGAGTGGTTTCGACCTCGATGAAAAGAGGGGCCACGACAGGTTTGCTTACGTTCGCTTCAGCAAGATTGGCTGGGTCAAAATCCGTTACCACCGTCCGATTCCAGACCACGCCACTATCAAAGAGGTGACGTTCAAGAAGGAGACGACTGGCGAGTGGTTCGTCTCCTTTGGGTTGGAAACCGACGACGCTGACCTTCCTGAGAAACCTGCGTTGGACTCGCTCGACGCGAGTAACAGCGTTGGGATTGACCTCGGTATCCTGAACTACATCCACACCAGCGATGGCAAAACCGTGGATTGGCTTAACCTCGAAGACGACTACGAGCGTCTTCGCCGCGAGCAACGGAAGTTGTCTCGCAAAGAGAAAGGCTCGAACAACTATGAGAAGCAACGTCTGAAGGTCGCCAAGGTCAAGCGTCGGATTCGACGGAAGGTGCTGGACTACCAGCACAAAATCACGATGTGGCTCGTCAAAGAGTACGATGCCGTGTTCGTGGAAAACCTGAATGTGAAGGGGATGCTCGAACAGTCGCATAATGCTCGGAACAAGCAGGATGCGGCGTGGCGACAATTCATCACCCTCCTCGAATACAAAGGCGACTTGCACGGCACGCACGTCGTCCAAGTCGAAGCCCGAGGAACCACCAAAGAGTGCGCGGCGTGTGGCGTAGAGACAGCGAAACCCATCTGGGTGCGTGAACACTCTTGTCCGGCGTGTGGGTTTGAGACTGATAGGGATGCGAATGCGGCGATGAACGTCTTACAGAGAGGCTTTTCTGCATTAGGGCTGGGATGGCCCGAAGATACGCCCGTGAAGACTGTGACCGCTACGGACACCGCTGACTTTCAGCGAGTGTCTGCAAGCCACGTCGTAGAAACGGGAAGCCTCGGGGCTTGACCCCGAGGCGATTCACCCATTGTCATTGCTCCGTTTTTCGGATGTAGTGTGTGTACACGCTGTCTCCCTCTTCTTGTGAGAGGAGTTCGACACCATCGGTGCTGTCAGCCCATCCAGAGAGATCACTCATACTCCCCGGATCGGTCGCGGTAACTTCGAGAATGCTATCGGCATCGAGTCCTTCAGCCGCTTGTTTGGTTTTGACGACGGGCATCGGACAGTTTTGTCCGGAGACATCAAGGCGTTCTGTAACATCGTGGTTGGCCATAGTATTGGATACAAACCCCAATACTGGTGGCATTAATAAAAACCCACAGTCGAGCGTTCAGGGAAAGTGCACACCCGAACAGAGTATATATTCGTGCTTGGCCGATACTGGGTCATGAGCGTCCAATATCGGTCGGATATTGGGCAGTCGATAATTGACTGTTCGAGTGTCCGAAGTGAGCGCCGGGAGATGCAAAATGACAACTACTGAGTCTATATCGAACGCGACCCGCAGCAACACCAACTCACCGCTGAGAGGGCTCTGAATATGTTCGACGTCACACTTCTGCAGACAGTGGAGTTGTTCCCTCGAGGAACGACCCACTACTTCGTTGGTGGACTCGCTATCGGACTTGGCGTCGCGATAATCTACCTCAGTACAGCGATTACTGCAGGTAACAGTACGTTTCTCGAGACATCATTTTCGTACGTTTCGGATCTACCACGGTTCAACACGCCAAAGTACGTCGATTCACGTGACTGGCGCGTCGCACTCACGCTTAGTACTATCGCCGGAGCAGCACTATACGGACTTGTTCTCGACCCAGGCATCTGGGTGACCGATGTACAGTGGTGGCGGTTACTCGGTGGCGGTATTCTCGTCGGTATCGGGACCAGACTCGGAAAGGGATGCACTATGGGTCACGGGGTGTGTGGACTCGGGTCTGGGTCTCGTGTGTCGCTCATTAATGTTATCACATTCGTCGGAGTTGCGATAGTGACTGCACTACTCGTCGAGACGACCGGGGTGTTCCCCTGATGAGCGATTCGAACCGTCACCCACTGTTCATTCCCCTAATTGTCCTCGGTGGACTCGTCGAAGGCTTCGGACTCGCTTACAGCCAGATGGCACGTCCAGAGATCGTACTAAGTTTCCTCCAATTAGACGACCTCGGCCTCCTACTCGTGATGTTCGGCGCAGCACTCGTTATCGCGATTACGATTTTCATCGGGACTGCCTTCCTCGACAGAGCACCCCTCACTGGAGATCGGTACACGCGTCGCATGAAATCGATGGACAAATACGTCATTATCGGCGGCACTATCTTCGGAGTCGGCTGGGGTGTCTCAGGAATGTGTCCGGGCGCGTGTTATGCGAGTCTCGGGATTGGTAATTACCAGATCCTCTGGGGAATCGCAGGGATGTTCATCGGAGCATATGCTCAGGGGTACTGGCGTGCACTCCGGTCGAAGAACGCCGAGGACGGAGTCGCTTTAGCGAACGATTGAGTCGAGATTGGGTGGTTCCCCGACTTCACCGAGGGAGAGTGTCTGTTAGGGTATAGTTTTTCAGAATGATTCACAACTCTCCGGTCGTAGCGGGTGAACTCCTCATCGAACGCTAAAGACGAAGGCGAATAGATTGTGGACGGCCGGAACCAGCCCGGCACCCGTCGCAATGACGAGAAATGCAGTGGTATCCAGCTGGGGCGCAACTGTGTCATCGTTAAGTAACGAGACGACAGCAACAGCTACCGCGGTCTTGATGAGGAGAAACAGGCCAACCCCCGGGATACCAACCGCATCACCTACGTGAATGATGGATGCGGAAATTGGATTTCGCTCAGACATTCCGAGTCGTTCTAGACCCACGGCTGTCGTCGTCGCGTCAAGTACGTGAGCGAAGAGCACGGCCACACCGAGCCATCGCTGGTCATGTCTGTTACGGGTGAACATGAACTGTGTGACGAGCACGGCGACACCGACTGCCAGGACGACTGCGACGCTGTTCCAGAACATCACTCGTGTCGAAAACTCACCCACAGTGAGTAGACTCAGGCCCCCGACGACCCCCGCCGCGACCACACCGAAGACCGCAGTCCATCGTGGACGGTTCTCGACTCCAAGACCTTCGAAGACGAGCCAGAGCGCAGTGATGAGTGCACCTGTCGACAGGTACACTGTCAGACTCCAGAGAGACGGTCCAGACGACCCGACGGAACGTGTCGAACGAACTACGGCGACGCCCACACCGACGACAGCGAACCACGGGACCACCGCAGCGATTACTGCCGGAGACATGGACACATCCCGCTGCTGAAGACGGTGCCACAGTCCGGTAAAGATGAGTGCGACGAGAATGAATACAAGTGACGACAGGGCCATTTATGATGCTCCAAGGAGCGCTCTCCACGACAGACTCGTTCGACTGAACAAAGAGGTCACGTCAGTTGTACGTCTCTTCGAGATAGTCGATGATATCGTCGCTTTCTGCCATCCCATCAATACCGTGTTCCGGGTCGACAAGAACGGGAACTCCGGATTGACCACTGACGGATTTTACTTCGAAACGAAGGAACCGAAACGGCAAGACGTTGTGTCGCTCGTACTCGAGGCCGAGCTCGTCGAGCTTCCGCTCGACCTTCGCACAGTACGGACAACCGGGAAGACGATAGAGTTCCAACATCGGGTATTCGGTCGACAGTATACGTCTTCGGGATATGAAGCCGTCGCGGGTTCGAGACGAATTTGCACAATCCCTCATATTGTTCCAGCACCCAGGTAGCGTCAGTACGGTCGTACTCGTGATCAAGGGGCAGTTCTCAGCCTAACCGCTGCTATTCGAACTACACACGCCATTGCTTCCGGAGAAAACGAAGTCAGAATGCAGATAACTCGCCATCAGATTTTATCTAAGCTCGAGATCGTCTTTGAGAAGGCCCGCACACATCCACTCTCCGAGGATGTGTCGACACACAGTTTCAGAGGATGGACTAGTTCCGTACCAATCATCTTGTAGCAGTAGAGTCAGAAGGAGAGTTTGAGAAGAGATGCCTTACTTTGAGGTACCTTCGAGGAGCTGTCGAGCGTACCGGTAGATCGGCGCACCGAGCCAATCACGTCCTTCTGCCATTGCCTCGAAGGTGACTCTTGCTTCCTCCTCGCTGAGGGCATCGCGCTTGACCAGCGCCCGGAGAACGATCGGAGATAGCGTAACTTCTGCACTCACTAGTTTTCGAAGTTCAGGAAGAGCTCTGTAGTCGTCGGTAATCAAGAACGCTGCATCCACCTCACGGACTGCAGCTACGCAGCTGGCTTCACCATCGTCGATTCGGCTCGTCACAAACTCACCACCAGCGACAGCAACAACGGTGAACTCGTCGGCCGTATCGAGGACGGTATTGGCGGCTTTGCCATGGCGGTCATCGTACTCAGCAGTTCTTTGGAGTTCCTCAAGAACTGCCTCTGTGGCTGCGACGTCAAACTCGGTGACGAAGACGTCGAGAACTTCGCCGACTGAAAGAGAGATGAATGCGCTCGTGTCTACAACGAGCATTTAGAGGTCTGCGAGTTTGTCTGCGAGTTCTTCACCACGATCAAGTACCTCTTTCGAAGCGCGGACGGCTTCGGCATCCTGTCGCCCGATAATCTCGGCAAGTTTCTCGAACTCGATGTGGTTATTCAGATACAGTTCGACAACAGCCTCACGGAAACTCTCATCAGACTCTTTCTCTTCGAGATACTGTCGGAGTGCTTCGATGAGAATCTCCGTTCGGTTTTTGTGAGTGACTTCGGCAGCGATGTCCGCGTGTGCTACTAACTCTTCGGGCAGTCGGAAGTTCACCCGTTTCGTGCTCATGTACATACAATGTATGTACGTATTCAAAACTTTGTCGGCCTGCTCGTCGCTTGGTTACCCTCGCAAAGCCCCCTCAGATATCGTCAGAAGATTTGGAGTCCAGTTCTATAAGGAGCGAAACAGAGTTGACAGTTCTCACCATACCCGCTGCTATCCGAACAAGCGCTGGTGCTGCTGTCCAATACATTCAATACATCTTAGTACATCTGATATACTATGCCCATCAGCGCGGATCGCTTCGAAACCATTGACGACGGGAATGGCAACCCAAAACCGGGGACAAACGCCTACAAGCTCCTCTCATTCTTAGCCCAGAATGCTGACCAAGCGTTCACCCAAAGCGAGATCGCCGAGCGGACGTCCGTCAAGCCCGGCTCGGTTGGTCCGACTCTCGTCAGACTCAGAGAACGAGGTCGTGTCGAGCACCGGGGAACATACTGGCGCGTGAGTGACCACGTCTTGAGCCTTGACGCTGCAGCCAACCATGCCGCTGCCACGGCAGCGAGTCGCGAAGAAGAACCATTTGAGTACGACGAATGGCAAGAACACGCCGTTGACCCACGACAACAGCGTGACTGACACCAACCGCTTCCAGAAGGGCGACGTATTCTGGGCACCGGATCCATTTCGACGCGGATCAAATCCACGCCTCTGGGTCGTTCTTACTGCAGACTTGCTCCCGTATCCTGGCGAGGAGTATTTGTGTGCAGCCCTCACAACCAGTAATCTCCCGCGAAACTTCGAAGTTGGAGATAATTGGGTGAGTGGCAGAGACCCGACCAAGACCTCGTATTGCTCTCCATGGGTCGTCGCTACAATCAAACATGACGCCGTTGTCAATCCACAAGGACAAGTGACCGAGTCATTCACCGACGAACTGATTGCAGAGTGCAAGCAGTATCTCGGCCCCCAGTAGTCTGCCTAAGTGAACATTCACCTATCTGCTTCACACAACGTCTGGTAATGCGTTCGAATCGTTTGAGTTGAGGTATCACTCATGGCCGCAACACGCGCCTGCGTGAGCGACCACTCACGATCCACAGCGGCCGTATACACACACGCTGCCGCGACTGCATGCGGATTCGCGCCCCGATGAGCCCACTCATCGCTTGATACCTCGGCTAACGACCGTGCTCGTCGTCGAATCTGGTCCGTCACATCAAGCGCATCTGCCACTCGCGGAACGAACTCAACCGGTGGAACTGGCTTCGCAGGCAGCCCGAGTTCTGTATTGAGTGCGTTATACGCTGACCGGACCCGCGATTCTGCCACCCGTGCGAGGGGGACAAGTTCAGCGAGCGTCCGCGAAAGCCCCGCACATCGACAGGCGGCGTGGACGCTCGCAGCTGCGACTGCTTCAATCGACCGCCCTGGCAGCAGATCCGCCTGTTGAGCTGACCGGAAACACCGGCATGCTTGGTCACGCAGGCTGTCCGAGAGGTCAAGCGCACCGATGAGTCGCCGGACTTCGTCCAAGCCATGTGCGAGTCGACGCTCGCGACTCGACTGATACCGACTCCGACTGTGCTGGGTACGGAGTCGGGAGAGTTGCTGTCGTCTGTCGCCCGGGATCGGTGTCCCGTTCGCGTCGACATGTCGGCCGATTTCAGTAGCGAGGCCGTGGTCGTGCCGCGTCGGCGTTCGCGGCGCGCCCACTCGCTTGCGCTCCTCGCGCTCGAACGACCGCCACTCGGGACCGTGGTCAATGCCGTACCCGTCAATGATGAGCCCACAGGAGTCGCACCGTCGCTCACCAGCGTCCGTAATGACCTGGCCGCCACACTCCGGACAGGAAGCGTTTCCACAGGATTTCCCGCACGATTCGTCGAACTGTCGCTCGTAGGCATCTCGTGTTGCCATCTCGAACACCGCGCGACGCAATTTAGTGCGCCCCGCACCCGTCAGGGGCCAAAAAACGCCGTTGCTGTCTCGAACAGGCTAGCTCCGGTTGGGGGTCGCTAAATGACTGAACCACAACACCAAACATGCTCGCAGGTGGACTACCGTTGCAGGCTTGTCGTGTCACACAAGACGCGCCCTGTTCTGCAACGGGTGCGGAATCGCGTACCAAGCCATCTGCATCCACCCCTTGATAACTCCCTCGTAGGCCTCGTGCCCACCGAGTTTCGTGTACTCGACATCTGAATTATTGGATATCTGTGAGTCACGAGTCGCGGACTGCGTTAGTAGGAACTTCTCACCAGGCGAACAGCTAACTGAGGCAACAAATGACTGTCTTGTATGAGTAGTACACCGTGGACTGCGAACTTTGCGACTGAAAAAAGCAGATGTGCAGCTGATGTCCAACACCTCCTCGAGAAGTATCCTCAGCCGGTCGTCTACGAGGTCATGAGTGAACTGCTCCGTCGAGAGATACGCGAGCAGTTTGCTGGTGCGTACGCTATGTCCCAGCAGTCCGACGACTGACGAGTACCTGGTGCGTACAAAACCCTCACCAACGACTATTCAGACAGATCACGCCGCCCAGCGTCGACACAGTTCCAGCATGGTAGATCTTCGGACAACTGCTCACATTCGCAGGGTAGGTCCATTGTGTCGTCATCGCCGTTTGGTGGGCTACCACCATCTGTGACGACGCGCATCTGCACGGCGAGTTCGAGTATTCGTGGGCGGATCGCGAGCGCAACCCGATGCTTACACGGACCGTCACTACTTGCATCAGCGGGACACGAACACGAATCGGGCACGCCGTCCTGAATTCGAACCCGGTACTCGTGCGCGTCCGGGTCGGCATAGCTCTCATTACGAACACGGACATCGCCATCAAGGAGTTCGAACGCGAACGCCTCGTACTGCGCTCGCTTGAGGACGCGCGTAGGTGGATCGAACTCTGGTAGTACAGGAGTCATGGTAGCCAGCGCGCAATGCGCGCACCCTTCTGGCGCATGAAAAACTACGCTGCCGAACGGAGCGACAGATGACACAGAATCAGGTCGGATTCTTTGTGCTGCCCTGTCCTGATTGCCCTGCAGTCAATACAGGTAGCTACACCGACCAGGAAAGTTGCGACTGAAAGACGTATTCAGAGTTGGCAGGGTCGCCCGAGTTCTCGTTCGTACTGCGATTTAATTTGCTCGAACAAATCCTGGCCGAGCTCTGTCCGGAAGCGAGGAGCGGCGGTAGCAAAGAACTCGTCCAGATTCTCGAACTCGGCAAAATGGTCGTTCGCTTCAGCGTCGTCGTACCGACCTTGGCGCTCGTACTTGAGCGCCTGGAGACAATTATCAATAAGATCCATGTCCTTGACGAACTGTGCCGTCGGGGTGTCACGTGCTTCGTACTCTTCCCAGAGCGTCAGCAGTTCGGTATCGTTGAAAGGTCCGACGAGATCGGTTACTGCACTCCGTTCAGCTGCCTCCTTCTCGGACGTGGGGATGGTCTGGCGTCCGTCCTCCGCGCGGGTTGCGATATCGCCCGTTCGAGCTTCGCCGAGGTCGTGAATGAGTGCCATCGTCACTGCTTTCTGACGGTCAATCTCTTCCGGCTCGGCATAGAGCAGACAAAGCGACGCTGTCCCCCACGTATGGGCCGCGACCGATTCAGGCGAGTCAATATTCCGAAGCACCCATCCCGTCCGAGTTTCGTCCTTCAATTCGAACCATTCGAGCAAGGAGTCGAGTTCGTTGGTCATCATATCGGAGAGAAGGCAAGCGGTCAGTTCAACTCATCGAGACTATTCCACCGGGGCGCCAACATTCAATCAGTAAATCCGCAGGAGCAGTGTGCCGAGTAATTCACCGCTGACCTGCGAAAACAACACCCTGTGGAGAGTTCTATATACCCTCTGTTACAGACAAAGCTACGTCTGACAAAGAGGCATCAACAAAGGCCGACAGCCGAACCACAGATGAGAGATTTCAGACTACGTCGAGTGCTGAGAGAATCTCTTCAGCCGTCCCGCTAATCCGACCCAGTCGCTCTTGGAGAACGTCTGTCTCGTCACCCTGCCACGCCGCGAGATAGAACGCCGACCCACTCGTGTCTAAGCCGAGGTATCGACCGACAACGTACGCGACGGCCTCAGCTTCGACCTCGCGTTTCGCTCGCTCGGTCGCGTCAGTAATGTCGAAATGCAGAATCGCGTGGGCGTACTCGTGGATGATCGTCGACGCGAGGTCGGCACGGTTCGGCCGATTCTTCACTTCCACGAGTGGGGTGAGGTCTTGGACACTTCGTGACTGACAGACACCCTTCGCTTCGCCATGCCGCCACTCGTCAGGGTCGACGATGCGGACGGTTACACCGAGGTCCGACGCGATGTTAGTGAGATCCTCAACGAGTGTGTCAGCCTCACCGGTCGCCGCCGTGTCCAACTCGGGGAGTGGCTCGCCCTCGGTCTGCGAAATGTCGAAGACTGGAGCGGGCTTGAATCCCACGAGGCCCTCCGACCACTCTTCAGGTGACGTCTCGTCGTACTCGCAATCGCTGTTTTCGTGGTAGCTCGGCGCGTTTCCACACTCGGGGCATTGGGTCGTGATGATCGGCGCCCAAATCCAGATTGCCGACTCGCCTTCCGTGACATGGCGGTCGAACTCCGCTTGCCACGTCCGGTAGCCAGCGACCTTCGTCGCTTCGGGACACTGGAGGGTGATGAGGAGTGTGTTGCGGTGGGAGTAGTCGTGGAACCGGCTCTGGACGTCCAGCCACGCTTGGAACTGCTCACTCGCCCGGGCGTCGTCGACGTCGGCAGCGAGGTCTGCAAGCCACTGTTCGATCGTGCGATGCATCTCATCGTGTCGCGTGTCGGTCTTGTCGAACGACACCGACAGAGAATTCGTTGTTGCCATTGGTTTCAGTTCACGGTGACACGTCGCTCTATGACGCGCCGCACCCCTCTCGGGCGCACAAAAAACAGGCGGGCGACCTACTGGTCGGTGTCCTCGAGCTCGAGGTTTTGAAGGTACTCTCGACACTCACCGAACAGGCCACTCGCAGTCGTTTCGCCAGTCGTGAGGTGGCGAACCCACTCAATTGCCCAGCAGTACACGGGATCGGACTCACCTGTGCCGTGGATGTACCACCAGCGAGCGGCTTTGAGCACGACGAGCGGGTTTGTCGGCGGCCGTTAGCTCAGGAGGGTCCACGTAATCGACTCGATTTTATCGGGAACGTTGGCTCGGGTGAACTCCGAACGATGCACGAGTTCGAGGTCGACCGGAATCTGGTCGATCGAGACGTCTGACTCTGTTTGTTGGTGACTCATGGAAATCACGTCACACGGACTGTGTCTTCAGCCCGCACCCATCACGGGCGCAAAAAATCACGCGGTGCGCTAGTAGCGGCTATTCACCTGATCAACGCTATGCGAGATGCGACACCTCCTCGGGTTCGGATTTGTCAGCGAACTCATTGCGCTCGACTGGCGTCCAGTCTTCGGTCGTAGTTGGTGCCCACCAGTCGACGTGGTAGTCACCAGGCGCACCAAGAATCTTAACTTGCGCTTCGTCGTCGGGAAGCGGCCGACGAAGTTTTTCGTCGACGTGGAGATTCCATGTCGTCGTCGCGTCGAACGTGATGATGACTGCTTCGTCGTAACCACGCGACTCAGGCGACTCACGGCACGTCACGCTGGTATTGCACTCCGTACAGAACACTCCCTCAAAGGGAATGTGCGTGAACGCTTCCGTGCCACACACCGGACACCACAAAAACTCGAACAGCGCCTCGTCGTGACGGAACACGCGCTCGAGACTCATCGATCATTCACCACCGGAGCAGGTATCGTGAGTGAATGGTGTGGAAAACGAGACAACTCGGCTACTGACGTTGGAATCAACATCCGTTACTGCGCCTCCGCCCTTTGGGCGGCGCAAAAACAACACCAAGCGCACCCCCTTCCTACTCGGTCGCTCAGTCTGTGTCTACTGCTAACTCCGCGAGAATGTCGTCGTGTGAGGTCGTTCGAACGCGCTCGACAAACGTACGGGCAGCGGCGGCAGTTGCAAACACCGACGTATCATAGCCGACGGACCCACCGAACACAGTCCACTCGTCGGTCACTGCACCATCGGACAGCGGGGTGTACTCGACACGATAGCTGTCCGCCGCGTCGTCGACGACGATTCGAACAGCGATACCACGATCAGGAAACGGCTCACTCAGGAGTACCATTGGGCACAGCGTCGACTCAGTAATGGACATCAGCGGGAACGATCCACAGATGGTCGTTGGACTCCACGAGTTGCTCAAGCCGCTCGCGATGCCGAACGCCGTCAGCGAACTCGTCGTAGAGGTACACCGCTGGGCCACGGTACGCACCGAGATTGTGGCACGCATGCCTGACGAGGTCCTCATCGCGCATGATTGCCGTCGCGTCAAGCTCGTCAACGCCCTCTCGAACACGCTCAAGGTTTCGCTCGAACTCGCGTCTCGTCGCCTGCCATCCACGCTCAAGGAGTTCCTGGCCGTCCTCCGAGCCAACGGGCACTGCAACCGGGAGGTCGCCCCACCGGGCGCTACCGGCGACCGTTGTTGAGTCGTCATCAAACGTCACATAGTAGTCGAACACCGCCTCAGCGTGCGGGGCAGCACCCACCAATTGGTCGAACACATCGGTGGCCCGCGAGAGAGTTTCGTCTGTTGTCGATGCAGTCACGAGTGCGTAGATTACCTGGTGCATTCGTCGTCACCTCGCTGACTCAAGAGTCGAAGTCTGTCCGACCCCTGCGCCGGCGCCCATCGCCGGCGCACACAAACACAACTCACTACGACACACCAGAAGTCACGAGTACAGTTGCTCTTGGGTCCTAGAGGCCCCGTATAATATCCCGCCTGAGAGAGTCGAGTCGATCAAAACGACTGCTTGGATTATATCTCGGCAGCCCGGAACGGTGGTGAGTAACACTAACTGGAATCAGATATTCAAGACAGGACAGGGAAGACTGTACAATAGCTGTCCAACTATTGGACAATTCAGCAGAAGTATTACCAACCAGTCGGTCGACCGCTATCTTAGGGGGTATCCACCAAAATGTTCGACTTCTTACCGCATACTGTTGACATCGCGCTCAGTTCTGAGCTATTTAGAACGGCCGCAGAATTAGCTTCGGTCGGTGCTGTCTCAATCGCACTACTCAAACAAGCGGTTGAGTAGTGCCAGTAGGAAAGGACAATATTTTCGACGGCATCCCTCCAGAAACAGCCGGTAACTACGTTCTTACTACTCACCGGTTAGTTCAGAGAGAGTGAGATGGAATAAACGAGCGTTCTGTGATGAATGCACCCTCGATCTGCGTCACACGACCTCTGTTAGTTCCAAAGGGACTCAACAGAACCCCCTGATTCATCCTCGGACCAACATCAGATATCTGGATCAGGTCCGTACTGCGGTGTTCGACAGACGGAACACCGCCAGACAGGCTCACCAGCCCACGCTGCAGGCGGACTATCCTCGTGTGAGTCGAACCGATGCGGCGTCTGTTCACCACACGACTGACAGCGGAGCAATTGCCGTGTTGGTGAGGTGGATGCCGACTGTGACGGCGAGGTGTCGACAGACGCTCGTCGAAGCGCAATCGCTGGGACAACCCACATCTTTGGGTCCGAAAGTAACTGCTCACGACGGGGTTCCTCAGTAATCTGCGTCCCAGCAGCGTCGTACCACCGGGAAGCAGAACCCTCCGTCGAAGGAGAAGTGGACCACAACGAGACTGACCGTGCTTTCGCCACAAATCCATCCTCCCGTGAGCCAGTCGCTGGAACGACGTCCGGGAAGTGACCCCACCGCGCTCGAAGTGGCTCCGCGATCGGCTGTTCGAGCGCCACAATGAGTGTACACTCGTCGATAGGGGATGAGTGGGACTTCTGCAGTAATCGTGCTGCTGCAGTCCCTTTTGCGAGTGCACCCCTGGAGGACTGTGACGGAACGAGCAGACAGATGATGCCGTGGAGCGATTGCTCGCGGGGTGCTGAGATGCGGTCAGAGGCCGAGAAACCCTGTTCGAGGCAGAACTGACACTGGCTCTGAGTGGGGGGAGCGACTCGCTCACAGGTCTGGCAGGTGTCCGTATCCCGGTCGTTACCTGCAGGGTAGTCATACTCCGGGATTCCGTCGCTGTACTCGGTATGGTTGGTCTCCAACTGTGGGTCTGGAATCTGCGTCGCTTCACCATACGGTCGAAATTCAGCGGTCCGGTCACGGTAGGGCGGCATACCACGTCGTGGCTGTACCTTCCGAGATAAACGTTCGTCCAGCGAGACCACTCTGAAACCCGGCTGATGGCCAACAAACGTATATGTATTCTTAAACTAGCTGCGGGCAGCAAAATGTACGATTTGACCGGGTTCCAACGCGACTTGTTGTACGTCACCGCCGGCTTGGAAGAGCCACACGGGCTCGCAATCAAAGACCAACTCGAGGACTACTATGAGACCGAGATTCACCACGGTCGCCTGTATCCTAACCTCGATACGCTCGTCGAGAAAGGCCTGCTCGACAAGGGTGAAAAGGACCGCCGAACAAACGTCTACGCGATCACAGCTCGCGGTCGCCGAGAAATCGAAGCCCGCGACGACTGGGAACAACAGTATACCAGCGAACTCACCGAGTAAGAACTAGCAAGGCGACCACAAAGATACGCTATGTATCTTGTTGCGAGCTATGCTTTGCATCGAATTCTGTTACCGCTCGCTTGATTACTACTGGTCGACGGCTGACGCGACCTGAAGCAACCCGCATTAATCCCTGGGGGTAGTACCCATCGTCATACCCAAAGATTCGATTGACAGCAGCCCGCGGAACAGCGACCTCGTCAAACTCAGTAATCGTGTAGATGAGATTCGACGGTGCGTTCCGCCAGAACGTTGTGCTTGCCCAATCGGGAGAATACTCAAATTTTAGCCCAACAAACCCAACACCTACGTATTGACCATCCTGATAAAACAATACCTGGTCGTCTGGCTCCATTTTCTCGAAGTAATTTCGGTTACTCTCACCATCACGGGCACCCCAGAACCGGACAGACTCAAAGTTGGAAAGTGCAGCAGGGTGATCCGGGTAGTCATCCAATTCAACGTGGTTTAGAACTGTTCTTTGGAAGTTTCCGGGGTCACATGGGACGTGAAAGACATTTGCAGCCGTTTATAGTTCACTACGAATCCGTATTTTATAGAACTTCTGGACCACACATTATTAGATCGTGATTCCTGCTGTTCGGCTCTGTTGAAATCCTCAGTCACAGATAGTTTGTTGAGGCCGTGCTGAATAGAGAGCGCGAATGTGTCACCCGAACTGCTCCCATTTTCACGTGTCAATCGTTACTAACCAAAGATATAATGTACACTAATTGAATGATAAACATATGGCGCGAACAACGTTTTTTAGCTTTCATTACGATAACGACATCTGGAGAGCTAGTCAGGTCCGGAATTCAGATGTTGTTGACCAGAGTATTGAAGAATCTGGATTTATTGATGGTGCAAGTTGGGAATCAATAAAACGTGAGGGGGATGATGCAGTTCGAGACTGGATTAATAGGCAAATGAAGGGTTGTTCTGTGACCGTTGTCCTAATTGGAAGTGACACATACGATAGAAAATGGATAAATCATGAAATCAAAAAAAGTTATGAAGAAGATATGGGATTAGTCGGCGTTAGAATTCATAAAATACGGGATGAAGATGGAAACAGAGGTCGGCGAGGTAAAAACCCGTTATCAAGGTATAAAGATCCAAACACAGACCAAAAACTGTCTTCCATTTTTAACACCTATGATTGGGTAAGTGACGATGGCCGGGAGAATTTAGGGGATTGGGTGGAGGAAGCAGCTCAAATTGTTAACCGGTAATGGGAGACGGTCCTAATATATCAGATCTTGAATTTATTCAAGACATTATTTCCCGTTTAGCTGGGAACTCATTTAAAATTAAAGGATGGTCAATCACTCTTATTGTGGTAGTCCTTCTTTTCCGGACTAAAGATCTGCATCTCCTAGTTGCGTTTATACCTCTCTTCGGATTCTGGATTTTGGACGCATACTACCTCAAACTTGAGCGAAGATATCGGTCTATGTTCGAGGATGCAAGGACGGGTAACGAAAATAGGGCCCAGTTCGAGATGGATGCATCTGCGTATAGTGTAGACTCAATCCCGAAATTAATGCTCTCAAAATCGCTATTGCTTTTCCATGGAACAATTTTTGCTCTACTACTAATATATTCCATTTTGGTTTTCGTATTGTGGTTATCTCTTGAACTGAGTGGTGTATCACTATAGTCAATCACATTATATACACTATGAGGGTCTAATGGATTTTAGCGGCACCCATTAAACACTGGCAGAACGAATAATGACTTCTGGCTGTAACGGTATCACTATGGAAGATTGTGAGTTTTGTAAGATCGTAGCCGGAGACGCGCCGAGCAGCGTTGTTTATCAGAATGATCGCATCTTGGCTATGATGACTCTCCGGCCGATGACCAGAGGTCACGTCCTCGTGATACCAAAAACACACACAGCCTCACTGTCAGATATGGAATATAAGGCCGGAGGAGAGCTATTTGAGGTGGGTATGAAGGTAGCTGAGGCGCTCAGAGCATCAGAAATAGAGAGTGAAGGAATCAACTTTTGGCTAGCAGACGGAGAAGCAGCCGGTCAGGAAGTGTTTCATGTTCATCTTCACGTGTTGCCACGGTCAGCAACAGACAAAATTCGTTTGGAAGGTCCGCGACTGGACTTGAACCGCTCGGAGATGGACTCCGACGCGGGGATCATCAAAAAGGAATTGATGGGAAGTGAACACGAATTTTAATTTCGTACCTACTCAGTACGCACGGCCATACCAACAACTGATCCGGATTTTAAGTATATTTCTTGCCCTCTGCTGACCACCCACTTTCTGAGTTGGTCACGACGGTTGACGAAATTGATGCAGTACTTCGCAGGACCGGATATCGAATCGATCAACGAGATGTACGACTTCTGAATACGCGGTAGACTATTCATTAATCTAGTTGGTGAGCTGGGTGAGCGACTATCACCGGGTGAGTTTAGCTGAGAAACTGATCAATATTTCAAAAGTGGGTGCTCAAAAATTCTTTGAACCTCCTTCCTGTTATTACTTTCACCGCGGTCGGGGAATTTTGATACTGGTAGGTATTCAATGGATCTATAAGTTCAAATCATGGTTCGAAGAGTCTTCTTCAGTTTTCATTACGAGAGAGACAAGTGGCGAGTCAACCCGGTTAGAAATGCGTGGGTGACGCAAGGGAGAGAAGCGGCTGGTTTCGAAGATGCTGCGGACTGGGAGGAAGTAAAAAAGCAAAGCGAGGAAGAGATCAAGAACTGGATAGGCGACCAGTTACACGGTACCTCAGTAACAGCGGTTCTGATTGGTAACAAAACCGCGGGCCGGAAATATGTCAACTACGAGATCAAGGAGAGCGTCAGGCAGGGTAACGGGATAGTCGGCATCAAAATCCATCGGTTGAGAGACAAGGAGGACGGCCAAGATTTCCAAGGCTCCAACCCGTTCAAAGATTTCGTCATCGAAACCAAGGACGGGGTGAAGAAACTCTCCAACGTATTTGAGACATACGAATGGAAGAGAGATGATGGCTGGGATAACATAGGGGATTGGGTTGAAGATGCCAAACAGCAGGCCGACCAGCTCACTAAGAAGGAAAAGATGTCGGTCAGAGAGATAAATAGCGGAGAGAAGTTTGTGAAAGTCCTCCAATCTGCAGGTAAAATAGGAGGAATCGTCGGGGGAGGCTATCTACTGTACAAATTGCTGCAGAACGCCAATAACGACTCTACTCCTGTTCAGAACCAGAATGGGCCTGAACTACCGAACAACCATCAGCAAAACATGGGTGACATCGACGTAGAGTCTCTCGTAGAGGATTTTGCTAACTCTGGGATTGACCTCATCGATCAGGACGACGATGACAACGACGGGTTGATCTGAGACCGCTGAACGAATACTGTTCTCTGATTCCAGTCATAACCAGACATATGATTTTTGGGGGCCAGATACTCAGGGTTGTTCGACAGAACGAGGACCGGCTACTGCATACACCCTCTGTCTGTGTCACGCAGGTTCTGTCAAAATCTAAGGGCTTCGACAGAGCCTGCTGTTCATATCAGAGGGGTTGCCGCCATGAACATGGATCTCGGTGTTGAGTATGGACCAAGGTCGTGGCTGCGCGCGCAGCGGAGTCACTCGTGAGCATCGCGAACGAGGGCACGTGAGACGAGCGAATACGAGTCTCACGGAGCGAGCACGGAGCGGAGGGTGGGGCGGTGGGGTCTGGGTCGGTCCGGCCACCAACAAAAAAGAGGACTGCCTCGCGCCGTTAGGCGTCCCACCAGGCGTCGCGTTCGGGGAAATGCACGGTCGTCCACCCCGTCAGCGCCACCGAGACGCGCCCGTCGTACCAGTTCCGCGCCGCCCCGTGAATCCGCACGCGTTCGCCCTCGCGAATCCACGGCACGTCCGAGGCCTTCCAACTCGTCAGCTTCACCTGCCCAGTCTCGTCTTCGAGGAGCCCCACTTGTTGAATCGCCGGCGACTCAGACTCCCACATCGTCGTCAGCGTCCCTTCAATGCACACTTCACGTCGCGACATGCCCTCAAGTTTCCCGATCGGTACCATCGTCCCTGGTGCGCCCTCGAACACGCTCACCGCTGCCGACAGCATGTCTTTCCCGCTTAACACCTCGCTCAGTCGCCGACTGATCGCCGCTCGCGACCAGCCATCCAGCTTCTCCGCCAACCGTGTTGCCTGAGAATTCACTGCGCCCAACTGTGCTTGGGTTAGCTCTGTCCGGGGATCCGCCCGGTCGGGGTCCGCCATCGGGTTCACACTCGCTACGCGCTTCTGGAACTGCCGCCGTCGCCCAGCGCTCCGCTCGGCCGTAATCGCCCGCGACCGCGCCTCACGACCCTCTTGCGACCCCAGTTCCGCACGGGCACTAATCCGTTCGAGTTCGGCTTCCCGCGCTTGAATGCGCTCTTCTTGGGCCAACGTCACGCCCTGAATTCGCTCGTCGCTCGTGTCTGCAATCCCATCTGGGTGGTTCGCATCCACCTTTGCCTGAATCTCCTGTTGCACTGTCACCTGGAACGTCGGCGTCTCGTCGACGACCTCAAACCCGTCTTCGTCGACCGCCGTCTCGTTCGCGTGTTCGAACGCCTGTTCAGCCACCGAAACTACCTTTCGACTGGAGTTGTTACTAGACATTGTCGTACCTCTGAAGGCGCTAACGCGCCGACGCCCGCGACTCCACTCGCGGGATTCACACGAACCAACCTGTTCGACACGGCTTCGACGTCAACCGATGACGCCGTCACCGAGGTGCCCGCGCCGCGCCTTCACGCCGGACCCTGTCCGGCGCGGCGCGGCACCGACGGCACCCCCCACAGACGAGTGCGGGGGGTGAACCTCGAGGTGAGCGCGCGGTCACCACCATATACCCAGCCGGTCACCGCGGGTCGGCGCCTCGCCGACCGCCGTCCGTCGGTAGACGCAACGGAAGCGGCCGCGGCGCCGAGGCGGCACGGCCGGGGGGTATACGGTGGTGAACGGCGTCGCATACGGCCACAGCGAGGCCGCAGAGAGCGAGGACCCGCTGGAACAGCACCGCGCCCGGACCCGCACGAGCCTGTCCCGTCCGTCGCAGACGCAACGGAAACGCCTCGTGCGGCAACCCGGTGCGGGCTGGATGCCCGCGGACCCACAGCTCGTCGCGGCCGAGTTTGAGCGCAGGCCCGGCAGGCCGCACAGCCGGCCCTGAGTGAGCCCCGGACCGTGGCATATGGGGGTGAGCACGGCGACCCCCCAGTAGCCACCGCAGCCCGGGCGAACGAGGGGTGAGGGCAATCGCCCGAACGGCGAGCAGTCTGCCCGGACCGCGCAAGCGGCCACGTCTGAACCAACTGTCCGTCGGTGCGACCGCATCGAGGGAGCGCCGACGCAACGGCTGGTGAAGATGCAGCCAGCCCGGTCTCGGTCAGGGCCCGGACGCGGGCCGAGTGCTCGCAGGCCCGCCCTCGGGGCTGACCGGTATCGGGTGGCTGCACGCGGCCCGACCCGGCCCCGTGACCGTGCCCCGTCCGTCGCAGACGCAACGGCAGCGCGAAACGCCCGGGCCCGGCAGGAACGGACTGCCCGCCGGAGCGCGCACAACCCGAGCAGTCGCCCCCAAGCGTATGGAATCGAGTCGCTGTTCACTCCGGGAGCGATGCTTGGGAGACGCCTATTGTTCAATTACGCTGTGACTCTGTTGAGACCCTCTGAGTGTGATAGGGGTGGTGTGCTGAATATTGGGGGAATGAACATCACGAAGTTTTTTCAACTCAGTCGCACTGAACCAACCGTTAGAATGAGCAAACGAGGTTGTGGGGTCCATCCGTCTCCGGAAGTCAGTCCCTCCGCAGTTGACTAATATTGGCATGTCATTACACAGGTTTGTCTATTGGCCAATAGAGTTATTAAATGTGGATTAATTAATTTGAATGAAATGACAGGAAAGGTCCCCCGACGAGGATTCCTCGCCTCCATTGGCGCGTCATTCCTCGCTTCTGGTATTGCCTCCGCAACCGGAACCTCAACCCCGACACAATTGGCAGTCGTACTGAAAGGTGACCGTAAACAGCCGATTCGACAGAAGCATATAACTCAAGCGCGTGCTGAATTCCTCCAACAGCACGGTCTTGATGACGGCACGAAGTTTGCGCTCCGGTCTTTTGCGGGGGGCTCTTCAAAACGGATCATTGGGTATGGGATTGCAATCGATAACGGAGTTCCAGTCGAGAGTGTGTACACAATTCCGTCTCCAGAGCAATTGATTCCTGCCGATACAGATGGCCCTGAAAAGACAGACGTGTCCACAAAACGTACTTCTGAATTCACGTCCATTAGTGACAGTATCTCCCAGTTTCATTCTGATTTGGACACGTTCGCAGATGGAAACCGGGACCCAGTTGTTGACTCTGTGTCGTCTTCTCAGACACCGACTACTCAGCTTGCCGAACCAGAACCTGGGTGGGTTAAGCAAGGGGAAATAAATGAAGCGACGGCAGTATATTGGAATTTCCATGGTGAAAACATCCAAGTCGGTCGTATCGACTTGGATACGGAAGTCTGGAAATCTGGCGATGAGACTCGGGATTACGAGGACAAGTACGCCTGTGCACTTCGGGGAGAGATGTGGCCGTCACCATCCATTGACCACCTGAATACCCCTTCGATATTTAGAAATGAGGGGTCACATCTCATTCAAGATTGGGACCGTACATCGATGGGCAGCCCGACAATTACTGAATCGTCGCCGGATACTGAAAAAAACTGAAAGCATTAACACGACACTATCCGTTTCGAGTACAGATTCTGCACAGTTATCTCTTGATTGGGAGACGCCGTATATTGGTCGAACCGAAACGTCTCAACCTGACGAAACTGTTGGTTGGAAATTTGACTACCCCTGGAATGGTGGTAACAATGGGAGACGGTCACGTGTTGAACTCAAAAGCTTAGGAGAGGCGTGGCTTGATGCATCCCACGCCAGCTTTGACACAATTCTCACTACTGAGTTCGAAGGCGAATTCCGACGGGAAAATACGTCTGAGATCGCCAGCGATACGCTCGATACGCCAGTCCGCTGGACGAATCTCTGACCGACGTCGGTACTGTTTTTTCACTGTCGTTCGTTCCTTAACACATGGTGGATACTCGACAGACTACGGGCCTTGGGATACAATTGCTCGGGATACAGCTTACACTACTTGCAGCATTTGGTTGGATCATGATTCCAGCTTCATTTGATACAAAATTCGTCGTGGTCGTCCCGATTGTCACACTTGCAACTGGGGCTGTCGTCTATGGGTTGTTGAACTGACTACACACAGCTGTTTGGTTCAGTTTCTGCAGTACGCGACACCGATCATGATGTCGCAAGGTCGCCGGCGTCGACGAGCCGGTTGACGTAGCTGTAGGCCGTCCCTTGGGCGAGTTCGAGGCCGTCCATCACATCCTACATGGTTGTCTCGCCTTCCCGAGCAAGATACGCGTACAGCTGGGCGAGCTGTGGCTCTTCGAGGAGATCCGCGACCGCGAGGAAGTCGCGAGCTATGTCGCCATCGGCCCGATTTGCAGTGCGTGACACGGCGCTCAAATTTACAGTTTACAGAGAAGTCGTAATACGTGTTGGGAGTCACCCCGCCGGCATCGCGCACGACAACCAGCCAGGGGGCAACCGTTATAGGACGTCTAGCTGGGAACGTGGCCGCCCAAGACAGGTGGCTCTCAGGACGCTATGTAGCCGATCACCTGGCCTGCCACATCCTCGGTGCGGTCATCGACGAGGGAGGTCAGATAGTGGTCCACGTCTGCTGCACTGTTGAGGGTTACAAGCGACCACGGGAGGACATGACTGCGTTCACCGAGTGGGTCGCCGGCGTAGTCGTGGTCGCGGAGGGTGAGCGACTCCTCGTGATAGGTCTTCGTAGAGAGCAGGACCGTGATGAGTTGGACGCCATGCCGTGGTAACTGTGGGGCCCCCAGCACGAGCATCTGGCCCCCCTTCTCCGAGAGCGGGTCACTCACCCAGAGGTGGACGTCGAGACGGTTGAGATTGCTGAGGACACGATGCATCCGGTAGCCTTGCTTGAACTGTTGGTTCATCAAAAGCGCCTCCCCGTTCGCCGGCGCGGAACGATTTCCCATCGAGACTGCCGTCGGGCTTGTAGGAGATTGCCGCCTTAGCCAACAAACCTCGACGTTACTCGCAGGGTGTTGGTTAATCGAATCCCAGTACTAGTGCTACTCGAGACTGGGTCCGTAGCGAGCCGAGCCACACACTCGGCACTCCCAGATTGGTTGGCCTGTCCACGCCTCGTCTGGGACCGATTCATGGGGGACCAGATTAATTCTTCAGTAGTATACACAACTAATGAACACAACTAGTGAACATGAGATCTGAACAACACCGTGGATAATCTCCTCTTGCTAAACACCACCAATTGAACAGACACGTGCCAGCAAGTCGTGAATAACCGACTCTCCGTGAGCTGTTGCAGTACATTGTAGTGGCTCAAAGTATGGTCACGAGCGGATGATTCACTGAACACCACTAAGCTAGATGGGGTGGTTCACATCGTAGTGAACTCCTCACCGGAGTCGGGAAGATACTCGAGAATACTTCGGTGGGCACCGAAGTCGCTGATAATCGTCTGTAGCGCGTCGACGACGGTTGCGATATCACGGTTGAGCTCATGCTCGCGATATGTGCCCCCATCCTGACCACGGTGTTCCATCTGCGAGAGCGTGAGGTTGAGAATCTCGAAGTCGGAGAGGAAGCTGCGCATTCGGCGAGCAGTACGGGGGTCTCGACCTCGATACTCGCAGAGTTCTTTGTAACGCTGATAGACAACTCGTGATCGGGCCGGCGTGGACTCCTCGGCAGCGAGCGTAGTCAGCGCGTAGAGTGTGAGTTGCTCGTGCTCGGTGAGGTCGCGCATGATATCCATGCTCTGCTGTGCCTCGAGTTTCTCTTGGGCGCGTTCGACGTGGTCGGTCGTCACCGACTCCACGTTCTCGGTGCGTGCCAGATCACCCGCCTTCCGAAGAAGGGTTATTGCTCGTCGGGCATCCCCACCATCCTGGCGACCGAGGGCTGCACACAGCGGAATCACGCCCTCTTCGAGAGCGCTCTGGTGGAACGCGATTTCTGCCCGCTGTTCGAGGACCTTCTGGAGCTCTTCCGTACCGTACGGGGGGAACGAAATCTCGGTTTCACACAGCGACGACTGAACCTTCGCATCGAGCTGCTCTCGGAACGTCGAGTCGTTACTGATCCCGATGAGGCCGAGCTGAATGTTGTCGATGTAGCCGTTGTTGTCGGCACGGGTAATCTGGTAGAGGAACGTGTCGTCCGTGATGTGGTCGATCTCGTCGAGAACGATGATCACGGTCCCCGAGAGCTTGTTGAGTTCATCCCAGAGAAGACGATAGACCTTGGATTGGGGGTGGCCGGTTTCGGCGATGTGGTGTTCGGGCTCTCGGAGATTGTTCACCAGACTAATCGCCGCCTGATAGCTCGTGCTGAGGCCGTCGCAGTTGAGAGAGATGACAGAGAGGTCGACTTCGAAATGCTCCGCCGAATCCAAGAGCTCGTTCAGGAGGAAGTTCGTTACAGCGGTCTTGCCGACGCCAGTCTTGCCGTAGATGAAGATGTTGTCGGGGTACTCGCCGTTGATGATCGGTTGCAGGGCAGCTTCGTACTCCTCGATCTCGTTGTCCCGCCCGACGATGTCGTCTGGAACGTACTCGACTTTGAGTGTATTCCGCCGTTTGTACAGCGTATCGTCCGGCTGAAATCGGGGAGTCATATTGTCCCCAACTGACTCTGGCTAGAATGATAACTATTTCGACCACCGTTTCCGCTATTTCCAGTATAACCACCATGGGGTGAGAGTTCCACTATTTGATATCGACCTCGTCGTTTCCAGTCTATTGGAAGAAGGTTGTGTTGACTGTCACGAGGAGTGAACACAGAAAACCCGACTCTGGATGAGCAACCCCACCCCACTATTTCCAGTAAACAAAACAGATCGCGGATGGCCGTTCACCCCGTCGTTTCCAGTAATTCGCGGGGACTCCAAGTGGTTGTTCACGAGTGAGACCGACCACAGGATCTAGTATTTCCAGTAAATGTTTCTTTATATACTCGGGGGACACCATCGTTTCCAGTATACTCGATCAGAACACGAACTAGCAGGTTGCGGAGGGCAACAGCTGACGAGAATGACGGAACACCCCCTCCCCACTATTTCCAGTAAAGCACCACGAAAGGGAGCCGCCTAGTGATAAGAAACTCTAAAAAAGAGAAGAATTTATACCAATAGCGTTTGAGCTAGTCCATAGGAGAGCTAAAGTGCGGTTGCTGCTGCAGTTTGTTCTAGTGAAAGAAAGCTACTCGAGAGTTCGGGAGATCTTCATCACTAGCTTTACTGGAAATAGTGGGGGGAGAGTGGGTAGTTAGAGCCGGCAGCTCTCATCGTGTACGTGCATTAGTGGAAATGGTGGGGTCTGACACACGTCAGACATCCTGGGTAGATTAACCAACGTGGAGGGGAAATGCTATTCACTCGTTGGTTATTGACCAACCGTGAGTTGCACCAACGTCTACTCGTGTTCGACGAGCTGATGAGACGAGATTGCCAGCCACCACACCACTATTTCCAGTAAAACACCGTCCTTCCGTCTCACCGACAAACGTGGACTAGTTATCCGAATCGACCGGTCCTTTGTATTTGGAACGTATCTTTTCGCCCTCTCTCCATTGCCAGTAGTAGTACCGATTGTCGTTGATCTCTTTCACCGTGATCGTTGCCTTCGAGGGGACGTCGTCCGGACGGTCTTCTGGCCGCTCCTCGACTGGTTGCTCTCTTCGTTTTCCGCTATAGTAGAATCTGGGAGTCTTTGCGGGTCCACCAGCCGGAAACGGTCGTATCACGCCGGCTCTCAGTAATACAGAGACAACTGTGAGTAGATACTTCTGGAGATTACTATAGCCGTGCTTCTCGCTCATGGATTCTGCGAGTTCTTCGGCGTATCTTGCAACGTGTCGAAGGGGTTCGGGCGAGTAGTCGTCGAGGGTATCGATGATGTCGGTGGGAAGTTCTGGGGGTGTCGGTGGCTCATAGTATGATCGCTCAGATCATGTTAACCAACGGCAAATGCCAACAACCCATCTCTGTTGGTTAAGGCCCTCTCAGGGGAACTATTACACCTCAGAAGTGGCTTACCTGCACGGTCAAAGCCCAAGTTTTGCGAGAGCATAGTACGCAACAGCGGCATAGAAGCCTGCTCCAATAATCGCTGCAAAATCAGCAATAATACTCGAACCACCCAGAACCGATTTGGCTAGGTTACCCATGAGGAGTACACCTAGTCCAGCAGCGAGTCCGACGAGAATAACCCCTGGCAATGGATGCTGTAGCTCTTGGTCTGCCTCATTTCTAATCTTCGTTAAGAGTTCTTTCATCTGAACTACTGTCAACAAATTATAGTTTATGGTTGGCTCTTCGTATTTCCCGTGACTCGTTAAGATGAGATCTTTAATTCATCCCTGAAGCCCACATCAACCTGTGCACCATTTTCAAGGTGGACTGCAGGAAGATCTGATTCACCGATATCAACCTCAAGTAGATCGGTGTCTTCGTCCATCCAAATACCACTCACGAGTGGCTTCATAAATGGCGAGCAAGCGCTAAGAGCACATTTATCTATATCACGATAAGCAAATGTTGCATTAGTTGTATCTTTGAGATACTTAATGCCAAAGCCAACGATAGCTCCAAGTAAGCCACCAAGAGCAGCACCAGCTAAACCAGCAAGAAGGGCTCCAAGCACAGCACCCAATACACCAGTAATAGCTGTCTCGGTGAACTCACCTAATTTCTTTTCGTAATCAACTGAGATACCCAATTGACGGTGCGGGTTACTGTTTGCTGAAGCATCGCACTCAGTACCGTCTGGACTTTTAATGTAGTACGCACCAATTCGATTGATCGAATCTTTTGTCCCGGCAGCGATTTCTTTTACAACATCTTCTAATAGTGATTCTTCTTGGGTTTCTATGTCTCCGCGGCTGGGATCTGATCGCTGTACGATATCACGTAGAGGGCCCCAAATGTCAGTCTGGACCTCTTTTTGTCGTTCAGTTGTTTCCTTAGTCACCATAGTGTCTGGCTTAGCTTCGAAAACAGATTCCTGAACTTGTGCGAGTACATCATCTGAAACCTCATATAGATTCGAATCTGAGTCGTTAAATGCTAATTTCAGCGGTTGGTCCTTACGATCGTCAACGGACACCGGGAGGATTACACCATCAATCTCATCCGTCTTCTTGTTACGAACGAGTGAGACGACGTACTTTACACCATTTTCAACCGCAGTATCGATTTTTGCCTCAATGTGGTTTTGTCGTTTTTCAGTAGACCCACGAGCAGATGTGAGTCCAACAGAGGAGGCAAGTCCAATGGTAGCTCCACTCATATAGACGAACCTTCGGCGGGATATTCTGTCAAACATCCAATTAGAATTGGTTAGTTGGCTAACAATATTTCTTCTGGTGAAGTTCTCGAAATCATTGATGCAATCGTTACTTATTACCAACGACGAACTCCGCTTGTAACATCCCCACCCAGACACGCCACGAACCAAGTGCGGCCATCACGTCTTGGTAACAGAATAGGAGTTGCGGTCAACATGTTGCTATCCCCTCGAAGTGGTGGAGGCGGCCGTCAGGACGAATGTTGGTTTCGAGCGGTATCGCGTGTTGAAGCACAGGGTTGTATTCTCGCTTTCAGGCCACCTCCACTCGCTCGACAATAATGGTCAACTCGCCCGACGCGTAGTCAGTCTCGAAGTCGACCGCGAACCCGTCCGCCTCGTAGGCGGCGTGGTAAGCACGGTGGCGTTCGAGCGAGCCAGTCGCCTTGAAGTGGAAGAACGCGGCCGCCGTGTAGGGCTTGCTCTGTGTTTCGACCTGCGACTCGACAGAAGCCGGAAGGGCGATCTGGGGCGTCCCCGTGTCGATACTCGCAGCGAACTCCTTCGCTTCCTTGACGGTTGCTTGCGAATGTGCCGGTGTCTCGCCGGTGAGCACGTTTACCGGGGTTTCCGTCTCGTCGGTGAACAGGACGTCTTCGAAGGTGTGTGTCCCGAGGATCGCCTCGGGATCCAACTCGCAGTCGTGAAACGGGTCGTCCTCTGTGGTCATCGAATCACGAGCCTATGGCGGGGCTCACCCATTGCTGCCCCTGAAAAACAGCAGTTGGCTTCGAGTAACCTGCCCACCGATGGATATCCAAAACCCCTATGGGTTCTGTATCCGACGTTTCGGTCAGATGCCCTCCATATCGCGCCGTGAATACCTTGCAGTCTCAGCCACGACAGTTCTCGCGGCAACTGCCGGTTGCCAGACCAATTCGTGTACACCGACAGATCCTGGCGTCGCGCAGTGGCCACAGACACGTGCCTCTCCGCACAATACGAACGCCGTTCCCGATCAGCCGACGCTCACGGCTGGCGGTGATTATTGGACGAGTTCTCTCGCGGACGATATCAATATCACCGGACTCGTTGCCACAAATGATACGGCTGTCGTCGTCGGTCGCACACCTGGCGAGCAGAATGGCATCCTGACCTCCGTGCAACTCGACGACGGGTCCTCCGATACGACCCACGAACTCAATCGGCGTCCAACTGGGCCACCAGCTCTCGCAGGTTCGTTCGCTGTTACGCCCGTACTTGGCGACTATACCGAACCATCGACTGGCGGGCTCGTCGCACTCGACACCGCTAGCTGGACGACCACTTGGACACACGATACAGCTGGCAGACCCAATCCGCCGACTGTCGCTGACGACCTCCTCGTCGCCACGAGCGATCAGGGCGATGTAACTACGCTTGCGGCGTCAACTGGTGACACACAGTGGATGCGGACGTTTGGTGACGATCATCAGCGTGCAAGTATCCCTGCCCCGCCAGCCATCGATGCCGACTCCGTGTATATCTCGGCAGATGGCTCTGTCGCTCAGGGAATCTACGCGCTGGACCGTGAGACGGGTGAGACACAATGGGAAATTCCTGGACCAAATATTCCGGAGCCGTTAGTTCGGACGGAGGATGTCGTCCTCGCAAGCTACGACCGCTATGAACTCGTGGCGTTCGATGCTGGGAGTGGAGACCGCCAGTGGTCGAAAGCGATGTATGATGGTGGTCTGTTCTCACCAGCAATCGGACATAGCCGCGTTTTCAGTGCGGACGAGAAAACCGTGTACGCGCTTGCGGTGGCAGATGGCGGCATACACTGGGAACAGGATCTCGATGTCGCAGGCTCGCCATTGGTCGTTGGGGAGTCGGTCGTCGTTCCGACGACTGACCGGATTGTGGGTCTGAGTATTGAGGACGGGAGCGAGCTGTGGACTCTATCTGAGAGATCTGTAACGGGATGTGTTCCTGTCAGTCGGGGGCTGCTGTACACGTCAGGGAATACGGTGACGCTGCGAACGAACTGTGAATGATTCACCGATAGCGACCGATAGGTTGTGCTATTACCAGATATTTCGATTGTTGACATAAACTCGCCACCAGAGGCACCGAATCGGTTGACTCTGTCACATCTCCGTCTCAGACATCAACCTGAACTGCCTTCTTCCTCTTCTTAGTCAAACTCGAAGGTGCCTGAATCCGATGCGGTAACGATCTCCCCAAACGTCCCTGATTCGGTTGCCTGAACCGAGAACGAACACTGCAACGTCGACGGGAGTGCTTGCGGGTCTCGAATGACAAACGGGAACTGGATTGTCCCATCAAGGCCGATGTCATCTATATCCATTACGAACTGCCGGTGGGTCGTCCCACTCCGGGCCCGTGATAGTAGGTGTTGAAGCTGTCACTTCGCGTTGGTGGGCTGACCAGGTAGGTGAGTTGGCCGTGTTGGTCGAAATAGGTATTCGGAGTGGCGAACGTCGCCGTGAACTGATCCAGCTTGTAGGACGATGACGGATCGATACTCGCGTTGAAGGTGAACCACAGTGACGGAATCGAGCCCTCGGAGTCGAATTGTGGTTTCCTACGGATTTCGACGTACCCGATGCTCTCAGCGTCGGATTGGCCCGGGAAATCCCACGACAGTTCGTCTTCCGAGTTTTCGTGAACGACGGTATCAAGCGTTCGGGACCCGGTTCCAGGCAGTCCACTACACCCAGCAAGAGCGGCGGTGGCAACCACTCCTCCTGCAGCCAGGAACTGCCGACGTGTTCGGTTGCCCTGATCGTCCTGTGGAGGATGCGGGGACTCAGGCATTCATAGCGAATTGGAAAACAACTCAATTAGTGTCTTTGGTCTTACTGTTCCCCCCGAATAGCTTTCGATGGCTGTTTCAGAGTGTTCGACCACGGTATAATCCGAATCGTACTGTTCAGCCCTCTAGGAGTGGTTCAGACTTGCTTTCTCGAACGGTGATTCACCAGTCGGGATGAGCAACTCCTGTCGGTCCCCGACTCGCTCGGCTAGCTTCCGTTTAACATACTGTCTCGCCGTCGACGGCGTGAAGACGCCCTTGTCGAGCATATCGCCGACGACGTCTTTGAGGGCCGCGAACTGTCCCTGCAGGTGGCCATCGCCGACCGGCTCGCCGTCGTACCAACGCACCGTCGCGAGCGCGCCATTCCCGACCGTCTCCCCCTGTTCGACTGTCTCCGACTCGTACTGCAGGCCGAACCACAGCGTCCGATAGGCGGTCACTTCGAACGTCGTCGACACTACGAAGAACGCCTCGTGGTGGAGGTAGTCGAGATGGTCAGCGACGATCTCGTCGAGCGAGAGGCCTGTGGAACGGGGTTTCGGCTCGACGACCGTCGACGGTCGATCCTCGTCGGCGAGGTAGCCGTCGACGGCATCTGCCTCGAGGCCATCGGCCAGTTCCGCCAGCAGCTGTTTCGCCCACTTGGAGTCGGTGTCGTCGCCACCGAACGGCGACTCAGCCGAGATTCGGTGCTTGAGCTTCAGGTTCGCTGCGCCCCAATGGCTGTAGTGGAGCGTGTACTGTCCGTCTGTGCGTTCATACGCAACGAGTGCGCGGTGTCCCATCGAGCAATCACCTCACGGGGCGACCGCGACTGGATCGCCCCGCACCCCTCTCGGGGGACGAACAACGCTACTCGTCGATCGGGTCGAGGGAACTGAGGTCCGCGTGGAGGACTTCGCCGTCGCGAACGACGTACCGCTTCGCCAGTACAGGAAAGCGGCACTTGGTGAACCCCGGTGTCTGGATATCGAGTTCTTCGTCGGCTTCGAGGTGGTCGGCGAGTTCTCGCAGGAATTCGTGGGTCACGATGCCGCCCTCGCAGTCCGGGAGGCCGTTCTCCCGCGCCTCGTACACCTCAAAATCATCAAACCCCCAGATCGTGAGCTCGCCGTCCTCGGTGACCTCCCAGTTGAGCGTCCCGAAGCAGTAGTTCTCGCAGAGCTCGCGGACTGCTTGCGGATCCGATACGATCGCGCCGGTCGATGTTGTCGCAGCTTGTAGTGTCGCCATGTCTGGACCTCGCGGGGAATCCCCCGCACCCCTTCTGGGGGCGAAAAAACACGTTCAGGAGCCCCTCTGTGACTGGGACGGAGACGCCGTTAGGAGTCTGTGTGGGCGTCCGCCCCGGCTCCGTCGCCCGGCCTCGTGAGAAGGCTCACTTGTTCCAAGAGGTCTCTCGCGGTCTCGACTCGCTCTCGATCCGCGTCGTCCAACCGGTCGACATCGAGACGGTTGAGATTGCTGAGTATACGATGCATTCGGTAGCCCTGTTTGAACTCTTGCTCCATCGGAAGCGCCTCACCATTCGCCGGCGCGGAAATACTCCCAATCGCGACTAGCGCCGGGCTTGTAGGAGCTCGTGGCCTTAACCAACGAACCGAGACGTTACTCGTAGGGTGTTGGTTAACCGACGCCCAGCACTGGCCCTATTCGAGACTAGGTCCGTAGCGAGCCGAGCCACACACCCGGAACTCCCAAATCGGTTGTCCCGTCCACGCCTCATCCGGGACCGACTCGTGGGTCTTGAACCGATGGTCGGTCGCCCGTCCACAGGTTTGACAGTCGAGTTCCTGAGTCGTCGGTACCGACGACACCTGACGATCAGTCGCACTCTCGCCAGTGGATTCGGTCAACGCCATCGCTGGAACCAGCCACACCGAGTCGTCGGCGTCGTCGAGGACCGCGTCGAGACGCGACGCGTCGTGGATGCCGTCCCCACGCTGGTCGTAGAGCCGCGTCGGGGCCTGCTCCTGACGCTCCGACGCTCCCTGCCCGTGCACCCAGTCCGGTCACAGGCGGCACTGAGAAGCCGCTCTCCCTCCTCTGACGACACCTTTACCGCGTCGGGGAGTGAGGGCCATTGCTCGGCTAGCTGGCGCGCCGGCGCCTCGTCGAGATCGTAGATGAGCGTGTAGTCGTCGACGGCCGGCTCCGCCTCGTTGGCGGAGAGGAGGTTCGCCACGGCGCCGTAGAACGTGGCCGACTCGACGATCAGGTGGACGATACCGAGGAACGTCGTCGACGCTGTCTCGTTCGTGCTAGTCGCGTCACTCCCGAGATGGTTGGTGAGACAGAACCGGCATTTCGTCTGGCCGTCTGGGATTGACGCTCCACGGACCGGCACTCGCCGTCGGTTACCGTCGGCGCATCAGGGTAGCCACCAGAGGTCGTCGCGACGCGTTGCCGTCGGGGATCACCTTCACACCCGTCGTCCAACCTCGTGTCCGGAATGTGGGACGCCTCGCCGGTCGGCCGCAGTTCCTCAAAGTCAGAATATCTGTTGTGCATCGGTTGGCTCATAGCTTCTGTTGGTTTCGCATTTCAATGTCCGGACGCCTATGCTCGTAACGTACTCTCGATTATACGAGACGGTACAAACATATATCGGAGTATGGCGCGAACACTGTTGCAAGAGGTGCTAAGCATGTCGGAATCCCCACGGAATGGCGTCCAGTCGTGGACTGAGTCGATGAGCGCTCGCGGCCGTATTCGAGCCGTCGCCGAGACGCTTCGTGAACCCCGGTCGGTTAACTGGATCAGCGAGCAGGCCGACGCCGCCTGGAGCACGACCAATGAGGAGCTCCAGGATCTCGTCGACCAGGGCCAGCTGCGACGCGTCGAGGCCGGCAAGACGACGCGCTACCAGCCGGACTACACGCGACTGCTCTTCGAGGAAATCCGCACGCTCATCGAGGAGAACACGCGCGAGGAGCTTCGCAACGAATTGGCGGCGATCACAGGAGAGATCGAGGAATGGCAGGCGACCTACGACGTCGAGACGTGGGAGGAGCTCGAACAGTCGCTCGCCAACGCCGCTCTCACAAGTGACGAACTTTACGAACGTCGTGACGTGATCACGCGGTGGGAGGAGAATCTGGAAGACCGTCGCCTCATCAAGCACGCGTTGGCGCTCTACTCGGACGTCGAAGCCGCTCGCGAACAGCGGATCAACGTGGCTGACCGCGCCACAAACTAATTCTTGTGATCTTCGAACTTGCGGGCGTCATCGAGGGCGACACAGCTACTTGCAAGACTGCTCATCCGCCTTTTGCTGGAGTTCGACTGCGGCCTTCTCGAAATGTTCCGCAAGGAACGGCGTTCCCGATGTCGCCCGCTCGGTGAGGAATTCGACGGCGTCAGTGACCGCATCAGCGTCGCGTTCCGTAGCTGCGACACAGTCAACATATCCGTCGAGTGCCCGACTAAATGCACGCGAGAAATGGTCGTACGCGCCATCAATGCGCTCCATGTTCTCGTCGAGTGACTCGGTGAGTGCCCGGTAGACGGTTGCCGCCGACGCGTACCGCCCCTACTCATGATACTCGTTTGCGAGATTGAACCACTGCGTGAAGTCGATGGGCTCGAAGACGACGTGGTACTCAGGGTTCGTTTCTTCGAACCGCCGGTCGATCGCGGTGCGATGCTCGTCGATCGACTGGCTCGTCAGCTCGCCGACGCGGGCGAGAAACCGATCGCGGAGATCCGCATCGCTCGCGAGTTCGTCACGCAGGAACGCGCGCAGTTCGTCGGCGTCGGCACTGTTGAGTGCGGTGCCGAGTCGCTCGCCTTCGTCTGCCGGTGGGTCGTCGACACACCGAAGCAACACGGCGACGACGTGCTTGCACGCTCCCGGCCCGTCGTACGGACAATCGAACCACGGGGCAAACCCGTCAGTGGCGAGGTCAACACGAACATCGTACTGACGGCTGCCACTCACGACGGCGGTTACGGTGGTGTCGACGCGGTGAATCTCGCGGATACGGCCCTCAGCAAGATATCGTTCGCCCCGTTCGAAGACTGCGTCCGTGCAGATGTCCCGAACTGCGTCCTCGGTTACGTCCATTCTTATGGTGGGTTTGACGCACTATTCAGCCGATCCAATGTATCATCCTCGTACGCTGCCCGCCACATCACATGGACGGCACGCGCCACGAGTGAGACTTCGGTCACGTCGATACAGGACGGCTCGGCGGCCGTCGTCGCGGCCTCAGGCGGCGGGTGAAAATGGATCTCGGGCGAGTGTGTATTCGGGTGGCGATCGAAGCGCCAGTTGATGTCGTCGCTATCGACGTAGTGGAACGAATACATCCCCAGTTCGCTCCACTGGATATCGAGCCGAGCGCGCTCGGCGTCCCCAAGCCCATCGCTGAGACTGATCTGCAGTTCCGTGGGTGCGACGACGTCATCGTACGACGTTGCGTCGACGAGCGGTTCGAGTTCGAGCCAGAGGTCACGAATCCGCTGGAGTGCCGGAAGATAGATCGGCCCGAACTCGCCGGCACGGTCGTCCTCACTCATACAGCGAGCTGGTGACTGGCCTCGTCATACGCGAGTGCCGCTTGGGCGACCGCGAGATTCTGCCGCGTCGTTCGCCACGCGGTAAGGTCGTCCCACCCGTCCGCCTCGTCGGCGTCGAGTTGCTGCGCGAGTTCCTCGGGAGACACCACATCGTAGCGATCCTCGTAGCGACGGATCTCGGCTTTCATGTCCTTGATGCCGTCGAGCAACTCCGTTCGGTTGGCTTCCTCACGAAGCTCGCGGATCCGGGACATCAGCACCCGGTCGCTGTCTCGCTTGTACAACGTTGTTTGTCCATCTTGATCCGTCTCGGCGAACCCGGTGTTCACGAGCGACTTGCAGTGCCGACGGGCCGTCGGCTCGCTCACGAGGGCGCGGTCGGCGATCTCGGCTGCCGACTGTCCCTCGTGGGTCTGTTCGATGATTTCGTACACCCGCTCGAACGGCGTGGTGTCGGCTTTCCAGTCGGCTTTGACCTGCTCGCTGACGTCGTCCCACGTCTCGGTCATACTGGGTGCTACGCAGCCAAGAAACAAATAGTTTCCTGAGAAAATTATTTTACTTTTGTACTTGTAGATGTGCGTCGTCAGACGATCTGCTCCGCTACCGTCTCGTGATGCGTCCGAACCGTCGAAGGCGTGACGTTCCCAGATTCAGCGACGGCACGCTGCGTCAGCCATCGCCCCTCCTCGCGACCGGCTGTGTAGAGGCAGGCCGCTGCGAACCCGACCGGATGGACGCCCGTCGTCATCCCGCGCTTTTCAGCCTGCTCCGCGAGTGTTCGGGCCCGCTGCCGAATTGCATCCGGACACTCGAGGTCCGAGGCTAGGCGCGGCACGAACATGCTGGGGGAGACGCGGTCAAAGCTGCTTCTGACCTGTTTTCTAAGCCCGTGGTGTTGTTGTTCGAAGCTGGTTCGTATCCCCTTGATTGACCTAACGCTGAAGAGAGTTGGTGTCGAAAACTGTGACAATAATGATTCGTGAGCGGTCTCCGGAAATAGATCTTCATTCAGTTTCTGAGGAATTGGAGTCGGTCTCTGAGGAACTATCTGCGACGCTTGATAGAGGCGGTTTAGTCGTCGAGCTGGAGGACCAGTCTCTCCGGGTGATCCCTACAGATCGTTTCCATTCGGCGGAGGGAGAGCCGGAAGACACGGACAATGTGCTGTATGCAACTAAAAACGGCTTTATCGAGCTCAGTGAGGAGGGATTCTTTCAGTACGAACTTTCGGACTCCACGGACCACAGCATACTGCTAACCCAGATCGTTACCGGAGAAGGAAGCTCCAGAGAGATAGATTCGTTTGAGATGATGGATTTGCTTGCTGATGCAGGCTATTTGCCGCCTTACACTCCGGAGCCTCTGAGAGAACTGATGGCGGGTTGGGCCGTTTCAGAGAAGGACTATTCGGTGCTCGATATAGCTGCGGGAACAGGATCTCTAATGCAAAAAGCCGCTGAATACACAGAAGGCTCGAAATTGGTAGGCATCGAAATCGAACCACTATACGCTGATTTAGCCCGTAACAGGCTAAAAGAGAATGAGAACGCCGAAATAGTTACTCAAGACTTCTTTGAATGGCAACTACCTGGGACATCTTCAGGTGACGAGGAGGCGGAGAAGTTTGATGCGGTCATTGGCGACCCGCCCATGGGAAGGCTGTTCCACGTCAGCCCAGAAAGACGTGAAAGGATCCAAAAATGGGCTCCTGGCAGAGGAAAGATAGCTTCAGCAGCCTTTGTCACTAAAGCTGTTTCACACCTGAAAGAAGGTGGTAGAGGGGCGTTCTTGCTTCCGAAAAGTGCATTGAAGCAGGGCTTATTAGAGGAGTTGACTGAAAGCTGCGGGATCCACCGGGTAATTGAACTGCCTGTTGGTCCGATAGGCAGTGCTCGTTCCACGGAGTTGGTACTGCTCACGGTAATCAAGGAAGATAGACCACGAGATGTACGTGAGACAGGGATTGGGAAATTCAATCAGACGGAGTTACCTGAGAACGCTCGGGGATTGTTCGAGCAGCCGCTCGACAAGATACTCCAGAATCGCTACAACCCCTACAACGTGGAGTTGGTAAAGGCGTCCCACGAGGATTTGGAAGGTAGGAACGTGGTGCGGATCCTGTCGAACCCGCCTATCTATGATATCATCACTTCTGACGGCTTCACTCGTTTCGGCGATCTCTCAGGTGTCGAGGCAGGAAGCGGGCTCAGTACAGGTAACAACGACTTCTTCTATTTCAGCGAAGAGGAACGGGAGGACTCCGGTATCGATGACAAGTTCTTCCGACCGGTAATCAAGAACCCATCCAGCGAAATCAGGGCTATCACCTCTGATGACATTGATGTGTATCTTCTAGATCTCCAGTCCTACACGGACGAACTCGAATCAGAGAAAGTAGAGATTACTGAAGCTAATGTAGTAGAGGAATTGAGAGAGGATGGCCACAACGAATTGGCAGAGTATATCGAAAATGAACCAAGGCGCTACAACCAGGAGGGCCCGGCATTCGAAGTAGATTATCGGGGTGTGTTCGAGAATCCAGACCTGGTTATACCTAAGATTTTCGATAACCCGCGTTGTTACAGGGTTGAGATTGAGGATGCGTTGTTTGATACTGCTATGATCGGATTGCAGGCAGAGACCGATGAGATACGGGATTCTCTGGCTCGGCTATTGAATTCGCCGTTGTATAAGGAATTCTTCCAGACGTATGCCGATCCGATAGACTTGGACTGGTACCGGCTCAATTTTGGATCTCTACGAGATATCCCCGTTATCAAGGGTGCCCTGAGCCAGGACCTGTTCAACCGTATGGAGTCGTTCTTCCCTCCCGAGGATGACGGAGACCTGGTCAGTTTGAACCAGCTCTTGATAGAGAGCTGTGAGAGTGATAGTGAGAAGGAATCAATCCGCCGGTACCTTGCGTCCAGAGATGATTTCGCATGGTCCTGGTTTATGACTCCATCTGAGTTTGAAGAGTTTCAACAGTTACTGGAGTCAGATGAGGAAGCAGCCCGTGAGTTCATTGTTGAACGGTTTGAGGAAGAGCTTCTCGACAAGGCTCGGAATACATTCGAGAATATCGGGTTCTTTGAGGATCGGAGTGAGTTGTTGAACGACTTATTGATGGAGTTTGAGCAGGGGCATTACAGAGGTTTTCTTGCTGGTATTGTTCTCCAATTTGAGGGGGTGCTGGGAGATTTAGTGGAAGAAACAGGCGGGGAGATTATCGAGAAGGATCATGAGACGAAATTCAAGATGCCGGGAAGAGGCCGGACCCAGACGAAGAATCTGGGTAGTCTGATATCGCACTTCTTTGATGGCGTATTCAGCACTTTCTTAGATGAGACTGTAAGGCAGAGACGTAACAAGATCGCCCACGGCGACATTATAGAGAACAGCCGCGAGCTCTCGATCTACTTCTTCATATCATTCTATGCACTCTGCAACGCTTCTCTGAACGAATACGTGCGGCTAGCTGAGGAAGATCAAATCGGAGTATCCGCCTGATATCATCCGAGCTGAACTATCCGTGACAGGAGACCCTTGCTTTGGTTGATGTTGAAGGGGAACCAGTTTTGGAGTGTTTCGTCGGCTTTGATTTGGATGTGGTTGCCGTCTTGTGTTGCGCGTGCTTCGCTGGGTAGTGTGCGGGCGTATTTTCTGACGCTGCTGTAGACGCCGAGTGAGTCGTCGAATTTGGCGATGAGGTTGCGGTTCCGTCTTTTGAATTCGTCGAAGCCAGTTTCGTAGATGTCTCTGGTTGCCATCGTTCTCACCGTGTTCAGGGAACTCGCCAGTACAGCGAGCCCCTCACCCATTGAGGGGCAAATAAACGCTATCGAGTACGGAATTCGGTTCAGCTGGATAGGGACTTAGACGATATTTGATGATTCCGACCGGCGGTCAGTATTTTTTGAAGGCAACGCTAATCGGTTAGCAAAAGCGGTCGCTATAGTAGTCGTTAGAAATAGTTACTCACTTTTGGGACCGAAAGTTGCTCGAGAGCAGTGTCAATTGCTGTCGTTAACTCGTCAAGTGAGTCGAAGAACGGTTGCTAAGAGCCGCTTGAAGCTGTCTCCAACACTCTTCGACCGGGTTCAGCTCCGGCGAATACGATGGAAGCGTCACGAAGGCGAGGTCGTCACGGGCCGCCAGGTCCGTGACGGCCGACGCCTGAAAGTACGGCGCTCCGTCCAGCACTACGAGCAAGTCATCTTCAAATTCTTCACATAGTGCTAAAATGAACTGTTTTGCGTGATCGGCAGTAACGTACTCTTCGAATCGCGAGAAGAAGCGATCACCGTCCTCGGTGATCGCGCCTAACAGACACGTCCAATCACGTTGGCCAGAGAGTTCGACAGAGGGCCGCGTGCCGCAGGGAAACCACGCGGAATGCGGCTCAACTTGCACGGATTTCTTGGTTTGATCGATACAGACTACGGTGGCGTCCATCTCCCGCCGCTTTTTTTGAGCTCATCGTGGAACTGTTCTTGCTCGTCTTCGTCGGCTTCGGCGGCTTTCCGGCGTGGTTTCTGATAGCTCAATCCCGCTTCTTTCAGTAACCGCCGACAACTCGGGATTGAATACTCGACGCCGTAGGTTTCTTCGAGAAAGTCTTGGACGAGCGCCGGCGTCCACGCCGGCGCGCCGACCCCGACCTCTTCAGGAGGTTCGTGAACGGTTTCTTCAAATTCTTTTTGCTGTGTTTCTGAGAGTTTTCGTTTTCTTCCGGTTCGCTTATCGTCAGACACGGCCCGCTCAAGCGACTCGTCTGTGTCGAGTCGCTTGAGCCAACTGTAGATTGTCCGCCGCTGAACGCCGTACCACTCGGCTAGCTCGGTCTGTGTCACCCCATTCTGGTACGCGATAGCTGCTAAGAGCCGTTGTGTCGGCTTCTTTCCGTCCACGTTGTCGAGGGCGTCTTGCAATTCCTCGACGGTGATCTCGTCGAGATGCTTCACTATCTCTCACAACAGTCGTTGTGCAAAAAGTTCTAACGGTTACTATAGACAGCGCCGTTTTTGCTGATAGTTACTGGACTCTTCGCTCGCGTCGACAGGCGATGCGCGGACGCGGAATACACAGAAGACGAGTCCCGTCTTCACGCTCGCAGAGCATAGTGTGTACACGAGTTGTAATCTTGGCGAAGGCCGAAAGTGAGCGACGACTATCCGCAAGGATTCAACAGTCGTTCCCGGTATACACTCATGAATACACAGAGAGAAATCCTCTAGCAGACATAAACGTGGGCTGACTCGGCGATTGCGTGGTAAGAAATCAGAAACCTGATACTATCTTGCTCCGACTCTATTAGCTCTATGTAAAGGGCCATTAGGATTAAGTTAATTGTATATAATTACAAATCGGTGACCGTAGTTTCTCAACTGCGCGTCAGGAACGCGGTGGACGACTGCCCTGGACCTCCGACCGCGCACTCGAAGCATTATGACACACTCAAATCGGCGGAAGACACGAACCGAACAGTCACCCGATAGTCGGCTCACACCGACGCGACGGCAGTTCTTGCAGGCGACCGCAATGGCTGCAATGGCCGTGGGAGTCAGTTCACAGTCCGGTGCCGCGGCAGCGACGAATGCGCCAAGCGCCCCGGGTCGAATCTCGAATCTCGCGGCGTATCTCGAAGACCCCGAGAGAGTCGCGGAGAACGTCGAGCCGACTCACGTGACGAGCGCCGTTACCTACGAGTCCGTGCACGCGGCTCGAACGGCGGACGAGCCGTTTACGGAAATCGAATCGCGATTCGCGGAGTCGGAGTACGTTCAGCTACTCAACGGCGAATGGCAGTTCGCGTTTCACGAGAAGCCGAGCGAACTTCCCGACTCGTACGACGGCCTCGCGGGCGACGAGTGGGGCTCGATAGACGTCCCCGGTGTCTGGCAGACGCAGGGGTACGGCGAGCGGATTTACGCGAACAACGCCATCACGTGGGAGGTCTACGAACCGAATCAGGACGGCGATTTGGTTCCCAACGAGGACGGGACCGTCGACGTTCCGGGCGTCGACGACGACGACTTCAACCCCGTCGGCACGTACCGGCGGTCGTTCGCAGTTCCAGAGACGTGGGACGGGCGTGAGACGTTCCTCCACTTCGAAGGCGTCAAACAGGCCTTCTTCGCGTGGGTCGACGGCGAGTACGTCGGCTTCAGGACGGGGTCGATGACGCCCGCCGAGTTCGACGTCAGCGACCACGTCGAGGCCGGCGGAGACCACCAAGTCACAGTGCAGGTGTACCACTGGTCCGACAGCGAGACGCTGGAGACCATCGACATGTTCCGGTACGCCGGCATCTTCCGGAGTGTCTACTTGTTCGCGACGCCGGCGGTACACCTCAGGGACTTCTACGCGCGCACCGACCTCGATGACGACTACGAGGACGGCGAACTTCGTATCGACGCCGAGATAGCGAACTACGGCGATGCTCCGGCCGGCGAGTACGTGGTTCGTGCGCACCTCTACGAGACCGCCCGCACGAAACCGGGCCGCGGACCACCGCGCGGAAACGGTGCGAGCGCGGCAGGCGGAAACGGCGGGAAGGAAAAGGGGAACGAGGCATCGCAGAGCCGCGGCCCGCCGGACAACGCCGGTCCCGACGGCCGGCCGCCCCGCGGGCGTAAGGTCACGACCCTCTCGTCGACCGCGACCGTGGACGAAAACGGTGCGGTGGTCTCGCTCGATGCCGACGTACCGAACCCCGCGAAGTGGTCGGCCGAACAGCCGAACCTCTACCAGCTCGTGTTGGAACTCGTACCCGCGGGCGGCACGCCAACGGAGGCGATGCTGGAGAAGGTCGGTTTCCGGAGCTACGAGACCACTCGCGGACAACAGGGGGCCGAGGTTCTGGTCAACGGTGAGTCGGTCGATATTCAGGGCGTGAACCGCCACGAGACCGACCCGGACTTCGGTCGGACGGTCCCGATAGAGCGCGTTCGGGAGGACATCGAGACGATGCGGCAGTTCAACATCAACGCGGTCCGGACGTCCCACTACCCGAACGACCCGTCGCTGTACCGACTCGCGGACGAGTACGGGCTCTACCTGCAGGACGAAGTCTGCGTCGAGTCCCACTGGTGGCAGGGACTGCTCGCCAACACCGAAGTCTACCACGACCAGGCGGTCGCGCAGTTCCGCCGAATGGTGCTTCGAGACCGCAACCACGCCTCGGTCTTCAGTTGGTCGACCGGCAACGAGGCGGGGACCGGTGCCGAGCACATCGAAATGGCGTCGCTCGCGGCCGACTCTGACGAGTTCATCCCCGGGGATACCGCCGATGTCAGCGGCGTCGAGACCGTCGAGTCGTTCGACGGGGACGTAGAGGGGGTCGCCCCTGACCGCATCCTCTATCACCAGCCGAACGGCGGCGGCTGGAACGTCGAGTACAGCGACATGCTCGGGCCTCGGTACGCCGATATCGGGACCCTGCTGTCGGTCGGTGACGGCTCGTACATCGGCGACGGACTCCGAGAACCCCGGCGTGCTCGTCGGTTCGCCGACTGTCGTCCCCGGGCCGGACGCCGCACCGGGCGGCAACACCGACGGAGCCATCGAACTCGTCGCGGGCGACGCGATCGAGATTCGAGGCGACGCCGAACTCGAACACGCCGGCGAGTTCACGGTCGGCGCGACGATTTCAGTCGACGAGAGAATCGGAATGGACGCCGACGTACCAATCGTCGTCGACGAGGGCAGGTTCGAGCTGGCGCTTTCGGACGGCGAAATCCAGTTCTCGGTCGGCGGCGGTGAGGGAACGGTCTCAGCTCCGGTCCCCGACAGCGGCCTCGACGGCTGGACGACCGTCGTCGGCGTTGCCGGGTCCACCGAGCTCGCAATCTACGTCGACGGCGCGCTCGCGGGCGAGTCGAGTCACTCCGTCTCGGGCCTTCGCGCCGGGGAGGAGCGATTCGAATCGGCGGCGAGGCCGACCTCGCGGTCGACGGTCTCGGCATCTACGACCGCGCCGTGAACTCCGACGAGACGAGCGATGCCGATGGCGAACTGACGGACGGCGCAACCGTCGCGTACGACTTCGCCGACCTGCTGCGAGACAAGAGTCTCGTCGGCGGGTTCATCTGGGACTGGGTCAACCAGGACCTGAACGACACCACGGCGGACGGCGAGGCGTTCCAGTTCTACCATAGCGACGGCCCCGACGGGGCGTTCTGTCTCAACGGACTGGTCTGGTCCGACCGAGACCCACAGCCCGAACTGTGGGAACTCAAACACTGCCACCAGCCGGTCGGTGTCGCCGACGCCGACGTCGCGGCGGGAGAGGTGTACATCTCGAACCGCTACAACTTCACGTCGCTCGACGGCGTCGAGGGGCGGTGGGAACTGACCGCCGACGGCGAACCGCTCCGCTCCGGCGACTTCGGTGTCGACATCAGTCCGGGAGAGACCCGCCGCGTTAGCCTTCCCGTCGAAGCGCCGTCCAGTCCCGGGGCCGGCGTCGAGTACCGACTGACGGTGCGGTTCACGCTGGCGGAAAGCACCACGTACGCCGATGCCGGCCACGAAATCGCGTTCGAGCAGTTAGCGGTCCCCGTCGACGCGCCCGAACCGGAGATCGCGACACTCGATTCGATGGGGCCGCTCTCGGTCGACGAAGGCGGTGATATCACTATCTCCGGTGACGGCTTCGAGTACGTCGTTGCTGAAGACGCGGGGACGCTGTCGTCGATGGCGTACGAGGGAACCGACTTACTCGACCGCGGCCCGCTGTTCAATTCGTGGCGGGCCCCGGTCATGAACGAGATTCAACAGTGGGGGAGCGCCCCCGCGCTCTCATGGTACGAGGCGGGGCTCGACGAACTGACGCACTCCGTCGAGTCGGTCGGCGCCGAGCGCCGCGACGAGTCGCTCGTCGAGGTCGCAGTCGAGGGCTTCGCCGAAGGCGCTGAGCCGGCCCGTCGGCTGGCGACCCCGGACCGCTCCGAACACGACAACGACGGCGTGCTCACGGGTGAGGCCGGAATCGTCACCGGTGCCTCCGGGCAGGCCGTCGAGTTCACCGACGACGGCTCGCTCTCGCTGGGACAGTCCGAAAGCCTCGACGTCACCGACCCGGGACTGACAATCGAGTTCTGGGTCCACCCCGGCGAGCCGCAGGAGGGTGGTGCGGCGCAGGTCTACGTCTCGAAGGGCGGACGACAGTATCTCCTCAAGCGCCGTGAGCGCGGCCGCGACGGGTATCTGGAGTTCGTGTTCAACGCCGACGGCTGGCACGTCGCAGACGGGCCAGTGCCGGACGACTGGACCGAGGGTTGGCACCACGTCGCTGGCGTCTGGGACGGCAGCGAGATTACGCTGTTCGTCGACGGGGAATGACTCGGAACCGGGTCCTACGAGGGGACGCTTCAGCACGTCGACGCGCCGACGCAGGTCGGGTCGAGCGTCGCCGACGGGACCGCGCTGGACGAGGTGCGAATCTACGACCGCGCGCTCGCCGAAGACGAACTCGGTGCGCTCGCCGCGGACACGCCGCTCGACGGCGCTGTGGCGTGGTCGCCGCTCGATGAGTTCAACAGTGTGGGTGATGCGAACGGGCCGGGGTTCGCCACCAGCTACCACTACCGCGTCTACGGGAGCGGCGACGTGGCAATCGACGTCGAGGCCCGCCCCAACGAGGGGCTTCGCGAGACGGTCGACGGCTGGCTCCCAAAAGCTGGCGTCCAGCTCGAACTCCCCGAGCGATTCGACGACTTCGAGTGGTACGGACGCGGCGAACTGGAGACTTACCCCGACCGGAAGTGGGGCGTCCCAATCGGGCGCTACGCTGGCTCCGTCGACGAACAGTACGTCCCGTACCTCTCCCCGACCGACAACGGGAACAAGGCCCAGACACGGTGGGCGACGCTCTCGGGCGGCGACATTTCCCTCCTCGGAATGTTCGGCGAGGGGGACGCCAACGTCAGCCTCGAACAGTGGGCGAATCTCGCGGAGGCAGAACACCAGTACGAACTGGAGGACCGCGGGTCCGTCGAGTTCAACCTCGACCACCGCGTGACCGGCCTCGGCGGAACGCCGACAGAACCGATTGATCGGTATCAGGTTCCGGTCGAATCGACCGCGTTCGGCGTCGTCCTTCGGCCGTTCGGCCCCGACGACGACGATCCGATGGCGCTGGCGAACCGACGGCTCCCCGACCCGCAGGAGTAGCCTTCGAACCGACGTCTCTAATTTTTCATCTGCGAGGCTCCCCCCTTTTTCGCGATTTCCTCTCCCGAGGCCGACCCCGTCTGACGACCGGAACTGTCGCGCGAGCGTCCGTGGTTCCGAGAGCCCCAAACCGAATCTGAGAGGCTAGGGACCCTTTTCATAATCCGAACGACGGTCGTTCTCACGACGGTATCGAGATCTGATTTACAGAACTATGGGTGTAATTATAGTTGGTCGAACTCCCTATATCTGTTTAATGTAAACACATAGCATTGTACGCGTTTACATAATGTAAGATGATGATTGACTGACGTACAGCGCGAACGACAGGCTACTCATCGGTGCAATCGTCGGTCGAGTCGCGGAAGTCAGTTCCCGGCGGAGCGTCGAGTCGCGAGTTCCGATTGGGCGAGTCTAAATGTTTAATATGTTTCGCAAGAGACGTTTCGACTGTCGATATGAGTAGCGACAGAAACTACGAACGAGAGTTCGTACGCACGTTCTTCACCTCGCCGACGGCGGTCGGCGGCGAGAACTCGGCGAAGATGTTGCAGAGCGCGGCACAACTGCGGGGAATGCAGGCCCCCGACACGTGGATTCCGGACAACGAAGACGCCACGGCACCGTCGATGCGCGACGAGGGCGTCCAGAACCTCGTCGAGGTCGTCTCCGAGCACGGCGCGTCGTTCCCCGGCGAGATTCACCCCCGCGTCGTGTGGCACCGCGACGACCCCACGACCCGGTACGAGGGCTTCAAGCAGATGCTCGAAATCACCGACCCCGAAAACGGTGCGGTCGAGCACATCGACGGCTTCGTCATTCCCGAGGTCGGCGACCTCGACGACTGGAAGAAGGCCGACGAGTTCCTCACCATCATCGAGAACGAACACGGTCTCGAAGAGGGACGCCTCTCGATGTCGGTCATCATCGAGAGCGGCGAGGCCGAACTCGCGATGAGCGACCTCCGCGCGGAGAAGGGCAAGCCGTCCAACAACCTCGAACGGCTGTTCCTCCTCGTCGACGGGCAGGTCGACTACACGAAAGACATGCGCGCCATGACGCCGACCGGCGAGCTTCCGGCGTGGCCCGAACTCCGGCACAACACCTCTCGCGGAGCCAGCGCCGCCAACTGCATCGCCGTCGACGGCCCCTACGACGACATCCGCGACGTGGAGGGCTACCGCGAGCGCATGGTCGAGAACCGCGCCATGGGGATGACGGGTATCTGGGCGCTCACGCCCGGACAGGTCGTCACCGCCAACGAGGCACCCCTGCCGCCGAAGACCGGCAGTTGGCTCCTCGAACTCGACGACGACGAAATCGAACTCGACGACGAGGACGGCCGACAGGTGTACGACGGCGACGAACTCTCGCTCGAACAGGTCGGCGACGACAGCTACGTGCTCCGCGTCGACGGCGAGGAACTGGAGTGCGACGGCGAGGAACTCCACGAGGAACTCCTCGACCTGACCACCTACGTCCCGAGCATGGACGACATCGTCGACTCCATGGAGGAGTTCGAGGCGGCCAAGGAGGCCGGCAAGGGCGCGATTGCGATGACGCAGGCGACGACGCTGGTCATCGACGACGTCGAAGTCGACATCGCCAAGGACCGCATGTGGGACGAGGCGACGTATCAAGCCGCGATGACGCCGGTCGCCCTGTTCCAAGACGTGTACGAGCACCGCCCGGACCAACACGACGCGCTCGAAGAGATGTACGGCGCGGACATCGTCGAGCGCGCGATGGCAGTCGGGACAGACGACTAACGCAGCCAGCCAGTCAGCCGACACGTGTAACCAACCCGCGTCTGTCCTTTTGGCGTACGACGCACTCGAAACGACAGCGCCTGGTTACGAGAGCTCCGCTTCTAACGACTCGACCGCGCTCAGCAGTTCGTCGGCGAACTCGCGTTCGAGCCGCGTCATGTCAACCTGATACTTCGGCCCGCCGACGCTGAGGCCGCCGACGATGCGCCCGTCGCCGTCGTGGACCGGCGCGCCGACGGCGATGAGGTTCGGCGCGAACTCCTCGTCGACGACGGCGTACTCCTGGGTGGCGATGTCGTCGAGCGCGTCGAACAGTCGGTCGGGGCTCGTAATCGTCCCCTCGGACTCCCTCGGCAGGCCCCAGTAGTCGATAATCGACTCGACCTCGTCGCGGTCCAGTTCCGCGAGGATGGCCTTCCCCGCGGCCGTGTTGTGCAGGTGATACTCCGACCGGTATCGGATACCGTTCGCGTCCCGTCCCTCGTCGGTCGACGAGCCGTAACACATGAGCAGCCGACCGTGTTCAAAGACGGTGAAGTTCGCCTCTTGACCGGTCGCGCGGGCCAGTTCGTCCACGACGCGTTCGACGACCTCGTCGCTCGGATACCGGTGTCTCGCGCGCTCGCCCAACAGCGCCACCCGGAAGCTGACGTGGTAGACGCCGTCGCGTTTGACCAGATACCGACTCTCCAAGAGCGTGTTGAGGTGGCTGCAGATAGAACTCTTCGAACTGTCGACCATGGAGTCCAGTTCGGCGAGCGTGAGACCGTCGTGTTCGAGAATGAGGCTGAGAATCTCCAACGAGGCCTGGGTCGTCTTGAGCCGTCGCCCGGTCACGTTCTCGATCATACATCGACTATTATCATGATGGTTGATAACTGTTGCCAAAATGTAAATCAACTGAACTGGCCAGCCAGACCTGCTAATTCGGGCATGTTTCTCCACGATTTCTTCGGGAACAAACGGAACACCACGACGAACGCGGACGCCGATAACATTCAGTCGGACAGTCCGGGCGTGAGTAAATCGAGGGGCGGCCCCGTCGTCGCGCTTCAATGATGCGAGCGCGTTCAGTGTCCCGTCGTGACCGCTCGTTCGCGCGTCAAATCGCCCGTGACCGTTTCACCCAACCGATGCGCGTGATGGCCTCCGCGCCGAGCTGTCCGAGGAGGCTCGCGGCTTCGAGGTCGTGTTCCTCGAACGCGTTGACGACCACGTCGCCGGCGCTGAGCACGCCGTGGCTCCCGATGGGGACGTACAGCCCCGATTGGAGCGCGCCTCGACTGTGGTCGTCTTCGGTGTGCTCGTGGTTCGCGTGAATGACCGGTTCGCCCGTCCGGTACGTCTGCGCGGCCGGCGTGTCTTCGCTAACCGAGTAGTTCGGGCGGTCGCCGGCGCGTTCCAGACACTCCTCGGTCGCTTCGATAGTTTGGAGCATGTTCCGGTTCTCGTCGACCAACCGGACGGTCGTGTTGACGAGACCGAGGACGTTCTTCGCCGCGTCGGCGAGTATCTCGGCGACTTCCGCCTTCGAACTCGCGTTTCGTAGCTCCTGGCTCGTCCGCCGGAGAATCTCGATGCGTTGTTCCTGCCGCTTCGTGTCGGTCACGTCCTGCACGACGCCGTGGAGGGTGACCGTCTGACCGTCCTCTACCAGCGGTTCGCACGAAAGCCGTATCGACCGCTCGGTCGTTCGCTCGCTCGCGTACCGCACGTCAATAGAGAAGGACTCGCCGTGTTCGATAGCGTCGGCGAGGCGACCCATCACGCCGTCGCGGTCGGCCTCGGCGTACTGGTCGACGACGTCCGAGACGGTCGGCGTCGCCGACGCGTCGAACCCGTGTATCTGTTTTGCCTCGTCGCTCCACCACAGCTCGTCGCTCGACACGTCGTACGTCCACACGCCGATGCCGGTCAGTCGCTGGAGGCTCGCGAGTAGTTGGTCGACCTCCGTTTCGGACGCTGCCGGGACAGCGCGTGCCACGTCAGTTTGGTTCCAGTTCGGTGACCTGACCATGAATGTGGTTACGTACCAAGGACGTGAACATAAATCCCCACCTCGGTCGTTGCGGGCAGTTTGGGGGACGAGAACGCGTCGCAACACCAGAGGATTTAATCCGTGTGTATGTGTATCATTGATGATGGCAGTTGAAGACGTTCTCGACTCCCCACGGGGAGGAGAGACATCGGCGACGGCACTAGACTTGGACCGGCCGGACGTGGCGGCGTACTCCGCGTTGGCGTCGGAGTTACGGGACCGCGTCGACGGCGACGTGAAGTTCGACGAGTACGCACAGGTGCTGTACGCGACTGACGGCAGTATCTATCAGGCGCGACCCGCGGGAGTCGTCCTGCCGAGGGACGCCGACGACGTGCGCGCCGCCGTCGAGACGGCGACGAATCACGGCGTCCCCGTTCTGCCACGCGGAACGGGCTCCTCGCTGGGCGGCCAGACCGTCGGCCGGGGGTGTGTCGTCATCGATTTCACGAAGTACATGGACGACATCGTGGATATCGACCCGGAGGCGAAGCGCGCGACCGTCCAGCCGGGGTGCGTCCAAGACCACCTCGACGCCGCGCTCGCCGACCACGGACTGAAGTTCGCGCCGGACCCCGCCTCGTCGAACCGCTCGACCGTGGGCGGCGGTATCGGCAACAACTCGACCGGGGCGCATTCGGTCCGCTACGGCATCACCGACGCCTACACCGAGGAACTGGAGGTGATTCTGGCCGACGGGTCGCGGATTCACACCCGCGAGGTCGTCCTCGACGGCGAGGAGTACGAGTCGATTCTCGCCCAGGGCGACTTGGAGGCGGACATCTACCGGACGGTTCGGGACCTCGTCGAGAACCACGAGTCAGAAATAGAGAACAAGTATCCGTCGCTCAAGCGCTCGGTGTCGGGGTACAACCTTCAGAAGGTCATCTACGAGAACGACGACGGCGAGGAGGTCATCAACCTCTCGAAGCTGTTCGTCGGCGCGGAGGGCACTCTCGGCGTCATCGTCGAGGCCACCGTCTCGCTCGTCACCAAACCGGACGAGACGGCGCTCGCGCTGTACTGCTTCGACGACCTCGTGGATGCGATGGAGGCCGTTCCCGAAGCCCTCGAATTCCCCGTCAGCGCCGTCGAACTCATGGACGACGAGGTGTTCCGCCTCGCCCGCGAGTCTGAGGGCTACGCCGAGTACGCCGAACCCATTCCGGAGGGGGCGAAGGCGGCGCTGATGCTGGAGTGGGACGACGAACTCGTCGACGACTTCGAGGCCGCGGTCGCCGACACGAACGCCCACTTCGTCGACTCCGGCGCGGCGTTCGACGTGCTCGAAGCCTACTCCGAGGAGAGCCAAGGCCGACTGTGGAAGCTCCGCAAAGCCGCGATTCCGCTGTTGATGAGCCTCGAAGGCGACCCGAAGCCGTACCCGTTCATCGAGGACGCGACCGTCCCGCCCGAGGAACTCGCGGAGTACGTCCAGAAGTTCGAAGACGTGCTGGAGGACCACGACACGTCGGCCGCGTACTTCGCCCACGCCGGGTCGGGGACGCTCCACATCCGCCCCATTCTGAATCTCAAAGAGAACGAGGGCATCGAGAAGATGCACTCCATCACCGACGACGTGACCGACCTCGTCGTCCAACACCACGGAGCCTTCTCGGGCGAACACGGCGACGGGATGGCCCGGACCGAGTTCAACCCGAAGATGTACGGGCCCGAACTCTGGGGCGCGTTCAAGGAACTGAAGACGGCGTTCGACCCCGACTGGGTGTTCAACCCCGGCAACGTCGTCTACCGTGACGGACCCTCGGACCCCGGACCGGACAGCGACCGCGGCGTCGGCGCGGACATGCGCGAGAACCTCCGGTACGGTCCGGACTACCAGTCCGTCGAGCCCCAGACCGACCTCGACTTCTCCGACGAAGGCGGCTTCTCGCACCTCGTCGAGCTCTGTAACGGCTGTGGCACCTGCCGACAGACCGACTCGAACACCATGTGCCCGACCTACCGCGCGTCGAAGGAGGAAGTCCAGACGACTCGCGGCCGCGCGAACATGCTTCGGGCCGCCATCTCGGGCGAACTCCCCGAGGACGAACTGTACTCCGAGCGCTTCCAGACCGAGGTGCTGGACCTCTGTGTCGGCTGTAAGGGCTGTCAGAGCGACTGCCCGACCGGCGTCGACATGGCGAAGCTGAAATCCGAGGTGAAACACCAGTACCACCAGAAAGAGGGCACCAGCCTCCGCTCGCGGGTGTTCGGCAATATCGACACGCTGTCGGAACTCGGGAGCAAACTGGCCCCGCTTTCGAACGTCGCCGCGGAGCTTCCGGGGAGCCGCCTCCTGATGGAGAAGGTCCTCGGCATCTCAAGCGAGCGCGAACTGCCGACCTTCAGCAGCGAGTCGCTGGAGGAGTGGTTCGAGGCCCGCGGCGGGTCGACCGTGCCGCCCGCCGAGGCCCGGGGGAAGGTGCTTCTGTTCCCCGACACCTACACCAACTACAACTACCCCGAACCCGGCAAGGCCGCCGTCGAGGTGCTCGAAGCCGCGAACGTCCACGTTCGGATTCCGAGCGACCTCGAATCGAGCGGTCGCGCCGCGTTCTCGATGGGGATGCTCGACACGGCCCGCGACCGAGCGCGACACAACGTCGGGCGGCTCCGTCCCTCCGTCGACGACGGCTGGAGCGTCGTCTTCGTCGAGCCCTCGGACGCGGTGATGTTCCAAGACGAGTACCTCGACCTCCTCGACGGGACGGCCGTCGAACTCGTCTCGGGGTCGGCCTACGGCATCATGGAGTACCTCGACGTGGTGCGCGCCGACGACCGCCTCGACTTCGACGCCCCCGCCGAGACGCTGACGTACCACGGCCACTGCAACCAGAAGGCGACGAACAAGGACCACCACGCCGTGGGCGTCCTTCGTCGCTCCGGCTACGCCGTCGACCCGCTCGACTCCAGTTGCTGCGGGATGGCCGGGTCGTTCGGCTACGAGGAAGAGCACTACGAACTCTCGAAGGGTATCGGCGAAATCCTGTTCGGGCAGGTCGACGACAGCCCCGGCGACGTCGTCACGGCACCCGGCGCGTCGTGTCGCTCCCAACTCGGCGACAGACCCGGCGAGTCCCGCCCGCCGCATCCCATCGAGAAGATGGCCGAAGCCCTCGACTGACCACGTCACCGACAGCCGATAGCCTGACGCACTCCCCCGCGAACCACAACGCCCGACGCGACTCACGAACCAGCACCGAACCCGCCGCTTTGCACCCGCGGCGACGTTTCGTGTCGCAGGCTCCCGCCCGCGGAGCCGAAGTTCACGACCGGCGATACTTATTACTGACAGCAGCGGGTGCGTAGAGACGACGATGCTAGACGTACTGGAGACTGTCAAACTATCGACCGCGTTTTTCGCCTCGCTCGGCGCGCCGGGACTGTTGCTCGTTGCGTTCCTCGAATTCTTCTTGCTGCCCGTCCCGCCGGACTTGGTGCTCGTCCCGCTCTCGGCGACGAACCCCGAGTTCGCGCTCCTGTACGCGGTCGTCGCCACCGTCGGGTCGGTGTCGGCGGGGCTGGTCGGATTCCTCATGGGAAAGAAGGGCGGTCGACGCGCGCTGGACTCGCGGTTCGCGGGCGAGCGGATTCACAAGGTGGAGCGCTACTTCGAGCGTTCGGGGTTCGTGACGGTCGCGTTCGGGGCGTTCGCGCCGATTCCGGAGGGGTACGAACTGCTCTCTATCGGGTCGGGCGTGTTCGACCTCGACCTCCGGACGTACCTCGCGGCGTCGGTGCTCGGCCGCGGCGGACGGTACGCGCTCGAAGCGATACTGGCGATCTACCTCGGCGAGGCCGCCCGGTCGCTCTCCGAGGTCGACGTGTACTCGATTATCGGCGTCGCCACCGCGGCCGTCCTCGTCGCGTACGCCGTGCGCAGTCGGTGGTTCTCGGAGCCGTCGGCGGACCCGATGCAGTAACTCGACGGCGCTCAGTCGGCGACCTCGTCGCCGCTCCGCCACTGGTCGATGACTTCGAGGAGGACCTCGGTTTCGAGGTCGTCGTTCCGCCAGTCGCCGACCGCGTCGGTCAGGCCCGTCGCGTCAACGACGTTCTTCTCGTTCGCGTAGGCCGCGATGGGGTTCTCGACGACGAACGGAATCATCATCTTGTTGTCCTCGTGTTCGAGCATGTGGCAGTGCCACGGGAACTGTCCGGTGTACCCCTCGAACGTGGCGATTATCCGCACGCGCTCGTTGGGGTCGACGCGGACGGTGTCCTTCGGCCCCAGTTCGTTCGGGTCCGGGGGTTGGGTCCCGTCGGGCCCGCGGCCAATGACCCGGAACGTGACGAGATGCAGGTGAATCGGGTGCCGTCCGCCCGACTCGTTCTGCAGTTCCCATATCTCGGTTGACCCGAGTTGCGGGTAGACGGGCGCGTCCTCGTCGCCGAAGACGTGCCCGTTCAGCGTGTTCGTGATGAGGCCGTTTCTCACCTCGGACCCGAGCGTCATCTCGCGGGTCACCCGCGCGTCGCTCTCGTCGTACGAGGTCGGCGCGGGCAGCGACAGGCCCGTCGGGTCGGCGCTCGCGTCTTCGGGCGGCGTCGACGGGTCTGAAACGCGGAACTGTACGAGGTCGGTCAGTTCGGGCCCCATGTCCGCGCCGTTGGTGAGCGTGAGCGTCTCGCCCGCGTGGTCGGAGAAGTCCACGACGAGTTCGCCGCGCTCGAAGGGCGTGAGCAGGAGCGAATCGAGGTCGCCGCTCGGCCCGATTGGGACGACGGATTCGAGGAAGCCGTGACCGGGCGCGAACTGATACATCGTCGGGACGCCCGACCCGCTTTCGTTCTCGAACTGGAGGTCGAACGACCGGTGGTTCGCGCCGTTCACGACGCGGAGGCGGTACCGCCGCGGTTCGACCTCGACGTACGGCCACACGGCCCCGTTGACGACGGCCGTGTCGCCGAGGAACGCCGAGACGAACTCCTCGGGGTAGTGCAACGAGCCGTCGTCGTTGAACTCCTTGTCCTGCAGCAAAAGCGGGATGTCGTAGTCGCCCGACGGCAGACCGAGTTGCCGCTCAGCGTCGGTCGTAATCGAGTAGAGGCCGAGGAGTCCGGCGTAGCCGTTGAGCCGGGTGATTCCAAGCGTGTGGTCGTGATACGTCGAGGTCGTTCGCCCCTGTTCCATCGGGAGTTCCTGCCACTCCGAGTCGAACCGCGGCCCCTCGACCCCGCCCGGCGAGGTCCACATGTCGGACTGCCCGTCGCTCGCGGGGGCGACTTCGAGGCCGTGGAAGTGGGTGACGGTCCGAACCTCCGGGACCGGGCCGTCGTAGCCGGTGTGGTTCTCCGTGGTCGTGCCGCCGATTCGCTCGTCGACGTTGAACAGGTGCTCGCCGGGGAGGTCGCTGTTGTCGAAGCGAACGTGGACCGGACTCCCGGCGTCCGCCTCGATGGTCGGTCCGGGATACGACCCGTCGAACCCCCAGACTGTCGTCTCCGGCAGGTCCGGGTGGAGCTGTTGGGTGAACTCGGTGACCGATATCTCGTAGGCGTCCGCGCCGTCTCGCTGTCCGTCGGGCTCTCGAACCGACGGAATCGGGAGCGGTTGCACGAACTTATCCAACGCCGGTGACGCCGCCGACACGTTCGTTGTCGTCTGCGGGAGCGTTCCGGCGATGCCGAGGGCTGCGCCTGTCTGTAGAAACCGCCGCCTAGACCAGTCTGTCATGATGGACCCTGAACTACGACTTGGGAGTTATTATATTAAAACTTCTGAATGTCCGATTCAGGCCCGAGAACGCGAGTCGAGGGACTAACGGCGCGCGCGAGTCGGCGGAGGTTCGAAGGGAGCGAAGAGCGTGCGAGGAGGGCTAACCGTCTCGTCGTCCCGTTAGTTCGCTCGACGCCGTGCGAGGAGGACCGAGCCGAGCACGAGCGCAACGAGCGCGACCGAGACACCGAACCCGGGAACGGGCGTGTCCGTCGTGGTCGTCACGGACGTCTCCGTCTCGGGGGTCGCCGTCTCGGGCGCTCCGTCGCCCGAGTCGTCGTCCGACCCGTCGTCATCGTCGCCCGAGTCGTCGCCCGAGTCGCCGTCCGAGTCGTCGCCATCACCCGAGTCGTCACCGCCGTCGTCACCGTTGTCGTCGTCGGTGTCGTCATCGTCGCCGTCGTCCGGGGAGTCCGTGGACTCGGGCGTGTCGGAGCTCCCGTCATCTGTGTCGTCGTCATCACCACTCTCGTCGTCGTCATCGTCATCTCCACCGCCGCCACCGCCGCCACCGCCAGCGACTCCGTCGGAACCGACAGCGAGCGACTCGACGCCGTCGACGTCCATCTCCGTGCCGTCGGCGTCGAACTGCGCGAACCCGCCGAGTTGGTACGAGGCGTCTTCGTCAACGTCCTCGCCGGCGGTCACGCGGTACTGGAGCGTGACGTTCTCTCGGTCGCCGTAGGTGGCGAACAGCTCGTCGTTGGCGTTCCGCACGCCGGAGAAGTCCGCGCCGTCGTCGTCGACGATTTCGACCGACGCGAAGCCGGGGTTGAACTCCTCGACGAGCGTGAAGTTGGTCGTCTCGTTGCCGGTTATTTCGACCGAGACGACGGTCGATTCACCGGGTTCGAGCGTCGTGTCGTCTGCCGAGCGAGTGAGGTCCCAGTTGTCGTCGGATTCGCTTTGAACGTCGAGTTCGTCGGTGCCGCCGGTCGTCAGCTCCGACCCGTTCACGTCGGTGAAGCCGTCGAACTGGTACGCCGTGCCGGCGTTCGCGTCGTCGCCAGCGGTCACTTCGTAGACGAGGGTGACGTTCTCGCGGTCGCCGTAGGTGGCGAACAGTTCGTCGTTAGCGTCACGGACGCCGGAGAAATCAGCCCCGTCGTCGTCGACGATTTCGACCGACGCGAACGCGGGATTGAACTCCTCGATGACGGTGAAGTTCGTCGCCTCGTCCCGGTCGACCTCGACCCGTACCGTGGCTGATTCGCCGGGCGCGAGGGTTTCGTCATCGACCGACCGAACCGCGCCGGAGTCGTCGTTCGACGCCTGCACGCTGATTTCGCCGGACCCGCTGGTCGCGGACTGCGAGCCGTTCGCGTCCGTGAAGCCGTCGAACTCGTAGACCGTGCCGGCCGTCGAATCGTCAGCCGCGGTCACCTCGTAGACGAGCGTGGCCAACTCCCGCTCACCGTAGGTGGCGAACAGTTCGTCGTTGGCGTCACGGACGCCGGAGAAGTCCGCGCCGTTGGCATCAACTATCTCCACCGAGCCGAAGGCGGGGCTGAACTCCTCGACGAGCGTGAAGTTCGTCGCCCGGTCGCGGTCGACGGCGACCCGAACCGTGGTGGACCCTCCCGGTTCCAGCGTCGCGCGATCGATGGATCGGGCGGCCGAGACATCGCCGTCATCGCTCGACTCCTGTACGTCGATTTCAGTAGTTCCGTCAGTCGCGGACTGCGACCCGTTCACGTCGGCGAAGCCGTCGAACTCGTAGACCGTGCCGGCCGTCGCATCGTCAGCCGCGGTCACCTCGTAGACGAGCGTGACGTTCTCTCGGTCGCCGTAGGTGGCGAACAGCTCGTCGTTGGCATCGCGGACGCCCGAGAAGTCCGCGCCGTCGGCATCGACGATTTCGACCGAGCCGAAGGCGGGGATAAACTCCTCGACGAGCGTGAAGTTCGCCGCCCGGTCCCGTTCGACGGCGACCCAGACAGTCGCCGACTCGCCGGGCGCGAGCGTCGCGTCGTCGACCGACCGAATCACGCTCGACCCGCCATCGGCCGAGACGCTGATCTCCCCGTCGCCGGTGGTCGTGGCTCGGATGTCTTCGAGTCCGAAGTCGCCGTAGCCGGTGAGTTCGTGGGTCGTCGCGTTCGCCGAGTCGGCGGCGGTCACGCGGTACTGGAGCGTGACGTTCTCTCGGTCGCCGTAGGTGGCGAACAGTTCGTCGTTGGCGTCACGGACGCCGGAGAAGTCCGCGCCGTCGTCGTCGACGATTTCGACCGACGCGAAGCCCGGACTCAGTTCCTCGACGACGGTGAAGTTCCCCCGCTCGGAGGCGTTTATCTCCACCGTGACGGTGGTGGACTCGCCGGACGCGAGCGTCGTGTCGTCGACCGTCCGCGTGAGGGTCCCGCCGTGAGCGTCCGCGGCGACCGGCGCGATAGCCGCGCCCAGTCCGAGCGAACCGACCACCAAGAGAACCGTCACCACGACGACCGGAAGCGCGTGCCGGAGCTCCGTCGACCGCCCCGGCCGTGAAATGTCCGGTCTCATGATGCGCGAGCGGACCCGGATTGTGACGGCCGCTTCGGCTCGTCTCGGCGGGGCGCGGTCGCCGGCGGTGTCGGTTCGACTCGTCGGTCGGGAGACTGGCGTCTCGGGCGCGCGCTACCTCTGGATGCGGATAGCTCGCTCTCGCTGGAAAGCATGCAGTCAGCGTGTGAATCGAAAGCGCCATGCAAATAGTTAACGATTATCCCGGAACGGCTGCGGGTCGGGGCGGACCGCGACGCCACTCACGGGACGCCGCTCGTGGGAGTCCGAACCCGCTCGGGTCGCTGTCCGGTTTCTCGAACCGCGAATTCGCGCCGGTGGTCCGCTCGTCAGCGGACGTATTCGACCAGTTCGTCTCGCGCGCGTCGGGCCGCCTCGTCGGGTTCGTCGGGGTAGGTGTACAGTTCGAACGTCGCGAAGCCGTCGTACCCGATGTCGTCGAGCGCGCCGAAGACGGGTTCGAAGTCGAGGTCGCCCTCACCGGGGATGAGATGGTAGTGCTTCCCGCCCCGACCGCCCTCGATGTCTTCGAGGTGGATGCCGGTGATGTGACCGGCGCACTGTCGGATGCTCTCGGCGGGGTCCTCGCCGCAGACGGCGGCGTGGCCGACGTCGAGGTTGACGCCGAGCGCGTCGCTCTCCACGTCGTCGATGAGCGTCAGCACCTCCTCGGTGCACTCGACGAGCAGTTCCGGTTCGAACTCGATACCGAGGTCGACGCCGACGTTTTCGGCGTAGTCGGTGAGTTCATCGAGCGATTCGAGCAGGTAGTCGTAGGCCTCGCTCGGCGGCGTTCCGGGGAGCACCGACCCGCTTGCGACGCACGCCGCGGGCGCGTCGAGCAGCGCGGCGAAGTCGAGCGCGGCCTTCGTGTACTCGATTCGCCACCGGCGGTCCTCCTCGTCGGCCGAGATGATGGCCGGGTCGAAGAACGCCGACGGCGGCGCGTCGTCGTAGTAACCGCACGCCGTGTTCGCGTTGATGTTCGACACGGAGAGTCCGGTCTCGTCCAGCGCGGTCACGACGCGCTCGCGATCTGTCTCGTCGAAGTCGGCGAGGAACGCGTGCGGCTCGTCCGCCAGTATCTCGACGCCGTCGTAGCCGTGGTCGGCGATTCGTCGGATTGCCTCCGGCAGGTCGAAACGCGAGTACCCGTTCGTAGAGAAGGCTAACTGTACCATACGTCGTGGTACAGTCACACATGAATAATTGTTTTGGTACTGTCAACGGTCGAGACGGAGCGCGATGCCCCGCGTCGCCGACGCGCCGGGTCAGTTCACGACACGTCGAACGCCGTCGACAGGCCGACCGCCGGGACGACGAACACCGCCGCGACGACACCCCACGCGGGACTCAGCAGTCCGGCGACCGCCGCGTTCAGCACGACGAGTCCGAGGACGCACGTGCCGACCGCGGGGCCGATAGTGCCCGGTCGGGGGTCGGCGTAGGCGGTCAGGAGGTCGCGGCCGGTCCACGCCGCGAACCAGACGAGTAGCCCCCCAGCCACGGCGAGCGTCGCGGTGTCGCGCGGCTCAATGCCGACTGCCGCGGCGGCCGCGACCACCGACCCGACCGCGAGTCCGACACCGGCCATTCCGACCAGCACCGCCCGCGAATCGCCCGTCGCGGTCTCCCGCTCGGCCATGTAGGTGACGCCGGCGATGTAGAGCGCGACGACGACCGGCACGAGGTACACCCACGCTGGGACCGTCAGGGCCGTCGGAGCGGCGGGCGACCCCGCGGCGACAGCCATGCCGAGAGCGACGTTCGCTCCCCGACAGCCACCCATCGCCGCGAAGCCGAGCGGCGTGCCCTTGAGCGCGCCGTCGTAGAGCGCGACGAGCGTACCGAGGGCGGCGGCGACGACGCCGGCGGCCGGTCCTCCGGCCACCGCGGCGACGACGACGCCGACACAGAGGAGCGCGACGCCGAGGTTTCTCGCTCGCGTGCGCGACACGCCCCCCGACGGAATCGGTCGCTCCGGGCGGAGCCGAGCGTCCTCGTCGGCGTCGGCGTAGTCGTTGAGCGTCGTGCCCGCCGCGTACAGCAGGACCGAGGCGAGCGCGACGCCGGCGAGCGACGAGAGCTGGACCGACGGGCGACCGCCGCTGACCAGCACCGCCCCGAGGATGACGTCGGGCGGCGCGGTGAACAGGTTCGGGGCGCGGACGAGTCTGGCGAGGGTCGCAAGTGAGCGTCGAAGCCCGCCGGTCGAGGGGGTCGCGTTCGTTCGGTTCATCGTGGGTCAGTCGCTCGGACGGGGATTCGTGTCCGACTCGGGCGGTCAGGCCCAGCCATGGGCTTCGAGGTACTCCATCGCGGTTTGGGCCGTCTCCGCCGCGGTCTCCTGATAGGGGTACAGTTCGACCGTGACGTAGCCGTCGTAGCCGGTCGCTTCGACCGCTTCGAGGAAGCCGTCGATGTCCATCGCCCCCTCACCGAGTTGGGTGTGTTCGTGGGTGCGGTCCCCCGGGATGTCTTCGAGGTGGTAGTGTGGCGTGTGGGGCGCGAGCGTCTCCACCAGTTCGACCGGGTCCTCGCCGACCGAGTAGAAGTGTCCCGCGTCGAAGTTACAGCCGATGCGGGGCGAATCGACCCGGTCGACGAGGTCGAGGAAGTCCTCGGAGGTCTCGGTGAGCAGGTGCGGTTCGGGCTCGACCAGCACGTCGACACCGAGTTTCTCCGCGGCGTCGGTGACCTCGCGGAGGCCCCGCACGAGCGCGTCGAGCGCATCGGCCCGCGACATGCGCTCCGGGACCGGTCCGCCCGGCGGAACCGAGATGCTCTCCGAGCCGAGCGCGGCGGCGGTGGCGAGCGCGTTCTTCGTGTGCTCGACCCGCGCCTGTCGGTCCTCGGGGTCGAGTTCGACGAACGAGGGGTGGTGAAACGCCTCGGTGTCGCGGTTGAACGTCGCCGCCCGACTCTCGGCGGAGGGCTCGATGGCGCTGAGCATGAAGGCGTTGCAGTTGCTGACGTCGATACCGCAGTCGTCGAGGAGCGTCCGAGCGCGTTCGAGGTCGTCGCCGTCGGCCGTCCCCGGGAACAGGTGCGGGTCGTCGAGCAGGATTTCGACGCCGTCGTAGCCGGCGTCGGCGATTGCCTCGACCCCCTCGCTGAGGGTTCGCTGCCGGAACGCGTTCATCGAGAAGCCGAACTCCATCGGTCACACCTCGTAGTGGAAGTTCGGCGACTGGCCGAAGAACTCCCGCGGGTTGTCGTAGACGACCTTTCGGACCTCGTCTCGGTCCCAGCCGCGGTCGAGCATCTTGTCTCGGGCTTTCGGGACTGCGAGCGGGTCGGAGGGGTCCCAGTCGGCGGCGCTGTTGAGCAGCATCTTGTCGGTGCCGTACTCTTCGAGGACGTCGATGGTCGTCTCGGCGTCTATCTTTCCGGGGTAGAGCGTGAAGCCGAGCCAGCAGTCGGTCCCCAGCGAGATATCGACCGTGTTCTCGGTGTTGTGGTCGATGACGATTCGCTCTTCGGTCACGTCTTCCTCCCGAATCATCTCGACGAGTCGCTCGGTCCCCTCGGGCTTCTGGGTGTGCGGGGTGTGGATGATGACCGGCAGTTCGCGCTCCTCCGCCATCCTGAGCTGGCGTCTGAACGCGTACTCCTCGGCTTCGGTCCCCTGATCGAGTCCGATTTCGCCGAGGCCGACGACGTGCTCTCGGTCGAGGTAGTCGGGGAGGCCGTCCATCACGGCCTCCGCCATCTCGGGGTAGTTCGCCTCCTTCGGTTCGAGGCCGACGGTGACGTAGTGGTCGATGCCCGCCGCCCGCTCCGCCCGGTCGGTCTCGAACTCGATTATCTGCTCGAAGTAGTCGAAGAACGACGCCGCGTGTTGCTTGTCCGTCCCGCTCCAGAACGCCGGTTCGACGCAGCATTCCACGCCCGCGAGCCGTGCGCGCTCGTAATCGCTCGTCGAGCGAGACACCATGTGCATGTGCGGGTCGATAATTGGTATCGACATGTGACCTACCTCTCTGATGGTAGTTAATTATTGTTTCGGTGGATTCGGTGACGACCGGGGGACGGGGGCGCAACGACCGGGCGAAGCGACCGGGCGAAGCAACTGCGAGCGACGGCGGAGACAGCTATTTACTCGTCCGCGCCGACGCCGTAATCGAATGCCGGAACACTGTCCGTTCTGTGGTGAACCGATAGAATCGAACCGCGTCACCCCCGACGATGGCCGCCCCTACGAGGAGTGGCGCTGCGTCGACTGCGACGAGACGTGGCGACACCCCGAGGAGACGGTCCTCGACCGGGATCTCGACTTCAGCAAGCACGGCGACCAACTCGACAGGCGGGACGCCGACACCGACCTCGACTGGTGAGGGGTCGCGCCCGGCACCGGCAGAGAAACAACATGATTGACGGACAAGGTTATGTATCGCCCACCGCAATCGTGAGTCGATGACAGTCGGAGTGTGGATTATCGGAGCCAGAGGTAACGTCGCGAGCGTCTCGATGACCGGCGCGCGCGCAATCGCCCGCGGAGTCGCGGACACGACCGGGATGGTGACGGCCCGCGACCCCGTGGCCGCGCTGGACCTTCCCGCCGTCGACGGCCTCGTGTTCGGGGGCCACGACATCCGGTCCCAGCGCATCGAGGAGACCACCAAGGAGATGGCGGGTCACGGCGGCGTCGTGGCACCCGACACCCTCGACGCGGTCCGCGAGGACCTCCGCGAAATCGACGAGCGCGTCGAACTCGGGACTGCGCGCCGGTGCGGCGAGGCGGTCGAGGGGATGTCCTCGGAGACGCCGGGCGACGACGTGTCGGTCGCCGACATCGTCGAGGAGATACGGGCCGACTACGCCGCCTTCGCGGACTCGCAGGAGGTCGACCGGCTGGTCGTCGTGAACGCCGCGTCGACCGAGCCGCCGATTCCGACGCCCGGCGACTACGAGACGTTGGCGGCGTTCGAGGCGGCGGTCGAGCGCGACGACCCGAACCTCCCCGCGAGTTCCCTGTACGCGTACGCGGCGCTCCTCGACGGCCACCCGTACGTCAACTTCACCCCCAGTACCGGTTCCTCGCTCGGCGGCCTCCGCGAACTCGCGGAGCGAAACGGAGTGCCGCACATGGGCCGCGACGGGAAGACCGGCGAGACGCTGATGAAATCAGCCCTCGGGCCGATGTTCGCGGGGCGGAACCTGCGCGTCCTCTCGTGGGAGGGCCACAACATCCTCGGCAACAGCGACGGTCTGGTCCTCGAAGACGACGCGAACAAGGCGGGGAAGATAGAGAGCAAAGGGAGCTTGCTGGACGACATCCTCGGCTACGAGACCCACAACGCCGTCCGAATCGACTACACGCCGTCGCTCGGCGACTGGAAGACCGCGTGGGACCACGTCCACTTCCGAGGGTTCCTCGGGACGGAGATGAAGATGCAGTTCACGTGGGAGGGCGCCGACTCGGCGCTCGCCGCCCCGCTCGTTCTCGACTTGGTCCGACTGGCCGCCTTCGCCGACGAGCGCGGCGAGGGCGGGACGATGCCGCATCTCGCGTCCTTCTTCAAGTCGCCCGAGGGCGTCGACAGCCACGAACTGTCCGAGCAGTTCCGCCTCCTCTACGACTACGCGGAGCGCCACGCGGAGGGACTGTGACGACTCACAGCCCCTCGAACGCGAACGCGTCCGGTGCCGGTCGCGTCGTCGTCCTCGATATCGTCGGTCTCCAGCAGGAACACCTCGACGAGGGACTGGCACCGAACGTCGCCGACCTCTTGGCCGGCAAACCGTCGGGGCCGCTCGAACCCTCGTTTCCGAGCGTCACCGTCCCCGCGCAGACGACGCTCTCGACCGGGCAGTCGCCCGCGGCCCACGGCGACGTGTCCAGCGGCGAGTTCGACCGCGAGCGACAGGTCGCCGAGTTCTGGGAGCGCGACCGGGGGACGCGAACCCGGCTGTGGGAGGCCGCGAGCGACGAGGCCGGACTCACGACCGGCGCGCTGTTCTTCCAACACCTCATCGGGACGAGCGCCGACGTGGCCGTCACGCCGTCGCCCATCGAGGACGAGGACAACACCCTCGTCGAGATGGACTGCTGGACGAACCCCAACGGCTTCTACGACGACCTCCGCGAGGAGTACGGCCACTTCCCGCTACACAACTACTGGGGGCCGGTCGCCGACGAGCGGAGCAGCGAGTGGATTCTCGCGGCCGCGCGGGAGTCGATAGCGCGGTGCGACCCGGACCTGCTGTGGGTGTACGTACCGCACCTCGACTACGACGCCCAGCGACACGGCCCCGACTCGCCGGAACTCCGGGAGGCGGTGGGCGTCGTCGACGATCTCGTCGGCGAGTTCCTCGACTGGCTCGCAGCGACGCCCCGCTGGTCCAAGACGGCGGTGGGCGTCGTCAACGAGTACGGCTTCAACGCGGTCGACACCCCGGTGTTCCCGAACCGGGCGCTCCGCGAGGCGGGCCTGCTCTCCGTGCGCGACGACGGCGAGGGCGGCGGCGAGGTCGATATCACCGGGTCGTCGGCGTTCGCCATGGTCGACCACCAAATCGCGCACGTGTACACCGACCGGCCGGCGGCCGCCCGAGAGGTGCTCGAAGCGCTCCCCGGCGTCGACGCGGTGCTCGAAGGCGAGGCGCGGGGCGACGCGGACCACCCGAACGCCGGTGACCTCGTCGTCGTCGCCGACGCGGACGCGTGGTTCCAGTACTACTGGTGGACCGACGACGCCGACGCGCCGTCGTACGCGACGGAGATGGACATCCACGCCAAGCCCGGGTTCGACCCATGCGAACTGTTCCTCGGCGACGAGGGACTCGTGACGCTCGACCCGTCGACGGTGTCGGGGTCACACGGACGCATCGACCCCGAGACGCGCGGCTTCTACGGCTTCGGCGGGCCGGCGGCACCCGACGGCTCGCCCGGCGAGGTCGTCGACGCTCGACGGTTCGCCCCGACGGTCGCGGACCTCCTCGGCATCGCAGAGGACGTGTCGCTCGCGTTCGAGCGCCCGTCGCTGTTCGCCGGGGCACAGGTGTAGGATACGACGGGGCCGGCGACGGTCCAGCCGCGACGCTCTCGGTTACTGTTTTTCCGCACGGCTCGATGGTTCGGTGGATACGACGCGAAAGAAAGACGCCGCAAACCGCAGTCGGAACGCGGTTCGCCCGCTCAGTTGCCTCCCGAACTCGCGATTTCGATGGTGCCGCGCATCCGGAAGTTGTGGGCACGACAGACGTACTCCGCCATCGCGTCGGTGACGGTGAACGTGACGCTCTGTGACTCGCCCTGCGTCGAGAGGTACGACGTGGAGATGTCGTTCACGACGGAGTCGTCGCCGTTGACGATTTCGAAGTTGTGGGGCGCGCCGTTTCGGTTCGTCCACGTGACCGTGTACTCGCCGCCGGCTTCGAGGGTGAGCGTCGGGTTCGTCGCGTCCGCGATGCCGGACGGCGCGACGCCGGTCCACGCCTCGTTGCTCTCGGCTTCGAGTTCGATGGTCGACCCGGACGGGATGACGTCGCTGCCGCCATCGTCGCTCCCACCGTCGTCGCCGCCGCCGGTCGCCTCGACGTGCTCGGTGACGCGGTCGTAGACGAGTTCCAGCCCGTTGCCGGAGCCGCCGACGCGCTTCAGTTCGGTGTCGTCGAACCACGCGGTGCCGGTGGCGTTGCCCCAGCCGCCGAACAGCAGGTTGAACTGGAACTCGCCGGGCGACGCGCCGGTCGAGAAGGTCGTTTCGAGCAGTTGCCAGTCGTCGACGGGCTCCGTGTAGTAGTCGGTGACAGAGCCCTGCCCGAGTGAGTGGACGTTGATGGTGACGCCGTAGGAACTGCCGATTTCGCCGGAGCCGTCCTCGGAGTTACTGAAGTCGTCCGAGGTCCGGACCCACGCGCGGAAGCGGTACTCGGAGTTCGGTTCGAGGCCGTCGAGGTACTGGGTCCACGACGCGTCCGCGCCCTCGGTCGAGTCGACGCGGACGCTGTAGTCGCCCGTCCGCGCCACGTCCGAGGTGTAGGTGAACTCGGCCGTGCCGCCGTAGGTGATACCCTCCCAGTTCGCCGGGCTCTCGGGGTCCGACGAGGAGTCGGTTCCCGCTCCCTCCTCGAACGAGGCGTTCGGCAGGAGGTTGTTCCCGTCGGGGTCGGTCAGCGAGACGTTGTCGAACCACGCCGTCCCGGTGGCCGTGCCGTAGCCGCCGAACAGGCAGTTGAGTTGGACCGTCGTGGTGTCGGCACCCGTCGTGAACGTGGTGGTCACCTCCGTCCAGTCGTTCGTCCCGGTCAGCGGCTCCGTCTCGAAGTCCGTGCTGTGGACGTTGAACAGCGCGCCGCGGGCAGAGTCGCTGGCCTGCACGTTCTCGGTCCGTATCCAGCCGCTGAGGGTGTACTCCGTCTCGGGCTGGACCGAGATGCCGTCGGCGAGCCAGACCGCGTCCGCGCCCTCGGTGGACGAGATTTGGACGCTCTGACTTCCGTCTTGGCCCGCGTCCGCGTAGGTGTACTCGGCGGTGCCCGCGAACGTGTTCGTCGACCAGTCGGCGGGCATCGTGGGGTCGCTGCCGCCGGTGCTCTCCTCGAACGAACCGTTCGAGAGCACGTCGTTGCCGTCCGGGTCGGTCAACGAGATGCTGTCGAACCACGCCGTCCCCGTCGCCTCGCCGTAGCCGCCGAACAGGCAGTTAATCTGGAGTTCTTCGAGGTCACCGCTGTTGACGGTGGTGCTCAGTTCCGTCCAGTCGTTGGTGCCGGTCAGTCCGGACGGGATGGTGTCCCACTGCGTGCCCGAGTCCGTGTTCGCTATCTGCTCGACGCTGATGGTCGCGCCGAGCGGGCCCTCGCCGATTGCGGTGCCGTCCACGAGTTGGAGGCCGTCGGTCCTGACGTAGGCGGAGAGGGTGTACTCGGTGTTCGGGTCGACCGCGACCGTCGCGTTCCACGAGGCGTCGGCTCCCTCGGTGGACGAGACTTGGACGCTCCGGTCGCCCTCGTAGCCGGTCTCGGCGTAGGTGAACTCGGGCGAGCCGGAGTAGCCCGTGGTCGACCAGCCGACGGGCATCGCGTCGGAGTCGCCGGTCTCGCCGCCGGCGGGCGTCTCGAACGAGGGGTTCTCGATGAGGTTCGGGAGGGAGTCAACGTCGTCCCCGCCGTCGCTCGTGTCCTCGTTGGCCTCGTACGCCGGGATGAAGCCGTCGGCGTGGGTCGCGCCGGCGAGCGACGCCGCGTCGACGAGGACCGTGTCCCGGTAGTTCGACTCGTCGCTAATCATCTGGTAGACCGCCTCGCCGGAGGCGTCGTCGGCCGGCGTCTGCGCGAGCGCGACGAGCGCCCACATGGCGACCCGACCGTCCTCGTCGTTGAGGAGGTCGTTGTCGAGAATCGCCCCCCGCGTGTCCGTCGTCGAGGGGAGGACGCGGAGCGCGGTGAGCCTGACGCCCGGCGAGGAGTGCGTCAGCGCGCCGAGCGCGGCCTGAATCGCGGTGCTGTTCCCGGTGTCGGCGTCGAGCGCCCCGAGTCCGTGCATCGTCCACAGCGCGTGAATCGCCGCCGGGTCGAGGCCGGTTTCGTCGAGCGTCTCCGTCGTGACGAGGTCGACGAGCGAGGAGAGCGCGCCCGTCTCGTTCCGTTCGACCAACAGCCGCTGGGCCGTCCGCCGCCAGAACATGTTCGAACTCGACAGCGCGTCGACGAGCTCCGAGACGCTCGCGTCCGCGAGGTCGGTCGGCTCGTAGCCGTCATCGTCGCCGTAGACGACGCGGAAGAGTCGGGCGGTGGCGTGGTCGCGCACCTCGGTCATGTACGCGTTCCCGGGCCCGTTCTCGAAGCCGCCGGGCGTCGGGTTGTGCTGGTAGATGTAATTGTACCAGTCGATGAACCAGAGCATTCCGTCCGGACCGACCGAGGAGTACGACGGCGCGAACCACGCGTCGGTCCCGCCCGCGATGTTGTGGGCGTAGTGGGTGTTGTAGCCCGCCCCGTCCTGCGAGAGGAAGAACGACCCGAGGACGTGACCCGTGCCGTCGCCGACGAAGCCGGTGTTGTTCCAGTACTTCTGGGGGTACTCGCGCGCCGTGTAGATGGTGTGGCCGGTCGCCGCGGTGTACCCGCCGTGGAGGTCGACCTGCCGGACGCGGTCGGTGACGGGCAGGAACCGGTTCGAGTCGGAGGCCGCGCCGAAGTCGTTCGGCCCGGTCCCCTCGATGAGGTCGTAGTACTGATGCGGGATGGCGAAGTAGTTGCTCGGTCGCCCGGAGGTCGCCGCCGAACCGAAGGCGAGGCCCTCCTCGGTGAAGCCGAGGCCGGCCTGATTCCCCGGGAGCGCCCCGACGATTTCGAAGTCGGTGACCGAGCCGCCTTCGAGCTTGAAGCGGTAGACCGAGGAGCTGAAGTCCCGCTGTTCGCCGGCGATGGTGCCGCTGAATCCGGAGTAGCCGACCTGACCCCAAATCCAGTTGTCGATGCCGTGGACCAGTTCGTTGGGACCGGCGTGGGTGTCGCCGTTACCGTACCCGGAGAACAGGACGGTTCGCTCGTCGGCCTGTCCGTCGCCGTCCGTGTCGGCGAGGTGGACCAACTTCCCGCTCTCGCCGGGGTCATCGAGGTCGGTGACGACGACGCCGTCGTCGACGACCACCATGCTCGGCGGAATCGAGGGCCCGTCCGCGAAGACGGTGAACTCGTCGGCCTGCCCGTCGCCGTCGGTGTCCTCGCAGACGACGATTTTGTCGCGGTTCTGCCCCAGTTCGTTGGGGTAGTCGCGGGTGACCGACAGCCAGACGCGACCCTGCTCGTCGAACTTCGCGTCAAGGATGTTCCCCTTCGCGTCGTCCGGCAGGTCGGCCTCGGTGACGAACGGCTTGAGGTCGAAGCCTTCCGGCGTAATCGTCCGCCGGACCGTCTCGCTGGGATTCAGCGCCCGCTGCATCTTGCTCCAACTCGTTCCGCTTCCGACCTCCTCGGGGACCTCCGGCGTCAGGAGGCTCCCCTCCGGCGGCGGATAGTACGGGATGTCGGCGTCGATGAACTCCAGGTCGTTGAGGACCTTGGTGTCGTCGGCGATGGTGTCTTCGTTCTTCGTGACCCAGCGAATCGCGTTCTCGATGAGCGCCTTGAAGCCGTCCGTGGCCCACGGCGCTCTGCCGTGGCCCCACGCGGTGTAGAAGACGCGGCCGTCGCCCTGCGTTCGGGTCCACGACCACGGCTCGCCCTGTTCGCGGCCCTCGTCGTACTCGGGGATGCTGTCGCCGTCGGGGAACTGCCCGTGGGCGAGCACGTTGATGTCGTCGTTGAGATTCGTGTGGCGGTACGTCTCGTCCTCGACCGTGATGGGGTCGAGGTTCGACAGAATCGGGTGGTTCGGCTGGGCGAAACTCGTCGTCATCTCGCCGTAGTTGTGGTCGGCGAACTCGCCGCCGACGAGGTTCATGTAGGCGTCCGAGCCGGTGAAACAGGCCGAGGCGCTGTGAATCGGGATGAAGCCGCCGCCGTTCTCGACGAACTCGACGATTGACTGCTCCTGTTCCGCGGTCAGCTCTTGGCCGTAGTTCGCGCCGCGGTTGTCCATCATGATCCACGCGTCGTAGCGGTGGAGCACGTCGGGTTCGAGGTCGGCGAGGCGGTCGGTGTACTGGACCTCAATGCCGCGGTTCAGCATGTACTCGGTGAGCTGGACCTGCCGGGCGGGACCATTGTGACTGCCGCCCTGTGGGCCGCCCATCATGAGGACGCTGATGTTGTCCTCGGCCGGCGGCGGCGTTATCTCGACGCTCCCCCGCATCTGCTCGGGGTGTTCCTCGGCGTAGTACATCGCCATCGACGACTCGGCGGTGAAGCTGACCGTCTCCGAGTCGCCCGACCCCTGCATCGTGGAGAACGACTGCATTTCCTCGCCGGTCGGGTCGGCGAGGACGAACGTGATGTCCTCGTCCATGGCGTTCGAGAGCTCTATCTCGTACTCCTCGCCCTCGTGCATGACGAGCGTCGGGTTGGCCGTGTCCGCCATCTCGTCGGGCGCGGTCGCGACCCACGAAAACGAGTCCGCCGCGGTTTCGATTTCCGTCCCGTTGCGCCAGCTGTTGATTCCCTCCAACAGGGAGTTCGTCGTCAGGCCGCCCTGACGCCAGTCGGATATCGCGTCGGCGAGGCCGGACCCCTCGATGACCGACTCCTCGTTCGTGTACGCCGCGAGGACGTCGCCCTCCGTCGCGACGAGCCGAATCGTGTCGTCGGTGGTGAGCTGTTTCGCCTGCGCGACGCCGCTGGCTCCGAGGAAGTTCGCCGCCCCGGCGCCGCTCACTTTCATGAAGTCGCGCCTGTTGATGTTCAGTCGCTCGCTGTCGCCGTCGTCGGCGTTCGCTTCCCGTGTCGTGTCGTCGTCGTGTGTCATGTGTGTTGCGTCGGTCGCTGTCGTCGTTGGTTACCGTGCGATTACAGGCTGCGCCGCTCTCGCGACCGCAGTCCAGCCGCGTACCCCGTCAATGGACCGACGGACGGACGGCTCCCTCCCGCCTGCTCGCCCGACCTGGCGGCCGGGGTGTAACAGGAGTATAGCCATTACTCCCGTCGGCTCACTGTGTTGGGCTACCAAATTTCATGAACTAATATTACTTGAATGTACTGTCCGATGGTAAGCAGAGGCCGCGAGGTTCTCCACCGCAGCAGTCGGTGAACGTTGGACCAACCCAAATGTTAATGATAGTCTGTCGTGTTGCCACGGTTGCAAGTATGAACCGCGCATACACACAGTCTGTCGTACCGACGGCGACGCCGCGGGGTGTCGGGGTTTCGAACTACGGGGACGGACCGGCCCGACGCGAGCGGTCCGCCGCGGGTGAGCGATGAGCGTCGTCATCGTCGGCACGCTCGACACCAAGGGCGAGGAGATCGGGTTCGCCCGCGACGTGCTCGAAGGGCAGGGACTCGAAGTACACCTCGTCGACGTGGGCGTGATGGGAGAACCCGAACTCGACCCGGACACCGACGCCGCGGCCGTGGCCGAAGCGGGCGGAAGCACGCTCGAAGCGCTTCGGGAGGCCGGCGACCGCGGCAAAGCCATCGAAATCATGGGCGACGGCGCGGCCGTCGTCGCGTCTCGACTCCACGACGAGGGGCGACTCGACGGTATCCTCGGGCTGGGCGGCGGGGGGAACACCTCGGTCGCGACGGCCGCGATGCGCGCGCTCCCGATGGGCGTCCCCAAACTGATGCTGTCGACGATGGCGTCGGGCGACACGGAGCCGTACATCGGCTACCACGACATCGCGATGATGTACTCCGTCGCCGACATCGAGGGACTCAACCAGCTCTCGCGGACCGTTATCTCCAACGCGGCGCTCGCGATGGTCGGCATGGTGTCGAACGAACCGGACGCCGAGACCGAGGAGAAGCCGACCATCGGAATCACGATGTTCGGCGTCACGACGCCGTGCGTTCAGACGGCGCGCGACTGGCTCGAAGCGCGCGGCTACGAGACCATCGTCTTCCACGCGACCGGGACCGGCGGCCGAGCGATGGAGTCGCTCATCGAGGAGGGCGTCATCGACGGTGTGCTCGACGTCACGACGACCGAGTGGGCCGACGAACTGGTCGGCGGCGTCCTCGCGGCGGGCCCGGACCGGCTCGACGCCGCGGCCGAGCGCGGCATCCCGCAGGTGGTCTCGACCGGCGCGCTCGACATGGTCAACTTCGGGCCGAAAGACTCCATCTCCGACGAGTTCGACGGCCGGCGGTTCCACGTCCACAACCCGCAGGTGACGTTGATGCGGACGACGCCCGAGGAGAACGCCGAACTCGGCCGCATCATCGCGGAGAAGCTCAACGCCGCGACCGGACCGACCGCGCTCGCGCTCCCGCTCGGCGGCGTCTCGATGCTCGACGCGGAGGGCGAGGAGTTCCACGACCCCGAGGCCGACGACGCGCTGTTCGACGCGCTCCGCGACCATCTCGACGACGACGTGGAGGTCATCGAATCGCCGGCGAACATCAACGACGACGAGTTCGCGCGCACGCTCGCGAAGGCCATCGACAGCCGGATGCGAGCCTCGGCGTAAGACGCCCGACATCAACCGCGGCGACGAGCGTCGCGTTTCGCTCCGCGCACCGACGCCCGGAGCGTCAGCGCACGGGATTTCGCGCCCGACATCGCCCGTACGACCTGTTTTCTACCCGGATAATCACAAAGTTTAACTATACCATGACACCATGTGACTACCAGCGTTCCGAAGAAACATGACTAATCAACCAGCGCTAACTGACGAATCCAGGCGACGCTATCTGAAAGCAATCGGGACGGCCGGACTCACGGCCGGGCTTGCGGGCTGTTCCGGTGGGGGTGGTTCCGAAGACGAGAACAACAGCGGCGGCGGGGGCGGCGACGACTCATCTGGCGGGGACACGTCCGGCGGCGACGACAGCGGCGAGGAGTACGAGGCCATCGGAAACTTCCCGCCCGAGGGGAACTCCGTGAGCATCGGATTCAACGGGCCGACCTCCGGCGCGTTGGGTCCCGACGGCCAAGACCAGGAGAAGGGCTTCGACCTCGCGGTGAAGCACCTGAACGAGGGCGGCGGCCTCGTCGACTACTGGGACCGACTGAGCGGCGACGGCATCATGGGCTATCAGGTCGAGCCGACGAAGGCCGACACCGCCGGGAGCGCCGACACGGCACAGGACAACATCGACCGGATGATTCAGCGGGACAACATCCAGTTCTGGACGGGCGGTATGTCCAGCACGGTGACGATGGCGATGCAGAACGTCGCCCAGCGGGAGAGGGTCCCGTTCATGGGCGGCAACTCCACGTCCGCCGGCATCTCCGGCGAGAACTGCTCGCGGTACTACTTCCACCCGACGTTCCACGCGGAGATTATCGGGATGGCGATGGGCGAGGCCGCGCCCTCGGCCCTCGGCGAGGACCGGTCGCTGTTCCACATCTACATGGACTACTCCTACGGGCAGTCGAACCGCGACGCCGCCCGCAAGTACCTCACCGAACAGGGACCGTGGGAGGACGCCGGCGGTGCCGCCATCGCGGAGGGCGAGACCGACCACAGCTCCCAGATTCAGGCGCTCGAAGACTCCGGGGCCGACACGCTGTACTTCTCCAGCTTCGGGAACTTCGCGGCCAGCGGCCTCGCGCAGTTGCGAGACGCCGGCCTGACCGACGACATCGAGGTCATCATCCCGCACGTCAGCGCGTTCACTCTCGACCCGCTCGGCGGGGACGCCGAAGACGTTCTCGGCATGGAGCCGTGGAACCCGAACGCCGACAACGAACCGAGTCAGGTGTTCGTCGAGTCCTACCAAGAGGAGTACGGCGAGACGCCCAACCAGAGTTCGCTGCACACCTACGAGTCGATGATGGTGTACGCGGCCGCCGTCGAGGACGCCGGGACCTTCCACCCGCCGACCGTGGTCCGAACGCTCGAAGAGTTCGAGTGGAGCCTCGCGTGGGGCGACTCCGCGTTCCGGACGTGCGACCACCAGGTCGAACGGCCGTGGTACATGGTGCAGGGCGTCGGCGACGACCGCGCCGAGGAACTCGGCATCCGGACGGAAATCGTCGAGACGACCGACCCGCTCGTCTACGAGTGCAGCGAGTTCCCGGCGTCCAACTGCGCCATGGGCGACAACGAGTACGGAGACGAGTGACGACCTGACCGCGCCCGATACGACGTACCAGACTCCCTTTTTCGGCAGTCGAGACTCCCGACGCGGGCATCCCACCCGCGTTCGACTGCTCGAACGCCGCTTTTTCTCGGTCACACGGGCCTCGCGTCGACGCCCGGAGACGACCGCCACCGCAACCGAAGTGCGGGCCGTTGGCGTGTCAGAAGCCAGCGAAGCACAAGATTAACATACTGAAGAATGCATGAATAATCGTGCACACCATGAAGTGGTTACTCGCATCTGTACCGAGGTGGAAGCGATGAACATCGACGGGGTCGTCGGATTCCTCTTTATCGCACTGAGCGTCGCGTCGCTGTATCTGCTCGTCGCGGTCGGGCTTTCCATCGTGTTCGGGTCGCTCAAATACGTGAACATGGCTCACGGCGTCCTCTACTTGAGCGGCGCGTACATCGGGCTCCTCATCGCGTCGAGCGAACAGTACGGCGGACTGTTGAGCGACTTCGGACAAGTCGGACTCGATTGGGGGTTCGTCCCCGCGCTCGTGTTGACGCCGGTGGTCATCTTCGTCGTCGGCGTCGCGATGGAACGCTGGATTGCGAAACCCTTCTACGAACGAGAACTCCTCGACCAACTCCTTGTCACATTCGGAATCCTCATCGCCGCCCAAGAACTGGTCGCCATCCTCTTCGGCCGGACGGGAACCATCTACCCCCGGCCTGAGTGGCTCACGGGCGCGATATCCCTCCCGGTCGTCGGCACGCCGCCGGGGATGAGCGCGGCCTCGACGATACGCGTCCTCGTCGTCGCGCTCACGCTGTTGCTCGTCGCCGGTATCTTCGCGTTCTTCAAGTACACCGACTACGGGTTGGCCGTTCGGGCGGGAACCGAAGACTCCGAGATGACGCAGATGCTCGGTATCCGAATCGGGCGACCGTTCCTGTTGATATTCGCCGTCGGGGCCGCGTACGCGGGGCTCGCGGGCGTCCTCGGTGGGTCGCTTTTCAACGTGACCTCCGAAATCGGCATGGAGATAATCATCCCGTCGCTGGTCATCGTCATCATGGGCGGCGTCGGCAGTCTGCGCGGGACCGTCGTCGGCGCGCTCCTCGCCGGACTCACCTTCGCGGTGGCGACGGAGCTCGAACCGAGCATGACGCAGGCAAGCATCTACCTACTGGCCATCGTGGTGCTGACGATTAGGCCGAGCGGTATCTTCCCCTCGGCGGAGGTCAGACAATGAGCACGGACAACATCCACAAGACCGTAGACGAAGAATCGTCGTTGATTAGCTGGGACACCTGGGACGGAATCAAACACACCGAGTCGTTCGTCCTCCTGTCGTCGGTGCTGTTCGTCCTGTTGTTCTCGTACGCGTTCGGTCGCGCACCGGTCGTCTCGGACGTCTTCCAGGGCTATCACGGGCTGGCGATTACCATCCTCATCTGGTCGATATTCGCGCTCGGGTTCAACCTCCTGTTGGGCCAGACCGGTCTCCTCTCGTTCGGTCACGCCATGTTCTTCGGGACCGCGAGCTACGCCGCGGCGCTGTTCGCGATTCACGTGTACAACGACCCGCTGGCGGTCATCGTCGTCGGGACGCTGGCGGCGGTCGCCCTCGGGGCGGTCGCGGCGCTGATTCTCCTGCGCCTCCACACGGTGTACTTCTCCATCGTGGCGCTGGCCATCGGGCAGTTCCTCTACTTCCTCGCCCGAGAGCCGCTCGTGGAAATCACGAAGGGGATAAACGGCCTCGAAGTACCGCGCTCGCCCGTTCTCGGGCTCTTCGAACTGGAACACCAGTACGGTGGACTCCTCGGCGAACTCGTCGTGAACAACCTCTATCTCTTCGTCGGCGTCTTCTTCGTCGCCGTCGTCGCCTCCATCACGCGCATCCGCAAGTCCCCCTACGGGCTCATCTTCAAGGCGATTCGCGAGAACGAGACGCGGACGGCGTTCGTCGGTCTCGACGTCTGGCGCTACAAGTTCGCGGCGTTCCTCCTGTCGGCGTCCATCGTCGGCCTCGCCGGCGGGCTGATGGCCGTCAACACCCAGTTCGCGGGCGTCGAGCGACTCTACTGGTCCGTCAGCGGCGACGTCGTCGTGATGACCGTCCTCGGCGGCCTCGGGACGCTCGCCGGGCCGGTCATCGGGACGTTCGTGTTCTTCTACTTCAAGGGCATCGTCAACGGCTTCCCGACGCTCGGCAACTACTGGCTCCTCCTGCTGTCGCTTTCCTTCACGACGGTCGTGTGGGTCTACCGCGACGGCATCTGGGGGATGACGACCGCCTTCACCGGCGCGCTCCGCGAGCCGCGGAAACTGCTGGACACCGTCACGGCCCGCCTCACGGGCCGCGACTCGACCGGCGACTCCCACGGAGGTGAGAACTGATGGCGCTCCTCGAAACCCACGGACTCACCAAGGAGTTCGGCGGGCTCACGGCGCTCGACGGCGTCGACATCGAAGTCGAGGAGGGAGAACTCGTCTCCCTCATCGGCCCCAACGGCGCCGGCAAGTCCACGCTCATCAACACGATAACCGGTCGCCTGCGCCCGACCGAGGGCGAGGTGTTCTACGCCGGGAACGAGCTCGTCGGGATGAAACCGTTCGAAATCGCACAGCTCGGCGTCGGTCGGTCGTTCCAGACCGCGTCGATTCTCCCCGAACTCACGGTGCGGGAGAACGTACAGGTCGCGTCGTTCGCGGCCGAACACGGCTCGTTCCGGGTCAACTTCTTCCGCCGGCGGGACTCGTTCGACGAGGTCCAAGCGCGGACGAGCGACATCCTGGAGACCATCGGCCTCGACTCGAAGGCCCAGATGGAATCCGGTTCGCTCCCGTACGGTGACAAGCGGCGCTTAGAGGTCGCCATCGGACTCGCGACCGACCCGGACCTGCTGTTCATGGACGAGCCGACCGCCGGCATGTCGCCGACAGAGACCGAGATAACGGTCGACCTCATCCACGACCTGCTGGCCGACTGGGGGATGACCATCTTCCTCGTCGAACACGACATGGACATCGTCTTCGACGTGTCGGACCGCATCTTCACGCTCCATCAGGGGCGACTCATCGCGCAGGGAACCCCCGGAGAGATTCGGGCGAATCCCGCCGTCCGCGAGGCCTACCTCGGAGGTGAGGAGCAGTGAGCCTGCTCGAACTCGACGGCGTCCACGCCTATTACGGGCCGAGCCACATCCTCCGCGGCGTCTCGCTCGGCATCGACGAGGGCGAGGTCGTCACGCTCCTCGGCCGCAACGGCGCGGGGAAGACCACGACGGTCCGCAGCATCGCCGGGACCGAACCGCCCGCCATCCGGTCGGGGTCCATTCGGTTCGACGGCGACGACATCACGGACTGGCCGGCCGACAACATCGCCATGGGCGGCATCGGCGTCGTCCCCGAGGGGCGACGGCTGTTCACCGAGCTGACGGTCGAGGAGAACCTCGAAATGTCGAAAATCACCCGCGGTTGGTGGAACACCATCCGCCGGGGCGGTCTCGGCGGCGGCGAGAGCACGATGTCGATTGACGAGCTGTACGACCTGTTCCCGCGGCTCGACGAGCGGCGGACCCAACAGGCCGGGACGCTCTCTGGCGGCGAACAGCAGATGCTCTCCATCGCGCGGACCCTCAGGCTCCCGAACCTCAAACTGCTGTTGCTGGACGAGCCGACCGAGGGGCTGGCCCCGCAAATCGTCAAGACCGTCGGTGACTCCGTCGCGGAAATCGCCGACCAGGGGCTGACGGTGCTCCTCATCGAGCAGAACGTCCGCGAGGCGCTCCGCATCGCGGACCGCGGCTACGTGCTCGACCAGGGCGATATCGTCTACAGAGGCACCGTGGACGAACTCGAATCCGAAGACCTCGACGAGTACCTCGTCGTCTGACCGCACCGGCCTCGCATCCCGCGACGCGACCGATTGCGCTCCATTCACCCCCTCCTCGCTTCCGGTTCGGTTCGTTCTCGTTTCGACTCTCTCCTCGGCTCTCGTTCGACTCTCGTTCCGGTTCCTGCCCCGGCGCTCAGTCTCGCATTTCGAGGTGGATTCGTCGCTCCCAAACGCCGTCAGTCAGTCGACAATATTATTTCGTGACACTCGAACACACGGAACATGAAACGGACCAACCGACGACGGTTTCTCGCCGCGTTCTCTTCGTCCGCGCTCACGTTCGCTGCGGGGTGTCAGCGACCGGTCGCGTCAGCGTCACAGAACCACCCCGTGTCCGAGCCGGTCACCTCGTGGCCGACGTTCCGGGGCGGCCGGTACAACACCGGCTACATCGGCGACGTGTCCCCGCTCGACTCGGAGCCAACCGTCGAGTGGACGTTCGAGGCGGGCGACGCGTTCTGGGGGAGCCCAATCGTCGCCGACGACACCGTCTACATCGGCAGTGCGGATAGCTCGCTGTACGCGCTCGACGCCGAAACCGGCGAGAAACGCTGGTCCTTCGAGGCGGAACACCGAATCGAGGGAACGCCGGCGTACGCGGACGGCGTCGTCTACGTCGGGTCGTACGACAAACATCTGTACGCCATCGACGCCGAGACCGGCGAGGAGCGCTGGTCCCGTGGGTTCGGCGGCCTGATTCGGGGGAGCCCGACGGTCTGGGACGGCACGGTCTACACCGGCGTCGGGTGTCACAACCTCGCGTGCGCGTGGTACGCCGAGGAAGCCAACGTCTCCGAGACCGGGTGGGTGTACGCCCTCGACGCCGAGACGGGGGAGACGGAGTGGCAGTACGAGGTCGGCGACGAAGTCGTCAGCAGTCCGGCGGTCACGGACGACCGCGTGTACGTCGGCTCCTCGGACGAGGCGCTGTACGCGCTGTCGCGGTCGACCGGCGAAGTCGAGTGGCGGTACGAGACGCGCGACATGATATGGTCGAGCCCGGCGGTCGCCTACGGCTCCGTCTACTTCACCGACTGGAACGGGAACGTCCACGCCGCCGACGCGGTGACGGGCGAGCGAGAGTGGCTGGCCGACACAGCGGGCCGGTACATCTCGGGGTCAGTCGCCGTCGGTGAGGAGGCCGTCTACGTCGGTCACACGCCGTACAACACGCTCGATGACCCGACGACGAACCACGCGAAGGTGTTCCGCTTCGACCGCGAGAGCGGCGCTGAGAACTGGAGTTTCGAGACGCCGGCGCTGGAGGTCGGGAGCAGCCCCGTTCTGACGGAGGACGTGCTCTACGTCGGAACGCACCGGCAGTCGGACGGCGACGGCGTCGGCGTCCACGCCATCACGACGGACGGACAGGAAGAGTGGTTCATGGAAATCGACGGGCGGGGCGTCGGGTCGAGTCCGGCGCTCGTCGACGGGCGGCTGTACTTCGGCGGGACAGACGCGAAGGTGTACGCGGTCGAGTAATTCGACTGTGCGCGAGACGGCCTTCGCGACGGTCCACGTTCGGTAGCTCCTTTCGGCGCTCTCAGAAGTCGATGTCCTTGAACTTGCGCGCTTGGTTCTCGATGGCCTCCTCGGTGGCGAGGCGCTCGATGCTCGACGCACCGAAGAAGCCGACGACGCCCTCGGTGTTGTTGAGGACGTACGCCGCGTCGTCGGGCCACGCGATGGGACCGCCGTGGCAGATGACGTGTACGTCGTCGCGGACTTCCTTGGCGGCGTCGTGGTGCGCCTGCACGCGCTCGGCCGCGTCGTCGAGGTCGAGCGCCGTCTCCGCGCCGATGTCGCCGGAGGTCGTCAGGCCCATGTGGGAGACGATGACGTCGGCGCCGGCCTCGGTCATCGCTTTGGCCTGCTCTTCGGTGAAGACGTACGGGCACGTCAGCATACCCTGCTCGCTCGCCTCGCGAATCATCTCGACTTCCTTGTCGTAGCCCATCCCGGTCTCTTCGAGGTTCTTCCGGTAGCTACTGTCCTCGTCGATGAGTCCGACCGTCGGGAAGTTCTGGACGCCCGAGAAGCCGCGACGACGCAGGTCTTCGATGAACACGCTCATCTCGCGGAAGGGGTCAGTCCCGTTGACGCCGGCGAGCACGGGCGTGTCCTCAACGACCGGAATGACCTCGTGGCCCATCTCGACGACGATTTCGTTGGCATCGCCGTACGGCAGGAGACCGGCGAGCGAGCCACGACCGTTCATCCGGTAGCGTCCCGAGTTGTAGATGATGAGCAGGTCGACGCCGCCGCGTTCGGCGAACTTCGCGGAGATGCCGGTACCGGCACCGGCACCGATGACCGGGTCACCGGATTCGATCGTGGATTCGATACGGTCGAGTGATTCAGCACGAGTATACTTCATCCGAGTTGACAGGCCATCGCATACGACTTTAATATTTCGGAAGCAACGACCGGCGACCGGGCGTCGGAGAGCGACGCGGTCGGGGCGGCGTCGGGGAGAAACCGCTCGCCCGCGCGAGTCAGTTGCCCGGGAACTTGCCGGGCGGGAAAATCGTCGCATCGTCGTCGTCGCGAATCTCGGCTTCCGGGCCGGGCGGACAGTAGACCGCGAGGAACCGAAGCGGCTCCCACGACGTGTTGATGGTGCTGTGCTCAACGCCGCTGGGGATGTGAACCATGTCGCCCGCGCCGACCGTGCGCGTCTCGTCTTCGATGGTCTGTTCGCCCTCGCCGCCGAGGAAGTACAGTATCTCCTCGCTGTCGGGGTGAGTGTGTCGCTCGTGACCCTTCCCGGGTTCGAGCAACACGACGCCGGCGCTGAACCCCTCAGAGCCGGTGACTTCGGGAGTGTTCATCCACTTGAGCGTGCCCCAGTCCAACCCAATCGTCTCTACGTCGTCCGCTTGGACGAACCGCTTTTCGGATACCATGGCGTGTGGAGTCAAACAGTATCAATTATTAAATATTTTGGTGGTTGGAACGCGGTCAGAAGTTCGTCGAGCGCTCGCGAGCGACTCGCACCGTTTTCGAGAGGAAAATGGAGGCACAGAGCCGAGGCCGACGGACAACGCGACTGGACTGGTGTTAGGGAGCCTCACACGGTGATTCGTCGCTATGCGAGTCGGCAACGGTCACGCGGACGCCCCGGTCCGTTCGCGTGTTGTGAATCATTAATAAGGAGATATAATCGCGGGGCGAACCGTGACGGAATCTGTCGGCGACTGAACGACGTACTCCGCGGGGACGAGCGGAATCGGAGCCACGTACGGGAGATTGTCCGCTCGTCGAACCCGGGCGACCGTCCTACTCACGCGAGCGGTTCGGGGTTCGGCCGGCAACGACGGCCGCCGTTCGCGCGTCGAACGAGAGTGATGTGGTGACGAGCCGGACGGCTCTCGAACATCCATTTTCATATCGAAAGCGCGGTGTAGAGTCACGAGAGCGGAAGATATCTGCGTCGGTACTCGACCCGTATTTTCGACCATCATTACATCCGTATAGTCGTAATACTTGTATTACAAGCATACGACTGTAATAACACTCGCCAGCGCTCGCAGTTTACGAGACGAGGAGGAGACTGCGCGGGCTTAACCACTCAGTGCTGTACGGTGCGTTCCGCAGAGGCGCTAAAAGCCATCGTGGGGCTGGCGCCCCCACGGGACCCGAGCCAGAAGCGACCGTCGCGCGGACCCGGACTGTTTACGAGACCACTACCGAACGGTTCCGCGACGGGCGACGGGACGCTCGTTCGAGGGCACAGGCGAGACGCAAGTAGAGGTCCCCGGAACGGGACTTCCGAAATGTAAAGTTCGGCATATCGTCGGCAAGAGTGCCGAACACCGCCGTCACCGGAGTCGTTCGGTCGTCCTCGGAGCGCTCAGTACAGAGCGCCCGCCTGTAAGACAGCCACGAGAACGGTCAGGACGGCGACGCTGGCAACGGTGGTCGTGAAGATGGTCGTGCTGAGATACTCGGGCGCTGTGATGCCGTCGACAGTCGTGTTGTCGGCGTACTCGATGGTGAGCGCCAGCGGGATGACCGCGGCGGGGGTCGCACATTCGAGGACGAACACCCTCGCGACGGTCGGGTCGCCGAACCCCAACGCGAGCGCGAGGCCGAACCCGACGAGCGGCGCGACGACGAGCTTCAGCGCCGTCGGCGCGAGCGACCGCGATATCACGGACACGTTGGTCTCGGCCAACTGGATGCCGAGGATGAGCAGCATGACCGGAATCGACGCGTCGCCGACGAGCCCGACGGTCTCCATGAGCGCCGAGTCGGCCGGCGGGACGAGCCCGAGCGCACGGGCGAGAACGCCGGCGACGATGGCGTACAGCAGGGGGAGCCGAAATATCTCGGTGGCGGCGTCAAGCACCCCACTATCGGAGCCGTTCGACGCGATGTAGACGCCGAGGGTGTACACCACGAGGTTCTGGATGGTGAGGTAGATGACGGCGGTCGTTCGCCCGACTTCGCCGAAGGCGAACCCGGACAGCGGGATACCGACGAACCCCGAGTTCGGGAACGCCGCCGCCAACATGAGCGCGCCGAGGAGCGGTCCCGACTCGCCGGCGAGTCGGCCGACGCCCCACGCGATGGCGATCATGAGAAGCGCGTAGCCGACGACGCCGACGCCGAGTTTGAGAACTTCCCCACCCTCGAGGGTCGTCGTGGCGATGCTGTGGAACGCCAACGCCGGGATGAGTACGTACAGCCCGAGCGTGTTTATCGGCCCGACCTCGATGTCCGTCGTTCGCGCGAGGAGATACCCGACGACCGCGACGCCGAGAATCGGGAGAATCGCGTTCGTGAACGCCCCCGTCAACGACATGGTTCGCACCTCGAAGTGGGTCGATTCGGCGGGCGGGCGTGCTCAACTAACACTTTGCGCTGTCGCTGTCGGCTCATGTCAGTCCCATTGCGCTTCCCGTATAAATAGTATCGGTGATCGCCGCGTGCGGGTCGGCGCTACTTACCGCCGGTGGCCGTGTGAGTGTGCAGATGTGTGAGCAAGTAGTTCCGAAGAGAGCGTTTAAAACCAATCAGAACTGGTCGGTAGAAGAGAGAGAAAGGGTTGTGCAAATATTATGAACTACAATCGGGCGCTCGAACGACTCCTGCCCATAGATTATGAACGCGGTCGGCTCGAAGTTTGAGAATGCGACAGAGATAGCTCATGGGATTCCGCTTAAGATAGCCAAGCCGGCCACCCAACCTAATCAATAGACTGGGGCCGATATTCGAGGACACCAACAAGTGGTACAGTATCGCAATGGTCGCGGGTTATCCGAGAAACGGTGGAGAACGCAGTCATCGGACCGGTACCAGATTAGCCTATGATTCTATATCAAGGTCCAACATTGCACGACCCATATTGTGTGGTATGAGCATCACTACTTGCCACTGGTTCCAGTAGCGGTCGGTGGGACCGCTGTCAGCGAGCCGACGTGCCCAGTGCCGGACATCGGTGAGAGCGTAGAACCTGCCAAGCCCCTCGAAATGTACTATCGACCCCCTCAGTGTCGGTGGGTTCACACCGTGGATGGGCTTGCTCCATAGGAGGTGAGTAACCGCTCGATACCATCATCAAGTGCGACTTGGGGAGCATACCCCAGACTACTCACCGCACGGGAGATGTCCGCACACGAGCCCTGGATATCTCCTTGTCGTGGGTCGCCATGGACGATTGAGGAATTACTGGCCGTTGCGTTCTTGATGATTTCCGCGAGTTCGTGAATCGCTGTCTCAGACCCCGTGCCGATATTGTATGCAACAC
>NZ_JBHTAB010000014.1:0-96107 GCF_042663345.1 Haloferax chudinovii
TCACCTGCGTTCTGGTCAGTACTGGAGTGAGCGATCCTCTGGGAAATCCAGTTCGCCGCCCCCCACTCATACGAAGCCCACTGGACTACAGTCCAGTGGGCTTTTTTCATTTATGACGAGCGGGAGCAGAGAGCCCGCTCGCACGCACAGACACGGAGCGACCGCCTTCCGGTTGAGACACCGAAAACGCCCGACTCAGGTCGCACACCGTCAGGCTTAAGCACAAGACCGGGATATAAGTAACTGCGCCAAGGTGGCAGAGTTCGGCCCAACGCATCCGCCTGCAGAGCGGAACCCCCGCCGGTTCAAATCCGGCCCTTGGCTTTTTGCTTCGAACGTTGCTCCCGTGAGCGGCGCGTCCCGGAATCGAATCAGCGAGTGACGATGCTATCGCACGAGTCGTGCTTCGACGGGCGAAAAGCACGCCGTAGCGCGCCGTAGTTCGGCGAGCGCCTCGGTCGCGTGGCCGACTTCGCGGAGTGCACCGGCGTACTGTCGCGGCATCGACCTTCGAGGGCCGCTGTCGGCGCGGACTCGATTACCGCCGCGAGAAGCGAGAGCCCGTCGTCAGTCTCACCCGACCGCACGTACACGTCTCCGAGAGTCATCTGCGTGAGCGTCTTCGGTTCGTCATCGAGCGCCGCCGCTCGTTCGTGGGCTCGTTCTGCGACCGTTCGCGCCGTCGAGCGCGTCGAGGAAGTCGAACCGGTCGGAGACGAGTTCCAACTGTTCTCTGATGCGGTCGTCCGCGCGCGTCACGACCCACCCCGATGCGGTGCCGTCGCGCGACTGGTCCGTAACGCATGACACGTCCGCTCGGCCGACAGATTCAAAAAGTCTCGTCAATCTGCGACCGCGACCGCGCTTCCGCCCGCCGTATTGAGGGTTGGAGTCGCCGCCGGCGGGCGCGCGACGCGGTGACACGCTCCGAGGAAAAGTAATCGTTATACGCCGCGTGGCCCATGCCGAAACCATGCAACGACGCGCCGCGGTCATCTCCGTCGTGTTCTTCCTGGTCATCGGTGCCGGTGCATACTCGCTTATCGCGACTGCATCGACGCCGTCGGTCAGTTTCGAGAACCCTGAGTACTCGCTGGCACAGGGAGACGAGTTCTCCGTCCCCGGTAGCGACCAGGCGTACACAGTATCGTCGATAACCGAAGAGGAGGAATCGGGCGGCCACGGTGGCGGCACCACGCTGGTCCGTTCCGGTGAACTCACGTACGTGAACGACTCGGCCCGTTACACGGAAACGTGGGACAACGAGAGCACCGTCACGCTCGACGGCACCGACTACCGTGTCGAAATCGCCAACGTCTCGGACCCCTCCGAGGCGACGCTGGTCGAACTGTACAACGAGACCGCGATTCTCCAGGCCGACTCGAACGTCGACAACGAGACCGTCACCCGTGACGGCGAGCGCTACGTCGTCGTCAACGGCTCGACGCTCGTCTCGGTCGACGAGTACTTCCCGGCCAACGAGACGCGCACCGTCGCCGAGGGCGACTCCTTCGGCTACAACAACCAGTCTGTCACCGTCGCCGCCGTCGAGACTTCCGGCGTGACCGTCGAGTGGTTCGCCCCCGAGGAGAACACCGTCACCGTCGACAACGAGGCAAACCTGTCTCTCTCGGGACAGCAGTACCTCGCGTACTTCCCGGACGGCGAGACCCTCGTCTTGACGCAGAACTACGACAGCTATCAGACCCAACTGTCCGAAATCGAGCACTACCACGAGACGGAAAACGGCCTCTGGGGTATCGCCATCGTTTCGTTCGCCACGGGCCTTCTCCTCGTCGGCATGGCGTTCCTCCCGTCGCGGTACTGAACACCGCGTCAGTCACCGCTTTTCGCGCGCAGTTCTCGCTTCGAGCCACGCGATTCCGATTCCGATAGCGACGGCCGACAGCGCCCCGAGTATCTGGAGTGCGGCGACCGTGAGAACCGAATTACTGGGTGCGTCGCGCCGCGAGGAGAACCCCGATGCGGCGACACGGCGGCCGGCACGAATCGGAGACGAAACAGAAACGCCGGGAGGCGGTCGGGGAGCGTCGACTGGACCGGCCGACTACCGGCGGAGGAAGTCGAGGAAGTGGTAGTCGTGGTCCGGCGTGTAGGTCCGAAACAGGAGGCTGTTCGTGAGGACGGACACCGACGACAGCGCCATCGCGCCCGCGGCGAACACCGGCTGGAGAAGGCCGAGCGACGCGAGCGGAATCATCGCGGTGTTGTAGCCGAGCGCCCAAAACAGGTTCTGTTTGATTTTGGCGAGCGTCCCCGCGGAGATGCGGATGGCCTTCACCACGTCGAGCGGGTCGTCGCGCATGAGCGTCACGTCGGCGGCCTCGATGGCCACGTCGGTCCCGGAGCCGAGCGCCGTCCCGACGTACGCGGCGGCGAGCGCGGGCGCGTCGTTGACGCCGTCGCCGACCATCATGACTCTCGTGCCGTCGGCCTGCAGGGAGTCGACGGCGTCGGCCTTGTCCTCGGGGAGGACGCCGGCGCTGACGTTCTCGGGGTCGATGCCGACCTGCTGGGCGACGGCGCGGGCGGTGCGCTCGTTGTCGCCGGTAATCATGTGGACGGTCACGTCGCGGTCGCGGAGCGCGGCGACGGCCTCGGCGGCCGACTCCTTGATTTCGTCCGCGTCGGCGACGACGCCCGCGAGGTCGCCGTCGACCGCGACGAGCATCGCGGTCTTCCCGTCGCCTTCGAGGTCCCGGAGCGCGTCCTCGGCCGGAGTGGGGTCGACGCCCGCCTCCGAGAGGAGTTTGCGGTTGCCGACGAGGACGGATTTCTCGTCGACGGTTGCGCGAATCCCGTGGCCGGGGACGTTCTCGAAGTCGTTCGGCTCCGCGAGCTCGAGGCCGCGGTTCTCCGCGCCGGAGACGATGGCGCGGGCGAGCGGGTGTTCGCTGTTGCGCTCGGCCGAGGCGGCGTACCGGAGCACCGCGTCTTCGTCGAGTGTCTCGTCGTCGGCGGTGACGACGCCGGAGCCGTCGGCGGCGGGGCCGACGGCGACTACGTCGGTCAGCGTCATCTCGCCTTTGGTGAGCGTGCCGGTCTTGTCGAAGACGACGGTCTCGACGTCTCTGACGCGTTCGAGCACGTCGCCGCCCTTGAACAGGACGCCGTTTTGTGCGCCGATTGTCGTCCCGACCATCGTCGCGGCGGGGGTGGCGAGGCCGAGCGCGCAGGGGCAGGCGATGAGCACGGCCGACGCGAAGACGACGACGGCGAACTCGAACGTCGAGACCGCGCCGCCAGCGGCGGCGGGGCCGCCCGCGACGAGGCCCCAAAGCGGGAGCGACCGGATGAAGCCCGCGAGCGCTTCGGGGAAGAGGAACCAGACGACGCCCCACAGGAGGGCGTTGGCGATGACCGCGGGCACGAAGTACGCCGAGATGCGGTCGGCGAGGTTCTGAATCTCGGGCTGGCGGCCCTGTGCCTCCTTGACGAGCGAGACGATCTGCTGGATGGCCGTCTCGGAGCCGACCTTGGTCGCTTCGACCACGAGGACGCCGTTTTGGTTCACCGTCGAGCCGACGACCTCGTCGCCTTCGGCCTTCGAGACGGGGACGGACTCGCCGGTGACCATGGACTCGTCGACCGCGGAGTCGCCGTCGACGACGACGCCGTCGGTCGGAATCCTCTCGCCGGGGCGGACTTTCATGTAGTCGCCGACCTCGACCTCGTCGAGGGGTACCTCGCGTTCGGTTCCGTCGTCGTCGACGAGCGTCGCGGTGTCGGCTTCGAGTTCGAGGAGCGTCCGGAGCGCCTCGGAGGCCTGTCCCTTCGAGCGCGCTTCGAGGTAGTTCCCGAGCGTGATGAACACCAAGATGAGCGCGGCGGTGTCGAAGTAGAGGCTCCCCGCGAGCAGGCCGCTGAGGACGGCGACCGAGTAGACGTACGCCGTGGACGACCCCATGGCGATGAGCACGTCCATGTTGGCGGTGCGGTTCCGGACGAGCGCCGTGTAGGAGTTCTCGTAGAACTCGCGGCCGAGAAAGACCTGCACCGGCGTGGCGAACGCGAAGCCGACCCAGCCGATGGGGATGCCGGTGCCGGGAATCGCTTCGGGGAGGCCGCCGCCGAACAGTTCGACCGCGAGCATCGCCAAAAGCGGGAGCGACAGCGCCGCACCGACCAGCGTCAGGCGTTTCTGCCGGCGAATCTCCTCGTTGCGGGCGGCGTCGCGGGCGTCTTCGGACGACTCCTCGTCGTCACCGTTCTCGCGGATGGGCGTGTAGCCGGCGTCTTCGACCGCCCGGTACATGTCGTCGAGGCTCGCGTCGGCGGGGTTGTAGGTGACGTGCGCCTCGTCGGTGGCGAAGTTCACCTCGGCGGCGACGACGCCCGGCACCGACTCCAAGGACTTCCGGTTCGCGTCGGCGCAGTTCGCACAGCTCATCCCGGTGATACCGATGGTCCGGCTCTCCGAGAGCGCCTCGTAGCCGGCGTCCTCGATGGCGTCGTACAGTTCGCCGAGCGATACTTCCTCGGGGTCGTACTCCACGGAGCCCTCGTCGGTGGCGAAGTTGACGCTGGCGCTCGTCACGCCGTCGAGCGCCTCCAACGCCTCGCCGACGGTGCGCGAGCAGTTCGCGCAACTCATCCCGCGGATGTCTAAGTGGGCCGTTCGGCTACTCATCTCACCTAGACGTACGTGCCCCTCGCTTACCTCAGTTGCCCCTTCAGAACCGAACGTCATCGAGGGGCGGAACTTTGGATTCGAAACCATCGCCACCGACGTTCGGTCGCCGCCCGCACCACCCGACCGTCGCCCGCCCGCTCAGTCCTCGTTCGCGCCGGCTTCGAGGCGGTCGTATCGGTCTTCGAACCGGCCGAGACAGGACGAACAGCAGAAGTGGTAGAGCGACCCGCCGATGTGGGCGCTCTCGCCCTCGCTCGTCACCGTGTTGCCGCACTCGGCGCATTCGAGAGCGAAGCCGGTCCCGTTGACCGTCGGCGTCCACTCGGCGGACTCCACGAGGCTCACCTCGTAGGAGCGGACTCGCGAGAGGTCGACGAGGTCGTCCAACTGGGCGCGGACGGAGTCCCCGTTAAGTCGGGCGTGGACGGTCACCTCCCCGTCGGCCGCGACGAACAGGTGTTGGACCGGGTCGGCCGCGCGGAGGGCGTCGCGGACCTCGTCGACGAACTCCGGGCGGACGGTGAGTCTGACGAGGACGGGCGTCCCACCCGACAGCGTCGACTGGTCGAGGTCGACCGTGAACCGACGGATGATGCCCTCCTCGCGGAGGCGGTCGATGCGGTCGGAGACCGCCGGTGCGGAGAGACCGACTTCCGCGGAGATGTCGCTGAACGGTCGGCGGGCGTCTTCGGCGAGGAGTTCGAGGATGTGGAGGTCGGTTTCGTCGAGCGCGCGCATGGTTCCGTTTGGAACCGCGATGTCATAGGCGTTCCCCGTGTTCGGCTTTCGATTCGAAAGCAGATGCCGGCACGTCACCGAACCCTCGAAAGGGAAACCCACTAAATCGAGAAGCCCCTATCTCGGACCGCATGTCGACCACGCTTACCGTCACCGGGATGACCTGCGAACACTGCGAACAGCGCGTCGCCGACGCCCTCGCCGGCGTCGACGGCGTCGAGGACGCGACCGCCGACCGCGAGGCGGAGCGCGCGACCGTCGAGGGCGACGCCGACACCGACGCCCTCGTCGCGGCCGTCGAAGAGGCGGGCTACGACGCGAGCGCCTGAACCCGAGGCGGCGACGGGTCGAACCGCGCGAGAAGGTTCGAAGAACGAAGACTCGAAGAATCGGACGGCGCGACCGACAAGCCGGTTCGACGCGCCGACCTGAACGGTTTTAGCCGTCGACCCGCTACCCGCGACCATGCACGCGCGGTCGTGGGCGGCCGTCCTGTTCGCGCTCGCCATCGGACTCCTTCTCGCGCTCGGCGTCGTTCGACTCGCCGCCGGTGACACCGGAGACTTCGCGAGAAACACCGGAATCGCCGCCCTACTGACGATTTTCGCCGTCGCGCTGGTCAGAGACTGGGAGCCGAGCGCGGAGTGAAACGGCGGGCGGCGAGTCGGGGTTGCGCCGTTCTCGCGGTGAACTGTCACTCGTCTGTCTTTCACTTCGGCTGTAGGCGGTTACAAGAGGCCGCAGTTCCAACCCCGTCTGTGTCTCCACCGAGCGACGACGACTTTCGCACGCACTCTCCCACCGCTCCGATAGACGACACGCCCACCGTCTCGTGTTCGCGGTGCGGCGAGGAGTGGGACCTCTCGTACGAACTGGACGAGCTACAGCTGGGGAACCAGTCGGTCGAGCAGTTCGCGCTCGACCACCGCCGCCACACCGGCCACTTCCCGGACGACGTCTCGCCGTGGGTCGTCAGTTGTCGGCAGTGTCCCGACGGCGAGCAGTTCCTCTCCGAGGCCAGCGCCCACCGCTGGGCCCGCACGCACGCCCGTCACACGCGACACGAGGTGTCGATGGACCACGCCGACGACGACGGGGTCGTCATCACGCCCGAGTGAGCGCGTCGGGCGTCGTCTCGGTCGCGGTGCGACGGGTGCGGGCGGGCCGCCGATTCCCAGATTCCGAGGATTCGAAAACCGGTCCGGGTTTATAATCTCCCGGCGGCCCACGCTTCACATGTGAGGTGACAGACGATGGCCGCAACCGGCGAAATCGAGATGCTGGGGAACCGGATGGAGTTCGACTACGCCGAGGGCGTCACCGGCTACGTGCTCGTGTTCGCCCGCCTCGTCACGGGGTACTGGTTCCTCCACGCGGGGGTGACGAAGTACCTCGCCGCCGAGCCGTTTAACGCGGGCGGCTGGCTCGTCAACGGCACCACCGGCGCACCCGCCCCGGTCCACGCGTTCCTCGCGTGGGTCGGCCAGACGCCGCTGATGCTCGAGTTCACGAACTTCATGGTTCCGTTGGGCGAGACGCTCATCGGGTTCGCGCTCATCACCGGGGCCGCGGTCCGCCTCGCCGCCGCCGGGGGAACGTTCCTCATGACGTTCTTCTACCTCGGCAACGCCGAGTGGGGCCACGGGCTGGTCAACGGCGACCTGCTGGGGCTCGTGATGTTCCTCGTCGTCGGCGCGCTCGCGGCGGGCCGCATCCTCGGCCTCGACGCGTATCTCGAAGCGATGGAGTTCGTCCGCCGTCGGCCCAAACTCAAGTACCTCCTCGGCTGAGGGGGACGCCCCGGCCGCGTTCGACCGTCTTTTCTCTCGGACAATGTTGCCGTAGATTCTCCGGACTCAGGTCTCTGCGAACCGTTTTTCGCGTGTCGATGGATTTAGGGGTGCCTAAAATCCGAAAGTGGTTTATTGTATTAGGTATGCCTAAAACGTATGAACGAAGACGGAGCCGACTTCGACCACGTCCCTCGCGGGCTGTTCTCACGGGGGCGGTCTGCGCCGTGACCGACCAAGGCACCGAACTCGACTCGGCGGACGTGGTCGTCGGCGGCGGTCCCTCGGGATGCGCCGCGGCCGTCTTCACCGCGCGGTACGGTCTCGACACCGTCGTTTTCGACCGGGGCAACGCCGCCCTCCGTCGGTGTGCGTCCCTCGAAAACTACCTCGGCGTCCGACGACTCGTCGAGACCATCGGCACGGAGCGCGTCCTCGACGCGCTCTCCGACGAGGCGCTCGCTGACTACCTCGACGGGCGCGGACTCGGAGGTGTCGAGCAGTGAGCGGGACGACGCCGACAGAGCGCTCGTCCGGGTCGGCGCTGACCCGGCTGTTCGGCTGGATAGACGGCTCGCTCCTGTCGCTTTGTCTCGCCAGCCTCGTCGTCGTCGTCGCCGGCGGCCTCGTGCAGGTCAGCTTCGGCGCGTTCTCGATGACCATCGGCGAGGCGTGGCGCGCCGTCTTCGACCCCGCGGTCATCTTCGACCCGCGGGTCTGGCAGGTGTTCCTCCTCGGCGGCGAACTCCCCGAACTCGGCCGCCGGACGCTCATCGTCTGGAACATCCGACTGCCCCGGGTGTTCGTCGCCGTCCTCGTCGGCGCGAACCTCGCGATTTCCGGCGCGATTTTCCAGGCGGTCACCCGGAACGAACTGGCGAGTCCGTTCATCCTCGGCGTCTCGTCGGGGGCCGGACTGCTCATCCTCCTCACGCTCGTCGTCTTCTCGGGGCTCGCGGCGTATCTCCCGCTTCTGGCGGCGCTCGGCGGGATGTTCGCGTTCGTCCTCGTCTACCTCATCGCGTGGAAAAACGGCACCTCGCCGGTCAGGCTCGTCCTCGCGGGCGTCATCGTCGGCACTGTCTTCCAGAGCCTCCAGACGGGGCTGTTCTTCTTCGTCGACGACATCGGCGTCGTTCAGTCGGCCATCGCGTGGACGACCGGCTCGCTCACCGGCACCGACTGGGAGCAGGTGCGCATGGCCCTCCCGTGGTCCATCATCGCCGTCGCCCTCGCGCTCGGGAGCTCTCGCCAGCTCAACGTCTTGCTCCTCGGCGAGCAGACCGCCCGCTCGCTCGGGATGTCCATCGAGAAGGTCCGGTTCGCCCTTTCGGGCGTCGCGGTCCTCGCGGCCGCGGCGAGCATCGCCGTCGCCGGCATCGTCGGCTTCGTCGGTCTCGTCGTCCCGCACCTCGTGCGGAACGTGGTCGGGAGCGACTACAAGCGCCTCGTCGTCGGCTGTCTGTTCGCCGGCCCGGCGCTGATGGTCGCCGCCGACGTGGGCGCGCGTCTCGCGCTCAATCCGATTCAGCTCCCGGTCGGGGTCGTCACGGGCCTCGTCGGCGGGCCGTACTTCCTCTATCTCATGCGCAAACAACAGAACATCGGTGAAGTGTGATGTCGAACCAGCACCCAGAGAACCCCCAACAGATGGCACGCCACGGCGAATCGACCGCTGACGACAGCAGAACCGCGAGCGTCGAAGGCGAGACCGACCGCGAGAGCGCGCTCACCGGCGACGCGCTCGAACTCTCGTATCCGACGAGCGAGGGCCCGGTCGTCGAGTGCGACCGCATCGACATCCCGCGCGGCGAAATCACGGCGCTCGTCGGGCCGAACGGCTCCGGAAAGAGCACGCTTCTGAAGTCGCTCGCCAAACAGCTCACCCCCGACAGCGGGAGCGTCTACCTCGACGGGAAGTCCATCAGCGAGTACGACGACAAGGCGTTCGCCCGCGAGTTGGGGATGCTCTCTCAACAGCACGACTCGCCCACGTCGCTCACCGTCGAGGACCTCGTCTACCACGGCCGGTATCCCCACCGGAACTTCTTCGAGCAGGTCAACGAGGACGACCACGAGGCGGTCGAGCGCGCCATCGACCTCGCGGGCGTCGAGCACATCCGCGACAAGCAGATCGGCAACCTCTCGGGCGGCCAGAGCCAGCTCGCGTGGATTGCGATGGTGCTCGCACAGGACACCGACGTGCTCCTCCTCGACGAGCCGACGACCTATCTCGACTTGCACCACCAGCTCCGCGTGCTGGAGACGGTCCGCCAACTCAACGAGGAACGCGGCGTGACGGTCGCGGTCGTCCTCCACGACATCGCGCAGGCCGCGCGGTTCGCGGACTACCTCGTCGCCATGCAGGACGGCGAACTGTACGACTGGGGACCGCCGCGCGAGGTCGTCACCGAGGAACTCCTCGCCGACGTGTTCCGCGTCGAGGCCGCGGTCGACTACTCGCCCGACCCGGAAATCGTCCCGAAGCACTCGCTGTAGCGGTTCGACGCCACTTCTCGCCGCTCGGCCGTCGCCCGGCCACCGTCCGGCCGCAACCCCGCTCGACCGACAGCCGCGGCTCCGCCCGACCCCGAGCGCCTACTGGACGGCGATGACTTCGATGTCGAAGACGAGCGTCTTCCCCGCGAGTTCGTGGTTGAAGTCAACCTCGACGGCATCGTCGCGAACGGCGATAACGTCGCCGTGAAGCCCGTTTTCGGCGTGGACGTGGAGGCCGACCTCGGGCGTCTCGCCGACCATCCCCTCGAACGTCTCGGGGTCGTAGGTTCGGATTCGGTCGGGGTCGAACTCGCCGTAGGCGTCTTCCGGCGGGACGGTCACGGTGGCCTCCTCGCCGGCCGACATCCCGACGACGGCCTCGTCGAGCCCCGGAATAATCTGGCCCGCGCCGACGACGAACGTCTGGGGGGCGTAGTCGTCGCGGTCCCTCTCTTGGGCCTCGAACAGGCCGTGTTCGACCGCCACCTCGTACCGCGAGGTGTTGAAGACGGTCCCGTCTTCGAAGCGTCCGACGTACGCGAGTGCGACGCGGTCTCCCGACTCGATTGCCATAGCGGGGGTCGGCGGAGGACGCGCATAAAAGTCGTCATCGAGGCATCCCGGCGGGGGTTCGCGTCACCGCCCCGCGCTCATCTTCCGGGCGTGTTGCGGGGGGAGCCGAAGCTCGTCGAGTCCGGGGAGGTGTTCGATGTTGTAGACGACCCGCAGGTCGTCGGTCACCGGGAGGCTGATACACGACAGTCGGACGCCCTGCTCCAGCATCTCCTCCGAGAGGATGTGGTTCGAGGGCATCTTCACGTCGCCGTCGACGACCGCCACCGCGCAGTTCGCACACGCCCCGCCGCGGCAGGCGAAGGGCCAGCTGTGGCCGGCGTCCTCGGCCGCTTTCAGGAGGTTAGTCCGCGGCTCGACGAACACTTGCCCGTAGGCGTCGCCGTCGATGTCGCTCTCGGCGGCCTTCTCGAAGAGGTCGTCGTCGGTGAGCGACCAGCCGCGCTCGGTGAGCACGTCGTAATCGAGGAACTCGACTCGCGCCCCCCGTCGTTCGGGCTCGGGCTCCGAGTCGGGACCGGAACCGGAACTCGCGTCGTCGGTCTCGGCTCCGGCCCGTCCGTTTCGGGCGGAATCGGCCTCGTGCTGTCCGTTTCGGGTCGCGCCCTCGTCGGTCGGGCGGCGGCCGTCCGTCTCGACGGGTTCGAGTTCGTCGCCGGGCTCGTAGCCGTCCCGAATCGCCTCGTAGGCCGTCCGAACAGCCTGAAATTCCTCCGCCGACCCGCCGTGGTCCGGGTGGGCCGACTTCACCCGCCGACGGTACGCGTCGACGAGTTCGTCGTCGTCTGCGTCCGGGTCGATGTCGAGCGTCTCGAACGGGGAGTCCACATCGGGGCTAGTAGGAACTCGCGAGCATAAACCCACGGCCATCGGCCGTCTCGTCGCGGTTTAGTCCTCGAATACGGGGTCCCGTCGTCCCAGACCGAGCGCGGCCGCGAGCCGCGGCGGTTTTGTAGCGGGCCTCGCTTGCTACGGGTGTGAGACGCGGGGTTCGGTTCGTCGTCGGCGCGGGACTCGGCATCGGAGCGCTCGCGGCGTACCTCTGGTACGTCGGGCCGGAGGAAGTCGGCTCGCGCGTCGCGGCCGTCGCCCCGTGGGCCGTCGCCGTCGTCTGCTGTCTGATGCTCGCAGAGGCGACGGTCGACGGCCTCGGCGTCTGGGCGTCGGTGCGGCCCCTCCGGGACGGGCTCTCGCCGCGGGCGAGCGTCCAGTTCGCGTTCGCCGGCGACTTCTTCGACGTGCTCAGCCCCGCCGGTCCGGTGAGTTCGGAGCCCATCATGGCGCAGTTCTTCGGCGTCGCGACCGAGACGAGCTACAGCGAGGCCCTCGGCGTCCGCGGCGTCGCCAAGTACGTCAAATCCGCGGCACAGCTCCTCCTGTCGGTCGCCATCGTCGGCGTCCTCTTTCTCGATGCGCCGACGCCGCGGTTCGTCCTCGTGACGCTTGCTGGCGCGGTCGCCGCGCTGTTGGTCGTCGGTGCCGCGCTCGTCTGGGCCCGGGACGCGCTGTCGGCGGTCGTCGTCGCGGTCTTGACCCCGGTCGTCCGTGTCCTCACCGGCGTCACCCGCGAGACGCCGCTCGGTCGCGACGCCGTCGGCGACGCGGTCGAACGGTTCTGGGCGCGCGTCGTCCACTTCCGCGACGCGCCGGAACTCCTCGTCGTCATCGCGCTCAGCGGCGTCTTCGAGCAACTGCTCACGTCGCTCGCGCTCTGGGTCGCGCTCGGCGGCACCGGCACGTCCGTGGCGTTCCTCCCGATTGTCGCCGTCATCCCGCTCCCGCAGGCGGCGAGCGTCCTCCCCGTTCCGGGGAGCCTCGGCGCGTACGACGTGCTTCTCGCGGGCGCGCTCAGCCTCACGACGGGCGCGCCGGCCGCGGGTGCGGCCGCCGCGGTGCTCGTCGTGCGGACGTTCGAACTCCTCGTCTCGCTCGGCTGTGGCGGCGTCGCAACTGGCTTCCTCCGCGGCTTTCGGGCCTGAGGCGAGTTTACCGGTACCCGTCGCGGCGGCGTGAGAGGAGGGAAGCGGAGAGAAAAACGAGTCAGTCGGCGGTGCGTTCGTGGACGGGGACGCTCGCCAGCCCGACCGCGTTGGACTCCGAGGAGACCGAGAGCGTTGCGTGCCAGCCCCCCTCGACCGGCGTGACGTGCAGGGAGACGGGGTTCCACGACGACGCCCGGCGGTAGAGTTCGACGACGACCGGCAGTACCGGGAGCCGGCCCTCGCGCGCCGAGAGGGCGTAGCCTTCGAGGGTCAACTCGGCCGACCTCGTACCGGCGTCCGGGCCGGGCCGCCACGGCGAACAGCTGTACGACTCCACGAGGCCGAGCCGTTCCATCTCCACCAGCGTCGCCTCCAGCGCCCCCGCAGAGTCGGGCCGCGGCGCGAGGTGCGAGGCGGCGCGTTCGAGCACGTCCGCCTGCTCGGCCGACGCGAGGTGCACGTGGAGCGCGGTCGCCATGCTCTCCAACAGGCGCAGACAGAGGTCGTCCGCGCTGGACATCGTCTCCGCGAGGTCGAAGTACGCGTCCATCACCGCGGTCTCGACCGCCCGGTGGTCGGCTTCCACGAGCGCCTCGAACACCGCCGCCGCGACCCGGTGGCAGAACTCGACCCGCTCGGCGCGGTCGCCGCCGTCCGCACACTCCGCGCCGCCGTCCGCGTCGGGTCCGAGGCCGAGCTCGCAGGGCGGCTTCGGGAGCCCCGGCGTCGCCCCGGCGGTCGCCCACCCCTCCGCGGATGCGGTCGTGCTCGCGCCGCTGAATCTCGACTGCGCCTCGCGCTCCGAGACGATGAGGTCGTAGTACGGGACCTTCGGGTCGTACCGCCGGAGCGCGGAGCGGTACTTCCTCGCCTCGCGCGCGGCGGCCTCGGCGGTCGCGCGGTCCTCGAACCGGAGGCCGTCGACCGGAACGGGTCGCTCCCCGGTCCGTCCGCAGACGAGCTCGTAGCTCCCGTCGTCGCTCGCGAGCGATTCGATGTGGGTTCGTATCTGGGTGAGTGTCGTGCCGACCATGACGTGTCAGTGTGTCTGTTCGCGGGTCGTCGCCGACGCCGCGGTCCGTTCGTCGCTCGCTCGACACATTGTTTAGGCCGGCCTAAAAAGTGTCGGTTCGAGCGGTCGGTCGGGAGGGGGTTCGGGTTGCTCGTCGCGGCGTTCGGTCCCGCGCCGTGACCCGGCGGGCCCTGTTTCGAGAGGCCGCCAAAGACGTGCTTTCCCCCGGTCGACTGCCCGTGGTATCGGTCCCGAGTCGGTCGGTTTCGATTCGAATTTGGGCCTAATTTGTGCCCGTCTCGGGGGCAACTCTGCGTCGAGTTCGGCGAATCATTATCCGCCGTTACGCGGGTAGATTCGATAGATGACGCACTCGACGAACTGCGAGATGAACACGCCCTCGATGACTGGCCGCGGGACGACCGTGACGGGCACGCGACAATGACGACCCACAACAACACCACGAGAGCGCAGGCGCTCCAGCAGACGACGACAGATGCACGTCACGAACACCGGCGGAGCAAAACGGGAGCCCAGATGAGGCAGTTGTTGTGGTGGCTCGTCGGCGGGACCCGCGGGGGGAAGAACCGCCTCAGACTCATCCGCGCGCTGAACGAGCGCCCGATGAACACGAACCAGCTCTCGAACGAACTCGACTTGAACTACAAGACCGTCCAGCACCACTTGGAGATGCTTACGGAGAACGGCGTCCTCACCACCAGCGGCGAGGAGTACGGCAAACTGTTCTTCTTGACGCCCAAGATGGACGACAACCTCGACCTCCTCGACGACATCGCGGAACAGACCGATATCGAGGTCGAGGATGCATGAAACCGCGGCGCTCCGGCGAACTGCCGGGTACACCGCGGTCGCGGTCGCCGCCTCGCTGGGCGTCGTGTTCTCGCTCCCCGAGGCGGGGCTCCCGACGTTCCTCGACCCGTGGACCCCGCTTTTCGGCGCGCTCGTGCAGACGAAGCTGTTCTTCTCGACGTTCACGACGCTCTTACTGCTCGTCCTGCTCGCGACGTACGGCCGCGTCTACCGCGAGTTCCCGAACCGCTTCACTCGCGACCCGCACCCCGAACTATGAGCTCCGGTAGTGCCCCGTCCAAGCGAGACCGACTCGAACAGTACCTCTCGGCGCGCGCCTCGGAGGGCGCGTTCTACTTCAAGAGCAGACACATCACCGACGAGGTGGGACTGTCGCCGAAGGAGATCGGGTCGCTCGTCGGGACGCTCCAGCGCGAGGCGGAGGCCATCCGCATCTCCCAGTGGGGGTACACCCGCGGCACCACGTGGTACGTCGAGCGCGCCGACTGAACCGTGGAACGACTCGACCGACTGTCCGCAAAAGAACCCGTTGGTGAGGTTCCGACCCGGGGCAGGGGCAACCGTGTCCGAGGCGGTGCGTTGCGTTGCGTCGGGCCGGAGGGGGAGGGGGTGGGGAACGCGGCGGTCGGCCGGTGGCCGAGCGACAACCGGTGACGCTCCGCGGGCGCGACGCGCCGTCGACGGTGTCCGTCGCAGAGTGGGGGCCTCTGTCTCCCCGTCTATCGAACGATCCGACGGGGGGATAGCGGTTTTCCGAACTTCGGGACAACACCGACCGAACTCCGACCGAACTCCGACCGAACTCCGTTCGGATTAGACCCAACTTTCTCGGCGGCGACCCGCGAGCCGGTCACGACGCGTCGTCGGCGTCTTCGCCCGGTCTGTAGAACGTCCGGTGGAACATCTTGTAGGAGTCGGTGATGGGGACGATAGTGTAGGTGTCGACCATGTCGCTGTCTTGGAGGAGTTCGCGCACGTAGCTGTTGATACTGCTCAGCGAGGACTGCCAGACGCGAATCAGCAGGTCGTACTCGCCGATACATTCGGCAACCTCGTACACCAGCCCCTCGTCGAGGAGTCGCTCGATGAACGCCGTAATCTCGTCGTTCGTGGCGTGGTTGTCGTAGGAGATGTGGACCTCCGCATAGGGGTAGTTGGCCGCCCGAAAGACCAACAGCGCGAAGACTTCGAGAATGCCGTCTTCTTGGAGCATCTTGCGCCGCCGCCGCGCGGCCGTCCGGGAGAGCCCGACGCGGTCGGCCAGCTCCGTGTCCGAAATTCGCCCGTCTTTGTTCAACTCGCGGAAGATGAGGACGTCCTTCTTGTCCATCTGGTCTTCGAGAAGCTCGACAACGCGCGGGTCCTCTATCCACTCCTGCGAATCGGGCATTGCTAGTCTCACGGTTATACCGCTTCGCTTCATATATATGAATGTTTCTGGAAAATCTCCGAATCGGATACACAATGTAAACGAATCGTTTAATCGTGCTGTGTGCGCCGAGTTTCGAAATCGCCGGCCGTCGGACGAACACGGACTTTCGGTCCCAAACACTTTTGCTCCCCGTTCACGGAGGATGACGTCATGGTTCGCGGAAAAATCAATCGAACGAACAAGGTGCTCGTCGATTGGGCCGACATCCTCACTGAAATCGACGAGGTCGCGGCGGCGCTCGAAGACGCCGGCTGGGAGACGCTCGTCTTACATCCGGGCGACGTCGCGACGACGGACGCGTCGGCGACGGGCAACCCCGGATTTCGGCTCCTCGTGCCGAACTCGGAGTTCGAAGCGCTTTATTCGACCGTTTCAGCGTCTGAAGCGGCGTTCGACCAGTTCGAAGTCTACCGCGCCCGCGATACAAACGTGCGCATCTTCGTCGTCGTCGTGAAATCCGAAGAAATGACGGATGCCGTCCTCTTCCCCGTGTTTTACGATTCGGACACCGACCGCGCGTTCGTCGAAACGCTACGGACCGAATCCGTGATTTGGACGACGGTGAGCGACCTCGGGAACGAACGTCGCTGTTCGTTTCGGCACGCCGAACCCGCCTTGTTTCTGCCGCAGTAGCCGTCGCGAACCGCTGGCTTCGCCCGGACTTCGCCTGTTCTCTTCCCCGTCGTCCCCGCCGTATGTGACACGAATACTGTTCACTATTTTCCGTAATTGGTGTGTATGTATCAGGTAAATTGACGAATATTGTGGTGTTTGTCGGTGTGTCTGGGGCTCCGTACCCTGTCCCTCTATTTCTGTACTCCTCGAACGCTCTACAATATTATTTCAAATATAGCATTAGATGAATCAACTTTCTCAGACAACGATATGTTAAATCTCTGGGAAAACTTTATACGAATGGGGTATCCACAACCCTCCATGCCAACCGGCAACATAGAACGCAGAAAACTGCTGAAACTCATCGGTGCGGGAGCGACGAGTGTCGCGCTCGCGGGCTGTCAGGGGACCCAGCAGACCGAGACGACCGACGGGAGTTCGGGGAGCGACTCGACCGCGACCGAACAGACGAGCGACGGCGGAAGCGGTGGGGACGGAGGAAGCGGCGGCAACGACTTCCACTTCATCGCCGGGCAGGTGTTCGGGACGCTCGACCCCGCAGAGCAGGTCGACTACACGCAGGGGCTCGCCGCCCAGAACCTCTACGACGAACTCATCACCGTCGACGCCGAGACGCTCCAGCCGACCGCCCACATCGCCGAGAGTTGGGACACCGAAGACGGGGGCCAGACCTGGGTGTTCACCCTTCGCGACGACGTGACGTTCTCCGACGGCACGCCGCTGACCGCCGACGACGTGGCGTACTCGCTCACCCGGATGCTGGAACTCCAGCGCGGTTACTCGTCGTTCTGGCTCGACTACCTCGACCCCTCGAACATCACCGTCCGCGACGAGCAGACGGTCGCCTTCGAGTTCAATCAGGCGTACGGGCCGGCGCTGGCGACGTTCGTCCAGTTCTACATCGTCAACAGCACCGTCGTTCAGGAGAACGAGCAGGACGGCGACTACGGGAACGCCTACCTCCAGAGCAACTCCGCCGGGTCGGGCGCGTACGTCCTCGACGACTGGGAGCAGGGCAACTCCATCGAGGCGTCGGCCTACGAGGACTACTGGAAGGGCTGGAGCGAGGACAGTTTCGACACGTTCCGCTCGACGGTCATCACCGAGGAGTCCACCATCAAGACGACGATGCAACAGGGCGAAGGCGACATGACCGACCAGTACATGGGCACGCAGGCGTACGCCGAGATGGACTCGTACTCTAACGTCCGCGTCCCCGAGGTGCCGCAACTGCAGTTGTTCCACTTCCCGATGAACTGCCAGAAGGCACCGACCGACGACATCAACGTCCGGAAGGCCATCGCCTACGCCTTCGACTACGACAGCGCCGTCAACGACATCATCGGCGGCGGCGGCGTCGCGGCCGGGCCGGTCCCCCGTCAGATGGCGGGTCACAACGGCGACCTCGCCCCGATGGAACAGGACCTCGACAAGGCCAAGGAGTTCCTCGATAAGGCGGACTACTCCGTCGACGAAATCAACGAAATCGGCCTCGAACACGTCGTCATCGCCGGCACCGAACTCCAGCGCCAGATGGGGCTTCTCAATCAGGCCGGGCTGAACGAACTCGGCATCGACCTCGAAATCAACCCGCTTCAGTGGGCCCGCCTCACCGACCGCGCGACGAGCGTCGAGTCGACCGCCCACCTGACGAACATCTTCCACACGGCGAAGATGCCGTCGCCGGACAGCCACACCTACCTGATGTACCACCCCTCCTCGTTCGGGTCGTACATCTCCCAGTCGTGGTACTCCACCGACGAAATCGCGGCCACCCTCGAAGAGGCGCGCCAGACCACCGACCTCCAGTCGCGGCTGGAGAAGTACGAGGAGGCGCAGGCGCTCATCATCGAGGGCATGCCCAGCGTCTACATCGCCAACCCGCCGTACCGCATCGGCATCAACGAGAACGTCGAGGGCTGGCAGTACCGCGGCGTGATGTCGTTCGACTGGGACGTCCACTCGATGACTCGGAGCGGCGAGGGTCGCGCGAAGTAGCCGCCCGACGACTTCCGACGCCCCGCCTCGGGCCGTCTTTCCAACTCACCAATGTCATACGTAGATTACCTGGTTCGGCGCGCAATCCACTCGGTCCCCGTCATCTTCGGGCTGTCAGTGCTCATCTTCCTGATATCCCGCGTGATTCCGGGCGACCCCGTTCGGTTGGCGCTCGGACCGGAAGCAACTGACCAGCAAGTCGCGGCACTCCGGGCCGAGATGGGCCTCGACCAGCCCCTGCCGATGCAGTACGTCGACTGGCTCGTCGGCGTCGTACAGGGCGACTGGGGGATGTCGCTCCGGACGAACAACAACGTCTTTTCGGACATCGTCGCTCGCCTGCCCGCGACGCTCGAACTGACCGTCGTCACGCTGTTTTGCGCCGTCCTGTTGGCGATTCCGTTCGGCGTCGTCGCCGGCACCAACAAGGACCGCTGGCAGGACCACCTCTCGCGGATTACCGCCCTGTTCGGCGTGTCGATGCCGCGGTTTTGGGTCGCTATCGTCCTGCAAATCGTCTTCGTCGTCAGCCTCGGACTGTTGCCTCTCTCGGGGCGACTCAGCGACGGCGTGGCACCCCCGCCGGCGGTGACGCGCCTGTATCTGGTCGACAGCCTCATCGCCGGCCAGTTCGGGACGTTCCTCGACGCGGCCACGCACCTCCTGTTGCCGACCGTCGCGCTCGGCCTCGCCACGCTGGCGCAGGTGATGCGGCTCATCCGCTCGGACATGATCGATGAACAGCGCAAGGACTACGTCCTCGCCGCGCGGGCCTACGGCCTTCCGAACACCCTCATCGAATACAAGTACATGCTCCAAAACGCCTTTACGAGTTCACTCACGGTGGTCGGCCTCGCCTTCGGCTTCCTCCTCGGGAACGCGTTCCTCGTGGAAATCGTCTTCGCGTGGCCGGGGATGGCGCGCTACGGCGTCCAGGCCATCCTCTATCAGGACTTCAACGCCATCGTCGGCGTCACCATCGTGGTCGGTATCGGCTTCGTGACCGCCAACTTCGTGGTTGACCTGCTGTACGGCTACCTCGACCCGCGGGTGCGGCTGGAGGAGGGATAGCCGTGTCCACGAAGACCTCCATCCCGTTTCTCGACACCGAGAGCGCCGCCAGAAAAGAGCGGATTCGACAGCTCAAACGCGGCTTTCGGACCTTCGCGGGCAACAAGCTCTCGCTCGTCGGACTGGCGATGATTCTGACGCTCGTCGCCGCGGCGCTCCTCGCGCCCTACATCGCGCCGTTCCCCGAACACGCCGGCGCGGGTGTCTACTTCGACCAGGCGAGCGAGCCGCCGAGCGCGACGCACCTGATGGGCACCGACACGACCGGCCGCGACATCTTCAGCCGCGTCCTGTTCGGCGCGCGCCTGTCGCTCCTGATGAGCGGCATCGTCCTCTCTATCGCCATCTCCATCGGCGTGACGCTCGGGCTCATCGCGGGCTACCTCGGCGGAACGACGAACACCGTCATCATGCGGGTGACGGACATCTTCCTCGCCATCCCGCCCACGCTCCTCGCCATGGCGGTGGTCGCCGCGACCGGCGCGTCGCTGTTCAACGTCATGGTCGCCATCGCCTTCTCGTGGTGGTCGTGGTACGCCCGCCTCGTGCAGGGCGAGGTGCTCTCGATAAAGGAAGACGAGTTCATCGAATCGAGCCGGGCGCTCGGGTCGGGGTGGGTGCGGACGACGTTCAGGGAGATTCTCCCGAACGTCGTCAGCCCCATCACGGTCAAGGCGACCCTCGACATGGGCTTCGTCATCCTCGTCGGCGCGGGCCTGTCGTTCCTCGGCCTCGGCGCGCAACCGCCGACGCCGACGTGGGGCGCGATGATTGCACAGGGCCGCAACTACGTCACGAGCTTCTGGTGGATCGCCGTGTTCCCCGGACTGGCGATTTCCTTCGCCGTCCTCGGGTTCAACTTCATCGGCGACGGCCTGCGCGACGTGCTCGACGTGGAGGTGGACTGAGATGGCTGACCCCATCTTGGAGGTGAAGAACCTCCACGTCCACTTCGAGACCCACGACGGGACGGCCGAAGTGATAAACGGCATCGATTTCACCATCGAGCGCGGCGAGACCGCGGCGCTCGTCGGCGAGACGGGCTGTGGCAAGAGCGTCACCGTGAAGTCCATTATGGGACTGCTCCCCTCGGCGACCATCCCCGAGGGCGAGATTCGCTACAAGGGCGAGGACGTGCTCTCGCTTTCCGACGCCGAGCGCCACTCGCGGCGCGGCAAGGAGATGAGCATGATAATGCAGGACCCGATGACGAGTCTCAACCCCGTCCTGACGGTCGGCGAGCAGATGATGGACGTGCTGAAGTGGCAGGGGCGGCCGCGGCTGTCGCTGTCGAAGCTCGTCCGCGACGCGCTGTCGACCGGCGGGAAGGCCGAACACAGGAGGCGGGCCATCGAGATGCTCCGCGAGGTCGAAATCTCGGCCCCCGAGCGCGTCTTCGAGAGCTACCCGGTCGAACTCTCCGGGGGGATGCGCCAGCGCGTCCTCATCGCCATCGCGCTCCTGTCGGAGCCGGACCTGCTCATCGCCGACGAACCGGGCACCGCCCTCGACGTGACGACCGAGGCGAAGGTGCTCGACCTCCTCGACGAACTCGTCGAGGAGCGCGACACGAGCGTCCTCTACATCACCCACGACCTCGGCGTCGCCCGCGAGGTCAGCGACCGCATCAACGTGATGTACGCGGGCGAAATCGTCGAGCAAGCGCCGACCGCCGACCTGTTTGCGAACCCCCAGCACCCCTACACCCGCGGGCTGTTGGAGAGCATCCCGACGCTGTCGACCGGCATCGGCGACGGCATCGAAGGGCACCTGCCCGACTACACGGACCCGCCGGCCGGCTGTCGGTTCGCCGACCGCTGTCCGCACGCGGAGCCGGCCTGTCACGACGCGTACCCGTACCCGCGACAGACCGGCTCCGACCACGCGACCGCGTGCCACCTGTTCAGCGGAACGCCGGCCCGCGAGCGTCACGAGTCGCTCGCCGCCGACCCGGTCGATATCGGCACCGCGCCGTGGCTGTCCGCCGGTGGCGACGCCCTCGGAGACGTCTCAGCAGACGGGGGGACGGACCAATGAACGACTCAGCGTACACGACCGACTCGACGGCGGCGGCACAGCGCGACCGGGACCTCGACGACCCGATGGTCACGGTCGAGAACCTCAAGAAGCACTTCCCGCTTTTCGAGGGCATCCTCCAGAAGAAGGCGGGGGAGGTCCGCGCCGTCGACGGCGTGAGCTTCTCCATCGCGGAGGGCGAGACGTTCGGTCTCGTCGGCGAGTCCGGCTCCGGCAAGACGACGACCGGCCGGTCGATGCTCCGCCTGACGGAGCCGACGAGCGGGCGGGTCGAAATCGACGGCCAGAACGTCGTCGACCTCTCCGACGGCGAGCTCAAGCGGTTCCGTCGGAATATGCAAATCGTCCATCAGGACCCGTCTTCGAGCCTCAACCCCCGCCACCGCGTCAAGTCGATTATCGAGGCTCCCCTGAAGATTCACGACTACGGCGACTCCGAGGCCCGGCTCGAACGGGTCGAGGAACTCTTGGACATGGTGGACCTCCCGCGGGAGTTCATGTACCGCTACCCCGGACAGCTCTCGGGCGGCCAGAAACAGCGCGTCGGCATCGCCCGCGCGGTCGCGCTCAACCCGAAGTTCGTCGTCCTCGACGAGCCGACGAGCGCGCTCGACGTGAGCGTGCAGGCCCGCATCATCAACATCCTCGAAGAGATACAGGAGGAGTTCGGCATCACCTACCTGTTTATCACCCACGACCTCTCGCTCCTGAAGAACGTCGCCGACCGCATCGGCGTCATGTACCTCGGGCGGCTCGTGGAGGTCGGCGACGTGAACTCGGTGTTCGGGTCGCCGCAACACCCCTACAGCCGGGCGCTCCTGTCCGCCATCTCGACCATCAGCGAGGAGGACGAACTGGCGAAACCCGACCGAATCACGCTCGACGGCGAGGTGCCGGACCCGAGAGAAAAGCCCAGCGGCTGTGCTTTCCGGTCGCGCTGTGCCCACGAGTTCGACGCCTGCGCGGTCGAGGAACCCGAACTGTACGAGCGCGGGCCGGACCAGGTCGCGCGGTGTTTCCTCCACGACGACCGGTTCGAGGAGGGCGCGGAGTGGGAATGACCGCAGAGCGCGCAGAGCGCCTCGCCGCCCTCCGGCGGGCGCGACGGAACCGCCCGTGGACCGACGAACTGCTCCGGTCGTGCGCGTCCGACCCGGCGGCGTTCAAGGCCGACCAGCCGGCGTGTTCGGCCTGCGACCGACCGTGCCGCGACGACGAGGTCTGCGCCACGGCGGTGGCGAAGTCCGACGGGCTGTTCGAATCGATGGGCCGCGACCAGACGTACCACCTGCTCGCGGCGGGCATGAAGCGACTCCGGGCGCGGGGGACCGCGACGCTTCGCAACGCCGACAGACAGCGGCCGAACGCCTTCCTCAGCGTGACGGCCGACGACGGAGACTCCCCCGAGACATCCCAATGACGACAGACGACACGCGGACACAGACGGACGGAACGCAGAGCGCGGCAAGAGACGACGCACAGCCCGCACCCACAGACGACACACGGCCCGCGCCGACGGACGGCGAGCGGACGATAACGGCGGAATGGGTCGAAGACGTCGCGGTCGGCGGTGCGGTCCTCGGCGGCGGGGGCGGCGGCTCGCTGGCGGAGGGCATCGAGTTCGGCGAACTCGCCGTCGAGTACGGCCGGCCGACCATCGTCTCGGTCGCCGACCTCGACCCGACGGACGTGGTGGTGACCGTCAGCGGCGTGGGCGCGCCCGCCGCGACGGAGAGCCACGTCGACCCCGCGGACTACGTGCGCGCGGTGGAGCTACTGGTCGACCGACTCGCGGCCGACGGGACGACCGTCGGCGCGCTGATGACGAACGAGATGGGCGGGTTCGCCACCGTCAACGGCCTGCTCCAGTCGGCCGTGACGGGCCTCCCGCTCGTCGACGCGGCCTGCAACGGGCGGGCACACCCCACCGGGCCGATGGGCTCTATCGGGCTGTCGCAGGACGCCGAGTCGGTGCAGGCGGCGGTCGGCGGCGTGCCGGGAACCGCCAGCCGACTGGAGACGGTCGTCGAGGCGGAACTCGGCACGGCGGCGTCGCTCGTCCGGCACGCGGCCGAAGACGCCGGCGGCCTCGTCGCCGTCGCCCGCAATCCCGTTCCCGCGAGCTACGCCGAGGCGCACGCGGCGCTCGACACGTACGACCGTGCCGAGGCGGTCGGTCGCGCGGTCAGGCTCGCGGACGACGGCCGCGACGCCGCGGACCGCGTCGCCGACGTTCTCGGCGGCGAGGTCTCGCTCGTCGGTCCCGTCGAGTCGTTCGCGCTCGAGACGACCGGCGGCTTCGACGTGGGCGAGGTCGAAATCGAGGGGCGCGAGCTCACCTTCTGGAACGAGTACATGACGCTCGAACTCGACGGCGAGCGCCTCGCGACGTTCCCGGACCTCATCACGACGCTCGACGCCGAGACGGGGATGCCCGTCTCGACGGCGGAACTCGCGGAGGGTCGGTCGGTGGCGGTCGTCGTCGCGCCCGCGGCGAACCTCTCTCTGGGCGCGGGGATGGCCGACCCGGCGCTCTTCGATTCGGTGGAACAGGCGGTCGGAAAAGCGGTCAAATCACACGTATTCAACTAACGACACTCATGTTCGACAAGATTCAGCAAGCCTACGACATTCTCAGCCGTCCCGACGCGGACGGCGAACTGGTACGCGACGCGCTCGAAACGCACGGTCTCGAAACCGAGGTGACGACCATCTCGACCGACGAGGGGTCGACCGACTTCGTCAAGACGGTCGTCCCCGGCCGCGACCCGGACGCGCCGACGCTCGGCGTCGTCGGTCGCCTCGGCGGCGTCGCCGCGCGGCCGGCCGAGCTCGGTCCGGTCTCCGACGCCGACGGGGCCATCGTCGCCCTCGCGGTCGCGCTCCACCTCGGCGAGATGCGCGCCCGCGGCGACGTGCTCGCCGGCGACGTTCGCATCGCCACGCACGTCTGTCCCGACGCGCCGACCTCCCCGCACGACCCGGTGCCCTTCATGGGCAGTCCGGTCGATACGCGTACGATGAACGAACACGAGGTGGACGAGGAGATGGACGCCGTCGTCTCCGTCGACGCCACGAAGGGGAACCGCGTCCACTGCGAGCGCGGCTTCGCCATCACGCCCACGGTCAAAGAGGGGTGGGTGCTCAAGGTGAGCGACAGCCTCCTCGACATCCAAGAGCGGGCGACAGGCCGCCCGCCGAGCACGCTCACGCTCACGATGCAGGACATCACCCCCTACGGCAACGACGTGCACCACATCAACAGCATCCTCCAGCCGGCGACGGCGACAGACGCGCCCGTCGTGGGCGTGGCGACGACGAGCGTCTCGCCCGTCCCCGGCTGTGGGACCGGTGCGAACTACCTCACCGACCTGCTCGACGCGACCGGGTTCGTCGTCGAGACGGCCAAGGACTTCACCCGCGGCCGGGCGTCGTTCTACGACGAGGCCGAGTACGACCGCCTCACGTCGCTGTACGGCTCGATGGGCCGCCTCCAGACGCTGGGTGAGGGCGTTTGAGATGTCGACGCTCGGACTCGTGACCATCGGGCAGGCACCCCGGAGCGACGTGACGCCCGACATCGCGGCGACCCTCTCGCCCGAGGTGGACATCGTCGAAGTCGGCGCGCTCGACCGGTTCGACTCGGCGGCCGCGGTCGAGGCCGCGGTCGGCCCGCGCGAGGGAGAGCCGGTGTACGTCTCGCGACTCGCCGACGGCACGGCCGTCACCGTCGACCGCGAGTCGGTCGTCGAACTCCTCGGGGAGCGCATCCGCGACCTCGAATCTGAGGTCACGGCCATCGGCGTCCTCTGTACGGGTCACTTCCCGCCGTTCGACGTCAGCGTCCCCGTCTTCGAGCCGAGCGACCTGCTTTCGGCGTGGGTCTCGACCATCCTCGACGGGGGCACTCTCGGCGTCATCATGCCCAAGGAAGAACAGGAGGCCATGACGTTCGAGAAGTGGGCCGACTACGACCTCGTCACCGCCGCGGGGTCGCCGTACGCCGACGAAGACGAGGTGTCGGCCGCGGCGGCCGACATCGGCACCGACGCCGACCTCATCGTGATGGACTGCATGGGGTACACGCCCGAGATGAAAGCGACCGTCCGCGAGGTAACGGACACGAGCGTTCTGCTCGGGCGGTCGGTGCTGGCGAAGACCGCCGAGGAGGTGCTCTGACGTGGTCGACCACCGCGCCGTGGCGACGCGACTCCTCGCCGAGAACATGGACGCCACCCCCGGCGAGTCGCTCCTCGTCGTGACCGACACCGACACGAACCACATCGGCCGGGCGCTGTTCGAAGCGGGGGTCGAACTCGGCTTGGAGTCCGGCCTGTTCGAGATTCCGCCGATGGAGCGAAACGGGATGGAACCGCCGAAGTCGGTCGCCCGCGCCATGGAATCGGCCGATGTCGTGGTCTGTCCGACCACCGCGTCGCTGACCCACACGCGAGCGCGAGAGGCCGCGACCGAGGCCGGCGCTCGCGTCGCTACGATGCCCGGCATCACGGACCAGATGTTCGGCGAGGGCGCGATTACGGCCGACTACGGGGAGGTCGAGCGACTGACGGCGGCGCTCACGGAGAAGCTCACCGCGGCCGACGAGGCCCGCATCGAGGTCGGCGACGCGTCGGCGACGATGTCGCTTTCAGGTCGCGACGGCATCCCGAGCGACGGTATCATCGCCGACCCCGGCGACTCCGGTAACCTCCCGTCCGGCGAGAGCTACATCGCGCCGGTCGAGGGGACGGCCACCGGCACGCTCGTCTTCGACGGCGGTCTCGCGGGCGTCGGCGTCCTCGACGAGCCGCTGACGGTCGAACTCGACGGGGGGCGCGTCGCGTCCGTCGAGGGCGCGGCCGCCGACGAGTTCCTCGACGCGACGAGCGGCGACGACTGCGCCCGGCGAGTGTGCGAACTCGGCCTCGGGACGAACCCGGCGGCGAGCATCATCGGGACCGTCCTCGAAGACGAGAAGGTGTACGGCACCTGCCACGTCGCCTTCGGCGACAACCTCGGCTTCGGCGGCACTATCGACTGCGACTCGCATCTCGACGGCGTCGTCCTCGAACCGACGGTCTCTCTCGACGGCGAGGTCGTCGTCGACGACGGCGAGGTGCTCGTGTGAGCGACCGCACGCCCGCGCCCGGTGGCCACGAGGGCCGCGCGGACCACACGGAGCACGCAGACCACGCGGACCGCCCCGCGCTCGACGCGGCGGCCGCTGACGTCCCCGACCTCGCCCCGTGGCTGGCGCGCCGCGCCACGGTCCGCCAGTTCGAGACCGACGCCGAGGTTCCCGACGACGAGGTTCGCGCGATGGTCGACGCCGGACGGAAGGCCCCGACCAGCGGGACGACCCAGATGTACAGCTTCGTCTGGATACGCGACCCCGACCGCCGCGAGCGGATTCACGAGCTGTGTAGCCGCGGCACCGTGCAGGTCGAGGAGGCGAGCCACTTCCTCCTCGTCTGCGTCGACGTCCGCCGGATTCGACTGCTGTTGGAGCACCGCGACCGGGAGTTCCGGACGACGCCCGCGATGGGGCTGTTGGAGGGGTCGATAGACGCCTCGCTGGCCGCGATGGGCGTGATGCTGGCCGCCGAAAGCCGCGGCTACGGCGTCTGTCCCATCGGCAACATCCTGAACAACCTCACCGACGTCGCCGCGACGGCCGACCTTCCCGCGGGCGTCCTGCCGATTTTCGGCCTCTGTCTCGGCGTCCCGCGCCACGGCGAGGCGACCGAAAACGCTCCGCGGGTTCCACTCGACACGGTGCTCCACGAGGGCGGCTACCGCGACCCCACCGAGGCGCGACTCGACGCCTGCTACGACGCGATGAACGAGATGTACGGCGACAGCGTCTACGGCGACGACCGCCGCGAGTGGCAGGAGACGCTCGAACGCTACTGGGGGCCGAGCGGCTTCATGAACCGCCGCGAGGGCGAACTGCTCGACGCGCTCCGCCAGCAGGGCTTCTTCGAGGCCCGCGGCATCGACGAGCCGGCGGATTCGGACGCGCTGGACGCGGACTCGGACGCGCCGGACCCGGACACCGACCGGAACGGCGGGGGTGCCGTCTGATGGTCGAACTCGGCGTTCTCCGCGTGCTCACCCTCGACGACCCCGCGGAGGTCGCTCGCCACGGGCGAGTCATCGAGCGGCACTACCCGCAGGTCTCGACGCTGTCGCGGTGCATCCCCGACCACCCCGATGGGATTCCGAACGCGGCCGCCGAGGCCGACGCCCTCCCGTATATCGAGGCGCTCGGCCGCGAGCTGGCGACCGAGGTCGACGCGCTTTGCGTCAGTTGCGCGCTCGACCCCGGCGTGGAGGCGCTCGACGAGGCGCTCGACGTCCCGGTCGTCGGGGCGGGCGCGAGCGTGGCGGCCGTCGCGTCCGCCCGCGGCGAGCGCGTCGGGACGCTCGGCCTCGAAAACGGGGCCGGGTCGGCCATTCGTGACCTGCTCGGCGACCGGCTCGCGGCCGAGGAAGTCGTCGAGGGCGCGGCGACGACGAACTACCTCACGACCGACGACGGCCGGGCGGCGATTCGCGCGGCGGTCGACCGCCTCGTCGACGCCGGGTGCGACGTCGTCGCGCCGAGCTGTACCGGCATCTCCTCGTCGGGCGCGATTCCCGACGTGCGGGCCGACGTTCCGATACCCATCGTCGACCCTGTCGTGGCGATGGGCGCGGTGGCGACGACCGCTATCGCGCCGCCGCGTCCACCACGGTAGTACGTCGCCGGACCACCCCGATGGCATTCCGCGCCGCTCGCGCCGCGCTCGGGGTCACGCGCGAGCGATTTTCTCGACAGTCCTCGAGATTGTAACGAGCCGCAGTAATGAGTTTTCGACTTCGAACGCTTCTGTCTCCGTGTTTCGAACCGCCCAACGAGTCGAGCGGTCCTCGTCTCAGTCGTCGAGGCCGTCGTTTTCGAGCCGCCACGTGAATATCGCCCGGAGCACCGCGACGAGGCTGTTCGTCTCGCCAGCCCCCCAAATCGCCGTCTCCGAGCGAGGGTCCGACAGAGCCGCGTCGTCGTCGTTGACGAGTACGCTCACGAGCGTTTGCGTTCTATCGACCATCATGAGGCGGCCCGCCGGCGTGTCCGACCACATCCACAGCGTGTCGAACAGCTCCGCGTCGGGGATTTCGTCGCGGAGCGTCTCCTGAACGTCCGGTGAGACACCCGCGAGCCGAATCGAGACCCCGCGGTGTGCCGCCTCCCTCAGCGCCTCCGTGACGTCCTCGGTGAGCAGTTCCTCGACGATCATGTAGACGATTTCGTCTTCCGCCCGTTCGATGAATTCGAGGACGCGGTCCGTGACCGCGGACTGGCCGTTGACCGTCCAGACGCCGCGCTCTTGCTTGCGCTGTGTGCTCCCGAGTTCCCGAAGCGACGCCATCAAGAGGTCTCTCCGCTGTCTCATCTCCTGTTCGAACTTCTGGCACGTCGTCCCCGCGGACGCCGCCCAGAACTTCTTCGGCGAGGACTGTTGGATGTCGACGAGCCCCCGCTCGTGTAGCTCGTCGACCGCATCGTATACCCGGGTTCGAGGAACGTCGGAGACCTCGCTGACGTCCGTTGCCGTGCCGATGCCCAGACCGGTGAGCGCGACGAACGTCCGCGCGGCGTACGCGCTGAGGCCGAACTGTTCCAGTTGTTCGATTGCGACAGAGCGGGTATCTTCCGCCGAGTCAGTACTCATAGTGGGGTGCCTCGTTGTCTCCGAAACTCAGCCACGACACGTGGCTGAGGCGGCACGTGTCGATTGTGGTTGGGACACAGTACTTCACTGTGTGCCGCACCCGGTGTTCGATTCCGAACAATATAACATTTTGTGATTAACTGAGTAAATACGCAATAGACGAGATTCCCGGACAACTCGGGCTACTGCGAGCCCTCGTTATTTTGTCACTGAGAAGATTACAGCCTCGGCGTCACAAACACGCAGTTAATCGGCCTTTCAGCCCGTATTAGAGCGGATGTTTCGGCGGCCTCCCGTTGATTCACTCACAAAGTAACAATTGTTATCCGTTCGCCGATGCAACTTCTAGTGAAGCACCGAGACGACTCGGAATGTCGGTTGGGACCCATGAGCACGGAAAATTCACAAGAAGACGCTATCGACGTCCTTCAGCAACTCGGACTCAAAGAGTACGAGGCAAAGTGTTTCGTCGGACTCAGTCGCGTCTCGACGGGCACGGCGAAACAACTCAGTGAGATTACTGACGTCCCACGGACCCGCGTCTACGATGCGGTTCGCGTGCTGGAGGCACAGGGGCTCGTCGAGGTCCAGCACTCGAGTCCACAGCGGTTTCGGTCTGTGCCCCTCTTGGAAGCGACCGAGACGCTCCGTGCCCAGTACCAAAACCGAATCGACCGGCTCACGAACGCACTGGAACGGACCGACAGAATCGACTCGGACGAACAGGGCTCGGTTCAAGAGGTCTGGGCGATGTCCGGAACGGACGCCATCGCGAACCGGACGCGCAAACTCCTCTCGGACGCGGACGACGAAATCGTCCTCGTCCTCGGTGACGACTCGCTTCTGACCGACCGTCTCGTCGAGGACCTGAACTCCCGCGACAATGACGTGGACGTCGTCATCGGGGCGGCGACCGAATCCCTGCAACAACGGATTCGAGCGGCCATCCCGGACGCGACGACGTTCGTTTCCGGCCTCGAATGGCTCCGCGGCGAGAACGTCGCCGAGAACCTCGCCATCGGCCGGCTGTTACTCGTCGACCGCTCGTCGATTCTCGTCAGCACGATTGTCCCCGACACGGGCGAAGAACACGCGATTTTCGGTAGTGGATTCCAGAACGGCCTCATCGTCATCTCTCGCCGGTTGCTGTCCCAGGGACTGCTCCCTTCTCGGGACTCGAACTGACGCGCTGGCGGCGCTTCCGTCCTTCGGCAAGCCGGTTCGTTCGACGGCGACTACAACAGGTCGGTCGGCAGTTCGTCTCGGTGGTCGTCGATGACGCGCAACAACGGCGCGATGTCGTCGAAGCGCGGACCCCTGCGGATGTCGTACCAGCCATCGGTTGACTCGATAAGTCCCATCCGTTCGAGCTTCGGAAGGTGTACGTGATACATCTGCAGTTTCAGCTTCCGAACGTCGGTCTCGGTCGGCGCGCGGCCGTCGTCGAACGCGGCGTCGTTGGCAGTCGACCTGAGAAGCATGAGGAGGACTCGTCGTCGTTCGACGTGTTGTATCGCCGTGAGCTGTGAGTCAAAGGAGAGTCCAGACGCTTCGTAGCACATCGTACAGGGTACACAACCGTCACGGGCCTCAATGTGGTATAAATTCACGCTCGTATCTTTTTTGATTATCTGAGTGATTGTCGGTCACTTTCTGGTATGGTTCGGCTCGACCTGACTCGGCGTTGACTGACGGCGTCGCGTCGCGCCGAATGACGGACCAGTTGCACCGACGTTCACGAGCGCGCAGGCGAACCGCGCGTCGTTCCACGCTACCTGCTCGGTTGCGAAACTGGTGTCTCTCCTCGGGAGCGGCCTCTCCCGAAATTATTCATAAAGTAAAAAGATTGCTTTGGCTATAGCCAAGAGTTAATTCAAAATCAGTCAATTTTATCACCCAAAAGCGGTAACCGTTCGCGTATGAATGGCTCCGACCATGACTGGTGGCCGAACCAGTTAGACCTCGAAATCCTCGACCAGAACGCACAACAGACCGACCCGATGGGCGAGGAGTTCGACTACGCCGAGGAGTTCCAGAATCTCGACTACGAGCAGGTGAAAGCCGACCTCGAAGAGCTGATGGCCTCCTCGCAGGACTGGTGGCCGGCGGACTACGGTCACTACGGGCCCCTCTTTATCCGGATGGCGTGGCACAGCGCCGGGACGTACCGCGCCCACGACGGCCGCGGCGGCGCGTCCGGCGGGCACCAGCGCCTCCCGCCGATCAGCAGTTGGCCGGACAACGTGAACCTCGACAAGGCGCGACGCCTCCTCTGGCCCGTCAAGAAGAAGTACGGTAACCAGCTCTCGTGGGGCGACCTCATCGTCCTCGCCGGTAACGTCGCCCTCGAATCGATGGGCTTCGAGACGTTCGGCTTCGCGGGCGGCCGCGCCGACGACTACGTGGGCGACAAGGCCCCCAGTTGGGGCCCCGAAGAAGAGTGGGAGACGACCTCCCCCGACCGCTTCGACGAGGAGGGCAACCTCAAAGAGCCGCTCGGCAACACCGTCATGGGCCTCATCTACGTCAACCCCGAGGGTCCCAACGGCGAACCCGACCTCGAAGGCTCCGCGAAGAACATCCGCCAGACGTTCAGCGGCATGGCGATGAACGACAAGGAGACCGTCGCGCTCATCGCCGGCGGCCACACGTTCGGGAAGGTCCACGGCGCGGATTCCGGAGACAACCTCGAAGCGGAGCCCGAGGCGGCTCCCGTCGAGGAACAGGGCCTCGGCTGGAAGAACAACCACGGCTCCGGGAAGGGTCCCGACACCATCACCAGCGGTATCGAGGGTCCGTGGACCAGCGCGCCCACCCAGTGGGACATGGGCTACGTCGACAACCTGCTCGACTACGAGTGGGAAGCGCACAAGGGCCCCGGCGGCGCGTGGCAGTGGCGGCCGGCCGGCGATTCGCCCGCGGACGAGATTCCGGACGCGGTGCCGGACGCGCACCTCCCCGACCAGTTCGTCGACCCGATGATGCTCACCACCGACATCGCGCTGAAGAAGGACCCCGACTTCCGCGCGGTGCTCGAGGAGTTCCAAGAGGACCCCGCGGAGTTCCAGGAGTCGTTCGCCAAGGCGTGGTACAAGCTCCTCCACCGCGACATGGGCCCGCCGTCCCGGCTCGTCGGTCCCGAGGTCCCGGACGAAGCGATGCTGTGGCAGGACCCCATCCCGGACGCCGACTACGACCTCATCGACGACGAGGACGTCGAGGAGCTCAAGGCCGAGCTTCTCGACTCGGGCCTCTCGGTCTCCCAGTTGGTCAAGACCGCGTGGGCCGCGGCGTCCACGTACCGCGACAGCGACAAGCGCGGCGGCGCGAACGGCGCGCGCATCCGCCTCGAACCCCAGCGTAACTGGGAGGTCAACGAGCCCGCCCAGCTCGATGACGTGCTCGGCACCCTCGAAGCGATTCAGGCGTCGTTCAACGACGCGCAGTCCGACGACACCCGCGTCTCGCTCGCGGACCTCATCGTGCTGGGCGGCACTGCGGCCGTCGAGCAGGCGGCGGCCGACGCCGGCTACGACGTCGAGGTTCCGTTCGAGCCCGGTCGGACCGACGCGTCGCAGGAACAGACCGACGTGGAGTCGTTCGAGATGCTCAAGCCGGACGCCGACGGCTTCCGGAACTACATCGCGGACGACGTCGAGGAGCGCCCCGAGGACCTGCTCGTCGACAAGGCGGACCTGCTCGCCCTCTCGGCGCACGAGATGACCGTCCTCGTCGGCGGCATGCGCGCGCTGGGCGCGAACTACCAGGACTCCGATCTGGGCGTCCTCACCGACGAACCCGAGACGCTCACGAACGACTTCTTCGTGAACCTGCTCGATATGGACTACGAGTGGGAGCCGGTCTCGGACGACGGGTACCTGTACGAAGTCCGCGACCGCGAGACGGGCGACGTCGAGTGGGAGGCCACCCGCTTCGACCTCGTCTTCGGGTCGAACTCCCGGCTTCGAGCCATCGCGGAAGTGTACGGCGGCGACGACGGCGAAGAAGAGTTCGTCGAGGACTTCGTCGAGACGTGGCACACGGTCATGAGCCACGACCGCTTCGACCTCGAATAACCGCGCCGCCCGCCGCTTTCGGTCGCGGTTGAGGCGCGCGAAGTCGGTTCCCGCCGCGGCGTCTGCGGTCGCGGTCGCCGCCGCGGGCTGACTTTTTCGCTCGCGTTCTCTCGCTCCCCGAGCGACCGCCACATCGAGTTCTCGGGCGGTTTCGATTCGGCCGGACGCCCCCACCTCGACCCGACTCAGTCGCCGGCGACGCCGATAATCGCGTCAACCACTTCCTCGGTCGTCCGCGCGCCGTCGTCGGTCGCCGTGGCGACCTCGTCGACCGACATATCGACGCTCTCGACGATGTCTTCGGTCACACGACGGTGGAACCTGCACTGTTCGGACCATCGTATTTTTTCAGTTGGCTGTCCTCTCACTGATATGGATGGCGGTGACGTCTCGGTCGACTGTGTTGGACTCTCCCGTAAGTTCGGACCCACTGTCGCGCTCGACGGTGTCGATATCCGCCTCGACGAACCCGAGATTCTCGGCCTCGCGGGACCGAACGGTTCCGGTAAGACAACGCTCATCCGCTGTCTGCTCGGACTGCTCGCCCCCTCCGCGGGGACGAGTGCCATCAACGGCGTCCCTTCACTCGAACTCGGGCTAGCGACGCGCGGGCGAATCGGGTTCATGCCGCAGCGGGAAGCCGTGTACTCTGACCTCACGGTCCGCCAAAACGTTGCCTTCTTCGCGCGCTTGTACGGCCTCTCGAACCGACGTGAGGCGGTCGAACGGGCGCTCTCGTTCGTCGAACTCGGTGACCGGGCTGACGACCGTCTGCGCACGTTATCGGGCGGCCTGATTCGCCGAGTGAGTCTCGCGTGCACGCTCGTCCACGACCCCGACGTCATCGTCCTCGACGAACCCACTGTCGGGGTCGATCCGGTGCTTCGGGCGTCGATGTGGCGCGGATTCCGCGAGCGGCGTGACGACGGTGCCATCGTCATCGTGTCGACGCACTACCTCGGCGAAGCGACGAACTGCGACCGCGTGTTGTTCTTGCGAGACGGGCGCACTCTCGCGGTCGACACGCCCGACGCGTTCCTCGCGTCGACGGGGGCCGCCGACCTCGAGAGCGCCTTCCTCGAACTGTTGGAGGAGGGATGAACGGGGCACAGGCGGTCTCGCTCCGAATCCTCATGACGCTTCGGGGAGACAAACGGACACTCGGATTGATTCTCGTCGTCCCCGTGGTACTCATCTACTTGTTGAGCGAGGTGTTCGAGCGCCCAACCGAAGTCGCGCCGGTACTGCTCGCGGTGTTCGTGTTCATGCTGACCTACATTCTCACCGCAATCGGGTTCCTGCGAGAGCGTCAAGCGGGGACGTTCGAACGCGTCCTCGTCTCACCCATCTCACGGCTGGAACTGGTCCTGGGATATGTTCTCGGGTACGGGTTGCTGGCGACTGCGCTGTCGCTCGTGCTGCTCGGTGCGTCGGTTCACTTCTTCGAACTCGAGTTCGAACACGGGGTTGTGCTCTTCTTTCTCGTCGAATGGCTCGGCGCACTGTCGGCGCTGGCCATCGGTATTCTCCTGTCGTTGTTTGCCCAAAACGAGTTCCAAGTGATGCAGTTCATCCCCATCGTCATCTCTCCGCAGATAATCCTCGGTGGTACGTTCATGCCCGTGGAAGACCTGCCGTTCGCACTCGAAGTTCTTGCACGGATCATGCCGCTTACCTACCTGATTCAGGGGATGAACTACGTCGTTCTCGACGAGGGGAGCGCGAGTGACTTCTGGATTGCGGTCGTGGCGCTCCTGTTTTTCGCCGAACTGTCCGCGATTGCCGCCAACGAGACTCTCCGGCGAGTTCGGTAGTCCACTGCGTTCGCTCACGTGTCGCCGTTGCGTTCGACTGCTCGCGTCTCTGGGTTGCCGTCTCGGCTCGATTGCTGTTCGCTGAGGCAGTCGCTTATCGCCTGCTCGGGCTTCCCGTCGAATAGCCTGGGCCTGAATGCGTGTGACAACTTTTGGGTGCGTTCCACACGGCGGACTCGGCGGGGATTCGGTACGAAGCGAGACAAATCTCGTTCACACGTAAACTCCACAAAACGGACCCGACGGGAGTCACGTGAGCGTCAGCGAACGTGACTACGTCGGGGGAGTGAGGCCGAAGGCCGAACGGACCCGACGGGAATGCGTCATCGCGTGTGACTGTTGTGTTTTAATCGGCGCGCTATCTGGCGATTAGCGGGTAATCGGTACTACGCAAGATTGGAACAGTCCAGTCACCTACTGCGCGACTTCATTCGCAGATACACTCGTGTCTCTTCGTCGACTGATTGACGACGTACTCGTGGGTCTCCGACGCGAGTTCGTACAGCTTCTCTGCACGGTCTCTCGCGGCGAGCCCGTCCTGATAGTACGTCTTCCGCACGATGATTCCGCCAGAGGTCCTGAAGATTGTCGGCGACGTGTTCCGAGAGGATACCACGCCTCGTTGCTTCCGTGTACACGCCAGGATGTGTTCCGGGCAAGTTCCGTGGTTCGACGCCGCCTTCGAGGAGTTTGAACTCGACGACGCGCTCGATGGCGACGAACGACGCCTCGATGACCAACGTGTAGAATCCTCGCTTCAACAGCGCCTCTGCGCCCGCGAGCAGTCGACACGACTTTCGGAGTTGGAGGACGTCCGCCTCGTTCGTCTCCAGGCCGTCCTCGATATCCTTGGGTCGATAGTCGAAGGCAGCCTGCACCTCGTCTATCAACGTCTCGATTCGGGTACTACTCACTACTCATCACCTTCGTCCGGATTCGTTGGAACTCGTCGCCGCCGTAGACGGTGACTCCCTCCCGGAATATCTCTCGGAGCTTTTCGCCTGCTCGGAGCGCACTCTCCTCGTTCTCGACGAACGGTTCGAACGTGTACCGGTCGCCGTCGAATCGTTCTTCGCCGAGTTCACTGGCCACGTTCGAGACCACGCGGCGGGCGGTCGTTCGGTCGCCGCCGACGAGGACGAACACGTCGATATCGCTCTTCCGGTCGGCCTCACCGCGAGCGACGCTCCCAAACACGAGGATGCCGAGTAACCGGTCGATATCGTCCGAATTCTCGACCGCCATCTCAACACGCTCTACGAACGCACGGACCGGAGCGTGATACTCTGTCTGTTCGATGCCGAGTATCGGGTCGCCTTTCTGGAGTCGTGCGGGGTCGATAGAGACGTACTTTCGCTGTGTCGTCTCTCGCACTTGTACGACGCAGAGTTCGTCGAGGAACTCGACTGCTCGCCAGACTGTCGACCGGCTCCGGTCGGTCATCTCGGACAGTTCCTTCAGTGTGAACTCCGACTGATGGGCGTCGACGAGCAGTCGAAGCACGTCGTCGGCCGCGTGGAGTCTGAATATCTTCGAGTCGTCACCCGGGGTGACTGGAAGGCAAATATTTATACGTTGTTTCGCTTCGTCGGACACTGTTTGATTGTGCGCAACGAGATATAATAAGTATTAGCCCGTTCGCTGTATCTCCTGGGTGCGAATACGTAGCCGAACGAAATCTACGCGAGTTCGTCATACGGACAGTTCAGGCAGACGCTGTCTGTCGATTAGAAGAGTAACGGACCCGACGGGAATGCGTCAAAGTGTGTGACAGAACTGGTTTAATCGGCGCGTCATCTGGCGGTTTGGTTCAAACCTCTCTCAAATAACTCGGACGTCGCCACCATCGTCCATGATGTCGCTTCGACGAAGCACGAAAATCGATTCGTCGTACCCCTGTTGTTCGACTGCACCTTCTATCGCTGCTGCTGCAATCTTGTCGTCAGTGAGAACGACGACTCGTGGATGACCGTTCCGAAGAAACTCGATTGCTAACCCAGCGAATACAGTATCAGCTTTCTCGACTTGGTGTTCGTTCTTGCCGGACTTTCGAGCAATCTCTCTCCGAACGTAATCCATCGCCGCGACTGCATCGGAATCGGTCGGCGATGGTGGGTTGATTTTGGTAGCCCATCCTTCCTCGATGGCTGTCTCAACTCGGTCAGCGACGTGCACCGTGCTCAGTTCTCCGACGACACGCTGGGGAACCTGCAAGGTGACCTGATGTCGTGCAGCGAACTTCCGAAGCTTCTGGAACTTTGAATTCTCTGGGCCCCCCACCGCGACGAAGAGGTTCGTGTCGGCGAGGACGAAGTCGTCAGAGTCAAGATTGCTACTCCCCATCGAACTCCAATTCGTCAGGGTCAGACGAGATTAGCTGTTCGAAGTAGGGGTCGTGCTTTCGACCAGCTTCGAGGACCGGCCGAATGGCGTAGATGATGGCCATTCCCTCGACTGGCTGGACACCCATCTCTTTGGCCGCCATCCGCTGGGTGAGGTTCCCTGCGTAGTACGCTGCTGCCGCCCGAACTGCTCTCACGAGTCGTCCGACGCCGTACCGATTGTGGAAGTACTCGGCGTCGTCGTCGAACTCCGTGAGGGCGACTGCGTGGAGCAGCGTCGGGGTGATTGCGACTTCGCGGCCGTCGACGAACGCGAACGGCTCTGCAGTGAGTTGGTGTGGACGCGTGCTCTCGTCGCGCTCGACGACGCCGAGCCGTTCGAGTCGTTCGACGTCGTCGTAGGCAGTCGCACGAGCGAGGTCCAGTTCGTCGATGAGGTCTTGAATCGTTGCAGGCCCGTAGTAGCAGAGATAGACGTACTCGCGGGCGAGACGTGGGTTCTGGAGCAACGTCGTGGCAGCCAACAGACCGTCGAAATCATCGAACGACTGTGGGGTGGCATCGTCGTCGATTGGCGGGGCGTCACCACGGTCAGAGAGGGTGGGCATACTCTAAGTACGAAATCTATGTATTTTAGATTTATGCTGGCGATACCAGTCCTCCGGAATGCGAGTTCGTCACGCTGCGTGACGAAACCTATCGGTGAGGAAATATGCGATTCGACGGTTAGGGCCCTCGCTCTTTGGTCCTAAAGCGTTCCAGAACTGTACGGACCCGAAGGGAATGCGTCATCCGGTGTGACAGAAATGGTTTAATCGGGGCGCAGTCTGGCGATTAGATACTCATCACCGAGCTATCTCAGATAGCCTTCGGTTTCCTCGACGACTCTGTCTACAAATTCCTCTTCGACTCGACCCTGCCAAGCGACCAAGTCCTCTTTGCGAGGCGAATGAACCGCCCACGGAGAGACGAACGATTCTCGCGGAACACCACCGATTTCCCAGAGGCCATCGGTGAGCGGGAGTGAGTCGTCGTACTCTTTCGTCGAGATGGCGACAGCGATGTACTGCTGGTCACCGAACGGGTGGGAGTCGTTGTTGACGATGAGCCACGGTCGTTGCCTGTCGTCACCGAATTTGAAGGGGTCAGAACTTCGGACAACATCACCACGCTCTGGCTGCATCTACTGCGCGTCCTCGTCTCGTTCGCTTGGATGCGGTGTCTCCGGGGCTACCGAGTCCCATTCGTCGGCGTCGATGCCGCCGTCTTCGTCGTCGAGTCGCTCGCTCGTGGTGTGGATGTCGTAGGCGGCGGCGACGCGTTCTTCGTCGTCCGTGATTGCCCAGAACTCCCCCTTGTGGCGAACGAGATTGCGGTCCTTCAAGCGGGAGAGTGCAGTTCCGACAGTATTTGGGTTCCCGCTTATGGCAGTCACAATCTCGGAGCGGGTGAATGCTTGATTACTGTGGGTGTAGAGGTACGTGACCACCTGTTCGGGGACGCTCGGGCCTCTCGGGAGGTCACCGGCCTCGAAGTCGTCGATACTCACGGGCATATTCTGAAGTATGTGTGCTGATGTAATGAGTGTACTGCTGTACTCTGTGTGCTGAATATTGTCGTGAGTTCGTCACGATGTGTGACGAAACCGGCTGGCGGGAAAATATGCCAAATCGGCGGCTACAGCGCCTGCTCTTTGGCTCTACACCGTTCCAGAACTGTACGGACCCGACGGGATTTGAACCCGCGACATCTTGGTCCGGAACCAAGCACTCTGTCCACTGAGCTACGGGCCCTCAGCGGAGAGAGCTACACGACACCGACGTAAAACCGTTGTGGAACCCGCGCAGGCGGTCGATTACGTTCCGGTCGCGTCGGCGTCGACGACGCTGTGTTTCCACGTCCCGCGGGTGAACCACGCCGTGGCCGCAATCGCGCCGAGGATCTGTCCGACGGCCATCCCCAGCCAGATGCCGGTCTCGGCGAAGCCGAACTGGAACGAAAGCAGGTAGACGATGGGCACCCGGCCCAACCAGAGCGCGAAAAGTGAGAAGCCGAGGGCGGTCTTCGTGTTCCCCGCGCCGCGGTACGCGCCGAGGACGACCTGGAGGACGCCGATGAAGCCGAACTCGAACGCCCGGATGCGGATGTACTCGACGCCGAGGTCGATGGTTTGGGCGGCCGAGGCCGTCCCGGTCTGGAGGAAGAACCCAACGACGGGTTCGGCGAAGACGTACGCGAGGACGCCGGTGACGAGCATGACGCTCGCGCCGACCTTGGCGGCGAGCCAGACGGCGCTCTCGGCGCGCTCCGGTTTCTGCGCGCCGAGGTTCTGGCCGACGATGGTGTTCGTCGCCCGGCCGAGGCCGAGCGCCGGGAGGAACACCAGTGACGTGAGGCGGTTGCCGAGGCCGAACGCGGCGACGACTTCGGGCTTGAACGTGACGACCATCGCGGTGAGGGTGATGAAGCCGAGGGCGGTGGCGGACTGCTCGATGGCGCTCGGGACGCCGATGTCGACGATTTGCTTGATGTACTCGAACTGCGGGCGGAAGTCGGCCAGTTGCACGTCGGGGCCGGCGCTCGTCCCGAAGATGACGTAGATGCCGATGACGGTGGCGACGGCGCGCGAGAGCACCGTCGCGTACGCCGCGCCGGCGACTTGGAAGCCGTCGAAGCCCGTGGCGGTGAAGAGGCTCGCTTGCAGTCCCTCCAGTCCGAGCATCGAAAACAGCGGGTTGGCGTCGAAGCCGAAGATGAACACCGGGTCGATGACGACGTTGATGAGGACGCTGATGAACATCACGACCATCGGGGCGCGGGTGTTGCCGTAGCCGCGCATGAGCGCGGAGAAGACGAAAAAGCCGAAGAGAAACGGCAGTCCGAGGAAGAACACCCGCATGTAGTCGCCGGCGAGGGGGATGACCTGCCCGGCGGTCGCCTCCGAACTCGGGAGGACGGCGAGCATCCCGTCGGTGGCGAAAAAGCCGATGACGCCGACGACGACGGCGATGACGGTGATGAACGTGAGCGTCTGTCCGGCGACAGTTCCGGCGGAGCCCTCGCTTTTCGCGCCGGTGTACTGGGCGACGAGCGTGCTCCCCGCGACGGTGAACCCGCCGCCGACGGAGATGAGGAGGAAGATGAGCGGAAACGCGAGGCTGATGGCGGCGACGGCGTCGGTCGAGAGTCGGCCGAGCCAGACGGTGTCGGCGAGGTTGTACGCCACTTGGAGGAGTTCGGTGACGATAATCGGCCACGCCAGTTCGAACATCGGGCGTTTGAGGTCGCCTTCGGTGAGGGAACCGCCTTCGGGGAGGGACACTGAACTGGTGAGACTCGCGGAGACCGTTTGAAACCGTCGATTAGCGTCGTCGGTCGAGGGACCCCCGGCGAGTTGGAGTGACACCCGCCACCCGCGAGCAGACAGGCGGGCGCAAACGGGACGGGCGCGGCTCGGAGGGTGAACGGCGTCGCGAGAAACGGTGGGTGGTTGCGATTCGGCGCGTTACGGCGCTTCGCCGGTCTCGATGGTGAAGTCGGCTTTCGGGTAGGCGACGCAGGTGAGCGTGTAGCCGTTGTCCATCTCCTCGTCGGAGAGCGTCTCCTGGGTGTGGTGGGTGATGTACTCTCCGGCCGGGCCGTCGGTAATCTTCGCGGCACAGGAGACGCACGAACCCTGTCGGCACGCGTAGGGGAGGTCCATCCCGGCGTCTTCGCCCTGGTCGAGCACCGTCTCGTTGCTCGCCAGCTCGATGGTCTCGCCTTGCTTGACGAACTCGACTTCGAAGTACTCGACCTCGTCTTCGGGCATGTCGGCAGGGCTTGGCTCTGCTTCGGCTTCCTCGCCTTCGAGTTCGGCGCCCTCTTCGCCGGCCCCGACCGCGGCGACGCCACCGCCGCCGCCGATAGAGCGGTTCATCGGCTCGGGGAAGTCGGTCTCTGCGACGGTCGCCGCGCGGCGTTCGAGGACCTCCTGTGTGATGTCGGCGGTCGGCTCCCAGCCGGTGCCCTTCGAGTAGTGCAGGGCGACGACGAGGAGTACCAGGACCAAACCGGCCCCGACACCCACCAGACTGATGACTGCCATAAGGGCGGATATGGAGGGAGGGGTTAAGGAAATTGTGATTGTGGCGGCACCCGCGGGCGGTCGATTTCGCCCCCGAAACGCGGGTTTCGCGGAGGTTCCCACACTATCGAGGGCGCGCACGGCGTCCGCCGCGGCCGACCCGGAGCCGGTTCGACGGGGACGACCGCGGCAGTTCACGACCGCGGCAGTGGGTCAGTTCACGACCTCGCAGTACGTCCGTTCGCGACCGAGTCAGTCGTCCTTCCGCGCGACCTCGTGGCGGCCGAAGCCGTAGCGGAGTCGGTTGGCGAGGCGGCGAGAAAAGCGGTCGTCGGCGCGGGAGCCGAACCGCTCGGCGAGCGACTGGTAGATGAGCGGGACCGGGACCTCCTGTTCGAGCGCCTCTTGGACCGTCCACGTGCCCGTCGAGCCGCCCGCGACGTGGTCGTCCACGTCGCCGAGGTCGCTTCCCTCCTCGCGGAACGCCTCCTCGCAGAGTTCGAGGAGCCACGAGCGGATGACTGCGCCGTTGTTCCACGTCTTGGCGACCGATTCGAGGTCGAGGTCGTAGCGGCCCTCGGCGAGCAGTTCGAAGCCCTCGCCGTACGCCTGCATCAGCGCGTACTCGACGCCGTTGTGGACCATCTTCACGTAGTGGCCGGAGCCGGAGTCGCCCATGTGGCCGTGGCCGTCGGGGCCGGTCGCCACGGCGTCGAAGACGGGTGACAGCTCGTCGTAGGCCCACTGCGGGCCGCCGACCATGAGCGAGAAGCCGAGGTCGGCACCGGCGGGGCCGCCGGAGGTCCCGCAGTCGAGGTAGGCCGCCGAGCACGCCTCGGCGCGCCGCACGGACTCCTCGAAGTGGGAGTTGCCGCCGTCGACGACCACGTCGTCCCCGTCGAGGTGCGGGTCGAGGTCGTCGAGCGTCGCGTCCACCGCGTCGCCCGCGGGGACCATGAGCCAGATTCGCTTGTCGTCGCCGAGTCGGTCGGCGAGGTCGGCGACGCTGTCCGCGGGTTCCGCACCCGCGTCGGCGGCCGCCGCGACGGCTTCCGCCGAGAGGTCGAAGGCCACGACCTCGTGCCCGGCATCGAGCACTCGGTCGACTACGATGCGCCCCATCCGGCCGAGGCCGATGACGCCTAGTTGCATGCGTCGGCATCGTCCGCGGGGGGTGGTAGTGGTTGTGGTTTGGCGCGTGTGCGGGCGTCGTCGCGGCGACTCGCGTTCCCCCGCCCGGCTTCGGGAGACTGCGGGCGAAGTCGGCCGGCCTCGCGCCCGCAGACGCCGACGTTTTCACCGCCGCGTGCGAGAGTCGCGTATGGACGAACGCATCCACGAGCACGCCGCGGTGCTCGTCGACTGGAGCGCGCGAATCGAGGCCGGCGACGACGTGGTCGTCTCCGTCGGCGAGGGGGCCCACGACCTCGCGGTCGCCGTCGCCGACGCCCTCGGCGAGCGCGGCGCGAACGTCGTCACGACCTACGCCTCCGAGGAGGTCCAGCGGGCGTACCTCCGCGCGCACGACGGCGACTTCGACCTCCCCGAACACGAACTCGCCCTCTACGAGGCCGCCGACTCGGTGCTCTTTCTCGGCGGCACCCGCAACACGGCGGCGACCGCCGACGTGCCGACCGAGACGCGGCAGGCCTACGGCCGCGCCACGAGCGAGGTCAAAGAGGCGCGCATGGACACCGACTGGGTCTCGACGGTTCACCCCACCCGCGCGGCGGCCCAGCAGGCGGGCATGTCCTTCGAGGCGTACGCCGACTTCGTCTACGACGCGATTCTCCGCGACTGGGCGGCGCTCGCCGACGAGATGGCGAACATGAAAGACGTGCTCGACGCCGGGTCGGAGGTCCGCATCGTCAAGGCCGACACCGACCTCACGATGTCCATCGAGGGCCGTACCGCTGTCAACTCCGCGGCGTCGGTCGCCTACGACTCCCACAACCTGCCGTCGGGCGAGGTGTTCACCGCACCCCTCGAGGACGCCGTCGAGGGAGAGGTGTTCTTCGACGTGCCGATGACGCTGGAGGGCCAGCGCGTCGAGAACGTTCACCTGACGTTCGAGGGCGGCGAGGTCGTCGACTTCTCCGCGGACGCGGGCGAGGACGCGCTCGCCGGCATCCTCGACACCGACGAGGGCGCGCGCCGACTCGGCGAGCTCGGCATCGGCATGAACCGCGGCATCGACCGCTTTACCGACAGCATCCTCTTCGACGAGAAGATGGGCGACACCGTCCACCTCGCGGTCGGCCGGGCCTACGGCGCGTGTCTCCCCGAGGGCGAAGACGGCAACCAGTCCGCGGTCCACACGGACATGATAACCGACATGAGCGAGGACTCGCGCATCGAAGTCGACGGCGAGGTCGTCCAGCGGAACGGCACGTTCCGGTGGGAAGACGGGTTCTGACCCCGTCCAGCGCCGTCCCCTGACGCGGACTGCGGTGGGGGTTGGGACGATTAAGATACCACGACACGCGGTAACCCTGGGCGTACTACAACTGCGTGGTGACGTAGCTCCGGCTATGGCACGATTCGTCCGAACGAGGCGGGGGTCAACAGGAGACGGCGACGACAATCGACGCGGCGGACGACGCCGTCGAGGCGTGGCTCACCGAAGCCGGACGGAACTGCGGCAACTGCGCGGAGTACATCCCCGACAAGAACGGCGACGGCTTCGGTGCCTGCGCGAAGGTCGAGGGTTACGTCGGGCCCGAAGACTGGTGTTCGCTCTGGGAGTCCATCGAGGCGGTCGAGTCCGAAGCCGACGAAGTCGAGGACGGAGGCGAGACCGCACCCGTCGCCTGAGGCTCACTCCTGAGCCACGCCGATGTTCTTCAACGACCCGCCGCACCGCGGACAGACCTGTTCGTAGACACCGTGACCCGAGCGGTAGCCGCACGCGGCACACTCGTACCGCGCGCGCTCGACGAGCGTCGTCGGTTCGGCCTCGACAAGCGCCTCGGTTCGACGTTCGACCAACTCCGCCGGGCGTCGTTCGACCAACTCCGTCGGCTCGGGGCCGACCAGCGCCCTGGATTTGGCTTTGACGAGGTCTACGGGACCGCGTGTGGCGATATCTTTGCTCATGCTACAGTGTATGTCGTGTTGAATGTTAACTCTTATCAGTGCACTCCGTTCTCCCTGACGACGCCGAATTCGGCCGTTTCACCCCGATTCGGTGGGTGCGGTCCCGAGACGCGCTTTCGACGTACTTTTTATCCGCGACCGTTTTCATCCGCGCATGGCAGAATTCATGGTCGTCGTCGCCGACCCCGACTCCGGTGCGACCTACCAAGTCGACGTCGAAGGACAGGACGCAAACCGATTCCTCGGCCGCGACCTCGGTGACGAGGTCGACGGCGCGGCCGTCGGTCTCGACGGTTTCACCATCGAACTGACGGGCGGTTCGGACAAGGCCGGCCGACCGATGCACCCCAAGGTGCCCGGCGGCTCGCTCAAGGAAATCCTCGCCAAAGACGGCATCGGCTACAAGCCGTCCCGCGACGGCGAGCGCAAGCGCGTCACCGTTCGCGGCCGCGAGGTCTCCGGCGAGACCGTCCAGATCAACGCGAAGGTCGTCGCCGGCGAGGGCGACGTCGCCGCCGCCTTCGGCGAGGGCGACGACGAAGAAGCCGACGAATAACGCCGTCTCACTCCTCTCTTTCCCGTGCCAGAGCAACTGCCCTCCGACCATCCGTCGGTCCAGACGTTCCGCGCGAACATCGCCCGCAGCGGCGGCACCCGCCGTCCCTGCCTGCGCGTCCCCGACGACGTGACCGCCGCCGACGGCGACTTCGTCCGCCTCCATCTCGGCGGCACCGCCTATCACGCCCGCCTCTCGGCCGATGCCTCGGGGCTCGTGATTCGCGGCGCGTACGACAACAAGCGCCTCGCCCGCACCCCGAACAACGGCGAGAACCGACTCGTCGAGTGGTGCCACGAACACGACCGGGCCGACGGCGACGCCGTCGAACTCGACGAACTGGACGACGGCTACCAGTACGGCCTCCGGGTTCCCGGGGTCCGACAGGTGTACCGCATCACCGAGCGCCCGAACGACTCGCTTTCGAGCATCGCCGAGCAGTTCGGCCTGTCCGACGAGTGACCGGTCGGGCTCCGAGACACGCCGCTTTTACGCGCCGACCGCACTAGGCGGGGTATGAGCAAGGTAACGGAGTACCTCGCAGGCGAGCGCCTCGACGACGTGGCGCTCTATCTCACCCACGAGTACCTCGACAGCCAAGGCAAGCTCCCGAACATGGGCGTCGAAGTCGAAAACGGCTACGTCCTCGTCGTCCCCGGCGACGACGGCCGTCGGGCCTTCGCGGCCGGCACGGGCATGGACGCCATGGAGTTCGCCCAGACCGCCATGGGCAACGACGGCGACATCGACGACGACCTCAGCGGCGGCACCTGCCCCGAGGTGGCCACCGAGGAGACCCACGAGGTGAAGTTCATCTTCTCGTTCGCCGAGGCGCAAAACGAGGAGGTCGGCGGCATCTACGAGGACGGCGACGTGGTCCACGCCTACGCCAAATGTACCTGCGGCACGACGTACTCCGACCGCTGGGTCGTCGACGACGCGTAACCGCCCGATTCGGGTTCAGCGCTGGTTTTCCGATTCAGGTTCGGATTCGGATTCAGATTCGCCTTCGCGTTCGACGTTAGCGCTCGGTCTCGACGCCTTCGTCGTCCGCGTCCGCGACCGCGTCGGCGACCTGCTCGAACGCCCGGAGGATGACGCGCTTCGTCGTCGCGCCCTGCGTCGTCCAGTGGTGGGCGTAGTCGAGCATGTCGTCGTAGATGTCGGGCTTACAGCCGGCGGCCTTCGGGTGGCCGCCGCCGTTGACGAGGTCCGCGACCTCGTGACAGCGCTCGAAGTCGTCGGAGCCGCGGATGGAGGCGCTCCCGGCGGGCTTGACGACGACCGCCGCGTCCGCGCCCGCCTCGCGGAGGGCGTCCGCGACCTCGTTCTGCGAGCATCGGCCGTAGGTGACGCCGACCGTCCAGTCGCCGACGGTCTTCAGTTCGGCGCGGTCGACGGCCGCCTGAATGAGGTTCTCCTTTTCGACGCGGCGGTGGGCGATGTACTCCTCGACGACCGGCGGGAGGTCCGCGCCGTACGCGCCGACGACGGCGACGTACTCCTCTTTCGAGGTCCAGTAGGCGTAGTCCGCGAGGTCCTGACTCCGCTCGTCTTCGTTCAGCCAGAGGTCGTGGTCGCGGGTGACGGCCGCGAGTTCCGAGAACCGCTCGTCGAACGCGTAGTCGAGTTCGCGGAGCGTCACGTCGGTCGAACACTCCTCGTCGGACTCGCCGACGACGAGGTCGACGCCGGCCTCGCGGACCGCTTCGGCCACCTCGGGCTTCCACTGGTGGTGGTCGTACCAGTGAATCTCGCCCGCCGTCTCGACGAGCGCGGCGAGCTCCTCCTCGACGTACTCGAACTTGTCCGGACAGAGGTCGCAGACGTACACCTCGATGCCCTCGGGTGCGTAGTCGGCGACGCGCTGGAGGTCGTCTTCGAGCGAGTACGGGCTCGACCCCATCAGCGCGACCGGCGATTTCGGGCGTTCGTCCTCGTCCTCCTCGGCGAGGGCGGGTTCGTCTTCGCCGTCTTCGTCCTCGTCGCCTTCGTCGTCGCCGAGTCTCTCCTCGATTCGGTCCTCGAAGTCGGCCACGTCGAGGGCGGCGTCGTACGCTTCCCGGAGGAGAGCGACACAGCCGAGGCCGTCGGCGTCGGTGTCGGTGACGACCGCGACCGAGGCGTCTTCGAGTTTCTCCTTGGCGCGCTCTTCGGCGCGTTCCTCGTCGAACGACTCGGGGTAGAAGAATCCGGCTCCGGGGAGCACGGACTTGCGGGGGAGCGAGAGCCGAGAACTGTCGATGAGCTCGTCTTCCATACGCCGAACTCGGGCGCGACGGGGAAAACTCCTCCCGATTCGGTCGCCTCGCCGGTGGCCCGTTGGTCGCCGACCTGTCGCCGACGGACCGCTGACCGCTCAGGCGGCCTCGTCGCTCAGCAGGGAGTCCGCCGTCCCCGCTTCCAACTGGCGGACCGTCAGCACCGGCACCGGACAGGTCCGGACGACGCGCTCGGCGACGCTCCCGATGAGAAAGCGGTTCTCGCCGTGTCGGCCGCGGGTGCCCATGGCGACGGCGTCGGCGTCCACCTCGCGGGCGTAGTTCGAAATCTCGGCCGCGGGGCGGCCCTCTCGCACCGCGACGGTCACCTCGCGGTCGGTCGCGGCCTCGACTTCGGCGAGTGCCTCCTCGCCGCGCTCGGTGAGCGCGTCGCGCATCTCGTCGCGGAGTCGCTCCGGCGCGGTCTCAACGTCGCCGGCGTCGACGACGTACAGCGCGTGGACCGACGCGTCGAACCGCTCTGCGAGGTCGACGGCGACGCTGACCCCCCGGCGGACGCTCGCCGAGCCGTCGGTGGCGATGACGATAGTGTCGAACATATCCTCGGGTTCACGGCGCGGCGGCATAAAACCAGTCTGAGGCGGCCGGCCGCCGGGACCGTGGGGTGAGTTTTTTGTCGTCCCCCGACGCAGGTGGGGACATGTCATCGCGCCCGCTCTCTATCGACCTCGTCCTCGTGCCGGTCGACCAAAGCGAGGAGGCGACGCGCGCGGCGGAGTACGCCGCCGCCGTCGCGGCCGAGTACGACGCCGCGGTCCACGCCGTCCACGTCCTCGGCGAGGACGTCGTCCGCGCCATAGAGCAGGGCGTCGTCGACGAGGACGCCGTCGCCGAAGACAGCAAGGCCGTCACCGACACGGTGTCGGCCCTCGCCGAAACCGCCGACGTTCCCGTCACCACGTCGGTCGCCTACGGCTTCTCGCGGACGAGCAAGCTCCGCCACCCCGGGAGCGTCGTCCTCGACACCGCAGAAGAACTCGACGCGGACTTCATCGTCGTGCCCCGAGAGCCGGTCTCGGGCGACCCCGGCGAAGTCCTCGCCAAGGCCGCCGAGTACGTCCTCCTGTACGCCAGCCAGCCCGTCCTCTCGGTCTGAATCGCGGGTCGGTGTCGTCGTGACTCGCCGCCGCCCTCAGCCGCCTTCCTCGTCCGGCGGTTCGGCGAGCCGGATGGTCATCTCCAGTTCGAAGCTCTCGGCGTCGCTCGTCTCGAAGCCGACGGTCTGGTAGAGGCCGACCGCCGCGCGGTTCCAGCGCTCGACCGTGAGCCACACCTTCTCGATGCCGGACACTCGGCCGTAGCCGAGAAGCGCCTTGATGAGCCGCGTGCCGATGCCGGCGCGCTGGTAGGTCTGGTGGACGAAGATGGCGAGTTCGTAGGCGTCGCCGTCGGGGACGAGCGTCGCGTGGCCGGCCACCTCGTCGCCGTCCCACGCGATGACGTTCAGGCAGTCCTCGTCGAGGATGTTCTCCAGCCAGTCGCGGATGCGGTCCTCGCGGCCCGGCGGGATGCCCTGCGCGCGGTCTGAGGGGTCGAACGCGTCGTACATCTCGACGAGCGCCTCCTGTTCCTCGTCGGAGCCGTCGTGCGCGCGCACCTCGATGGTACGGTCTTCCTTGTCGGTGAACGACAGCGGCGGCGCGTCGTACGGGTCGGCGACGGCGTCGGAGAACGTTCGGTCGCTCATCGTACTAGGGTGACGGTCACGTGGGAGTTCAGGAGGACGAACTCCGCGATGTTGCCGATCTGTATCTTCCCCATCGGGCTCGTCTCGCCGCCGCCGAGCACCAGTTGGTCGAACCCCTCGTTCTCGGCGAGGTCCACGAGGGCGCTCCCCGGCTCGCCGTCGAGCGCGCGGACGGTCGCGTCGACGCCGCGCTCGTCGAGCAGTTCCGTCACCCGCGCTTCCATCTCCTCGCGCGAGCGCTCGCCGGACGGGTTGTCGACGATGGCGACCGTGAGGTCGTCGCCGACCTCGGCCGTCCGTTCGACCGTCGTTTCGAGCGCCCGCATGGAATCGTCGCTGCCACCGATTCCGAGCAGTACCTTCATGATTCCCAATCTCGCGGGCGCGATAGAAAACCCTTACCCGGAAACGGGGGGTGATACCCCCGTCGGCAGGGGACCGAACGTCGCGGAACCCTTTTCGGCCGTGCCGCGGTAGCCCGCGGTATGACAGACGAGTCCGACGAGTTCGAAACGGGCGCGAGCGACGCCGAGGAGACGGCTCGCCCCGACGCGGATCCGAAAGCGGGAGCGGACGAAGCGGCGGGGGACGCGACGGCGGTAGACGCGGAGACCGAAACTTCGGCATCGGCAGACGCGGAATCGACGGGTGCGGAATCAACGGACGCGGCCGGAGGTGATGCCGGCCCGGACGCCGACGACGCCGATGACGTCGGAGCAGACACCGAAGACGCCGGCCCGGACGCCGACGACGCCGATGACGTCGGAGCAGACACCGAAGACGCCGGCCCGGACGCCGACGACGCGGTTCCCGAGGACGTCCAGAAGTACGCCCGGTTCAAGAAGGTCGACGGCGCGCAGTACGACCGCGTCAACGACTTCCTCCGCGAGCGGACCTACGTGACCGCCCGCGAGTGGGCAATCGCGCGACTCTGCGCCGACTTCCGGACCGAGACGGGCGTCGAGATGACGAAAATCGGGAACAACCTCCCCGAACTCGTCCCCTTCATGACCGACACCTACACGCCGCAGGCGGTCAATCAGGCCCGCTCTGCGTTCCGCGATAAGGTCCGGAAGTCGGGCGCGACGTTCCTCTACGGCGCGATGTCGGGCTTCTTCACGGCCGAGGAGCTCGACGAGATGATGTACGAGGTGACGGAAATCGCCAAGTTCCTGCTCGAAGTCGAGGGCGTGGACCTCTCGGTCGAAGAGGAACTGGAGGCCGAAGAGCGCATTTCGAGCGTCATGCGCGAGGTGCGCGAGGCGAGCACCGACCTGCGGAAAGAAGAGCTGTCGGACGAGGAGTGACGCCCGCGGCCCGTACGACTCCGCACCGGCTCTGACTTCCCGAACCGATGCCGCGCCGACTCGAATTCAGGGGAAAAGCGGCTCTGGTTCCGACTGGACTAACTCGACGCGTCGGTCGGCCTCGACCGGACGGACGTAGAGTCGGAGTTCGCCCCGTTCTCGCGCCTTCGTCGCCATCGCGTCCACCTCGTCGAGTCCGTAGTACAGCGGGACGACGACGGCCTTCGACGACGCGGCGTCCTGTACGACCGAGACGACGAACGCGGTGTCGCCTTCGCGGGCGCGGTAGACGTCGTAGCGGTCGAACGCGGCCGACTCGACCCACGACGACAGCGACTCGAACTCGCGTCCGGGGACGAGCACGTCGAAGCCGACGCGCTCCGTCGCCTCGGGTAGGTTCGCCGGCGGCAACACCGTCACGTCGCCGGGGTGTACCACGAGCGTCTCCCACCCCTCGGCTTCGTACTCGGCCGCGGTCGCCTCGGCGTCCTCTACGACCGTCTCCCAGAACGATAGCAACCCCGTGAGTTCGGGTGACTCGTCCGCCTCCGGGTCGCGGTCTCGCGGTGGCGTCCGCTCGTCGGTCATGTGTGTCACTCACTCGGGGTGTCGAACGGGAAAAGGATTCGCTTGCATCGGGGTCGTCCGGCTCCCGACCGACACCCTGACCCCCGGTGACGACGGAACTGCTATCTGTCTCCCCGCCGACAGTCGGCCCGATGCGCTGGTCACTTCGCGCGGTCCTCGGGTCGCTCCAGCTCCCCGTCGCCGGTGCCGGGACCGTCCTCCTCGCGTTCGTCTGGCGGACCGCCGTCACGATGCCGCCGCCGCCGCCCGGAAGCGACGGCTTCGCCCACGGACTCGCCGGCTTTTTCCTCCTCGTGTTCGGGGTCGCCGGGTTCGTCCTCCTCGCCGGCGGCCTGCTCATCCCGCCCGGGCCGGGATACGGCATCCACTTCACTCGCAGACAGCGCTGGCTGTTTGCCTACGCGCTGGTCGCGCCGGTCCTCGCCGTGGGCGGCTTCCTCGCGACCGTCGTCCTGTCGGCCGCAGTCGGCGGACTCGGCGGCCTCGCCGGGTCGGCAGTTTCGCTGGTCGCCCTGACCGCGCCGCTCGCGGTGCTCGTCGGCGTCGGCTGGAGGGGCGCGCAAGTCGCGGCCGCGCGGTTCTGAGCGGGTCGGTCCTCGGTCGGTTCCCGTCTCCGGTCAGTCGCGGACGTTCTCGCCCGCGACCTCGCCGAAACCCTCGCCGTCCCAGACGAACTCGCCGCGGAGCATCGTCCACTCGGGGAAGACGCCGGTGTGGCCCTCGAACGGCGTCCACTCACAGTTCGAGTGGAGGTCCGCACCGCGAATCTCGCGGGCGGCGTTGAGGTCGTACAGCGCGAGATCGGCGTCAGCGCCCGCCTCGACGCGGCCCTTGCGCGGCAGGTCGAACACCTCGGCGGGGTTCGCGGCGACCACGTCGCGGACGCGCTCGGCGGTGAGGTCGCCTGCGACGACCGCGCCGAGAAGCAGGGGCACCATCGTCTCGACGCCGGGGACGCCGCTCGGGGCGTCGAGGAGCGACTGTTCTTTCTCCTCGCGCGTGTGCGGCGCGTGGTCCGTGGCGACCATGTCGATGCGGCCGTCGGCGAGGCGCTCGAACATGGCCTCGCGGCGCGCCTCGGAGCGAAGCGGCGGGTTCATCCGGCCGTAGGTGCCCAACTCGGCGAGGTCGTCGCGGGACAGAAACAGGTGGTGCGGCGTCGCCTCGCAGGTCGCGCCGCCGTCGCGGGCGGCGTCGACGCCCTCGGGCGTGCTCGTGTGGGCGATGTGAATCTGCGCGCCGGTCTCGCCGCCGACGCTGACGGCGCGCTCGACGGCGACCGCCTCGGCCTCGGCGGTCCGGTAGGCGCTCCACGCGTCGGCGTCGGCGTCGCGGCCGACCCCGCCGAGGTCGCCTTCGATTGCGGACTCGTCGAACAGGTCGGCGTCCTCGGCGTGGACCGTGACGGGAACGCCCGCCTCGCCGGCGCGCGCCGCGGCCTCGGAAAACAGGTCGGCCTCGATGCCCATGTCGCCGGTCGAGTCGGCGAGGAACACCTCGCCGAGGGCGAAAAGCGGGCGCTCGAACAGGCTGTCGGGGTCCCAGTCGGCGGTGACGCCGCCGTTGATGCCGTAGTCGATACAGGACGTCGCGGCGCGTTCGGCCTTCGCGTCGAAGCCCGCGCCGTCGGTCGTGGTCGGGTCGGTGTTCGGCTGGTCGGCGACGGTCGTCACGCCGCCGGCGGCGGCGCTCCGCGCGCCCGTCTCCCACGTTTCTTTGTGTTCGAAGCCCGGTTCGCGGAAGTGGACGTGCACGTCGATAGCGCCCGGCAGAAGCAGGTTCCCTTCGGCGTCGACGGTCTCCTCGTCGGCGACGGGGTCGAGGTCGCCGACCGCCTCGACGGTCCCGTCCTCGACGCGGACGTCGACGGCGCGGCCGTCGGCCAGCGTCGCGTTCTCGATTCGCATACGAGGGGGTGCGACGCGCCGGGTGCTAAGTCCGGCGGTTCGTGGAGTGAAGGGTCCGGCGGTTCGTGAAGTGGTCGGGGTCAGTCGCTCACGCGAGGTCGGCCGCGTCTTCGACTCGGATGTCCGCGTCGCCGACGAAGACGGCTTCGAGGGCGTCGCAGACCGCGTCCGGACTCGCCGGGCCGCCGGCGTCGGCGACGCTCCCCACCGATTTCGGGTCGAAGGGGACGTCGATGGCCTCGTAGACGGGCGCGAGCACGTCGGCTATCTCGTCCCGGTCGGCGACGACGACCACGCCGGAGACAAGCGCGCTCTCCCTACGGACCCGCTGGGCGAGGCCGCAGAGCTTCCCGCCCGCTTGGACCGAGTGGTCGCCGGGGCAGTACGACGCCGGGGGCTCGCCTCGATGCGCGGGGACGCCGAGCGTTCGGAGGGCGCGGACGACGGCGGTCGTTCCGGCCTCGTACCGCGCGTCCAGCCCGGCCCGGGCGTCGTCGAGCGGGAGCGCGTGGGCGAACGCGACGGTGGTTCCCGTGTAGGCCACGGCCCGACCGCCGACCGAGCGCTCGACGGCGGGAAACCCGCGTTCCTCGGCGGCGGCGACGGCCTCGTCGTACCGCGGGGCGCGGGTGTCGCGCCTGCCGAACGCGAGCTGTCGGTGCGGCGTCCACGCGCGGACGGCGGATTCGCCCGTCTCGCCCGCCTCGCGGAGCATGGCCGCGGTGACCGCCCGGTCTGCGTCCCGGTCGGGCCCGCGGCCGCGGATGACGCGCATGCCCGAGAGAAACACCCCGACGTACCTAAGCGCACCCGTCCCGTCCCGACGACCATGTTGCGACTGCCGCGGTCGGTGCTCTCGCGCTTCGAGCGCTTTTCGCTGTACAACTCGCCGTACCCCGCCCACGACAGCGGCTGTGCAATCGACCTCTACGTCGCCGCCGACGACCCGGTGGCCCGCTCGCCCGTCGCGGGAGTCGTCCGCGAGACGCGGACCGTTCGCGCGCCCGACAAGCCCTACGCCCACGACGACGAGTTCCTCGTGCTCGTCGACGTCGACGCCGACGCCACTGGGCTGGACTGGCTCGGCGACCCCGGCGACGACCCCCGCGACGGACTGGTCGCGCGAATCCTCCACGTCGACCCCGGCGTCGACGCGGGCGACGAACTCGCCGTCGGCGACTCGCTCGGGCGACTCGTCCGCTCCGGCTTCTTCGCCCCGTGGGTCTCGAACCACGTCCACCTCGGCTTCCGGTCCGCGGACGCGAATCAGCACCGCGCCCGCGGGTCGCTCCCGGTCTCGCCCGACGTGACGGTCTCGCCGCTCGACTGGGACGGGACGGGGACCGTCGTCGAGACGGCCGGGACGTTCGTCGTCCTCGACGCCCCGGCCCGCGCCGACGCGGGGGTCGGACCCGGCGAGTTCGTCGGCCTCGCCAGCGACGAGGGCGTCGTCCTCGACGGCGGTCTCGCTCACTACGGGTTCGGGGGCACGCTCTCGCCCGTCGAAGACGGACAATCGCTGTCGCTCCTCGGCGAGCGGGTCGGTCGGACCGCCGGCCGCGACGTTCCGTGGGCCGACTTCGACGTACTCGTCGACGGCGCTCGAGTCACCGGATTGTCGCTGTTCGCGTCCCGCGTCGGCTTCGGGACCAAAATCGTCTGCCCCGGCCACGACTTCGCCGTCGGCGACGAGGTGTCGGTCGCGATTCGCCCCGGCTCCGACCCGATTAGACTCGACTGACTCCGCAGAAACAATTTACAATTGATACGAATGTGCCGGTGGGAGGCGACTGAACGGATTCTCCATTTTGAGGGTCCTTTTTAAGTACCTTTACTATGAAAGGCCGAGGCTCCGCAAAAAATATCTTTCGTTCACCCGTATTTTTCTCCGTTTGTGAGACTCGACAGACGAACGCGTGCCGTCGTTTCGGTCTTCGACGCCGCCGTCCCCGCGCCGCGATGACCGACGACCACGACACCGGGTACGAGGTCGAACTCGGCCACCCGCTGGTCGGCGTGTCCCCCGACGCGACGCTCGAAGACCCCCAGTTCGAACTCACGTTCGTCGGCGGTGTTCCCGTCTCCGGCGAGCCCGTTCCCTACTTCGTTGCCCGCGGGAGAGACCGCGAGCGGCTCGACGACTTCCTCGACGACCACGCGAACATCGAGCGCTTCGAGCCGGTCTCCGACGGCCCCGAGGGACGGCTCTACCGTTGCGAGTGGGCGACCCGCGACGGCGATATCATCTCGGCGATTCGCGAGTGCGACGGCATCGTCCGGCGGATGGTCGGCACGAGATACGGCTGGTCGCTGTCGGTGTACTTCCCGTCGAACGAGCTGACCACCCGGTTCCACGACGCGTGTCTCTCCCGCGATATCGACATCGACGTGCGCCGCGTCGAACCGGCCCGTCTCGACGACCGCCACCCACCGGACATCGCCCTCTCGGAGAAACAGCTGACGGCGCTTCGGCTCGCCTTCGAACGGGGCTACTTCGAGACGCCGAAAGAGACCGGCCTCGACAACATCGCGAGCCAGTTGGACATCACCGAACAGGCGCTCTCACAGCGGCTCCGGCGAGCGCTCAGACACCTCGTCGGGTCGGCGATAGACGACCTCGAACGCGACTCACGGTCCGAGTGAAGAGCCGACGACGCGTCAGAACGGGACCGTGGTGGGGACGTGGCAACCGGGCGCGAGATGCCACGATGGGAGTCGATTTCGCCACCGGAACGGAGCGACTCACGGCTCCTCCGGCGGTGCGCCCGCGTGGGGGGTACCACCGACGCATATCGGTACGCCGATTCTAGTAATATATCTAACTCTTGTGTGGACAATCGGTATTTATCCTGCGTCGAAGTAATCGAGATACGCCGAGGCGAACGCCCGGACTTCGTCGTACGTCGGCGGCGACCCGTTTCTGACGAAGTGGCCCGCGACGGCGTTGCCGACGACGAGCGACTCCGCGCGACCGAGGCCGAGGATATGCGCGAGCGCCAGTCCCGCGTTGAAGTGGTCGCCCGAACTCGTCGTCAACACCGGGTCGTCCGTCCGGGGGACGCCGACGGTCGCGGTCCCCCCGTCGTCGACGAGGTGTGCCGCCTCGACGCCGTGGCCCGCGAACCGGGTGACGCCGAGGTGGTCGAACGCCGCCTGCGACTCGCGGCCGAAGTCGTCGCTCTCGACGCCCGCCAGCCGCGCGAGGTAACGCGTCTCGTAGCGGTTCGCCGAGACGACGACGCGCACCGCGTCGTCCAGCGCCGACACCTGCTCGACGCCCGCGGCGACCACCTCGGGCTCCCGTTTTCTGAGGTCGCCGAGGTCCAACAAGAGCGTCTCCGGCGGCTCCGAGAGCGTCGGCCACAACTCCTCGCGGAGGCCGCGGGCCACGTCCGGGAGCTCGGGCATCTCCGACCAGTAGCCCATCCCGACCAGTTCGGTCCCGTCGACCAGCTCGGCCAGTCGGTCGAGGCCGACCCGCGACTCGATACCGGCCCAGTCGAGCGTCATCAGCCCCCCGATTTCGGTGAGCATCAGCTTCCCGTCGCCGAACTCGACGGCGTCGGTGTACCCCGGCGACCCGAGCGTCTCCAGTGGGAGGTGGCCGAACTCCTCGGCGAACGGGTCTTCGACCGGGTCGCCGAGACAGCCGACGACCCCGGGTTCGAACCCCAGTCGGTCGAAGGCGCGCGCGAGGTGGCTCACGTGGCCGCCGGTGCGGACGCCGGCTTGAATCCACTCGAAGGTGAGCGAACTCTCGGCGTCGACCGAGTCGTTCACGCGGTCGGCGAACGCTTCGAGGGTCGGCACCCGCTCGTAGGCGTCGGCCGACTGCCGCTCGGAGACCAACTCCCGAACGCGGTCGACCTAGCCGTCGAACCCGAACAGCACCCGTCCGCCGTCGGCGGTCGTCGGGAGCGACTCCCGGCACGACTCGACCGCGCGGACCGTCGCCTCGTCTGGCGTCTCCATGGCGTTCGGTTCGGACGACCGGCAGTTAGTGTTGCCGCCGGTGGCGCGCTCCGAGCCGTCAGCGGCCGCTCTCCGTCGTGATTTCGAACCGCGCGCCGCCCTCGTCGCTCTCGACGAACCAGACGCTCCAGCCGTGGGCGTTCACGACGCTCATGACGACGCTGAGGCCGAAGCCGGTCCCCTCGGTGCTCGTGGTGTAGCCCGCCTCGAAGATGCGGGGGCGCTCGTCCGGCGGAATCCCCGGGCCGTCGTCTTCGACGTAGAACCCGGCTCGGTCGCCGAGGGGGCCGACACGGACGGTCACGTCGTCGCCGCCGTGTCGAATCGCGTTCGAAAAGAGGTTTTCGAGGAGCTGTCTGAGCCGCCCGCGGTGGGCGTCGACCGCGACGTCGCCGTCGATAGCGAGCGTCGCGTTCGGCGCGCCGCTCGCGGCGGTCGTCCACGCCGCCTTGGCGACGGAACGGAGCGACAGCCGCTCGGCCTCTTCGACCGTCTGCCCGTTTCGCGCGAGCGCGAGCACGTCCTCGACGATGCCGGCCATCCGCTCGTGGGCGTCGGCCACGCGGTCCAACTCGTCGCCGTCGTACTGCTCGCGGGCGAGGTCGAGGTAGCCCATCGCCGCGTTGAGCGGGTTCTTGAGGTCGTGGGAGACGACCGACGCGAACGATTCGAGCTGTTCGTTCTGGCTGGCGAGTTCGCGCTCGCGCCTCCGCAGGAGCCGCTCGCGTTCGACCCGGTCCAAGACGGCACGGGTGTTCGCGGCCAGCACCTTCGCCAACGCGACGCGCTGGTCGGCCAGCGCCCCCTCGTCGAGCGAGGCGACGAAGAACACGCCGTGGTCGGGAATCGGGACGATGAGCTCCTCTTTGACCCCGGCGTCGAGGACGAACCGACGCGGGTTCGAGTCCACGTCCCGATAGAGGTTGTGCTCGCCGCGCTCGAACACCTCCCACGTCAGGCCGGACCCCCGGGGAATCGGCGGCACGTCGCCGAACACCGCCCGCGCCTCGTCGGTGAGCGCCGCCGGGACGAGCGCGTCCAGCGATTCGTCGTACAGGAGGACGCCGCTAATCGCGTAGTCGAGGACCTCGGTGGCGGCCTCGCGGGCGATGTCGGCGACCTCATCGCGGCTGGTCGCTCCCGTCAGTCGCCGGGTCGACGCGTGGAGCGCGTTGAGCCGCTGTTCGTACCGCTTCCGGTCCGTGACGTCCGTCGAGACGCCGACCGCGCCCACGGCCTCGCCGTCGTCGCCGACGATGGGCGAGACCGTGAACTCGACCACGTACTCCTTTTCGGGAAGCGACAGTTCGATTTCGAACCGCTCGCGTTCGCTCTCGCCACCGAGGGCGGCGTCGAGCGCGGACCGGACGCGTTCGTACTGGTCGGCGGCGAGATAGCCGGCGTCGCGGAGCGCCGAGACGTGCCGGCCGACGAACGTCGACATCGGGATGCTCGTCCGCGACAGCGCGGTCTCGTTGATGAACTGGACGACCCCCGCCTCGTCGACCACGTACGCGCCCTGCCCGATGCTCTCGACGATGGTCTCGTAGCGCTTGAGTCGCTGTTCGTAGCTCCGCTGTTCGGTCACGTTCCGCGAGGTGACGACGAAGCCGTCGACCGAGGTGTCGGCCTGATTGCTCCCCACGGATTCGAGCCACGTCCACGACCCCTCGGCGTTCCGGTGGCGGTACCGGACGGGGTCGGTTCCGTCGGCGTCCGTCTCGAGCGCGTGGTCGAAGACGGCGGCGACGCGCTCCCAGTCGTCGGGGTGAATCAGGTCGGAGGCGGACCTCCCGACCAGTTCGCCGGGGTCGAAGCCGAGCACGTCGGTGACCGAGGGGCTCTGGTACCTGATTCGCTCGTCGGTCCCGACGAGAGTCACGAGGTCGCGCGCCAGCTCCACGAGCCCGCGGAACTGCGCCTCCGTGGCGCGCTGTTCGGTCACGTCGTGCACCGAGACGAGAACGCCGTACGAGCCGTGATACTCGATTTCCTCGAGGTTCACCGAACACTCGCGGGTATCGCCGTCGGCGTCGACGATGCGCACCTCGTAGTTCACGGGTGCGTCGTCGCCCCGCCGCCGGGTCGCGGCGATGTCGGCGGCCCGCTCGCGGTCGTCGGGGTGGACGACGCTCAACACCGTCGTCTCGGCGAGTTCGCCGTCGCTCAGGCCGGTGAGCTCGGTCAGCCGGCGGTTCCAAAAGCGGAACTCGCCGTCCTGCGTGACGAAGATGGCGTCGTGGCTCTGTTCGACGACGGTGCGATACAGCGAGTCCGAGTTCCGCCCCGCCGACGCCCACCGTGAGAACTCGATGGTCCGTTCGACCCGCGCGGCGACCGCCTCGGTCGCCGCCGGCGTCTCCGGGTTGTCGACGGCGATGGCACCGCCGCCGGAGGCCGATTCACCGGCGCTCGCGGTCAGAAAAAACATCGGAACCACGCCGATTCGGGCGCGGACGCGGGAGACGAACTCGGTGTCGACAGCGCCGCGGACGATGACGACGCCCATCCCGTCGTCGAGCGCGCCGAACACGGCGTCGCGGTCCGCGTACGTCTCGGTCGTAAAGCCGCGTCGCTCGATGGCCTCGACGAGCCCCTCGGGGCACTCGTCGACCAGCACGACGCGGGAGTCGCTCATACCCGTACCACTCCGTGAACGTGTATATATTTCACGTGATTCCGACCTAACGACGTTCCGATCGACTCCGTTCGCCCCGCCGGCCCCGACCGTCGGTTACATACTATTTGACATACTCGTTCGTGATATGACCGACGACTTTCCCGCCGAGGCCGCGGCCATCGTCCAGCGACACATCGAGGACGAACACGGCTACCTGTCGTGGCTCGACACCAGCGTCGACGCCATCGAGCGCGGCCGCATCGTGATGTCGATTCCGTACGACGAGAAGCTCACCAACACCGTGTCGCCGCCCACCATCCACGGCGGCATCGCGGCGACGCTCATCGACACCGCGGGCGGCATCGCCCTCCGGACGATGCTCGACGACCCGGTCGCCGGCGGCGTCGCCACCATCAACCTCAACGTGAACTACCTGCGGCGAGCGTCGGGCGACCTGACGGCGGTCGCGGAGGTGGTCCGCGCGGGCGGGTCGGTCGGCGTGAGCACCATCACCGTCGTCAGCACCGACCCCGAGGGAGACGCCGACGTGGCCGCCCGACAGTCGCCGTCGAGCGACTGGGACGACGCCGTCGCCACCGGACAGGGCGCGTATCGGCTCTTCCGGGACTGAACTGCGGTCGTGACCGACGCCGTCCCCGGGACACCGGCCGCGTCCGGCGGGACCGACCGGCTACTCGAACGCCACGTCCGCGAGCGTCCTCGTCTCGCCGAACAGCCAGTCGGCGTGGTCGACGGCGTACGCCTTGTGCCCTTCTTCGATGTAGCCGAGCGCGTCGGTGACGAGAATCGGTCGGTAGTCGCGCAGGCCGGCGCTCCCGGCGGTGTGGAGGACGCAGACGTTCGCCAGCGTCCCGCAGACGAGCAGGTCGTCCACGCCGTGGCTGTCGAGCCAGCCCTCGAGTTGCGTCCGGTAGAACGCGTCGTAGGTGTGCTTCTCGACGACGAGGTCGTCGTCGCGCACGTCGAGGTCGCCGTGGAGGGCGGCGTCCCACGTCCCCTCGACGACGTGTTCGCCCCAGCGCTCGAACTCGTCGTAGTAGTGGTTGTCGTCGAACTGCTCCGGCGGGTGGACGTCGCGGGTGTAGACGACGCGCGCGCCGGCGTCGCGGGCGGCGGCGACGAGCTTCGTAACCGGCTCGATTGCGGATTCGCTCCCCGGCGCGAACAGGCTCCCGTCGGGGTGACAAAAGCCGTTCTGCATATCGACGACGACCACCGCGGTCCGGTTCGGGTCGAGTGCCATGCGGGTTGGTTGAGCCGGAACGACCAAAACAGTACGCCGGTCCGGTTTTCGACTCGACCGACCCGCCCCAACCCGACTCAGCCGATTCGACCCGACTGACCCGACCAGAACCAACTCGCGGCCCGCCGTTTCGACGCCCGAACCCGACAAGGTACTTCACTCCGGAGTCTAAGGGTACGATATGCGAACCACCGGTCTCCGCGCCGTTTTCGCCGCCGTACTCTTGGTTCTCGCCGGCTGTGCCGCCCCCACGGCCGCGCCCGGCGGCGACGTGTCGCCCGCGACCCCCGACCCGGACAGAAACGGCTTCGACGACCCCGCCCAGGACGTGCTCGGCTGGGAGAACGGCTACTGGTACGACGAGCCCATCGCGGTCGACCAGTCCGACGGGCTGAACGACTCCGAGATGGAGGCGTTCGTCGCCCGCGGGATGGCCCGCGTCGAGCACATCCGAGAGCTGGAGTTCGACGAGCGCGTCCCCGTCAGCGTCATCTCCCGCGACGACTACCGGAGCGCCAACGCCGGCGGCTCCGGCTCGTCCGACTCCGAGTTCAACCGCTGGAACGACCAAGTGTGGGAGGCGCTTTTCATCGCCGGTGAGTCGACCGGGAGCGCGAGCGCCATCTCGGCGACGACCGGGAGTTCGGTCCTCGGTTTCTATTCGCCGTCCGACGGCGAGATCAAAATCGTCACCGACTCCCCGGGCGAGCCGACCATCGACAATGCCACGCTCATTCACGAACTGGTCCACGCCGTTCAGGACCAGCGGTTCGACCTGACCGACGCCCGCTTCCGAAGCGAGACGCAGGACGGCGACCTCGCCACCGACGGCGTCATCGAGGGCGACGCCAGCTACGTCGAACGACAGTACAGCGAGCGGTGCGCGGCCGGGACGTGGGACTGCGTCGCCACGCCCGACACCGAAAACAGCCGCGGCGGCAACCCGAACCTCGGCGTCCTGATTACCATCTACCAGCCGTACTCCGACGGCCCGGTCTACGTCCACGACCTCTACGAGCGCGGCGGCTGGGAGGCCGTCAACGACGCGCTTCGCAACCCGCCGGCGTCCACCGAACAGACCATCCACGTGACCGACGAGTCGCCCCGTCCCATCTCCTTCGCCGACGAGGGGACGAACGGCTGGACCACCTTCCCCGACCAGGGCGTCGAGGGCTCCGACACGGTCGGCGAGGCGTCGATGTTCGCGATGTTCTGGTATCAGGCCCGCACGTCAGGCGCGGAGACGGTTCGCGTCCAGTCCATCGCTGACACGAACTCGCGGTACGACACGTACAACTACGACGCCGAGCCGTCGAACGGCTGGGCGAACGACCGCCTGTTCCCCTACCGCAACGCGGCCGGCGCGGAGGCCGACTACGGCTACGTCTGGGTGACCGAGTGGGACACCGACGGCGACGCGCGGGAGTTCCGCGACGCCTACCTGAACGTCCTCAGCGCCCACGACGCCGCCCAGCGCGACGACGGCATCTACGTCGTCGAGGACGGCCCGTTCAACGACGCCTTCCGGGTCGTCCGCACGGGCGACCGCGTCGTCATCGTCAACGGACCGACGCCCGCCGACGTGGACGAGATTCGGCCGGGGCTCGCGTCGTAACCCCCGCGCCGGGACGCTTTTTCCTCTCCCCGCCCGCGGACTCGCTCTTTTGCGGCCGTCGCCGTCTGCTGACCCGGTGAAGCGAGTTCATCTTCGACGTACGTGACCGATTATACACCTTTTTCATCGGCCGGGTGGAATCCGCGGCAATGAGTGACTTCGATATCGTCGGTCCCGAGGCAATCCGCGACGGCGTCGCGACCGACGCCTACTTCGAGCGGACCGAGGCGACCCTCCGACACGCGGGGAAGAACCCCCGCGTCGTCGCCGAGGTGACGGCCGACCAGTTCCCCGACGGCGATTTCGAGCTGTTCGCCGGCGTGACAGACGCCGCGGAACTGCTCTCCGGCCGCGATATCGACGTCGACGCCGTGCCCGAGGGCACGCTGTTCGACGGCGGCCCAGTGATGCGAATCGAGGGCGACTACCTGGAGTTCGCTCGGCTCGAAACCTCGCTTCTGGGCTTCCTCTCGCACGCGTCGGGCTGTGCGACGGCCGCCCTCGAAGCCCGCGCGGCGGCCCCCGACTCGACGGTGCTGTCGTTCGGCGCACGACACGTCCACCCCGCCATCGCCGCGATGGTCGAGCGGAGCGCCCTCGTCGCCGGCCTCGACGGCTTTTCGCACGTCGCCGCCGGCGAGATTCTCGGGAAGGAGGCGTCGGGGACGATGCCCCACGCACTGCTTATCGCCTTCGGGCGCGGCCATCAGGCCGAGGCGTTCCGCGCCTTCGACGAGGCCGTCCCCGAGGACGTGCCGCGGGTCGCCCTCTGTGACACCTACGGCGACGAGGTCGAGGAGGTCCTGCAGGCCGTCGAGACGCTCGGTGACGACCTCGACAGCGTCCGCCTCGACACCACCTCCTCGCGCCGCGGCGACTTCCGCCACATCGTCCGCGAGGTCCGCTGGGAGCTCGACGCCCGCGGCCACGAGGACGTCGGCATCTTCGTGAGCGGCGGTCTCGGCCCGGTCGAACTCCGCCACCTCCGCGACGTGGTCGAGGGCTTCGGCGTCGGCGGCTACATCTCGAACGCCGACCCCGTGGACTTCGCGCTCGACATCGTCGAAGTCGACGGCGAACCCGCGGCTAAGCGGGGCAAGCTCTCCGGCGTCAAAGAGGTCTACCGCACGGCCGACGGCGGCCACCACGTCGGCCTCCGCGGGCGGCCCGGCCCGACCGACGGCGAGTCGCTCCTCGAACCCCTCATCCGCGACGGCGAGGTCGTCTCGGAGTTCGGCTTCGACATCGACGCGGCCGCGACGCGGGCCAGCGAAGACGCCGAGCGCGTCGGCTTCGGTGACGAGTAGGCGACCGACCCCGGTTTCGGTCTGCGACGACGGACGACAGGCGACAGACGACAGACGGCGGACGATAGGCGACGCTCGGAACGGTCGCTCGCCGGGTTGTGTCTCTCTCCTAAGGAGTCGAGTCGTCGCCGCGACGGCTTACAGCGCTTCGACGCTCCCGCCGTCGTCGCGCTCGCGGAAGACCTGCCCTTCGAACAGGGTAATCATCGTGTCCTCGTCCTGCCACGCCAGCGGCGACAGGCCGGCTTTGCGACAGGCGTTCGTGAGGAACTCCTCTTTCGACCAGCCGAGTTCGATGGGGAGCGTCGGATACATCCAGCCGTGGGTGCCGCCGGCATCGATGGCGACTCCGTGAGTGCCGAGTTCGATATCTGCGACTGGGTCGTTAGTCAGCGTGTAGTTGTTGACGATGCAAACAGAGATGTTCAGGTTCGGGAGTTCGGGTGCTTCGATTTCGGTCTGACACGAGTCGCCCGAGGCGGCCTTGATTGCCGCGTCGACGATGGCGTGACCGAGCTGGTCTTTCCCCCGATACGCGCCCGCACAGCCCCGCAGTCGACCGCGCCCGCGTGTCGACTTGATGCGGACGAACGCCCCGGTTCGGGCGTAAAACGCGTCGCGCATGCTACCCGGTTGTTCTCTCTGTCCGTGAAGAACGTACGATTCGACCGATTCCCGCGCTAGTTCGACCGCCCGCGCCCCATCATCGTAGGTGAGGTGTACGGTCTGCGCCTCGGACATATTACCATTCAAGTTCTGTGGTGACTTCAACGCTTCCCTCGGATGTTATCCAGTTGTTATGTAGTTTCGTTGCGATATAACGTGTGGCTAAACCCAGGTAGGACCCCGTTAATCGAACCGCTTATCCGACCGACTGGACTAGGGTAGGTCGGCAGAGAGAGCCCAGTTCCCGTGCCCGAGACGGGCATGAGGAAAGTCCCCCCACCGTCTGAACAGGTGACCGGGCGCAAGCCCGGAGTCGGAGACGGCTGGCGCTGGAACAGAAACGAGACCGCTCGACCCGACCGATGATGCGCGCGCGACGGCCACGCCGTCGCCGGCGCGGACGGCTCTCCGTCCGCGAGCGAACCGACCCGTAAGGGAAGGGAGTTAACCCGCAGAGGGAGCGAGATGGCGTCGCCATCTCCGACGGTCGAGAACGGGTGGAACGGCGAATCCTCACCGGTGCAAGTCCGCGCCGCGAAGGTAGTTCGGACGGCGCGTCGGGTTCGCCCGTCGCGCCCTCGGGGCTCGCCCCGAGAAGGACGCGGACGCTGAGCCGAATGCTGGGACGAACAGAAGGGGGCTTACTCCTCTCAGCCGCTTTCGAACCCCGAGCGACCGCTTTGCCGGTCGGTGACTGCGCCGGGAAACGCTCTTGCCCGTTCGCCGCCGCAGTCTCGGTATGCGCGGTTCGACTCTCCTCGTCGCGGCGCTCGTCGTCCTCGCCGGCTGTGCCGCGCCGATGTCGCCGGGAACCGACGCGACGACGGCGACAACTGCCACGTCTGCGGCTTCGCCACCGACCGCCGACTCAGCGACTACGGCGTCCGCGACACCGACGACCACGGCAACCGCCGACTCAGCGACCACGACGACCGCGACACCGGCGACGACCGCGACACCGACTGCCACGCCCACCGCGTCGCCGACGCCCGAACCGACGGAGACGTTCACCCCCGCATCCGGATACGGCCCGTGGGGTTCTGAGCCAGTCGTCGTCGCCGTCGAAGCGCCCGATGACGACCGCGACTACGCCGCGTTCGTGAGCGAAGCGACGGCGTTCTGGGAGACGAACGACTCGCGCTATCTCGGATACGAAGTCGACTACGAGGTCGACGCCGACGCCCGCGACCCGGACATCGTGGTCCGCTTTATCGACACCGTCCCCGAGTGCGGCGGGCAGGACGACGCGGTCGGCTGTGCGCCCTATCTCACCGACGCGCGACAGATAGACCGCCCCGAAACCGTCTACATCCGCACCGGCTTCGGCGACGACTCGACGGTCGACATCGTCGAACACGAACTCGGCCACACCCTCGGACTCGCCCACGGCGACGAGCCCGCGGAGCTGATGAACGCCACTGGCATCCTCTACACGCTCCCGCGGACGAACGCGACCGACAAGGCGTTCCCGTGGGACGACCCGAACTTCACGGTCTACGTGGACGACGCGAACGCCTCGGACCCCGACGCCGCCCGCGAGCAGATTCGCCACGCCCTCGACTACTTCGAAGACGGCGCGCCGGGGATGCCCGACAACCTCACCTACACCTACGTCGACGACCCGGCGGACGCCGAGGTGCGAATCTCCTTTGCGGACACCTCGCCGTGCGCCGCGGGCGCGGCCTCCTGCGCCATCGGCGGCGGCTACGACCCGGACGGCGACGACGCGCTAGAGACGTACAGCGAGTATCGGGTCGTCCTCGTCGACCTCGACACCGAGGCCGTCGGCTGGCACGTCGGCTACTGGACCGCCTACTACCTCGGCGCGGAGGCCGACGACGACAAACCCGAACCGTTCCGGAACGCGACGTACGGAGAGCGCCGGAGCGAGTGGTGGACGTAGCGGGGTCACCGCGCCGCGCGTCGGGCGCGCGCTTCCGAAACCGCCGGTGTTGACCCACCCGAATCGGCCGAGTCCTTCTTTGGTACGGCCCGCGTAGACGGTGTCGTGATTCCCACCGACAGGCACGGCGACGCCCATCCCGCGTTCGACGAGGAGTCGTTCCGCGACGCGCTCGCCGAGTTCGGCGGCACCGACGCCGAGCGCCGGGTCGTCGCGCGACAGGCCCGCGACCTCGCCGACTCGGGCCGGGCCGAGGCCGACCGCGGCGCGCCGCTCACGGGCGACGAAATCGTGCGGAACATGCGCGACGCGTCCGAGGGCGGCCCCGCGACGCGCTGGAACTGGTGGCTCGGGGCGCTCGAAGCCGCCTACGGCGGCTACCGCGAGTTCCAAGTCCGCCGCATCCCGAAGGCCTGAGCGTCGCCTCTCGCCCGTTTTGCGGTCCTGTCGGTCGCCGCTTCGCCGCGTTCCAGCGGCGCGCTCCCCGCTCGCCCGCCATCTCCCGCGGATTTCTGTCGCTTCGGAGCGGACGGAATCCGCCGAACGCCCCCGCGTTTCCCCCGGTCAAAACCAAAGCAGATTACACGCTTGTTACAGAACAGGTGTGTAACGCGGACGACCAACCCTACCGGTGATGCCTACTCTACAATGACTGACAACTACGACGTGATTATCGCGGGCGCGGGCCCCGCAGGTGGACAGGCGGCACGAGACCTCGCCGCCCGCGGCTACGACGTGTGCGTCCTCGAAACCGAGTCCGAAGACGAGTTCCCCTCCAGGAGTAACAAATCGACCGCCGGGACGTTCCCGTCGACGATGGCCTCGTTCAACATCCCCGACGAGGTCGTGATGAAGTTCACCGACGACGTCGTCTTGGAGTCTCCGAACAACCACTACCACCGGCACCAGCCCGGTGCAGTCCTCGAATTCGCCGACTTCAAGAACTGGCTCGTCGACGAGGCGGAAGCCGACGGCGCGGAGTACCGATTCGACGCGCGCGTCTCCAAGCCCGTCATGGAGGGCGGCGAAATCGTCGGCGTCCGATACAACGGCGACGAGGAGGTGTACGCCGACATCGTCATCGACGCGACCGGACCGAGCGCGCCGCTCGCCAAGGCCCTCGACGTGTGCGACCTCCGCCGCGAGAAGCAGGCCATCGGCATCGAGTACGAGTTCGAGGGCATGGACCTCGCGCCCGACGGCTACGGCGACCTCACCGACGCGATGATGCTCCGTCTCGACCACGACATCGCGCCCGGCGGCTACTCGTGGATATTCCACACCGGCGGTGACACCGCGAAGGTCGGCGTCTGCTACATCCAAAACGAGGGCCACCGCCACAACGCCAAGTCGGGCTACACCATCGACGACTACCTCCAGTACTGGACCGAGTCCGACCCGCGCTTCGCGAACGCGGAGCGCATCGCGGGCAAACAGCACCGCGGCTCCGCGCACATCCAACTGCCGGGCCGCATGAGCACGGACAGCTTCATGGCCATCGGCGACACGGTCCCGACCGTCGACCCGCTGTGGGGCGAGGGCATCGACAAGTGCATGCGCTCGGGCCGGGTCGCGGCCGCGACCGCCGACCGCGCGCTCATCAACTCCGACCGCGACACCTCGGCCTCCGAGCTCGCCGTCTACGACCAGCTGTGGAACGAGCGCGTCGCGCCGAAGGTCAAAAACCGGCTGTTCATGACGGAGATGCTCTACCGCGCCTCCAACGAGCGCTACGACAAACTGCTCGAAGACCTCCATCGCCTCCCCGACGAGCAGTTGGACGCCGCCAACGGCGGCAGTCCGCTCGCCATGTTCCGCATGCTCAAGTTCGAAGACCTCTCTATCCTCGCGTCCACCGCGCGGGACTGGTTCTCGAACTGAGCCGCCGGCCGGAACGGGCGTCTCTTTCGGTCCCCGCGACTCTCGTCTCTCGCTCGCGATTCGGTCTCTCTTTCCGCGCCGCTCACTCGGTGTCGTCGCCCTCGTCGCTTCCGCCGCCACCGAGCGTCGCCAACGCGTCGGTCAGCGCCGCCCGCGCCGACGCGACGTGTTCGTCGGCCGCCTCGTCTTCGGTTTCGCCGACGCTCGACAGCAGGCGTTCGACGTGGCCGAGTCGCGTCCGAACCACCTCGTCGTCCGGGAGCGGACCGACCGCGAGGTCGCCCGCGACGGCCTCCGCCTCGCCGAGCCATCGGCTCGCGTCCTCGCGGACGGGCCGGGTCGCCGTCGCGGCGAGCCGGTCGTGAAGCGTCGTCACCAGTCGGTCGAGGTTGGCGCGGTCGGACTCGGCGAGTGCGTCGCGGTCGCCGTCGGAGGGAGGGTCGGAGCCGGTCACGCCTCGGGAGACGGCGGCCGGCCTGAAAAGCGTCGAGCCCGCGAGTCCGTCGGCCGCCGGTCCGCCGGACCGACGAGCAAAAGCCCCTCCGGTCGGTACTGCCGGCAATGAAACTCCAGTTCCTCGGCGGGGCCGAGGAGGTCGGGCGCAGTGCGATTCTCGTCAACGACTCGCTGTTGCTCGACTACGGGATGCTGACCGGGAATCCCCCGCAGTTCCCCGTCGGCTCCGTCGAACCCGACGCCGTCGTCGTCTCGCACGGCCACCTCGACCACGTCGGGACGGTCCCCGCGCTCCTGTCGGGCGACGACTGGCCGGCGGTCCACTGGACGCCGCCGACCGACGAACTCGCGCGAACTCTCGCGCGCGACACGCTCAAACTCCACGGCGGGAGCTACAACTGCCCGTTCACCGAGACGCACGTCCGGCGGATGACCCAGCAGTCGGCACACCACGACTACGGCGAACCGTTCGAGGCCGCCGGCCACGGGGTCACGTTCTACAACGCGGGCCACATCCCCGGGAGCGCCCACGTCCTCGTCGACGACGGCGAGACGCGCCTGCTGTACACCGCCGACTTCCACACCGACGACCAGCGGTTGGTCTCAGGGACGACCGACCGCCCGGACGCCGACGTGGTCATCTGTGAGTCCACCTACTCCGACGTGGAACACGACGACCGCGCGACCGTCGAAGAGCGCTTCGTCGAGTCGGTGCGGACGACCGTCTGGGAGGGTGGCACCGTCGTCGTGCCCGCGTTCGCCATCGGCCGGACGCAGGAACTCCTCATGGTGCTCGACGCCCACGACATCGACTGCTACGTCGACGGCATGGGGACGCGCGTGCTGAAGATGCTCGGAAACCACCCCGACTACGTCCGCGACGCGGCGGCGCTCAAGCGGGCGAAGTCGAACGCCCGAATCGTCTCGGGCCGGGACGGCCAGCGAAAGCGCATCGCCCGACAGAACTCGGTCATCGTGACGACGAGCGGAATGCTCTCGGGTGGTCCCGCGATGACGTACATCCCCGAGATTCGAGGCGACCCGACGAACAAAATCTGTCTCACCGGCTATCAGGTCGAGGGGACGCCGGGCAGGGAACTGGTCGAACGCGGCCGGTGCGAACTCAACGGCGGCGTCGTCCCGGTGGCCGCCCGCGCCGAGATGTACGACTTCTCGGCCCACGCCGACCGACGGGGGCTCCTGTCGTTCCTCGGCGACTACCGCGACGCGCCGGTGTTCGTCAACCACGGCGACCGCTGTGGGGCGTTCGCCGAGGAGCTACGTGCCGACGGCTACGAGGCGGCGGCTCCCGAAATCGGGACGACGGTCGAGGTCTAAGCCGCGCGGCTGTCGGGGCGAATCGCCAGCCGGCGGCTGACGGCGCTCCGGTCGTCGGCGCTCAGACGCGGTCGTCGGCGTCGGCGTCGTCGGGCACCGCTATCGACCGACTCGCGGCGACGCACGCGGACACGCGGAGCCGAGTCCGCTGTGACCGGAACCGGCCGACGAACGAGCGGAGCTTCCCACCGGACGTATCTGAACTCATATTTTTAGGTTGGCCTAAATAAATATAGTCGTTGCGGTCGGCGCGTGTCCGGTCTCGGGGGACTTCCGCGAGCCACCCGGTCGAAACCCCCCGGTTTCGCCTGTCCCCCCCGACTGTCTCGATTTCCGACGCGTCAGTCGCGTTCGAGTCGCTCGCGGCGGCGGTCGAACTCCTCGTCGTCGATGTCGCCGCGGGCGTAGGCCCGGCGGAGTTCGTCGAGCGCGTCGTCGCCTCCGTCGCCCACGTCGCGCAGGGCGCGGAACAGGAGGACGCCGCCGGCGACGACGACCGCGAGGACGAGCAGTTGGCCGAAGATTCCCATCCCCCACATCCACCACGGGACGGTCCCGCGAGTTCCGCCGTGCATCCACGTGTCGTGCATCCAGCCGCCGCCCCATCCCATCGGCATGCCGCCGCCGAGACCTGCCATCCCGAAGAGGGCGGGGAGCGCGAACAGCGCGGCCAGCGCGAGCAGGACGATGCCCGCGAGTCGCGTCGAGTCGTTTGTCGTCGTCATGGTGTTCACCGAGGCGGCGGGTGCCGCCTCACAGGAGACAGTACGCGCTCCACGTTTAGGTCGGTTGTCGCTTCGGACCTACGGCTCCGACGCCGGCAGAGATTGGATTTCCCCGCTTTGCGCCGCCCGGAGGTTAGAATCTTCGGCGCGGTCGGGCACGGCGTTCGCTCGGGCGCCGGTCGTGATTTCTCGCCGACAGCTGTCGGTTCATACTTGAACCTCGCTTTCCTCTCGTCGGTATGCCCGGTCGGTTGCACGTCCTCGTCGTCCACGAGGACCCCGCCGTTCGCGAGCGTCTCGCCACCGAGCTTCCCGATTTCGTCGGCGACTCGACGACCGATGTCCGCGTCTCGACCGCCGACAGCCCCGACGCGGTCCACGCGGAACTCGAACGTGCCCGCATCGACTGTCTCGTCGTCTCGACGGAGGTCGCGGACTCGGAGGGGCAATCGCCCGTCTCGAAGCGCCGCACCGACGGCGTTCCGCGCGTCTCGTACGAGGGGTCGACCGTCGCAGACCGCGACCTCGACGCGCTCGGCCGCGCCGTCTACGACGCCGGTCGCACCGCCGTCGGCTCGCTCGACCACCGCGCACTCTTCGAGGCCGTCAACGTCGGACTCGCGGTTCGAAACCTCGAAACACTCGAACTCGTCGACATCAACCAACACTATCTGGACATCCTCGGTATCGACCGCGCGTCAGTCCTCGACACGAGTCCGACGGACGTGACCCCGGACATCTCCGGCTACGATTCCGAGCACGCCTTCGACGAGGTCGAGACCGCCCGCGAGGAGGGCGATAACACCTTCACGTGGCCTATCGAGAACGCCGCCGGCGACACCGTCTGGATTCGCGTGAGCCTCACCGTCGCCGAGATTTCGGGGCGGGACCGACTCATTTCGACGGTCGAAGACGTGACGAGAGAGTGCCAACGCGAGCGCGACCTCGCGGCGTTCAAGGAGGCGGTCGACGCCGTCGACGCCGGGGTCACCATCACGGAGAACGACCGGCACGTGTACGTCAACGAGGCCGCGGCCGACATCTGCGGCTACCCGGACGCCGAGTCGATGCTCGGGACCGGCTGGAGCCACCTCCACGACGAGGCGGAGCTCGAACGCCTGCGGGAGACGGTGCCGCCGGCGCTCGAAGCCGACGGGAAGTGGCAAGGCGAGGTGGCGATTCGCCGGCCCGACGGCGAACTCGTCTCGGCTCGGTTCTCCATCACGTCCCTCGAAGGCGACCGGGACGTCGTCGTCTTCCAGAGCCTCTCCGAGCAGAAGGCCCGCGAGGACGAGCTCGAACGGAGCCGCGACTTCCTCGAACGCACCCAGCGCATCTCGAAGGTGGGCGGCTGGGAAGTCGACCTCACGACCGACGCGCTGGCGTGGACCGACCAGACCAAGCGCATCCACGCGGTGCCGCTCGACTACGAGCCGACGGTCGACGACGCCGTCGAGTTCTACGCCGCAGAGGAGCGAGACCGGGTCCGCGAGCTGTTGGACCGCTGTCGGTCCGAGGGCGTGCCGTGGGAAGACGAGTTCCGACTGGTCACCGCCGAGGGAGCGGAGCTGTGGGTCCGCACCCGCGGCGAGCCGGTCATCCGCGACGGCCGAGTGGCGGCGCTCAGGGGGACGATTCAGGACGTGACCGCCCGCCGCACCCGCGAGGACGAACTCGAACGGATGAACGCCGAACTGGAGGCGCTGAACCGAATCGTCCGCCACGACATTCGAAACGACATGGCCGTCGTCGTCGGCTGGGCGGAGCTCCTCCGAGAACACGTCGACGAGGAGGGCGCGGACATCCTCTCGCGCATCCTCTCGACGGGCCGCCACACCATCGAAATAACCGAGGTCGCCCGCGACCTCATGGAGACGATGAGCGGCGGCGGCGTCGAGACCCGCCCGATGTCGCTCGCGAACGCCGTCGAGCGCGAACTCGCGGTCCGCCGCGAGGCGTTCCCCCACGCGACGTTCGAGGTGGACGGCGAGATTCCGGACGTGGCGGTGCGCGCGAACCCGCTCATCGCGTCGGTGCTCGGCAACCTCCTCAACAACGCCGTCCAGCACAACGCCGACGACACCGTCGTCACCGTCTCGGCGACCGTGAACGACGACGCCCAGACGGCGCGCATCCGCATCGCCGACGACGGTTCGGGCATCCCCGACGCGCGGAAGTCGGTCGTCTTCGGTAAGGGCGAAAAGGGACTCGAAAGCACCGGCACCGGCCTCGGGCTCTACCTCGTTCACCAGCTGGTCGACTCGTTCGGCGGCGAGGTCCACTTCGAGGACAACGACCCGACGGGGACGGTGGCCGTCGTCACCTTCCCGCTGGCGTCGGTCGGCTGAGTCGACCGGCCGTTTCAGACCGTGTCGGTCGGCTCGTGGGACTCGGCCATCTCGGTCGCGGCGGCCGCGTACGACTCTCTCGTTTCCTCGTCGGCAACGCGCCCCAGTTCGTCCTCGGGCACGTCGACGGCGGCGTAGGTGTCGCGCACGTCGGACTCGAAGCTCGTCAGCGAGCGCTCCTTCCGGTGGTAGCGCGTTCCGTCGGTTGTCGCGTACACGAGGATGATGATGTTCTGTTCGTCGTCCGAGTAGGTCCGTTCGACAAGCCACGTCCGCACGTCGTTCGCCATGGTCGACGGTACGGCCCGAACCGTGATACTCCCTCGGCCGCTTCTCAGTCCTCGATACCCAACTCGTCGAGGAGCGTCTCCAGCGTGTAGCTCTGGAGCGCCCGGTGGCTGTCGCGCATCGAGGAGATGACGAACGTCGAGTTCGTTCGCTCGACCTCCGGCGTCGCCTCGAAGTCGCTGATGAGTCGCTCCACGCGGTCGGAGTCCGCGAGGTGGGCGACGACGATGAAGTCCGTCTCACCCATCGTGAAGTAGAGCTGTGTGACGCCCTCTATCTCCAGCAGTTTGTTTCCGACGCCCTCGTACGACCCGCTGTAGTCCGCCAACACTTCCACGACCACGGTGACGCCGAGTCCGAACGCCTCTAAATCGATGTCGTAGAGGTCGTTTTCGATGACGCCGTCGTCTTTCAGGTTGTTCAGGCGGTAGTGGATGGTCGACACGGGGATGTCCGTCGCTTCGTGTAGCTTCTCGGGACTGCCCGTCCCGAGGTCCGCGATGGCCTTCAACAGGCGCACGTCGCGTTCGTCCATACCTCCCCGTTGCGGTCGGTGACGTAAGTCCTTGTTCTGTCCGCCGTTTTCGCCACCTCTCGAGCCCAATCGAACTATAACGAATTATACAGCGTTTGATACAGGAAAACACAGAAAATATATTCTAAACTCCAACTCAAATTGAATCTCTTGTAGAAGGCTTTAACATTGTCTGGCTCTGAGAGATGAAACAGATTCGACTATGACGCGAACCACTTGGAGAAACGTTCCGACGACGCCCCTGCTTTTCGTCGCGCTCGCGGCGATGTGGGGCACCTCGTTCGTCGCCATCGAGGTCGGCTTGGAGTTCTTCCCGACGCTCTCTTTCGCCGCGCTCCGCTACGAACTCGCGGGCCTCGTGATGCTGGCGTACGCCTGCTACTCGACCGACCGCTGGCGGCCGGAGACGAGAGACGAACTGCTCGCAACCGCTATCGGCGCGGTGTTCATCATCGCCGCGTACCACGGCCTGCTCTACCTCGGACAGGAACACGTCCCCGGCGCGGTGGCCTCTATCATCATCAGCCTCTCACCCATCCTGACCGCCGTGTTCGCCTCGTTCGTCCTCCCCGAGGGGTCGCTGGGGAGGACCGGCACGGTCGGACTCCTCGCCGGCTTCGCCGGCGTCGTCCTCGTCGCCGACCCCGTCTCTGCGTTCTCCGGTTCGGCCGGTTCGACGCAGGGGCTCGGTATCGTCCTCATCTTCCTCGCCGCGGTGTCGTTCGCGCTCGGTACGGTTCTCACCCGCCCGCTCCGGACCGACCTCCCGGTCCAGTCGATGCAGGCGTGGGCGATGCTCGGCGGCGGCGTCCTGCTCCACGCGTGGGCGCTCGCCAACGGCGAGTCGCTTTCGGCCATCGAACTCGCCCCCGCCGGCCTCGCGTCGTTCCTCTATCTGACGCTCGTCTCCGGCGCGGTGGCGTTCCTCCTCTACTTCGAACTTCTGGACCGCCTCGGGCCGACCGAACTCAACCTCATCGGCTACGTCGAGCCCGTGGTCGCGGCGCTCATGAGCTGGGCGCTTCTCGGACACGTCATCGACGCGACGGCGCTCGTCGGCTTCGGAGCCATCTTCTTCGGCTTCGCGGCGATGAAAAAGGAGACGCTGGTATCCGTCGCCGTCGCGCTCCGGCGGCGGGTCGCGGTCTGAGTTCGGGTCCGCGTTTCGAGGTCTGTTTTCTCTGTTTTCTCACTCAGCTTCCGCGGGGACGCTTCCCCGCAGGCCGACCACCCGGGCCACGCTCTCGCGCTGGACCAAGACGAACCCCGAGAGGATGACCCCGAAGCCGAGGACGGTCGCCGGCGAGACGGTCTCGCCGAGGAACGCCCACCCGGTGACGGTGGCGACGACCGGCATCGCGTAGGCGACGAGGTTGCCACGGACGGGGCCGGCCTCCGCGAGGAGCGCGAAGTAGACCGGGTAGGCCGCGGCGGTCGCGGGCATGCCGACGTAGAGAATCGCGGCGACGAGTTCCGGCGACCACGCGACCTGCGCGACCGACTCGCCGAGGCCGAGGCTCGCGGCGTGGATGCCGACGGCGGCGGCCGCCATCGCCCACGCGGTCTGCGGGAGCGTCCCGATAGCGGGCCCGACGCGCTTGAGCAGGACGGTTCCGAACGCGACCGACAGCGCCGAACAGGCGATGAGCGCCTGTCCGACGCTCCCGCCGCCGAGGACGCTCTGGGGGCCGACGATGACGACGACGCCGACGAGTCCGAGCAGGATGCCGGCGGCGTCGACCGCCGAGATGCGCGCGTCGTCGAGGAGCAACACGGCGAACACCGGGGAGGCGACGGGCATGATGCTGTACATCACGGCGGCCGCGCCGGTCGTCGCGTGCTGTTGGCCGACGAAGAGAAACACGTTGTTCGCCCCGAGGACGAACGCGGCGCTGGCCAGAATGCCGAGGGCGTCGGCGCGGGTCCGCGGGAGCCAGTAGCCGCCGCGGACGGCGACGAGCGTCAGGAGGACGACGGCGGCGACGTCGACGCGGAAGGCGGCGAACAGCACCGGCGGGACCGAGCCGATGGCGGCCTTGATGCCGACGAAGGAGGTGCCGAACAGCACCGCGGCCGCGACGAAGAGGACGAGGCTCCGGTGACGGCTCACGCCACCACCCCCCGCGCTGTGGCCGGCGTTCGATTCGCCGGGCGAGCGCGGGAGGTGGAGTGCGGTCGACGCTCGGTGCGTGGACGGCGTAGAGGCGTCGTCTGTATCACAACACGTTCTGCGACTTCCGAAGCCATATGTCTAACGATTAGTCTTGTTGTAGTACGAATACGCAGTTCGAGTCACGGTTTACCACGATTCGTTGACTAAATTTGGTCAGACGTTGCCATGGGTGGTGTTGTCGCTCTCGGTGGGTTCGAGCCGGCGGCCGCGTCGCTCGGAGCCGTCGAACCGTCGTCGAAAATCAGGAGACCGCGGTCAGTCGCGCTGTTCGGCTTCGACGCGGTCGGCGTGCTTTTCGAGGTCGGCCGCGAGCTTTCGGGCCTCCTCGGGCGACAGCGTTAGCGTGTCCGCGTGCGGCGCGAGCGCGTCGAGTTGCGTCCAGTCGAGTTCGAGTTCGAGGGTAATCTCGTCGGGGTGCTTCCGCGGCGAGGTGACGTTGCACACGGCGAACGCCGACTCCTCGAACTCTTGGCCCGTCGCCGACGCGTCGACGAGGTCCAGCGTCGTGTAGGCGTTGACCTTCAGGATTCGGTCTGGCATCTGTGAGTGGGTATCGGTGTCGTCGTACATAGGTGGCGCGGCGGTGAGCCGTCACCGACGCGGACCGGCGTCGGAACCCGGCGACGAACGCGGCGGTTCTGGTCGGTCGCCGGCCGGGAACGGTCGGCTCAGTCGTCGCTCGTGATGGGCGTGCCGTCGGCGCGGGTCGGCGCGGGGCTCGCGTCGAGGCTGTCGTCGTCGGCGTACGGGTACCACGTGCGCTTCGTGTTGTGCATCATCGGGTCCTCGTAGCTGGTCTCTTCGGGTTCGACCAGTTCGGCGAGGTCCTCCTCGTCCGTCCGGGCGACGAACTCGCGGAACGTCTCGTCGCCCTCGCGGCGCTCCTCGAAGTTGGCGAGCAGGTTCTTGATAGCACCCGGAACCTCGTCGACGGGGACGCGCTGGGTGACCCACTCGGCGAAGTTCGGGTTCTCGCCGAGGCCGCCGCCGAGGCCGATGTCGAGCGCCTCGACCGGCTCGCCGTCCTTGCGGGTCTTCATGCCGCGGAGGCTGATGTCCGCAATCTGCGGCTGGGCGCAGGAGGCCGTACAGCCCGAGAGGTGGATGTGGAAGTCCTCGACGCCCGCGGGGAGTTCGACGTTCTCCTTGAGCCAGCGGGCGTAGCGGACCTGCCGGTTTTTCGTCTCCACGATGGAGAGCGAACAGAACTCGGTGCCCGTACAGGCGATGGAGCCGCGCATGAACGGGTGGGGGTCGGGCGAGTAGTGGTCGAGGAGCTCCTCGTCCTGCAACGCGTCGAGCTTCTCCTCGGGCACGTCGGTGATGATGACGTTCTGACGCTGGGTGATGCGAATCTCGCCGGAGCCGTATTCGTCGGCGACGCGGGCGAGTTCCTTCGTGTCGTCGACGCCCATGCGACCGACGAGGACGTCGAGTCCGACGTAGTAGTTGCCGTCGGCCTGCTCGTGAATGCCGACGTGGTCGGAGTGGCCGCCGTCGGCGTAGCCGGAGTTGTAGGAGTACTCCGAGCGCAGGTCGTCGCCGGCGGTCTCCAGTTCGAAGTCGACGTACTCCTCCTGGAGGACGTCGCGGAACTTCTCTGCGCCCCACTCGTCCATCAGGAACTTGATGCGGGCGTTGTAGCGGTTGTCGCGGTCGCCGTTGTCGCGGAACAGCGCGGAGATGGCTCCCGACACCTCGGCGGCCTGCTCGGGCGTCACGAACACGTCGATGTCGCGGGCGAACCGCGGCTCGTTCCGCGAGAGGCCGCCGCCGATGCGGATGTTGAAGCCTCTCGTCTCCTCGCCGTCGATTTCCTTGGTCGCGGGTTCGAGCGCGAGGTCGTTGATGTCGCCCTGCCCACAGCCCTCGCGGCACCCGGTGATAGAGACCTTCCACTTGCGCGGGAGGTTCGAGTGGTCGTCGTTGCCCTTGAACGTCTCGTTGAGCTCCATCGCGACGGGGAGCGCGTCGACGTGCTCGTGTTTGTCCTTGCCGGCGACGGGACAGCCGACGATGTTGCGCCACGAGTCACCGCAGGCCTGCTGGGTCGACAGACCGACCGATTCGAGCTTATCGAAGATTTCCGGGATGTCTTCCAGTTTGATCCAGTGGAGCTGAATCGACTGGCGGGTCGTCCAGTCGACGTAGCCGTTGCCGAAGATTGGGTTCTCGGCCGGGCCGCGGGCGTACTCGTCGGCGACCTCGGCGACGACTTCGGTCTGGCCGGGCGTCAGCACGCCGTTCGGCGTCCCGATGCGCATCATGAAGTACGACTCCTGTCCGTTGCGCTGGTGGTACAGCCCCCACCATTTGAAGCGCTCGAACCAGGCGTCTCGCTCGTCTTCCGGGATGGAATCCCAGCCCTGCTCGGCGAATTCGAGCAAGTGCTCTCGTATCTCGTTACCGTAGACCTCCGACTTCCAGCGTTCGACGTCCGTGGGCATTCGTATGAATATCCATATACGTGCCCACGTAAGGCCCCGAGCGTACCGTCAACCCTTCCCGGTGCTGCCCAAAAGCGGAGAATGTTGCTTATTCATCGTCGTCGCCGCGTCGAACCGGGAGGACGACCCGCTCGCGGTCGATATCGACGAATTCGCCCTCGCGGAGCCTCCCGACCGGAACCCAACCGGGCACGCCCGTCTGGCCGCAGGCGATGCACTGGCCGTACACTTTCGCGGAGACGGTTCTGCCGTCCGCGCCGACGTCGAGGACGTTCTCGACGACGAAGTCGGGAAGCTCGCACCCACAGAATGACGGGTCGTCGAGCCGCCAGAGCTCGCTCACGCTCACTTCTCTGGTGTCGTTCACGGAGACCCACGCCCCGTCGTCGAGGACGCGCAGGGAGACGCTCATACCTCACCCTCCGGGCTCCGGCTACCTATGCGGGACGGCGCCCGCAATCCCCGCGGGGGAGCACGACGCTCGCTTCGGAGGTAGTTCGGCCGTAGTCGTGCGATTGTGTCCGAAACCGGCCGTCAGAGGTAGGGGCAACCCGTTCCGGTAGCCGGGAGTGGGGGTACACATTACAGGTGCGGATTCCCTTATGCGGGTCCGGCCGGTACGTGGTGGTGATGAGTGACCACCGCACCGCCGTCCGACAACACGCCTCCGCCGACGTCGCCCCAGAGCTGTTCGAGCAGTCCACGGAGGGTGACGCATGACCGGCGAGGCAGAACTCGAACCCGACCGCGACCGCGACGCCGAGGCCGACCCGTCCGCCGAGGCGGAAGGCGAAGACCCCGCGGCCCACCTCAAGGACCTCGAAGACGGCGCGGGCTGTACCGAAATCTGGTCGCACCTCTCTGAGTCCCGCGAGGAGTAACCCGACCGTGGACCGCCGGCAGTCTCTGCCCGTCCGCGGCGGTCGGTTCCCGGGCGGCCGGCCGCTCGCGCGCGAATCTCGCCTCTCGGGGGGACGTTTTTAAACCCGAACGCGCTATCGATTCGTAGATGACGAACGACGAACGCCGACGAACGACCGAGGTTCCGGCCGACCGACGCGAACCGGTCGGTGAACCCGTCGTCCGCGGCGACCCCGCCGTCACGGGCGACCGCGCCCGCGAGGCCGTCGGCTTCGACCCCACTGACCCCGACAGCCTCGCCGAGGCCGCCAGAACGGTTCGCTCGTTCGCCGAGTCCACCGCCGGCGACGACGACCACGTGTTCATGCTCCGCGGCGCGGCCGCCTGCGCCGCGCTCGTCCGCGGCGTCGGCTCCTACAAGCGCGCCGCCGAGCGCGCCGGCGGCGACGTGTCCGTCTCCTTCATCCGCAAGTGGGCCCGCGTCCACGACCTCCCGCAGTCGGTCCGCCGGCACGTCGCCCGCGGCCGCATCGCGCCCACGGCCGCCAAGCACATCGCCCGCGTCTCCGGCGACGCCAGACTCCACCTCGCGTGGGCGACGCTCGACGCCGGACTGACCGTCCGCGAGGTCCGCCGACTCGCCAGCGAGGTCAACGACGGCACGCCGGCCGTGGACGCACTCGCCGACCACGGCGTCGACATCGGCACGCTCGACGTGACGCTCCCGGCCGACGTGTACCTCGAACTCCGCCGCCGCGCCTCGCTCGAAGACACGCCCCCCGGCGACGTGGTCGCAGACGCCCTCGAGGACTACCTCGACTGAAGGAACCGCGCCGCCGTCTCGCGAATCACGTCCCGCGCGACCTCGACTTCCGCCCACTCGACGGTTTCGTCCGGGAAGTGCGCCTGGTCGATGTCGCCCGGGCCGAACAGCACCGTCGGAACGCCCGCCTCCACGTAGTGCCGCGAGTCGGCCCCGTAGGTCGCGCCGACCGGTTCGTCGTCGCGGCCGTCGGCCCGGAGCGCCGCGCGCAACGACTCCACGACCGGCTCGTCGGCGTCGATTTCTGCCGGTTCGAACTGCACCGAAAACCGCTCGAACACCGGCGGGTGCGCCGAGAGCCACTCGTCGTCGGCGACGACGCGCGCCAGTCGCTCGTCGAACGCGGCTTCGACCTCCTCGACCGTCTCGCCCGGCGCGACGCCGAGTCGCCACTCCGCGGTGAGCGTCCCCGCGACGCTCGACGCCCACGACCCCGCCTCGACGCGGCCGACACAGACGGGCCACGGAATCGGGTAGTCGAAAAGCGGATGCGCGACCGCGTCGGTCCGCTCCGCTTCGAGGTCGAAAAACGCCTCCCGAATCGCCTCGAACATCTCGATGACGTCCACGCCGCGCCACCGCGAGGCCGCGTGCGCCGTGCGCCCGGTCAGTCGGAGTCGCTTCATCACCGACCCCTCGGTGGCGACGACCGGCTTGAGCCGCGTTGGCTCGGCGACGAGCGCGGCGTCCCGCTCGAACGGATAGGTATTGTCGAGCGCGGCCGCCGCGGCCCCGACACCGCCGTCTTCCTCGCCCGCGACGCTCTCGACGACGACCCGCCCGTCGAGCGCAACACCGCCCGCCTCGACGGCGTCGCGGAGGTCGAGCGCGGCGAAGACGCACGCCGCGAGCCCCGCTTTCATATCGGCCGCGCCGCGGGCGCTGACGGTGCCCGCGTCGTCGTCCCAGTCGGGTAAAAACGGGTCGTGAGACCACAGCTCTCTGTCGGCTGGCACCACGTCCACGTGACCGTTGAGGACGAGCGTCTGTCCCGCATCGGGGTCGCCGAACTCGACCACGCCGGCGACGCTCGGGCGGTTCGCGATGTCGATGTCGTCGGGGTCGTCGGGGAACGACGAGTGCTCGGCCAGTCGTTCCGGGTCGGCGGTCCACTCGTAGGTTTCGAACCCGAAGTCGTGCAGTCGGTTTTTAACCCACTGTTGGGCCGGGGCCTCGGCGCGGGCGACGCTCTCGAACCGGAGGAGCGCGTCCACGAAGTCGCGAACGTCCATGTTGTGGTGGACGGCAACGGGGTACAAAGCAGGCGGGGACGGCGAAAATAAACGCTTATCAGTATCCCCACTTAAGAAATCGCTGAGGGCTGGTAGCTCAGTTAGGCAGAGCGTCTGGCTTTTAGCGGGACTACGCGAGTCGCGTGGTTTCGGAAGATACCAGACGGTCGGGGGTTCAAGTCCCTCCCAGCCCGTTTCTACTCCGAACAACTGTGAGGAGTGAAACGGCTTCGAGAGATTAAACCCGACCAGTCGCGCACAGCGAAGCGAGCACGTCTGGGCTCGGTTCAAGTCCCTCCCAGCCCGTTTCTGCGACGAAGTCCGTGCGGAGTGAAACGGCCCCACAGGAGCTACATCGGAAGCGAACGGCGTGAGCGACAGCGTACGCCGTCGTTCTCGCGAACACGAGCGGTCAATCGTCGCTCTGTCCGAGTTCGTTCAACGGACGCCGCAGTTCGGCTTCGATAGCACGCTCTGCGCGACATACCGACCCGGTCGTTCTCGAAAAATAAGAACCGAATACCCGATATTACCCCGGGCGCGCCGTATTCTGACTCAGAAGGGCCAACAAATGTACACCAACATCGTCGTTCCAGTCGACACCAGTCCGGAGTCAATGAACGCGGCGAGTCACGCGATTCGCCTCGCGGACGCGGTCGGCGCGTCCGTTCACGCGCTGTACGCCACTCGACCGCCCGTGGACACCGACGACGACGGCGAGCGCTCGAAGTCGCGGAACGAACGCGCCTTCGCGGACGTGGTCGAACGCGCCGAAGAACGCGGCATCGACGTCGAGACGAGCATCCTCGTCGGCGACCCCGCGGAGTCCATCGCCGACTTCGCCAACAGGCACCGCGCCGACCTCATCGTGATGGGCACCCACGGCCGCGAGGGCGTCGACCGGCTGGTGAACGGGAGCGTCGCCGAGCAGGTCGGCCGACTCGCCCGCGTCCCGGTGACGACGATTCGGCTCCGCGACGGCGAGCGGTCGGTCCGGTCGCCGCTCGAAGCCCGGCGCATCGCGCGCGAAAAACTCGCCCACGCCGGCCACGAGGACGCCGTCATCGAAGCGCCGTCTCAACAGCGGTCCGCGTGGGTCGTCCACGCCGCCGACGACCGCGGCGAGTACAACGTCCACATCAACAGCGCGTCCGGGGAGGCCAAACTCGTGCAGGTCGGCTGAGCCCGCACCGCGTTTTTCGCTTATTCGAGGTCCAGAAGCGTCGCGGCCTCGTCGAGGAACTCGGCGTACACCGACATCGCGTCGTCGATGGGTTCGGGCTCGGTCATGTCGACGCCGGCGGTTCGGAGCACGTCGAGGGGGTACTCACTGCCGCCGAGCGCCAGCGCCTCGCGGTAGTCCGCCGCGGCCGACTCGCCCTCCTCGCGGATGCGCTCGACGATGGCCGCCGCCGCGGAGATACCCGTCGCGTACTGGTAGACGTAGTAGTTGTAGTAGAAGTGCGGAATGCGCATCCACTCGCGGGCGATGCGGTCGTCGGTCGCCGCGGGCTCGTAGTACGCCGCCTTCAGGTCGCCGTACAGCTCGTCGAAGCGGTCGGGCGTGAGCGCGCCGTCGTTCTCGACGACCTCGTGAATCTGGAGTTCGAAGTCGGCGAACATCGTCTGGCGGAACAGCGTCGAGCGGAACCGTTCGAGGTACTCGTCGAGGACGTGCATCCGGAGTTCGTCGTCGTCGACGTTCTCCAAGAGGTACTCCGTCAGGAGCGTCTCGTTGACCGTGGAGGCGACCTCGGCGGTGAAGATGTCGTAGCTCGCGTCGTGCCACGGCTGGGCGTCGTTGGCGAGTTCGGAGTGCATCGAGTGACCCAGTTCGTGGGCGAGCGTGAACATCGACGCGGGGTCGTCCTGGTAGTTCATCATGATGAACGGCTGGGTGTCGTAGGTGCCCGCGGAGTACGCTCCGGAGCGCTTGCCGCGGTTCTCGTACACGTCGACCCAGCGGTCGTCGAGCCCTTCGGCCATCCGCTCCTGATAGGCCTCGCCGAGCGGTTCGACGGCCTCGACGATGTACTCCTTCGCCTGTTCGTACGGAATCTCGGGGCCGTGGCCGCCGGTGAGAGAGACGTACAGGTCCCACATCCGGAGTTCGTCCGCGGCGATGGCCTCCCGCTTCAACTCGGCGTGGCGGTGGAGGTGGCCGAGGTTGTCGCGGACGGTGTCGAGTAAGTTGTCGTACACTTCGACGGGGACGTTGGGGCCGTCGAGGGCGGCCTCGCGAGCGGAGTCGTAGTCGCGGATGCGCGCGGTCTTCACGTCCTTCTTGACACTGTTTTTCAGCGAGGTGCCGACGGCGTTTCGCACGTCGGCCCAGCGGTCGTAGAACTCCTCGTGGACGGTCCGGCGGAACTCCCGGTCGGGGTGTTTCTGGAGCTTCGTGAAGTTGCCCTGCGTGATTTCGACCGCGGTCCCGTCGGGCTTTTCGACGGTCGGGAACTCCAAGTCGGCGTTGGCGAGCATCGAGTAGATGTCGCTGGACGCGCCGGTCACGTCCGAGAGGTCGGCGAGGACTTCCTCGACCTCCGCGGAGCGGGTGTGGTCCTTCGTTCGGAGCACGTCGTCGAAGTAGTGCTCGTAGGCGTCGAGTTCGGGTTCTTCCTCGACGAACTCGTCGACGCCGTCGCGGCCGAGGTCCTGTAGCTCGGGGTCCAGATAGCTGACCGCGCTCCGGGCCCTCGACGCCAGCGCCTCCGCGCGGCCGGCCTGCGCTTGGTACTCCTGGTTCCGGGTGTCCTGACTGCTACGGAGGTTCGCGTAGGAGACGACCATCGACACCTCGCGGAGCACGGACTCCATCGTCTCGAAGAGTTCGAGGAGCGTCTCGGGGTCCTCGGTGGCGTGACCCTCGTAGCTCGCCAGCTCGGGGACGCGCTCTGCGACGTCCTCGTACGCCGCCTCCCACTCGTCGTCAGACGCGTAGATGCTGTCGAGGTCCCACTTGTACTCCTCGTCGATGTCGCTCCGCTCGGGAACCGAACTCATGTCGGGTACTTCGACGCGCGCGCGGCTGGTAAGCCTTATCAATCGAGGGGCGGTGCGGGGTCGAAGCGGGCGGCCGCGACGCGGTTAGTGTCGGGTCGCCCTCGCCTCTCGGACCTGCGAGCCGTCCCGGACTAAGTCCTCGCAGTGCGGACAGACGCGGGGGTCGTCCATGCCCTCCGGGGCGAACACCCTGACGTAGCCTTCGGTGACGAAAGAATTACAGTTCTGACATGTCGGCATGGCGGTCGTTCGTACCACGTCAACTGAGTTAGATGTTGTGGGCGATTTTCGGCATCCGACACCGACCCGACCCCGCCCCTGACTCCGGCCGCGTGGCGCGGCCGGCGACGCGTGGCGGCGCAAACCACTTTGACTGGTGCGCGTGTGGATTCCCCATGGACGACCTCTCTCCCGCGGTCCGCGAGGCGTTCGCCCGGACGTGGGTCGACGACCGCCCGTGGGCGTTCCTCACCGACTTGACCGCCGTCGGCGACCGGATGGCCGGCGGGTCGGGCGACCGCCGCGCGAGCGCGCTCGTCGCCGACGCCCTCGCCGACGCGGGCGTCGGACGCGTCGAGTTCGACCCCTTCGAGATGGCCCGCTGGCGTCGCGGCGAGACGTCGCTCGACCTCACCGCGCCCGACCAGCGGCGCTTCGAAGCCGTCGCGCTCCCGTACGCTCCGCGGGCGACCGTCTCCGGCCCGCTCGTCGACGTCGGCTACGGCACGCCGAGCGAAACCGACGCGGCCGACGTGGAGGGCGCGCTGGCCGTCGCCAGCGCGACGACCCCCACCGGCGGCCGGTTCGTCCACCGAATGGAGAAGTTCAACTACGCTATCGAGTCCGGCGCGGTCGGCTTCGTCTTCGTCAACCACGTCCCCGGCCAACTCCCGCCGACCGGGGCGCTCCGCTACGACGAGGAGGCCGCCGCCCCCGCGGTCGGCGTGAGCGCCGAAACCGGGTCGTGGCTGACCGACTACGCGGCCCGCGGCGGCGAGGCGACCCTCGCGGTCGACGCCGAGACGACGCCCGGCGAGAGCCGGAACGTCGAGGGTCGCGTCGGCCCCGACACCGACCGCGAACTCCTCCTGTGCGCCCACTTCGACGCCCACGACATCGCCGAAGGCGCGCTCGACAACGGCTGTGGCATCGCGGTCGTCGTCACCGCGGCGCGACTGCTCGCCGAGATGGACCTCGACCTCCGCGTGCGCGTCGTCGGCGTCGGCGCGGAGGAACTGGGTCTGACCGGCTCCGAACACCTCGCCGGCCGCCTCGACCTCGACCGCGTCGCCGCCGTCGTCAACGTCGACGGCGCGGGGCGATTCCGCGACCTCGTCGCCCACAGCCACACCTCGGAGGCGACCGCCGCGGTGGCGACCCGAGTCGGCGACGAGACGCGCCACCCGGTCGACATCGAACCCGAGCCGCACCCGTTCAGCGACCAGTGGCCGTTCGTCCGCGGCGGCGTCCCGGCGCTCCAGCTCAGGAGCGAAAGCGGCGAGCGCGGCCGCGGCTGGACCCACACCCACGCCGACACCCGCGATAAGGTCGACGACAGAAACGTCCGCGAACACGGGATGTTGACCGCACTTATCGTCCGCGAACTCGCGGCGGCCGCCGCCGACGGAGAGATTCCGCGGCTCGACGACAACGAACTCGCGGCGGCGTTCCGCGACGCCGACTTCGAGACGGGGATGAAGGCGGCGGGCATCTGGCCCGACGGTTGGGAGTAGCGCCGGTCAGTCGTCTTCGGTCTGCTCGGAGCCGTCGCCGCGGTCCGAGTCGCGGCACTCGTTTTCGTTTTCGTCGCGTTCGCCGTGCTCGTCGCCGTGCTCGCCGTGTTCGTTGCCGTCTTCGTCGCCGCCGTCAGCCTCGGCGACTTCGACCGTCAGATCCGCCTTCGAGAGCGCGCGTTCGGTCGCGGCCTCGACGACCATCCCGGCCCCGATGACGACGTAGAACATCCCGTAGACGAACGTCGGCACGGCGACGAGGAGATAGAGCGCGAGGCCGGCGATACCCGTCAGGCTGGCGAGGAAGCCGCCGACGGCGTTGCCGACGCCGATGATAAACAGGCCGAAGACGATGCGGAGGGTGGCGTCCCACGCGGCGGACCGGTCCATGCGTGAGCCGACGGCGAGCCGCGTGATGTGTCTACTGGTCGATACGCGGCGCGGGGCCGCGGCGGGAAGCCAGTCACCCGCGCGTCAGCACACCGCGAGCAGTTCGTCGAGCGAGTCGAGTTCGTAGGTCGGTTCGGCGGCCAACTGGTAGCCCTCGCGGTGGGGCCGGCGGATGAACGCCGAGTCGAGGCCGGCGCGGTCGGCCGCGACCACGTCGACGTTGCTGTCGCCGACGTAGAGCGCCGAGTCGACGCCGAGTTCGCCCATCGCCCGCTCGATGTAGTGGGGGTCCGGCTTCTTCACCCGCGCGCCCTCGACCGTGGGGTCGCGGCCGTAGGCCACCTCGAAGCGGTCGCCGATGTCGAACACGTCGAGGATGTGCTCGATGGTCGCGTGTTGGTTGTTGCTCACGACCGCCAGCGGGTGGTCGATGTCGTCGAGGGCGACCACGTCGTCGTACAGCGGTTTCGTCCCGTCTTCGAGACACGCCCGCTGGGTCGCCGCGGCGTGGGTCTCGTGGCGCGACCAGAAGTCGTCCACCGGCACGTCGTGGACCGCACAGATGCGGCGCAGGCGCGTGAGGCCGCCGTTGATGACGCCGTCGACCGCCTCGGTCGTTGGTTCCACGTCGAACTCGGCGAACGCCCGTCTGACCGCCTCCCGCTGGACTTCGAGGAGCGTCGGCTTCGTCAGCACGCCGTCGTTGTCGAAGATGACAGCGTCGTAGCACATGGTTGAGGGGTCAGCGCCCGAGTCACGATAACGTTGCTATGTGCGACCCCGACCGCTCCGGAGAGCTATTGACTCCTCGTCCGTCCGTCACTGCGGTCTTCGCCGTCGCCGACGGTGGGGTCGCCCGCTTCTCGCCGGACGCCGTCGCGGATGCGCGAGCCGACGCGCCAGCCGATGCGGTCCGCCAGCGCCCGTTCGCCGAAGGCGGTCGCGGCGCTCTCGGCGGCCATCGAGTCCACGGCGAACTCGACTCCCGGGTAGTCGACCGCCGTGAGGAGCAGGGGCGTCGGCGGCGCGGGCGGGACGCCCGCGGGACCGTCGAGGCGGTCGGGTCCGAGCACGTCGTCGACCTTCGACGGCGGGGCCGCGCCCGACCCGACGGCGCGGACGAGCGAGACGAGTCGGCGGACGAGTTCGCGGGCGAAGCCGCCGGCCGCGACGCGGACGAGGAGGAAGTCGCCGTCGCGGGTCAGGTCGCCGTCGATGGTTCGGACGGTCCCGCGCTCGTCGGGCGTGAGGTTGTGGAAGTCGTGTTCGCCGCGGCAGGCGTCGAAGGCGGGTCTCGCCCGGTCGTCGTCGAAGCCGTCGCTCGGCGCGTGGAGGTCGTAGACGTACTCGCGGCGGGTCGGCCGGTGCCGGGCGTGGAAGTCGTCGGGCGCGTCGGCGGCGGCCCACGCCCGCACCGCGCCCGGAAGCTCCGAGTTCAGCGCCCGCGGCGTACACCAGTCGGGACAGTCGAAAGCGACGGTCTGGGCGAGCGCGGAGACGCCCGCGTCGGTCCGCCCGGCGGCGGCGTAGTCGGTCGGTTCCTCGTCGTCGTCGCAGACGCCGAGCGCGCGGCAGGCGTCGAAGAGGGCGTCCTCGACGGTCGGCACGTCCGGCTGTCGCTGGAACCCGTGGTACGGGCGTCCGTCGTAGGCGACGCGGAAGGCGCGCATGTCGTGCGGTTCACCGGCGGACTACTTAACCGACGCCACCCGGCCCGACCGCGCCGGTCGGCCTGTCGACCACGCGCCGTCGACCCGCGACTACACGTCCGCGTCCAGCGACTGCTCGTCTTCGACCGGCGAGTCCTCGCTTCGGACCGAGAGCACCGGCACGTCGGCCAGTCGGAGCACGCGCTCGGTGACGCTCCCGAGCAGGTAGCGCTCGATGCCGCGGCGGCCGTGGGTGCCCATCACGATGAGGTCGGCGTCGACTTCCGCGGCGTACCGGGGAATCACCCGGTGAGGCGAGCCGTGTTCGACGGCCGTGACGACCTCGACGCCGTCCGCCTCGGCCGCCTCGACGGCCTCGGAGACGATGCGCTCGCCTTCCGCCTCGTAGGCGCGGACGAGGCCGCCGGCGTCGAGTTGGGTCGCGTGGAGGGCGCGCTCGTCGACGACGTAGAGGGCGTAGAGCGTCGCGTCCGTCGTCGCGGCGAGGTCGATGGCGCGGCCGAGCGCCTCGTCGGCGGGGGCACTGCCGTCCAGCGGGACGAGAATCCTGTCGTACATGTCACTCGTCTGTACGGCGGCCGGGAACAAAAGGGCGCGCGCCGGTATCGGGGCGCGGGAATCGCGGGGCGGGTCGGCCGGCGCGAGAGTGAGTCGGCCGGCGCGGGGGTCGGGTTCGCCCCCGCGACCCGCGGGGCGGCCTACTCGTAGTCCTCGTAGGTCGGCGCGTCGCGGTCGCCGGGGAACTCGTCGACGGGGACGGTGGTCTGGTCGCCGCTCGCCATGTCCTTAACGGTCACCTCGTCGTTTTCGAGGTCACGCTCGCCGACGATGACGACCGTGTCGGCGTTGACCGAGTCGGCGTAGGACATCTGCGCGCCGAAGCTCCGGTCGGACACGTCGACCTCGACGACGTTGCCCGCCGCGCGGAGGTCGCGGGCGATATCTGAGGCGACGGCGCGGGTGTCGCCGACGGTGAGGAGGTAGTAGTCGGTCGCCAGCTCTTCTTCGGGCCAGACGCCGGCGCGCTGACAGAGCAGTTGGAGCGTCGCGTTGCCGATGCCGACGCCGACGGCGGGGGTGGGCTGGCCGCCGAACGACTCGATGAGGTCGTCGTAGCGGCCGCCGCCGAACGTCGCCCGCGACACGTCGCCCGTGGAGTCGAAGCACTCGAAGACGACGCCGGTGTAGTAGTCCAGCCCGCGGGCGGTCGAAAGCGACACCTCGCAGAACTCGCCCGCGCCGAAGTCGTCGGCGGCGGCGAGGACGCTCCGGAGGTTCTCGACCGCGGCCGCGACGTCGTCGCCGCCGAACTCGGCGATTTCGTCGAGGTCGCCGCGCTCGATGAGGTCGGCGAACTCGCCGGCTTGGTCGTACGAGAGACCGGCGTCCGAAAGCAGGCCGAGGTACTCCGCGCGCTCGACCTTCTCGGACTTGTCGACGGCGCGGACCGCGTCGGCAACGTCCACGTCGGCGTCGAACGACCGGAGCAGGCCGCCGAGGATGTCGCGGTGGGAGACGCGGAACTCGAAGTCGTCGGCCGTGAGACCGAGGTCGGTCAGCGCGTCGGCGCAAAAGGCCAGAATCTCGGCGTCGGCCTCCGGTTCCGAGGAGCCGAAGATGTCGGCGTTGGTCTGGTAGAACTCGCGGAAGCGACCCTGCTGGACCTGCTCGTAGCGCCAGAACGGGCGGGTCGAGACCCACTTAATCGGCTTCGACAGCGCCTGTTGCTTGGCGACGACCATCCGGGCGACCGTCGGCGTCAGTTCGGGCGCGAGGGTGACCTCCCGGCCGCCTTTGTCCTCGAAGGCGTACAGCTCCTCGACGATTTCCTCGCCGGACTTGTCGACGTACATCTGGGTCCGTTCGAGGTGGGGCGTCCCGATTTCGCGGAAGCCGTAGCGGGCGGCGGCGGTCTCGACGGCGTCGACGACCTCGCGCCGGGCCGACATCTCGCCGGGGTAGAAGTCACGAAATCCCTTGAGTCGGTCGTACATGCGCGTTGGTTGGCGAAGGCCGCGCTTGAAACCTGTTGTTCGGGGCGAGGGCGACTACCCGACGAGGGCGCGGAGCGCCGCCGCGTCGCCGAGCGCGATGAGCGAGACGCCGACGACCGCGAGGACGGCGGCGACGAGGCGCGTGCCGAACCGGGCCTCGCGGAGGACGACCCCGCCGAGGACGACGGCGACGATGGCCTGCGTGTTGACGATGGGCGAGGCGACGCTCGCCGGCACCAGTCCGAAGGCGGTCGACGTGACGTGTTCGCCGAGCGCGACGAGCGCGCCCGCCGCGGCGAACTTCGGGAGGTCGCCGCGGACGCCCGGCCAGTCGCGGACCGCGACGGGGAGGACGGCGAGCGCCGCGCCGACGAACAGCACCGGGACGAACACGCTCGTCGGGATGCCGAGTTCCTGCAGTGCGACGCGTTTGCCCACGTCGCTGACGGCGTAACAGGCCGCGCTGGCGAGCGCGAGTTGGGCGGGCCGCGACCGGACCGCGCGCCGAAGCGGGTCGAGGAACGCCCCGCCCTCGTAGTTCGCGACGTAGACGGCGACGGTGGCGACCGCGACGCCGAGGACCTGAATCCCCGTCAGGAACTGGTTCAGAAACAGGATTTCGATGGGGAGGACGAACACCGGGACGAGCTTGTTGATGGGCGCGACGTAGGAGACGTCGCCGGCGTCGAGGGCGTCGACGAACAGGATGAGCGCGACGCCGACGAGGGCGGCCGTGCCGGCGACGATTCCCACGCCCGTCGCGCCGAGCTCGGCGAGCGAGGGGACGGTCTTCGGGTCGTAGGTTATCGCCGTCACCGGGAGGTACAGGACGACGGCGAAGGCGTTGACGACGACCGTGAGAACCGCTCCGGAGTAGCCCGGGAAGTACCGCTTCAGGGCGAAGATGTAGACGCCCCAGACGAACGCGGCGAGAACGGAGTAGGCGATACCGGGGTCCATGACTCACTCGGCGCGCGGCGGCGTGAAAAACGACGCGGTACGAGCCGCGGCGGCGAGTGGCCGGCAGGCGACGTCCAAGCGGGGGCCGCCTCAGCGCCGGCCGTGGACGTAGCTCTGGACGTGGTCCGGGAACACCTCGTCGACCGCCGCCCGCCCGTGTTCGGCGGCGATGAGTTGGCGGAGTTCGCCCTCGTAGTCGGCCTTCGGAATTTCCTCGGAGGGGCCGGTCTCCACGTCGAGATGCGACGCCACGAGGCGGTCGACCGCGCCGCGGCCGAACCCCGAAAGCGGCGAGAGGTAGTCGACGCCGTGGCGGTCTTCGAGGCTCTGGGCCTGCGCCCGCGAGATGGAGGGGACGCGGTCGTCGCGGCGGGTGCCGTCGGCGACGGCGTCGAAGTCGAGGCCGCAGACCGCTTCGAGCGCGTGTTCGTGGACGTGCTGGATGCCGCCGCGGGGGTAGCCGTCTTCGACCATGCGGGCGGTCGCCGCCGCCGCGACCTCGCGGTCGAGTTCCAGCGTCTCGAAGGGGTAGCCGAGTTCGGCCGCCGCGTCGCGGGCGTGCGTCCAGTCTTCCGTGACTCCGAAGTGGACGGTCACGAGCGTTACGTCGTAGAAGGCGTCGAGAAGCAGTGCGGCCAGCGAGGAGTCCTTGCCGCCGCTGTAGAGGAGCGCGAGTTCCACGTGTTACCGGCGGCGGATGTTGAAGCTCTTCGACTCGGGCTGCAGCTCTTTCAGGAGCGCCTTCATCTTGTCGTCGTCGATGCGGCCCTGAATGCGCCCGCTCTGGGCGAGGGCGACGATTTGCCGCTCGGCCTGCTCTGCGAACTCCGGCTTGGACATCTGCACCGCGTTGAGGCGCTGGCGGGCCTCGTCGGTCAGGTGCTGTTTGAGAAGCGCCTGTTTCTGCTGTTCGGCGCGCTGTTGGGCGGCCTCCTCGGCCTGCTGTTGCTCCGCGGAGCCCTGTCTACCGCCCTGCTGTTCCTGGAGTTCCTGCATCTTCTTCTTTCGAAGCTCCTCCAGTCGCTCATCGTCGGGATTGCCACTCATACCCTAGCGCACGGCCCGATGTCTGAAAACCATTACGGACCCGTGAACGGACGGCTCTCGGGAGAATCGTCCGTCGAAGAAGAACTCTCGGTGTATCGGCGGCTCTACGCGTAGCGTTCGAGTTCCGGGCGGTCGAGGTCGGCGAGCACGTCGGACGCGGCGTTGTCGAGGAAGCTCGTCCCCTCGGCGGTGATGCGGCGACCCTCGCCTTTTGCGGTCTCGACGAGGCCTTCCTCTTCGAGCTGTTGGAGGAGCGTGCGGATGATGTTCTTACTGCCGGCGTCGCTGTGCGCACCGGAGACGCTGTAGCGGTTGGAACCGCGCTTGAGGCCGCCGTACTCGGTCGACAGGCGGTCGACGCCGACGGGGCCGTTCATGGCGACCTTGCGGAGCAGGCTCGCGCCGCGGACGTACCAGAAGTCGTCCTGCTGGGGCGGGAGCTCGCGGGTCTGGCCGCTCTTCGCGAAGGCCATCCAGTCGGGTTGCTCGATACGGTCCTCGAGTCGTCCGGCGACCTCCTCGATGAGGGCGTCCGCCGGGACGTCATAGATGGTTACCATGGCTATTGGTTCATAATCGCGGCGTTTAAAGGCATCGTATTCGCCCGATACGGGCGGTTGGAGGCTCCTGCGCCCCGCCCGGGGTGTGCCGGGGTGACAGCCCGTATCGCGCCGTCAGGACCGCCACCCGCGCGCGCTCTCTGTGCCCATCACGAGGCCGCCGAGGACGACGGGCACCCAGTAGATGAACCCGCGGAAGACGACGACGCCCGCGGTCGCCACGTCGAACGAGACGGCGGAGCTCGCGGTGGCGACGAGGATGGCGAGCGTCCACTCGATGCCGCCCGCACCGCCGGGAAGCGGCGTCACGCCGGCGATGGCCCCGATGGGGACGACGAACAGCGCGATGGAGAAGGCGATGGGCGCGCCGATGGCGTGGAACGCCACCCAGAGTGCGACCATCTGACAGAACCACCCGGCCCCCGACAGGCCGAGGGCGACCGCCAGTCCCCGCGGGTTTCGCCCGACGCGCTCGATAGAGCGGAAGAACCCGTTGATGCGGCGCTCGACGCCGTCGTTCGACGGCACCGACACCCGCGGAACGTACCGCGAGATGGTTCGAATGACCGGCGTCAGAGCGCCGATGAGACGGCGTTCGAGGTCGTAGCGACGCTTCCACGCGACGTAGACGGCCGCCGGCACGCCGACGGCGAGGCCGACCACGGCGACGAGCGCGATTTCGAGGTTGCGGCCGAGCGTCACCTCCGTGGCGTAGTAGCCCGCGCCGATGAGCGCGATGGTGATGGAGGGGACGAAATTGACGGTGTCGACGCTGGCGATGGCGGCCAGCCCGGTCTCGTACTCGGTGTCGGCGCTCCGCGAGATGAGAAGCGCGGTCACGGGCTCGCCGCCCGCCTGCCCGAACGGGGTGATGTTGTTCGAGAACGTCGCGCCCGTGAAGATGAGAAACGAGCGGACGAGCGAGACGTCCACGCCGAGCACCCCGAGGACGGTCTTCAGCGACGCCCCCCACGCGACGAGCCAGACGAGCGTGATGGCGAGGATGGCGACCAGATAGGTCGGCTCGGCCATCGTCACCCGGTTGATGAGCTCGTCCACGCCCGCGAAGTAGAACAGGACGGCGAAGACGACGACCGCCGCTGCGAAACCGAGCACCGTCGCGCGGAGGTTCTCGCGGGCCATTTGCTGGGGATGCGTCTACGACGGGCATTAAGTCACCGGATTCGACGGCCGAGAAGCAGGTCCGTCACCGTCCCATACCTCGTCGTCCGAACCCGTGACGCCACTCAACGGCGGATAGGTGGACATTTCCGCGTCGCCCGACACGTCCGAGACATGGACGAGCGCGCCGCCCTCAGACTGCTCGCCGCGGACCTCCCCGGTGCCGGCGACGACGCCGCCGTGGTCGACGACCTCGTCGTCACGACCGACATGCTCCACGAGACGACGGACTTCCCCGCGGGGACGACCCGCTACACCGCCGGTTGGCGGGCCGTCGGCGCGTCGCTGTCGGACGTGGCCGCGATGGGCGCGAGCGCCACCTGCGCCGTCGCCGCCTACGCCGCCGTCGAACTCGACGAGACGGAACTCGGCGACTTCGTCCGGGGCGCGCGGGACGTCTGCGAGGCGGTCGGCGCGTCGTACGTCGGCGGCGACCTCGACACTCACCGGGAGTTCACGACGGCGACGACGGCCATCGGCCGCACCGACGACCCGGTTCGCCGCTCGGGCGCGGCCCCGGGCGACCTGCTCTGCGTCACGGGCGAGCTCGGCCGCTCTGCCGCCGCCGTCCGCCTGTTCGAGGCGGGCGAGACCGACCGTGCGAACGAGCTGTTTCGGTTCACGCCCCGCGTCGCCGCCGGCGTCGCCCTCCGCGGGTCGGCCACGGCGATGATGGACTCCAGCGACGGCCTCGCCCGCTCGGTCCACCAGCTCGCGGCGGCCAGCGACTGCGGCTTCGAACTCGACTTCGACGCGCTCCCGGTCCACGACGCCGTCGCCGAGGTGGCGACCGATTCCGACGACAGACGCGACCTCGCGGCGTTCTTCGGCGAGGACTTCGAACTCGTGTTCGCGCTCCCCGAGTCGGCGCTCGACGCCGCCCGCGACGCGACCGACGTGCCGCTCACGGTGGTCGGAAAAGCCGTCGAGGAAGCCACGGAAGCCGCCGTCGTCGCCGACGGCGAGGCCGTGCCCGACCGCGGCTACACCCACGGCCGCAACGAGTAGCGTCCCTGTTTTTCGGCGTCGTCGTGCGCGAGTTGCCGCCTTACCCCGGAATGACCTGAATCGGCACGAGGAGGAAACACGCCGCGCCGAGGGCGAACGTGACGAGGCCGACGGCCATCCGCGTCGAGCCGAGCGGCGTCTCGTCTATCGGTTTGGCCGGGCCGTTGTAGGCGATGAACGTCGACATCAGGCCCCAGAAGAACCACAGGCCGACGGACTGGTTGAGGCCGAGGCCGCGGACGTAGTGGAGGTAGCCGGCGATGCCGAACAGGACGAGCGGGACGGCCGCCGCGAGCGACTCCTGTCGCTCGCCGAGCATCGCCCGGACCATGTGACCGCCGTCGAGTTGGCCGACGGGAAGCAGGTTGAGGACGGTGAAGAACATCCCGACCCAGCCGCCGATGACGACGGGGTGGACGACGGTCCGGGGGTCGGCGTACTCCGTCGGCCGGCCGAGCACGGCCGCGATGGCGTCGAGGAGCGGCGGGTTGTTGAACACGATCATGTCCCCGGACCGGGCGAGGACTTCGCTCGGGACGGTCATCGGTTCGATTGAGAGGCCGATGACCGTGACGACGACCGTCGCCAAGAGGCCGGCCAGTGGGCCGGCGACGCCGATGTCGAACAGCGTCTTTCGGTCGGGCATCTGGCCGCGCATGCGGATGATGGCACCGAGCGTGCCGAACGGGAAAATAAACGGGATGAGGTAGGGAAGCGAGACGTTGACGCCGTGGTATCGCCCGACCGCGTAGTGCCCGAGTTCGTGGACCGAGAGGACGCCGAGGACCGCGGCGGTGAAGGGCCACGCCCGAAGCAACACGAGCGGGTTCGCGGCGATGTCGGACAAGGGGATGTAGTACCACGCGTACGCCCCGACGAAGAGCGTCGAGAAGACCGTCAGCGCGAACAGCGTGATGTTCTTCCAGGGGATTCCCTCGCTGCCCTGCGAGGCCGGTTCGACGATGACCACGTCGGTCTCTCCGAGCCCAGAAACCTGTGCTTCCACGTCGTAGCCGGCCTGTCGGAACGCCGACCAGACCTCGCGGACGAGCATCTGCTCGGGGACGAGCGACTCGCCGTAGTAGATTCGACGGCGACCGTCTGACCGCACCTCGTGAACGTCGAAGACGGCGCGAAGCGCCTCCACCGGCGGTCCGTCCGCCGATTCGGACTGTTCCATCGCCGTGGAGTAGGCGGGCGACGTGCATAAATCCCGTGACGGGATTTAAATCCAACTCTCGACGTCTGTGAGTCTTCCAAGCTCTCAGCGTCAGGTCACCACACGTGCCGTTTAGCTGAATGCAGGCGCTAAGCCCCCGTCCTCAACGAGCAACGCAGGGCGTAGCCCGAGTAGCGCAGTAGGGCGGGGATACAGCGCCGTCATCATCTGTTCGTACACTGTTCTGTTGCAGGCCCA
>NZ_JBHTAB010000015.1:0-82527 GCF_042663345.1 Haloferax chudinovii
GGCGTCGCCGTCCGCTCACGCTGCCAACATTCAAGCGTAGCGGTGTCCAAACTCTCCTTGAGCAGGTCTGAGAGTAGCATAGATCACTCACTCTTCGACCTGTTCGTTCCTTAACTAGACGGTGCCGCTTTATCCTAATTGTAATTTTTAGGATATTGAGGATATGCATGGGTACTGGGAATCTAAACGGCCCCCGTTATTCTGTGCAAGGATGAAAAATATGGTTCGGGGCTACCGATAGCTTGTTTTTTTACCGTGGGACAAATCTTATAGAAAACCAATAGCAAAGCCCAGATGGTCATGAGCGGTACAATTTCCCCGCCTCTCCTCGAAACCGTCGCCCGCCGTGCATCTCTCATCGAGTGTTTACTGGAAGGACCTGCGGACAAGCGAGAACTAGAGTCAGCCCTCGACGTCTCACGGACAACTGTCGACCGAGCCGTCAGGAGACTCAGTAACGCAGAATGTATAACCCACCAAGACGGTCGGTGGGAAGTTACCCTACTCGGGCGACTCGCGTACGAAGAGTATGAACGACTCACAGTGAGATATGAGGGTCTTACTACTGCCCAAACATTGCTCTCCCATCTCCCACCAAGAACACCGGTCGACGGGCGACTCCTCGTTGACGCAGAACTTCTACTTGCGGAACCCCCAGCACCACATATGCCGACGGCTCGCCTCGAAGAGTTGCTCAACGGGAGTGACCAAATCCAGGGCGTCTCGTCGGTTGTCCTGCCAAAATACATCCCACTTTTCCATGACCGAACAATCGAGCGAGATACGAAGACTGATCTCGTTCTCGAGAGCGAGCTCGTTGAGTATCTCTGGGATGATCACGCAGAGAAGACGCGTGCTGTCATCGAGTCTGATAACGGTGCGGCGTGGTGCCTCGACCAGAAGCTACCATTTGGCTTCGTATTAATTGATGAGGACACCGTATGGTTCGCCGTCTACGACGAGGATGGCTGCCTCAAGGGGACGATCATCAATGATAGTCCTGCTGCAGTAACATGGGCAACCGACATGTTTCACTCGTATCGCCAGCAAGCAGAGCAGGTTTCAGTTCGGAGTCAATCTGGAGTTACGCGTTCGAGACGGTAGCTCAGATGGTCCCATCTAGCAACGTACACCACAATTCGCCCTTGTTCTGGTCACCAGTTGTCACCCCGTTTGTGGCTGCGTGCGCAGCGAAGACGAGAACGGGTCGGGGGTGGGGTCTGGGTCGGTCCGGCACGTAGCAAAAAAGAAGGCTGCGTACGCTGGCTACGCTTCCCACCAGCGACCGCGCTCAGGGAAATGCAAGGACGACCACCCAGTGACGGCGAGTGAGACACGTCCCTCGTACCAGTTCCGTGCCGCCCCGTGAATCCGCACGCGCTCGCCCTCTTCGATCCACGGAGCATCCGATGCCTTCCAGCTCGTCAGTTTTGTACGACCGCTCTCGTCCGCGATGAGCCCAACTTGAGCGATGCTCGGACTGGAAGGTTCCCAAAGCTGTGTCACACGACCCTCAATACTCACCTCTTTGCGATTGACGTCCTCGAGCTTTCCGATGGGAACCACCTGCCCCGGCGCCGTCTGCAACTCCTCGAACACCCCGACGACCGCGCTCATCAGGTCTTTCCCACCAACGACGGCTTCACCCAGCCGCCGACCAATCGCCGCTCGTGACCAGCCATCCAGCTTCTTCGCCAGCCGCATCGACTGCTTGTTCACCGCCGCCAACTGCTCCTGCGTGAGTTCTGCACGAGGATCGCCTCGTTCCGGGTCAGCCATCGGGTTCACGCTCGCCGCCCGCTTCTGGAACTCTGCACGCCGCTCAGCACTCCGCTTCGCCGCGATGTCTCGCGTCCGCTTTGCCCGACCGTCTTGCGTCCCCAGTTCAGCCTGGGCACTAATACGCTCCAGTTCGGCTTCCCGCGCCTGAATGCGCTCTTCCTGTTCGAGGGTGACGCCGTGAATCCGGTCCTCGCTCGTGTCCGCGATCCCGTCCGGGTGGTTCGCATCCACCTTCGCCTGCGTCTCCTGCTCGACCGCCGCCTCGAACTCTGGCGTCTCGTCGACGACCGGGAAACCGTCTTCATCGACCGCCTGCTCGTCCGTTTTTTCGAATGCCTGTTCATCCACCGTAACGACCTTGCGACTCGAGTTGGTACTAGACATTGGGTACTCACCGTACCTGTGAAGGCGCTCACGCGCCGACACCGCGATGCTACTACATCGCGGTTTTCCGACGACAACGACCGACAGAACCATCTGCGCGCTCTCGCTCGCGCCTTCGCGAGCGCCCTACCGGGCGCGAGCGAGAGCGCGCCTGCATGAGGTGGCCCCACCAGCACCGCGCGCCGCCTCACCGAGCGTTAGCGAGGTGAGGCTCGGGGCACGAGCGAAGCGAGTGACCCGATGACCCGCCCAGAGCGAGCGGCCAGCTTTTAAGCCGTTTCTCGCGTCCGGCCCGGACTGCGGGTCTGTGTCCAGCGCGACTGTCGCCGAGAACGCGCGCCGCGGTGTGGCGCGCGACAGCGCAGGCGGCACCAAGCGCTGGAACGCGAAAGCCCGCGAGGGGCGCAACCGAAAACGCGCTTAATGCTGGCGCCGAGAGCAGATTCACTTTAGCCCGGCAGTCCGCCCGCTACTGCAGGCAGACCGCCCGGAATGGTCGGTCGCGAGCGACGCGGAGGGCGGAATGCGGCGAGCGGTGCGAGCCGTAACGATAACACGGGAAAAGCGGAGTCCGGTTGCCCGCCTATCTGAAAGCTCCTCGTGCTGAAATTCACCCGTGAATCAGAAAAATGCCCTCCTCAATACCACTATTTTACTCCTCTGCATCCGCGTTGGTTTCGAGAGCAAACTGTTCAAAGAAGGATTCCATAAAGTCCCATCGGGCTTCTCCAAGGCGTCGGCCTTGGTCAGTATATAGCGCATCAAGTCGCTCACGTGCCTATTCACGTAAGAGTTCGATGTCCGGCAAGTCAGGGCGGTTTATGCTGAGCGTGGATGCGTCATCGATGACGGCATACTGATCGCCAGTACGCCCTGAGCGTTCACCGACGATACAGGCGAGTCGAATGAGTCCGACTGCACCAGTCGCATCGAGCTTATCAGCATCGAAGAGAAGCTTTGCTTCGATTGTTTCTGGGTCCGGAGAGCTTGCTCGGATGCTGTGTGCTCGGAGGCAGTGCTCGATGGCTGTAATCTGGTCCGTCTTCACGTCTTCAGTTTCGAGCAGGCTTGTGGCTTCGTTAGCTGCCCATTTGTCGTGGTCATCAATCTCTCCGACACGTTCGAGTGGCCGTCCGATATCGTGAAACCACGCAGCTGCGGCTAGTACGTTTCGGTCAACTTCCTTGGGGTGTTTGTCCGCAAGCTGTTGCGAAATATCGTGTACTCGCTTTGCATGGAAAATGTCGTGTGCGGGGAAGGCGGCCTCGTAATATGAGCGCGATAATTCTCGAGCAAGTGGACCTAGTTCGGAGGGCATATTCTCAAAAGTCACCGCAGGGCGCTTATCCATTATGGACTACACGTCTGTCCGAACAGCTGGTTCAGGGCTAACCGAGTTCTTATCTGCTCGAAAAGCGAGCGACCAGCGGATCGACATCCACTCCGCGTTCACGGAGCGTCCGCTCGCTGGCGTCACGGCGACACCACGGCGGGCACCTTGCGGGTCTGTGCGCAATTCGTTGGGAGCCACCGCGTCCCCCTCAATGGGGTACCACTGGTGGTCGTCCCACTGGAACCGCACGGGCCGTGCCGTCGGCCTGACCGCAGTGTTCGTCGCCTGTTCGAGCAGCGTCCGCGACGCGACGAGATCAGCGTGACCCTCGAAGCCACACGGACACCGCAGCGTCTCACGATGCCGGCGCGTCCGCTCGCGCTCACCACACTCCGGACACGTCTGGGAGGTCCACGCCTCGGAGAATGAGGCCACCTCGATGCCGTACTCCTCGCAGACGTTTGCGAGCTGGTCGAGACACTGCCGGTGCGCCCAGAAGGTACGCGCTTTGAGGTTCGCCTCGACTGACCAGTACTTGCCAAGGACACCGGTGAGATCGCCGTGGTAGATGGTTTCGACGCCGTCGTTGTAGAGTCGCTCGACCAGATCACGAAGGAGCGCGTTCACGGCGTGATCGCGCCGGCGCGACCGCTTCCGGTGACCTCCTCCCCGTCGTAAACGACGGGGCTTCCCACAAGCCGAAGCCCGCTGGTTTGGGAACTTACGTTTACACACCGACGGGGTGCTGGCAGGGCCACGCTGCCGTTACTCCTATCCTGCGGTGGGTTCTGTGGTTCTGCCCCGCTGATTCGGAGTTATCTATCTTGTTTTGCGTCGGGTAGCACCCGATATAAACCTCAGACAATTAATGCTACCGAAAACGGCGATTCACTCCCGCCGTTTACGGCGGGATTCTCTCGCCTGTATCAAGATAGCAATCGGTCAGCTGTCGCCGGCGACTAGGTCCTCAATGAACCGGAAGCCGTTGACGAACGTCACTGAATCCCCGTAGCCCTCGCTCCCGAGCACGGTTTCGGCCCCCTCGCCGGCCGCGATATCCGTCGTGGAGATGTAGACCTCAGTCGCGGTCCCCGCACTGAGATGCTGGGCAGCGAGGGCGGCGAGGGCGGCGAGGGCGGCGTCCGCACGCTCTACTTCGTCGGCGGGCCGGTCGTCGGCGTTCGCGATGTATCGTTGGATCCCGTCCATCACCCGAGAGACGACAGGTTCGGAGAACTCCAGCGGCGCCGCAACCGTCGCCCAGCCCTCGTCGATCGCGGCGTCGATGGGCGGCCACTCGACGTCCGGATCGTCGACGGTCAGCTCCTCGTACACTCGTTCGGGGAGGACGAAGGCGATGTCGTTTCGGCGAGCGAACCGCCGAACGGCCTGATAGCAGCTGTTCGAGGGCTGTCCCATCGCGACGAACAGGCCGGTGTCGGCGATGTGGAGCCGGCTCACGCGTCGTCGACCGTGTCACCGTCGCCGACGTTCACCTCATCCAGAGATGCCCCACCCTCCTCGATGTCGTAGTGCTCGTGGACGACGAGCCGGAGTGCCTGGAGGATCATCTCCGCGGCCAGCGGCGAGATTTCGAGATCCTCGGCCATCAGGCGGTGGGTCACCTCGCCGCGCTCGCGGGCAACTGCGTACGTGAGCGCCGTCGCGAGCCCGGCGACACCGTGGCGGTCGATGTAGGTGTCGATATCTGCGTTCGTCTCCCGGCGGCCGACGGCGTCGATGAGCGCCGGCGTGATCGTGTACTCGCGGTCACCGGCGGCCGCTGTCACGGTCAGGTCGATTTCCCGGGCGGCGTACCGACGTGGCTGCCCGTCGTCGGTGACGTCGACGGCGCCGGCGTCGACGAGCCGGTTGACGTAGCTGTAGGCCGTCCCCTGGGCGAGCTCGAGGTCGTCCATTACGTCCTGGACGGTCGCCTCCCCCTCCTGGGCGAGATACGCGTACAGCTGAGCTAGCTGTGGCTCCTCAAGGAGGTCCGCGACCGCGAGGAAGTCGCGAACGATGTCGCCGTCGGCGCGATTTGAGGTGCGTGACATGGGCCGTTCTTGATTACAGTTTACAGCGAATCAGTAAAGTGTGTTTGGGATCACTCCGCCGGCGTCGCGACGAGGTGTTCCTCGAGGTTGCGCGTCCAGTACGTCGCGAGCCCACCCGGACTACAGCGCTCACACAACTGTAACGGGCCTTCCAGATGCCCCAGTTCGACACGGAACCGCGTCAGCGCGGCGAGCGTATCGACGACCAGCCCACAGCCGTCACAGACGTGATCGCACTCGTCGGGATCCGGCGCCGTCTCGGTCCTGAGCGAGCTGTACTTTCTCGAACCGTTGGTAGTCGGCACTCGTGTCGTCGTGAGGATCGTGACTAGGCATGGTGAGTCACGCCGCGCACGCTGTCGCGCGCTGCACGCTTCCCGGCGCCAATAAACGGTATGGAGCTATCAGTCCACTATGAATTAATTGACCACCTGACAGCTACCAGATTCGGACTTAGTTTGAGTCGATTAGACGTGTCTCAGTAACAGATCAGCTATGTTGTTGGGGGAAACTCCACTCACCGCCCTTTCGATCACTTTGAGATCGGAACCGATGGCTTGGAGCACATTAATAGTCATTGAATCGAAAGGTAACGTAATGACCTCTTCTCCGGGAGAGAAACAGCAAGTACTTCTTGTCGACCCAGACGGGAGTCTCAAGGCACATCTCTCGGAGGCACTCACGTCGGCCGGCTTCGGGATTCGAACGGTGACATCGGCAGCGGAGTGTGTAGTGTCCGTCAAACAAACTGCGATTGATGGAGTGATTAGTCGGCAAAACCTCCCCGATATGGACGGAACAACGCTACTCCGTTCAATCCGAATCTCCAAACCATGTCTCCCTGTACTCTTGCTCTCCTCTTCAGAAGAATCCGTACAGGATGATGTGACCTCAGCCGTGAGCGGTGCCGTGGTCGATGACACCGCACCCGGAGCTGTCGTCTCGGAACTGAGAGGGCTGATGAACGGTAATATGGAGGGACTTCAACGGTATAAACATCTGATCGAGATGTCCCCCGCACCCATCAACATTTTCGATAGTGATGGGCGCTCAATCTGGTGTAATAACGCGGTGGTTGAGATATTTGGGCTGGACGACCGAGAGGAGTTCCTCGGACGGTCAATCCTCGAGATGATTCATCCCGACGACCGAGAACGAGCCCAAGCGGAGATCCTCTCCGTTATCGAGGAGAAACAATCGGTGGGACCAACGCGAATGAGACTCCGTCGCGATGATGGGCACGTCCGGTATATCCGCGTCTCTACGGCCATCGGGGAATTCCTCGGGGGGAACATCGGACAGGCGATTGCTATCGACGAGACAAGCCGTATCGAACGGGAGCGCCAGCTGAAAGTGCTGGATAACTGGTTGCGGCACAACATTCGAAATAAAATGGCCGTTATCAGGGGACTGGCGGAAGACATCCAGGCAGACCGTGTCGACGATGTGGCCGACAGTGCCCGTAAGATCCAAGAACAGACGGATACGCTGGTTCAGCAAGCGGATCACGAGCGACAGATTATCCGACTCCTTGAGTCGGACCGAAAGCAGACCCATGTATCGGTGGCTGTCGACGACATCGTGGCCCAGGTGGTCGACGATGCCTGCGAGGACTATCCCGACACGAACATCAGAGTCCCCACAATAGAGCCGTTCCACGCCGATGCAATAGGAGAACTCGATACCGCTATCCGAGAACTCGTCAAGAACGCGATCATTCATAATGACGCTGAGGACCCCGAGGTGATGATAGAAGTCGAAGACGCCACGAGAAAAAACGGCGTCATCCGTATCACAGATAACGGACCCGGAATTCCAGAGATCGAGCAGAGCTACCTCCAATTAGATAAGGAGATCAACGAACTGCAGCACGGTTCCGGCCTCGGCCTCGTCCTCGTGTATTGGGTTGTCCGTCTTTCTGAGGGAACCATCACAGTCACAGACAACGACCCACAAGGGAGTATTGTAACGGTTAAACTCAAGAAGGATTGATCAATTAATTCCACAATCGATGGCGTACTGTGCCACCGAGGAGATCAGGACTCGTCGAGCAACGAGCGAGCTCGCTGCACGTAACTGTTCGCGTCCCAGCTACGAGCGTCGCTGATGTCGTCGAGGAGCAGGCGTGCATCCGCAGCTGAGAGCTGCCCAGTTCGAACGAACACCGAGAGCAGCGTCGGTGTGGTGACGAGTCGGGTGTCAGCGAGTGAGGCGTGGATCAAACCAAGTTGGTTGAACTCGTCGCAGAGGAAGAGCGCAGCATCGAGTTCGTTCGCGAGGATGACCGCCGCGTTCTCACCATCATCGAGCGGAAACTCTGCATCGAGCTCGACCGACTGTGTTGTGAACGACTCCGCTTGATCGAGGACGGCGGACGCAGCGTGCCCGTGGACGTCATCGTAGGAGGCAATCTCACGGAGTTCATTGATAACCTCCGTTGGGACGACGACGTCGTACTGCGATAGACAAAGTGCGAGTGGATCAGGATCGTCGCCAGTAACGATCCCGAGACTGACGAGGGCGGAGGCGTCTGCGATTAGCTGTGGCATCTATGCGTCAGCGACCTCGTCGATGAAGTCCTCGTCTAACTGTTGTTTCAACACCCGGAGGTTGGCCGCCTCTTCGGCGCCGACGAGCGCTTTGAGTTGCTGGAAAGTGATCTCGTCGTCGTAATAGGCGGCAGCAATCTCTTGGACGAGCGTGTCGTCGTGAGCGGCGTCTTGGAGGTACTCCCGAAGCGCGGTCACGAGGACGTCTGTTCGGTCTTCCCCGAGGACTGCGGCCAGTGCATCCGCCCGGTCGATGAGCCGATTGGGGGCCCGAAACTGCACGCGTTTCTTATCGGTACTCATGATGTGTACATTGTGAGCCAACGCACTTAGCCGTTTTCGTGTGTACGATGTGAGCCTCACTCGGGCCGGACAAGGCAGTATCAGTCGGTGATGTAGCCAATCAACTGACCCACTACATCTTCTGCGCGGTCGTCGACGAGCGAGGTCAGATAGTACTCGACATCCGCAGCATTGTTGAGTGTCGCAAGCGACCAGGGGAGGACGAAACTACGTTCCCCGAGCGGGTCGCCTGCGTAGTCGTCGTCCCGGAGTGTTAGTGACTCCTCGTGGTATGTCTTCGTGGAAATCAGAACCATGATGAGTTGCACGCCGTGGTTCGGGAATTGGGGAGTCCCCAGCACGAGCATCGGGCGACCTTTCTCCGAGAGCGGGTCGGCCGCCCACACGATGTCACCGCGTTCCAGGTCCTCGAACGCAGTCACTGTACGTCTTCCATCTCGTCGGTCCGGATATCTTCGAGACGCTCTTCGCCGTACTGCTCGTCTGCCGTCTTGTGATGTCGGTGAAGCCGGTAAGCTGACTGGAGTCGTTCCTTGTTGTCCGTAATCGCCCAGTATGGGCGCTTGTGCCGCACGAGCCCACGTTCCTTCAGTCGGGAGAGGATCGCACTGACAGCGTCCGTGTCCAACCCGAGTCGCTCAGCGATCGTCGCTGCCTTCCACGCACGGTCGTCATTCTTGTCGAGAAACAGTACGATTCGCTCGGTGTCATTCCGGTCCTCGAGTTCGTCGGCGTCAGCGTTTTCGAACTCGTCGATATCGATAGTACCACTCGACATGGACTAATGTTGGGGATGTTGGAACATAGGTGTTTGGTATGTTTGTTACTTTGATGGAAGGGACATTTCGGTGCCCAGAAATGCCGGAGAGGGTCACTTCGACCGCGTCGCGACGAGATGCTCCTCAAGATCACGCGTCCAGTAGGTCGCGCGCCCGCCCGAACTACAGCGGGCGCACAACTGTAACGGGCCTTCGAGGTGCCCCAATTTGACCGGGAATCGCGTGAGCGCTGCGAGCGTGTCGACGACCAGTCCACAGCCGTCACAGACGTGATCGCACTCGTCGGGATCCGGCTCCGTCTGAATCGCACAGTCGACACAGGTCGGGTGGGTGACTCGCTCGTCCTGTCCCCAGGTATGCGCCTCGCCAGTCTCGGTACCCGGCGGGGCATCGCAGAACGCACAGCCAGTAAGCGTCTGCTGCATCACTCTCCCTCCGCGTCGGCGTCGCGGCCGGCCACCCAACCACCGTGGAAGACGGCCAGCTGCGTCGAAGAGTCGAATATGGCGCCGCTCGGCTCGTGAATCAGAACGTGGTCCTCGGGAACCAGAGTGACGACGTCCGCGTCGACGAGGTCATTAACCAGACGTTGGGCCGTCGCGTCCTCGACGTCCGCCGTGTCGACGCTGGCGGCGTCGCGGTCCTGGGCGAGCTGTTCCTTCTCGGACTGTTCGTAGTCGGCACTCGTGTCGTCGTGAGGATCGGGACTAGGCATGGTGAGTTACGCCGCGCACTCTGTCGCGCGCTGCACGCCTCTTGGCGCAGATAAACTGTCTGCGCGAAAAGCGTCAGTCCGGTCGCGGGTCGCGATAGCCGATGACGGCGACGTCGTCGATAAACAAGACGCCCTTCATGAAGTCGAGCTTGGTCAGGCTATGCCGGTAGAGGTTATGCCGGCCGAGATAGTTCACCGGCACCACCAGACAGCCGAACTCGATCTTTGGCCGGCCGCCCTTCTTCGTGCGGTAGCCTTTCTGGAACTTGAGCAGGTCGTCGCTGATGTTCTTCCGCTCACTCTTCTCGACCTCGATGGCAATACGCTCGTCAGCGTTGTACAGATCGACGCTGTAGTTGAACCCCAGATGCGACCAGAGCTTGCAGTTCGGGTTGTAGCCGCCGGCGGCATCTCCCTCGTACTCGTACCGTGGTAGTGCGTCAGCAATCGAAGCATCAAATGCCCCGATCTCTTTGTGCTTTGCCGTATCCTCAAAGACACTCGTTGAAACAGCTTCGACGGCTGACCGGATCGCTTCCAATGTGTCGTCCGGAAACGTCTCCGAAGAGGTCTGTGAGCGCCGGTCGCTCAGGCGAGTGACGTGCTCAACGACGACCATTCTACCTACTCATTCACAATGGGGTGACAAAATCGTTCGTGAGACAGGCTCACCTTTGGGACATCCCTTACTCACCCCACAGGGCCGCTATCCGGTCTTCAATTTCGTCGAGGACGAGCCGAAGCACGTCGCGATGGTCGGTCGGCCAGGAAGCGTCGTCGCCGGGGGGGGGGGGAGCAGCCGGTGGAGGCTGGAAGTGGTCTCGGGTATTGTGAGGGTTGGAGTGCTGGTCCCACCGACAGTCCCAGGAGCGGCCTGACTGAATCTCCCGGTAGTGAATTTTGAAGTCGTCGTTCGTGTACCAGCGAACAGCCAGCGTCGCCTCCTCGACGGAGTCTGGATAGTACGATGGTGTGAGTATCACACGAAGTTCGAGATGGCCGCCCGCGTCGGTGATGTGTGCTGTTGCAACCTGACCCGTTGCTTGAAGACGCGTCTGCAGGAACTCGAGTATCGGGCGATCGATAGGCGCAGGGCTTCCGCCGTCACCTGTGGGCGGCACCATCGATGTGGCTACCCGGAGACCTGTTCGGTCTCAGTGCTCGCGCGTTGCTGACGGGCACGTTCGTAGCGTGTTCGCTCGTCCCGAGCGGTCGCCGAGTCGCCGAGGTCACCGTACACGTCATCGATCGTCCGGTCGTCGCTCGATTCTGCAGTGGCGACGGCGTCGACGGCCGCTGGCGTCGGCGCACCATACGTGTCTTCGTACTCCTCGATTTGTGAGGTCAGGTCCCGAACGCGCTGCTGGAGATCTTCGACGGAGTGGTCGGCAGCGAGCTGGTTGATTCGCCGCCACTCGAAGTAGGCGTCGTTGCGCTCGTAGGTGGCCGGATGGCCGTCGTGGCGCGTGACGATACCGAGTTCACTGAACCAGCCCAGATACTTCCGAGCTGTTTTTGGGTCACAGTCGGCGACCTTGGCGATGGCGCTCGCTGTTGTCGGCTCACGAGTCTGGAGCATCGTCCCGTAGATGCGTTGCTCAACGTCGTCGCCACGAAACGCATCGTCGAATGGGGGCGGGCTATCTGGAGACTCGCTGTTGGACATACTTGTTCTTGCGTGGCACAAGAGATATTTCTTGCTTCGAGGAATAGTTTCTTGACTTGGACGGGACGGAATCCACCAGCAGACCACAATTGTAACCAACAGATCTTATTCTCTTGTGCTATTGTTGGGTAAGACGTCACTCCTGAACTCACAGCTCCCGAACTGACATCACCTGGAATTTGTCTTGATCGTCGACGACGCCATGCTGACCTACATCACTGTCTAGTGACGACCACTGTGTGAGTCGGTTGACCAGTCCGTCGCGAACCGCTTCACGGCTGACTGTCGTTTCGTGCCAGCCGAGACGCTCGTCGAGACGAACTCTGCTTCGACGAATTCGTAGGTGAGTTCGACGAATGCGCACTCGACAAGAGGTCCCGTCTACTTACCGGAAGGAAGAATGCGGTGATGGGGGTGGGCCCACCATTCAACGAGGGACGACGCTCAGTAATAGCTCGTTCACTGTGTCGCTGTTGTCGTTGTCAGACGTACGCTCGTGGCCGATAAATTAGCTCTCATCGAGGAGTGAGATACCGTGCTCAACCACAGCGTCAGTAATGAAGAGACTCGTTTCAGTCTGGAGTGCTCGCATCAGCTCAGCCGCCGCTGATTTATCGAGTTCTCCCCGTGTGAACGCAAGCACGAGAACGCCAATCGAGCCATGAACTTCGACATCGCGGTCGTTCGCAGCATCTCGTGCTGCAAGGTCGTCAGTCAGGAGCACGGCAGCGCGTTCAGATGCGACGGCGAGTGCAGCTGTTTCCCCGGGGTCCAACTCGACGCCAAGATCGGTTGCGTCGCTTTCGACCAGTTCGTACTCAATGGTCTCGAGCCCAGGTGGGACCGTCCCCGCCTCGAGTTCTTGGTAGACAGTCTGTGGAATCAGCAGCTCATCAACGACCGAGAGCAATGCAAGCGAATCGATCTCGTCGAGATGAATAATGGGGCCCGCATCAGCAACCGCGAGAATCACGCATTCAGTCCCCACCGAACGTCGTCTTCGATAGCCTGTACTTCCTGGTCTGCTCGCTTGACGCGGTCTCGACCGATGAGGTTGATTGCGGTCTCGCGATCGATTTCGTCGTCTATGTATCGCGAGAGAACGAGGTCAACCCAGAGATCTTCGACACCGCGTTCCAACGCCTGTTCAAGGATCTCTGATTCGGGGATACCCCGCGCTTCGGCGATTTCTTGCACCCGCTCAGTGAGATCCGTGGCCATGGGTAAACGATTGCTCCGTGGTGACTTAAACATCTGTGGACCACCTATGGGAGTTCCCAGAAACGACCTCCGACAACCGTTTCGAACGTCCCCATAACGACCTCGTATTAACCAACGCTGTTTGGTCTTTTCAGGTCACAACGAGACGGCGACGTTGAACATGCTACTGTTCTACCACCACTGGTCCCGTCAGAAACGGTCCTGTTGCATTTCGTCTGAAAAGACCAAGTATCAGTACTAGTGGACATTGTTGGTTAAGACCGGTCGCTATGGCGTCTAGAGATCTTGAACTGGCTTTACCACGAACGTGTCTGGTTCGCTGGCTATCCTTCCATTTTGGCGCTCCACCGTTATCGGGAGCAACCGCGTGAGCTGGGTGATGAGCTCGTCGCGAACGGCTCGTCGAGGAACGGTGGTCTTGTGCCAGCCCAGCCGGCCGTCGAAATGCCGCTTCTGAAACTGCTCGCCGACGTCGTCGGCTGCGACGTACTGCATCCGCGCCGACCGTCCGACCTCCCGGGAGACGAAGGCGGTGGCCACGGCCTCGTGCGTGAGTTCGACGAGAGGACACTCCACGAGGGCAACGACCGGCGTGTGATCTCGGTCGGTCGGGACCGACACCTCGAGGTCTGCCCACGGTGCCTCGACGTCTAGGGTACATGCCGCTTGATGGGCTGCCCGTGTCTTGCTGCGTTGTTCCGAAGCCATCGTGAGGACACAAAGGGCGTGTTGCAACGCGCTAGAAACCCACACCGGGGATAAAACATGAAGGGGTACATCTTGACCGTGGCGCCGTCAGCGTTACAACGCGGGAAAAAACCCCATCCGGGTCGAAACGTAACAGTGCCACAAGCGTTCGATGTGACGAACGACCTCTATGCAATAGAGGCAAAGACGGTCAGGCCATTCCCGCACGAGGAGTTGTCTTTCCGGGTTACTGTTGCTGCGGTCCCACCCACTGACACGCCTGTTTACGATGCTGACCTACTACGTCGGCAGTGAACCCACACAGAACGACGGCGGTATCCAGCCAAATGAGCGCACAGCATATCCTCTAGTCAAGTCGCTTCACAACAAACATAAACGGGTGAAACAACCCCAGCGGCATCATCACGGCCCCAAGAACCACGCCGAGAAGCACCCCAAGTACAAAATCAATCGCAAACTGCAATCCAGCGGGCCACGTCCGTAGTGCCACCCCAACAAGGTGCTCACTACGAACGAGGAGTTGGGCCGGCCCACGAAGCGCGACATAACTCCCGACAACGCCCAACGCGACGACCACGACGTGGCGCAAGCCGAACTGCAACATCTCGGCCTGAAACGGCTTCGTACTCAGCCGGTCGCCAAGCGCCCCACCCACGACCGCACCGTACAATATTGCTAACAGCGCAACCTCGAAGAGCGACACAGCAACGCCGACCCCCAACAACGAGTAGGCGAAGACCGTCCCGAGATACTTCGCACGGTCGCCCTTCCGATCGACGTCCCTAGCCACGACCGGCGCCAAGGAGAAAACGAGCGTCGCGTCCCGGGCCGCGACCGTAACTAGATTGAATCCGATCCACACCAACCCGTACACGCCGCCGAGCACCAACGGCGAGAGGTACTCCAACAATTGGAGCCCACCGAAGACGTACACGCCCCGTTGGAGGAGCACCGTCGAGACAAACGAAGCCCCAATAGCTGAGGTGGCCCAAGCCAACCGCTGCAATCCAGGCGAGGAATCGGTGAGGGCCATGAAGCGCTACGACACACATCTGTATTCACACAGAAAAATCCTGAGCTCGGCTCTGGTGCATCACTAGACAGCGTCGGATTCGTCCGGTAGTTCAAAGGAGTTGAAGCGGAAGATTGCCGATGATCCATGTCGAAAATCTCCCGCTTCACGAGCAAAGCGGTCACGTTAGCTAAAAATGTTGTTGGTGATCGAGGCGACTTCGCCGACTACGCCCTCGTATCGCTGCACTGTCTGCGGGTTTACCTCGATGAATCGTACCGCAACGCACTCGATCTGCTGAGCGAGATGCCGCATATTCGTGGGGAGATCGGCCTCGAAGAGGGCGATTTCCCTGACCACTCGACGCTGGTTAAGGCGTTTGATAGCTTCGATATGAAGGTCTGGCGAGTGCTGCTCCGACTCTCGTCGGAGCTACAGGACCTCTCGGGTCACGCCGCTATCGATGCCAGTCTTTCGACCGTGAGAACGCCAGTAAGCACTACTGCCGCCGGACGAATTATCGCGTTCAAACACTGGAAGCGACCGCTCTCGTCGATACAGAAACTCAAGCGATCCTCGACGTTCACTGTACGACCGAGAAAACGCACGATACACAGCTCGGCTGGCAGGTCGCCTGCCGCAACGCAGGCGACCCGCACAGCCTCGCCGCTGACAAAGCTAGGACTGGATGAATTCACGCGAGAAAATCCGCGAAGAGGGCGTGAGACCGCTGATTAAGCATCGCATCTTCCGGCCCATCGCTACCGCCAACGATCGATGTGTGAGACCGTCTTCTCGTCGATCAAGCGCACGCACGGCGACGCCGTGCGAGCGCGAACGTGGTACCGAGAATTTCGTGAACTCGTCGTGAAATGTGTCGTTCACAACATCAAGCGTGCCGCGACACCGTGAAATTAACCGCCGTATGGCGATTCACCAGAACCCTCTTCAAAAATCAGCTCAGCAAGTGTCGTCGTCCAACTCTCACCACGTGATTTCGAATCGTGCCCCGCCTTCGGAACCCGCTGTAACCGTGATCTCCCAACCATGACCCTCCACAATTTGAGAGACGATCGAGAGCCCATAGCCAGTTCCATCAGCAGCTGTCGAATATCCGCGTTTAAATATCTCTGACCGAATCGGCTCAGCGATTCCGGGGCCATCATCTTCGATATAGAGTCCCGTATCGTCAGAGAGACTGCCAACAGTCACAGTCGCCTCAGCACCAGCATGTTCAATTGCGTTGCGGAACAAATTCTCTAGCAGTTCCTGAAAGCGACTCTTATCCGCGGTTATCACTCCGAGATTATCTTCTAGTTGGAGCGTCGCTTGCTGTGTCTCAACACTACTCCACGACGCATGGAGACACTCAACGATATCAATCGACTCGGTCTCACCGACGACTTCGCCCTTTTTTGAGAGATCAAGAATGTTGCTGACGAGAGTATCGATCCGATCGAGAGACGCTAAGACCCGCTCTAATTCAGGACTCTCGTACTGTTCATGCGCAATCTCAGTATACCCGTACGCGATAGAGAGTGGGTTTCGAATATCATGTGTTAAGATATCGGCGAACTCATTCAGCCGGTCCTTCTGGTCTTGAAGCTGGGATTCGCGCCGTCGCTGCTCGGTGATATCCCGGATAATGCCAGTAAAGTACTGTTCACCATTGTGTTCGTGCTCACGAAGGCTGATAAGCGTCGGAACTTCGTGTCCGTCCTTGTGCAGCGCCGGGAGCTCGATACCATCCCAGTCGATATTGCGCTCTCCTGTCGCCACATACGACGCTAATGCAGCCGCGTGGACTGGTTCTAAGCGCTCTGGGATGATTTTCATCTTCGAACTCCCAATCAACTCCGCCGGAGCATATCCGAGGATATCCTCAACGGCCGGATTGGCATACACGATATTGCTGTCCGAATCGATTGTCAACATCCCCTCTGCGGCATTTTCGACAAGTGTCTGGTAGAAATCGTCAGCGGAAATTGGAGGTGGCTGAGCGTCCGTCATAGAAGATTACTCATACTGTTCAACAGTTAAGCGTTTTTCAGGATAGTACTGCGAGGCTGATTGTATACCTGTCAAACGGTCAGTCCAATCACTTACTGGTGACCTCAAATTGGGCTCCGTTAAGAGCTGTTGGCCGTCTATCTGGACGATCCACGAGTATCCAAGGTTTGACGAGCATCCCCGATAACAATCCGCATACTCTGGTTTATGAGTCTGAGAGAGTACACGAGAACCTCGATTATGCCGGCCTCTCCACTTCGGAGAGGTCCAGGAATCTACAGACAGACCCATTACTTCAGAGAGGGGTCGATGACTACGCTACTTCGGAGTGAAATGGAAAGAGAAAACCGTCTGATGTGTATCAGGCCGAGCGCCCTGGTCCACGTCAATGCTGGTGGTTTAGAGGCACTCAACACGATTATAGTCATTCACGTGTGTATTTAATTTAGCAGTTGCACCTATCCTTGAGATACCAATAGGTGATTTGATCGTGAAACAGCGAGAGTGCTGAACCGATTACTGGTCGTGAACGGATTTTCTAGTTCATTCGTCGACAATTCATTGAGACTCGCACTGCCAGTACCACACCACAATTTCCAGTAAAGAAACTGGCTCTCTCGACGAGTTCGATAGGGATGAGTATCTGACGTGCCCGGCGTCAAAGCTCCATCTTGGAGCGGGAGACCCATTCGTGGACGAGCAAAACAGACGTTCGTGATACTTGAGTGACATCGAAGGCGGTTGGGTCGACCCGACCGGGAGGAAAACGAGGTGTCCCACGCGCGGCAGCCCACTCGCGACCGGTCGGTGAGCAAGTGCAGGAAACCTAATCCTGTTCCGCATCGCTGACTGACCGAAAGACGACGCGCCGAGCCTCGAAATCCTCTAAGAACGCCTTCGAGCCACCGACGGTAAACGTGTCATCAGACGTCTCAACGACGAACGACTCCTGGGTCGGAAAGTCGTTTGAGAAGGGTCGAACGAGGCTCTGTTTTACCCCCACGATTGTCCCAGTTGTCGTCTCGAATGCCGCGTTGCTCTGGGTGGGACGGATATCCATCTCGGCCGTGACGACAGCTCCGTCCATCAGATGTAGCGTCGCGTCGAACACCGCATGACGGAAGCTCGTGAATGTCGCCGGCAGTTGGCTTTTCGACCCGACGTGCACCTGCTCGCCCATCGGCCAGTAGTTGGCGATAAACGAGTCAAACAACGAGGACACGATATGCTCCTCAGCGTGGTAGATGGCGTACTCATCGGAGTTCGAGTTCAGTATCGCATCTGCCGAGGCGATGATACCGTCACCCCGGTCAACGGTAAGCGTCACTGGTGCCGGAGCGCTCCACGTCTGGATGATACTCGCGGTCGCACCGTCGATTGAACTCGTGCCGTCGTACTCCGTGACGAGGAGCATACAAAATACTCCCCGACTCTGCGCCTCTCTGAGAGAGTCCTCGACCCGATGAAGAACCGATGCGGGAAGTGCCAGAACGAGTTCCGATTCAGCGGCGTCGATCAGCTTGTTGAGCTGAGCGAGTATCGTCCGTCGGGATTTGATGATACTGAACTTCTGCTGTTCGTAGCTCTCGGAATCAAACAGGTCCTCTAACTGGGACTCGACGGTATGTAGTTGGGAAACGAGATTGTCGATGCCCTCTGCGGGCGGAATCGCTCGTAACTGCGTCGGTTGGACGTGGTCGTCGATTTCGATGAGGTCGCGCTCCTCGAGTTTTCCGACGATATCGTACGCGTAACTCTTAGAGATGTCAGCCTCTTCGGAGACGACACGGATTGTCGTGGCCCCGTTACGGAGTATCGTCACGTATGCTCGCGACTCCTTGTCCGAGAGCCCGATCCTCATGAGGCTGTCCACCACCTCGTCTTCCACCATACCCAAGTGTTCGGCCAAGGCGGGGGATAAATCTTAGTATGAGAGCACAGACAGGGTGCTGTCCGGCGTGTGACTGCCTCGAACCCGTTGTTCGAATGTAACAATCCTACTCGGTGCGGGCACCTCGGGTAACACGGGACGCGTGCGTTGCCAGTCGAATGGCGTGGGACCAACCCAATGGCGTCGCGCTGTCCGGCGCGCCGGTGTCGAAGAACTGCTCTGGGAGATAGCCCGATGGAAGGCACAGACTGCCATCGAGGTCAATTTCGTCGAACAACCGGTCCGCCCACTTCTCGGGGTCGTATTCGTCGGTCGACGAGAAGAGTCGAGTCGACTTCTCGGCCGCGTACGCGCCCCAGCCAGTCGAGACGCTCCAAACCTTCTCGCTTCCCTGCCCCCGCTGCCGCCACGTGTCGCCCTCGAATCGCGTGAGTCCGGAGATGTCGCCGGACTCTTTCCAGAGCCTGGAGAACGCGGTGTGGAGATGACGTTCGAGCCGCCGCAATCGCGTGTCGCCGATGTCCTCGATGTCCCGATAGGCGAGATGGGCGTCGACGAGTGAGAAGGTAGTGCTGTCGACTCGATCGTCCAAGTCACCGTCCCCGTCGTCTAATCGGAGCGCGTAGATGCCCTCGTCGGGGGCCCACGCCATATCGAGCGCGTCGAAGACCTGCGTTGCCCGCGTCGCTGCGCGCTCTCTGGTGGTTGCATCGCACGTGACGGCCGCAATCGTACTGTAGGCCTGAACGAACTTCGCAGCGGTGTGCGTGAAACGACCATTCGTATTCTCCCACGCGTTTTCGCATACCGTCGGAAAGCAATCGTCTTCCAGCGAGCTGTCGAGCCCATCTACTCCCGACTGTAATGCGCTCTCGATGGCCTCGACAGTGACGTTTTGGAGCGACTGTCGGTGTGCCGAGAGGTACTCGGCGAGGAAAACGAGGACGCTCGCAGTCTGGTCGGCTTGGTACTGCGTTTCCGTACCTTCGATGTGGCCGTTCGCCCACCCCGGCGCGAGCCGGCCGTTCATCGGCCACACTCGGTGAGGCCACCGACCGTCGGGTAACTGCGTCCGCAAGTAGAACTCGGCGCTCTGTCGGTGTGCCTCGGCTGCGTCGAACCCGAGCGACTCGTCGGCTTCCAAGAGAAACGTCGAAACTTCTCCGTCGTCTCGAAACCACGTGTAGCCATAGCCGCCGGAGTACTGGTAGAACGGGTCGAAGTCCGGTCCCGCAATTCGGGCCCCGGTCGGTGCGGAAAGTAACTCAAGGACCGAAAGGTCAGTCGCGACGAGCCGGTCTGTGACCGTGGGGTACTGTCCGGCCTGCCGTGCCGTCGCGAGGAGCGCGGCTGAATCGCTGTTGGGTCGTCGCGTCCGGGTCGCGACCGCAGAGAGCGCATCCGAGCGCGACTGCGTTTCGATGTCCGACAGCAGGGTGACGAGACTGGTCTCACCATCCTCGAAAGCGACGCGGACACCAACACCGCCGGTGAGGCGACTCTCCTCATACTCTTCGGACGCACCGAACTCCGGAAACGACCGCGATTCCGCGGCGAGTATCTCGCCGAATCGCTCGAGAACTTGGGGCATACACTCCACGAACTCAGTCGAGGTACCGAGGTAGTCGTGTTCTCGGTTGTGATACACCTCGACGGCGTCGTCGTGGACGAGCTGCCCAACGCGCCCATCTCGCCCCTCCGGGCTGATCTCGACGAACCCGGCCAGTTCGATATCTTCGGGTGCACCGTCGCCAAGCTCAAACGCCGTCGTGTGGGCGAGCCCGTCAGTAACGTCGCGTTGTACCACGTCGAATCCGTCGAGACGGTGCGTCGTCTCGACGAGCGAGCGACCCGCTCGGTACGTCTGGCTCCCCGTGTCGAGCGCATCGAACCACTCGACGGCGTCGCCGACACAGATGCCGAATCGAGAGGACACGATGCCGCCGAGTCCCGAAAGTGGGTACGAGTAGTCTCGGAGCGACCCGGCTGGTGAAACGTGAACGAGGCGTTGGTCCGACCCGCTGAATCTGCCTCGCCGCGTGCGCCGTTCGCCCGGAAATACGTCGGTCGCGTCTTCGTTCTGCTTGTAATCGTCGAGTGACCGTCGGAGTCCCATACACCTACTGGCCACAGAGTTCAGATAAAGTTCTTGTGATATCTCAAAGCTAATCCCTAAAGTATAAGTGGCCCTATTTTGATGAACAATTCGGACGATGACAGCGAACCCAGAGACGAGCAAGACGACGAAGAGCGTCTCACGACGGCGGTTTATCACCGCTGCTGGTGCGACGGGGGCCACAGCGGGCCTCTCCGGCTGTGCGAGTATGTTTGGCAACGGCTCCGACACCGGTGCACAGGTCGGTGAGTCCGAAAGCGGCGGAACGACCGTTGTCTGGGGCTTTGACGCGACTGTCGCACAGGACCACGCGGACCAGCTCCGCACAGCGCTACACGAGAAAGGAGGGCTGTCGGATGACATCCGCGTCGAGTTCCAGCCGGGCCAGCCGGACAGCGGGAAGCGTCGGTCAACGTACAACCGGCTCTTGAGCTCTCAGGAGACGACGCCGGATATGTTCATGATGGACAACGGCTGGGTGAACATCTTCATTCAGCGGGGACAGCTCGCTAACCTCTCGGAGGTTCTCCCCGAGAGCGCGCTTTCAACCATCGAAAACGAGTACTTCGGCGGATTCACCGAGACGGCCATCGACCCCGCCAGCGGGGACCTGTTCGGTGTTCCGCTGTACCCCGACTACCCGACGATGCTGTACCGGAAAGACCTCGTCGAAGAGGCGGGTTACAACCCGACCGAGGAGAACTGGGCCACCGAGCCGATGACGTGGAAACGGTGGTCGAACATCGCTGCCGAGGCACAGGACGTCTCGGGCGTCGATTACGGCTTTACCACCCAGTGGGACATCTACGTCGGCACCGCCTGTTGTACCTTCAACGAGGTGCTGTCTTCGTGGGGCGGCGCCTACTTCGGTGGTCGCGAGAACCTGTTCGGCCCCGTCGGCGAACGCCCCGTCACCGTCGATTCGGACCCAGTGGTCAACTCGTTGAATATGATGCGAAAGTTCGTCCACGGCGAGAGCTTCGGCGGGGAGTTCAGCGATTACGGCGGTGGCTTCACACCGACAAACATCCTCGGGTGGATCGAAGACAGTTCGCTCGCACCGTTCATCGACGGGAACGCCGTGTTCCACCGAAACTGGCCGTACGCGATTAACCAAGCAGCGTCGGAATTCGGTGACGACCTCGGGACGATGCCGCTTCCCTACGGTGTCCCCGAAAGCGAGGCGCAGTTCCCCGGAACCGGTGGGTCCACCTCCGCACTCGGTGGCTGGCACATCACTGTCAATCCGAACAGCCAGAAGCTCGACGCTGTCACACAGGTCATCCAAGCGTCGATGCGCGAGGAGTTCCAGCTGTTCCTCCTAGAGATCGAGGGGTGGTTACCGCCGCGGGCGAGCCTGTTTAACTCCGAGACGGCCGCGGAGCTCGAACCGGCCGGCGACTACATGGACACGCTCCGCGTCGCCGGTGAGAACACGATGGCTCGACCGGTTACAGCGGTCTGGAACAACCAATCGAGTAAAATCGCGGAGCAGGCCAATCGCGCGGTTGGACAAGAGGTGTCTTCGTCCGAAGCGATGGCGACGCTCCAGTCCAGTCTCGAAGAGACTGAGAGAAACAACTGACGAGCTGAGAGCTCCACACTCAACAGATCAAATCATGAGTCCCACACCTCTCGGAGGGATAGTATGAGCGCCGATACGACTTCGAAGCCGGCACGCGAGTCACGGCAGTCGGGGCCAGTCGTCGGCTTCTTGCGGTGGCTGGAGAACCTGAGCGACACGCAGTACGCGTACCTGCTGTTGACCCCGGTTTTCGTCCTGCTCGGTATCGTGGCTATCTACCCGCTCTTGCGGACGTTCGAGCTGTCACTGTACGCCGTCTCGACCGACCTCTCTAATGTCCGTTTCGTTGGTCTCGACAACTACGTCGCGCTGTTCACCGGGGAGAAAAATCGGTTCCTCCCCGGCGGGACGACGTTCCTCCCGACCGGGCTCGACGCCGCGAATCTCCTCGATAGCGCCCTCGTAATCACCCTCGTCTTCGCCGTGGGCAGCGTACTGTTCGAGACCCTCATCGGACTTGGTCAAGCGCTCGTCTTAGATCAAGACTTCTACGGCCGGCGGTGGGTCCGTGCGGCGATTATCATTCCGTGGGCCGTCCCAATTGTCATCCAGGGGATGATGTTCTTCTTGATGTTCGACTCGAACGTCGGGTTCGCGACGCCGATTCTCGCCGATCTCGGAGTAGTAGCGCCGACCAACACACTGAACGACACGGTCAGCGCGACGTTCATTATTATCGTCGCAGACATCTGGAAGACCTCGGCGTTCATGGCGCTACTCATCCTTGCCGGGCTCCAGAGTATCAATCGCAGCCTGTACGACGTGGCCCGCGTCGCCGGTGCGAGCAAGTGGCAACAGTTCAGATACATCACTCTCCCGCTCATCCTGCCGACCATCGGGGTTGCGGTGTTATTCCGCTCGGTGCAGGCGATGCGCGTGTACGGTATCATCGACACTGTCTCGAGTTGTACCGTTGTCCCCTCACTCTCCTGCATGGTCGTTTCGACGTTCAACACGCACGAGGGGACGTCTGCCGCCATTGCGTTCGTGACAGCGGCCATCATCGGCGTCGTCGTGATGGGAATCATCCTGTGGCAAGGGGAGGACGCGATATAATGTCCAGCGAAACCGACGGCGCGTCAGACGACACCGGACCGCTCGCACGGTGGGCACGGAACGCGATCCACAACCCACGTCGCGTGTATCGAGCGTTGTTCTACGTCGCGATGGCGTTTTTCATGGTCACGACAGTGTTCCCGTTCTACTGGTTACTCGTCCTCGCGGTGACGCCGCAGGGGAACCTGCTTTCCGGGAGTTTCCTCCCGACAGTCGACCTATTCGGCGTCAGGGGTACGTTCCCGCTCCCCGTACCGAAGGGGTTCAATCCGACAGCGTTCGTTACCGTCTTCGAGCAGGTCCCGTTCCACCTGTACGTGCTGAATAGCTTCGTGCTAGCTGCTACGACGACAGTTATCGTCCTCGTTGTCGCGAGCCTCGCAGGCTACGTGTTCGGACGGATTGAGTTCCCCGGGCGCGCGCTGTTGATGCTCGGTATCCTCGCTATCAGTTACTTCCCTCCCGCAGCGTTCGTCATCCCGCTGTTTCAGGCGTTCGCCGGTAACGCCCCGATAACGATTCCGTTCATAGGCGTCCCGCTATTCACACCACCCCGACTGCTGAACACCCCGGGATCGATGGTCATGCCGTTCAGCGCGCTGTTCCTGCCGCTGTCGATATTCATCCTCACGACCTTTTACGGGCAGATTCCAGACGGGTTGGAGGACGCGGCGCGGGTGGAGGGGACGACCCGACTGGGCGCGCTGTTCCGCGTCATCGTGCCGCTTTCGGCACCCGGTGTGGCGACCGCGGGCGTGCTCACGTTCATCAGCGTTTACAACGAGTACTTCTTCAGCTCGATTATGGCGACTTCACCTGAAGCGTCCAAGTGGTCGCCAATCGTCGGCGGGATTCTCAGCTACCAGACTCAGTACACGACGCAGTACAACCTCATGGCCGCAGCGAGTGTTGTAGGAGTCATCCCCGTCGTCGTCCTCGTCATCATCGCACAGGAACGCATCGTCAGCGGACTGACCGCAGGAGCACTTAAAGAATAACAATGGCACGAGTACGACTCGAACACGTAAGCAAGCACTACGACGACGTAACGGCGGTCGACGACATGAACCTCGACATCGACCACGGAGAATTCATTTGCTTTGTCGGCCCGTCAGGATGTGGGAAGTCGACGACGATGGAAAGTATCGCTGGACTCACGAAGCCGAGTGAGGGCGAGATCCACATCGGCGACCGCGAGGTGACGAACCTCCCGCCGAAGGACCGCGGGGTGGCGATGGTGTTCCAGAACATCGCGCTGTTCCCCCACATGGACGTCTACGACAACATCTCTTTCGGGCTCCGCCTCCGCAACTACGACAAGGAGGAAATCGAGCGCCGCGTCGAGCGCGCCGCCGAAATCGTCCAACTGGAGGGAATGCTCGACCGTATGCCCGACGAGATGTCCGGCGGGCAGCGACAGCGCGTCGCCATCGCCCGTGCCATCGTCCGTGAGCCCGATGTCTTTCTCATGGACGAGCCGCTCGCGAACCTCGACGCGAAGCTCAAGGTGCACATGCGGACTGAACTCCAGCGCCTGCACAAGGAACTGGACACGACCATCATCTACGTCACCCACGACCAAGAGGAAGCGATGACGCTTTCGGACCGTATCGCCGTCCTCGACTCCGGACGGCTCCAGCAGATCGACCCGCCACTCGTCTGTTACAACGAGCCGGCGAACCTGTTCGTCGCGGGCTTCATCGGCTCGCCCTCGATGAACTTCGCCGAGGCGACGGTCACAGAGGACTCGCTTTCGACAGCGTACTTCTCGCTTGCGTTCGATCCGGCGTCTGTCGAGGCTGTGGACGTGGGTGACGAGGTGACTGTCGGAATTCGTCCCGAAGATATCTATCCCGGCAGAATGCGCGTCGAAGTGGAAGACCCTTCTTCGCTCATCTCCACGCGTGTTGATATTCTCGAACCGATGGGCGACGAGATATTCGCATACATGTTGTTGGGCGAACGCCGTACATCGATGGACCAGTCGAGAGCCGATGACCAGCTGCTGATGAGTGTTGACCCCGACTCGACGATTCGAGAAGACACGGACGCCGAAGTCGTGATAGACCGGGGGAACGTCCACCTCTTTGAGACGGCGTCGGGCGAGGCACTCGCCCACGGTCTGTCCCCCGTTTCAGCCGACTTAGAGACCGAGACGACAGCCGACGCAGACAACTGAAACGACCCGACGACTCTCGCCGTCGTCGACGAGGTCATTGACGAGAGAATGGGCTCTCCTCTCGTCAATATCCGCTACCGCAACGCGGGCGGCATCTTGGTCCTGTGCGACGAGTTCCGCTTCAAACCGTTCATGGTCGGCTGGTGCATCGTCGAGTGCGTCTGTCCCGGGCATGGGAATCACGTCGGCGCGTATTGACGCGCCTCGGCCTCTCGGGCGCGGACAAACTACTACCGCTGCCACGTCGTTAACCAACACTGCGAAAGACTGCGGTTCTGTGTTGGTTAACTCGTGGGGGTTCAGAACTGATGAACGGGCTTCACGCGGAACGTATCTGCGTCAGTGTTCGGCGTCTCACTGGTTCGATTCAACGACGACCGCGAGAGCCGGTGGACCAACTCCTCACGAACCGTTTCACGGCTGACTGTCGTTTCGTGCCAGCCGAGACGCTCATCGAAATACCTCTTCTTGAACCGCTCGTCGACGTCATCAACGGCGATGAACTGTGTCCGCTTTACGCCCGCTAGGTTCGTCGAGACGAACTCGGCTCCGACGTCTTCGTGGGTGAGTTCGACGAGTACACGCTCGACAAATGAGACGATGCCAGTTGGACTTCTGCCGTGGGGGAGCGACAGTTCGACATCTGCCCACGGTTCTTCGTTCGGTTGTTCAGTGTGCTCGCCAGAGAGTCGTGATCGCTGTTGCTCGTGTTCGGAAGACATGGTTGTTGAGTGGGTACCTACAACGGCCCCCTCGCCCCTCTCGGGGGCGACAAACTCCACCGCGGACCGCACTCCCATCCAGTGAGTAAATTCTGATATATCGGCTAGAGGCAGCCGTCGTTTGATGGCCCTTCAACCGGAGAGAGCCAGCGGCGTTTGCACCCGTGTACCCTAGCCTTCCTTTGGATGATTTTGGAGGTACAGAGAGGGTTGAAACGCCCTTAGATTTAGTAACAGGGACGTCGGGGATTTCTCAGCCGTTACTAATGTCCTCGACGAGTTCCGAAATATGGTGACGGCGAGATTGTGCTTGAAGAGGTGTTAAAGGCGCCGTATTCGAGAGAATTGGAGTCAAATTAGAATCGACCCTAGCAGAACTGACCGACCCCAACTGATGAGTTGCGAGACTATGCTTCCAGCACGATACCCATTCTTGTCCAAATTGGTCGACTGAAAGCCTGAAAAGTGCATGACGGGTTTTCAATCTCCGTCACATCGCTGTCCGCCGAGAATAGTAATCTACCTGATATTTGTCTGTCTTCGTTAGAACTCGTTTCCGTTACCCTCCGTTCCACTTAGTTGGTCATACATCTCGTCTGGGAATGGGAGACTTCCCCAGATCGAGTAGGGGCACTGCTCCTGACCGATGCAGTACCGCTGCATATCGTCATTGTCGCAGTTCATCGGAAGTGGGGTGTCGCCTCCAATGGTGTTCGAGAACTCGTAGCGAATCTGGTAGTCGGTGACCTGTTCGTCGTACCAAGGCCATCGCGAGAAGACGTCCTTGAGGTCTGTGACAATCGTCTCGAGGTCGCTGTCCTGATACTGTGGAAGCCACATCACCATCCGGGCGAAGTTGTACAGGTCCTTTCGGACCGGCTTCTTCTCGTGGAGGCGCTCGGCCATATTGGCCATACAGGGTAGTTCGAACAGGTCTTCGATTGCCTCGACGTCGAGGGGCTGGACGCCACGCGAAGACTCCTGAATCCGATAATGGTTCGTACTTCCGTGCTCTCGAATGGTTAGACTCCGGTGGTCGCGCTGGGATGCGAGAAGGTTTCCGAGACTCCGAGGACTCGAGATGCGATTACACACGTCTCGCTTCCAGCCCGCTTCCGGATCGTACGCCTCCACTGCTTCAAACATCTCCTTCGCCGAGTGGAACTCCCCCAGTGAGACGACCTCGTCTGGAGCGTCTCGAATCGCGTCTCTGAGCACACGGATGGTCCGTTCACCAGGGTTCCAATCTCGCCAGATTCGTTCGTGGTGTCCCGTCTCGATGAAGCGGTCGATGTGCTCTGTGATGGCCGACTCATTCGTCGTTAGCCACGTCAGCTGGTCTTCAGAGAGGTTCTCCTCCTGGACCCGCAGGAGCTTCTTGAACGCACGTCTGGCGTACTCGCGATACTTTGTGTCGAAGTCACCGACGGGCACATAGAGACAGTTGTTCTCGACGTGAGTGAGCAGTTCCCCGGCTTCTCCGGTCTCAGTTTCGGCGTGAACAAGGCACTTCCTCGATGCTGCGGCCATCGGGATTTCGAGATACAACCCGTCACCGAACTCGGGCATCTCTTTGATCCCTGTACAAACGCGACCGGGGTGTGGTCCGTCCTCTCCGGGGTCTTTCGCGTACAGAACCTCTGCGATATCCTGTTGGAGACTCCCATCACCGAATTCTCGAAGAAGAGAGGCGAGATTGTTGACGTAGAGCTCACGAATATCGTAGAGGACCTGCACCGTTCGCGGTGGGGCGTGTTCGAACTTCGGGTGTGCCTTGACGCAGATAGCACTCAACGTCGCGAGGACAGCGAGTATTCCAGGTTTATCGACGAAGGGCTCCTCTGCGGTGTTGGCTCTGACGTCTTCTTTGAACGCCGCCGTCCCAAACCGTTCGAGGTCGGTCACTAGATCTCCTGGTTGCTCTTCGCCGTCGACGATGTAGCGATTGTAGCCCCGGGAGAACAGTTGGTTGATTCGCGTCGTACCATATTCGGGCGGAAGCGTCGCAACGCGATAGGCGGTCCGCTCGTCCTCGACAGGCGTCGACTGAGTCATTCTCTGAGCACCTCCGGTCTCGCAGACCGAACGTCGAAGTTCGGGCTCTCGATTGGCGTGACGATACGACAGACGTCAGTATGCAACGAGTAGGGGAGCCGAGCAACCCGGCGACGGTCGGCGGTAACTACTGGGTCGATGGGAACCTCGTAGGTGTCTTGCAGAAGGTCGTTCAGCACTTCCCGGCTCTTGGCGTCATATCGATGGGGAAGATCGGTATCGAGAAGGTAGACATGAACGCCCTGACCGCTGTAGACTACCATCGTCTCCTCGGCGTTGAAGTCGTCCTCGAAGATGCCCCGCACCTCGAAACCGTACTCGATGGCCTGATCGATATCCTCGAAAGCATACGGGTAGCCTGCCGGGTCTGCGTCGAGAATACCCGCGGAATCGAGCAGTTCCTCACTGTCTTCCGTAGTATCCTCATCCGATACTACCCGTGTTGCTCGCTCCCGAGCGATCGTTTTCGCGTCGATATCGATCAGGAGCACCCACGGTCGTTCCCAGTGATCGAGGGCGTAGTAGACCGCATTAGGACGCGGGTCTGGTTTGTCGAGTAGATCAGGATCGACGAGTGCGAAGTCGCTCCGCCCAAGTGGATCGTTCCGTGCTGGATGGCGGATGAATTCGAGGGCGTCGTCGAAGTCGTGGAACGCTGCCGTGGTTCGGTCACCTGAGACGTTCGTCTGCCACGTCTCTCGACGGATGAAGTCCTTGTCTGGGACTCCGTCTTTCCGTACCGGGTGTGGTTCTCGAAACGCGAGTGCGTACTGTTTCGGCCCCTTCGCGGTGATGAACGACGGAAGTTCGTCGACGTACGAGGGAAACTCCTCCGTGTAGTACCTGTAGATCTCCTCGCGGGTTGCGTGGCGCCAACTCATGAATTGAACTCCTCGTCAAGCTTGTTGAAGCTCCGAATCGTCGTCATCCCTTCTGCGTTTAGCGATTCAACGGCTTCTCGAATATCCGAGAACCGACGCGCGGCGCGCCCACCTACGCTATGCTCTATCCGGTCGGCTTCTGCAAGACAGTCCAACACCTCAACGGCTGTCTCGCGCCTGTTGAACGCCCAGACAGCGTTCGCATCCACCGCACTCTGCTTGTCATAGTCGTCCACCGGTGCGTGTTTGTTGTTACTCGGGAGTTCGGCTTCACCGACCCACACGAGTTCCCCGTCAGCGTCGAGACCGGCGACGTCGAACACCGTCTCCTCATCGTATTCGTAGTACGGCTTGACCTGTGCGACGTCGTCGCGGGAGTCTAACCACCGTTCGAGCAACTTCACACCGACCTTGTGCGGTGTCTTCTCACCGATGTCCCCCTGACCAGGACCGACCTTGAGCTTCTGACCGAGGAGTTCACGCCCTGCTGGGAGGACAGTATAGTATTTCCGACTGCAGGCTCGCCCTTCTTCCAGCAGATTTTCCTCGGCAAGTCGTTGTACGTCCAGATTCCCAAAATCGCTCTTGAACGCACTCATATAATTCAGGAGCGTGTGATGTGGTGCATCTCTGTTCATCACGTCGAGAACGCGGGTTAGGAACCGGGCGTCGTCGTGCGTGAGTCCGCGCCGCTGGAGTTCGTCATCTGGAACGGTTACACCACCTGCCTGTACTGGTGACGACTCATTATCTTCGACAGTTGTCTCCGCTTCTTCACTGACTGGTTCTTCCGGCTCAGTTGCCCCGGAATTTCCAAATAGCGAGGTGGTGTCCGCGTCTCTTTCTTTCTCCTCCTCAGCGGCCGCCGAACGACTGGTTGCCTGTCCGATGAACGACGACTGCGTCGAGTCCGTAGGGCTAGTCGAGTCTGCGGATGTCGAACCTTCGTCGTTCGGTCTACTTCCCCAGCCCTCGTCTTCGGCAGTCTCCGATTCGCTGGTAGTTTCTGCAAGCCCATATCGGGCCTGTGTTCGCTCCGAAAGCCGTGGGAGGGCCACGGTCTCGAAGTGGTCCTCCTGTTCGACAGAGAGTGGCTCGTCGCTCTCTGGATGGCCGGCTGCTATCGGGAGTGGCTTCACCGAGAGCGGGGCCGGACCTGTCTCCCCGAATGACGGACTCGGGAGTTGGGCGATCCACTCCCCGCTGGGGAGCGTGTTGATTCGATTTCGAAGGTCGGTCGGGCTCAAGTCTTCGTGGGCCAGTGACTCCGCGAGGTTGCGCTCGATGGAGATGTTCCCGATGAGTTTCGTCTTGATATTGTTGAGGACCTCGTCGTAGGCACGCTCGTTCCGATTTCGAACCTGCCCGGGGAACTGCATCACCAGTCCCATGCTCAGACCGAACGACCGCCCCTGTGGAAGCAGTTGCTCGGAAACGAGTTTCGTTGCTGCAACAGGAGCGGCCTCTTCGATGATGAGATTGGTAAGGTTCTCGTAGTCCGTATTCCCGTCACGTCGACGCACCTGCACCGCGTCCCAGAGGTTACTCAACAGGAGGAGTGTGATCGCTCGCTGTGCCTCCGGACGGAGGTCACCTAAGTCGAACAGGACCGTGACGTCTTCGTCGAGGAACTCACGGAAGTCGAATCTGTTATCGACGTATTCGCCGTTGTCGTCCCGTTCCGGAACGTGGCTGAAGATCCGTCGCAGGTGGGCGTCTTCTCTGAGTTTATCGAGGCGATTCCCGACAGCGTCCATCGACACTTGGAACTGGTGGTCGTCCTTCGCGAAGTGCCGCGTAAGCGACTCCTCGACGCTTCGGTTGTCCGCCGAAACCGGCGGCACTGTTCGTTCCCGCTGCATCTCGAGTGCGGCCGTGAAAAGGTCGTCCAACCCGAAGACATCGTTCCCGTACTCCTCGTCGAACAGCGCCTTGATGAGGTAGCTGAGAATCTCGTTGGCAACGAACGCTTGTCCGTACTGCTCGCGGCCCATGATCATCCGCATGATATCGTGGAAGTGGTCGACCTTGTCCTGAATCGCGTCCGCCCGATTTCGTCCAGCGTCGAGTGCTGGCCGAATGTCGAAAAAGGAAAACGCGGGAATCGTCTCGGGGACGCGGAACTGGTAGACATCGCCGAGCCCGTTGAAGCGCTCGTAATGACTCCGAAGGTAGTTGGCACACATCCCATCGCCCTTCGGGTCGACGATGACGACGGGACCACCGGTCGTCGCACGGAGGGACAGCGCATCGTTGATGATCGCTTTCGACTTCCCGCTTCCAGTTGAGGCGAACCGACCGTAGTGGGTCGTCAGGAGTTTCGGGGGAATCCGAATCGGACGCTGTTGCGGCGAACCGTTCTCATCGAGTGCATACCCGATGGCCATTCCCTTCCGGAACTGCTGGACTAAGTCGGGGTTGGGCCACGGAAGCGGATCACGACTCTGCTGTTCAGCACGCGTCCCTCGCGTTCCCTCGACTGTCAGTTGGTCCGACGATGGTACTAAAATGAAGTTCGCAAGCTCGGCCCCACAGAGAACTAACTCCGGCCGAGTCTTACCACGTCCAGTCGTCACCTCCCGCGAGAGGAGTCGCTTGAGCTCTGATCGCACATGCTGTTGTTTGTTCGATTGCCGGAAACCACGGTCTCGAAGCCGTGTCGCTTCGATCTCGTAGAACGGACCGTCGAGTGGGTCGAATACCGGCGCGAGTGACGACAGTCGGTCATCAAGGGCGTCGCGACCAGCCTCATTCGTTGGGACGCCAATTGCCCGGATATTCGTCGTGTACGAGCGCTTGGGATTGACCGCATCAATCGCATCAAGCCGCTTGACAACGATGTCGCTCAACTCGTCGCGGGTTCGCCGTTCATACTCCAGTTCGGGGTCAAGCAAGTCGCCAAGGATCTTCTGCGACAGCGTATCCCGGCCATCATTCAAGTCCTCTTTGCGGAGTTCCGCATCCGCTTGCCAGCTCTCCCGGCGCTGAAACACGACTTGGAACGCGAGCGGTTCGCGCGCATCGTTCAGATGATCGATCAGCGATGCGAGCACAGCTCCCGGTTCGTCGACTGCCGGCAGCGTGCTCTCGTCGGGCGTCGCCGTCAGCGGTGTCAACGACGACATCCAGTCCTGCTTCCGTACTGCCGACCCACACCACCGCACGCCCCGTGGTGAGACGGCGTCGACCGCAGGGCGGGCGAGAATCGTCCCATCTGCGGTCAGCATCGGTTTCTCAACCGACGTGGGTGGAATCTCGTCTGCTAGCGAATCAGTCGTTTCGAGTTCGACAACTGTCTCTCCAACCGACACCAGTCCGTCCGCCGTTCTGCCACCCATCTCGTCGGCAGCGCCCGTCGGTGAATCCCCAGACACGTGTACAGCGCTTTCGCCGCCGTCGGGCGTCGCATCCGCGTCGACGTCGACATCTGCAGCCGAATACTGCTCGTCGTCGGCGAACTCATACTGCAGGTCTCCCTGCTGGTAGCGTTCGACAAACTCCTCTTGAGACAATGCAACCGGATGAACCAGCTTCGACGCGACGTCCACCTCGACACGCTCGATGTCGAACGTCTTCGGATAGATCGACCGAAGCCGCTCTTCGAGTGTTCCGAGATAGTCGTCAGCACCATAGTAGAACTCAACCGGCGCATCTTGTCCCGTACTGAGTGCGAGGAACTCGAAGCACGGTGGTGTCGCGGATGTAAACGGGTTGAGTTTCGACCGCAGGCCCGAACTGTCAGGGGTCAGTTTGTGGAGACTCTCGAGCGTCTGCGGGATGCCACGTGCTGTGAGTTCCTCTGAAGTGGGCGTTACGCGGAGATACGCACGCTCACGCATCGTCGTTACCTCCTAGCCGGCCGTTGTCAACTGCTGTTGAATCAGTCTGCATGTCTTGTGACTCACCGTTTGCGTGCTGCGCTAACTCCGTCCGAAAGGTCTCAATATCCGTCGAGACTGCCGTCTCACCAGCCCCGGGTAGCGACGCCCGCCGCTGCTCGGTCGGGTCGAAGTCGATGACTTGCTTCTCCTTGGGCATCGCTTCGACTCTGATACCACGCCACTCGCCGTCGACGCCGACCAAGGCTTCTGAAAAGCTGGCGTCTTCATTTCCAGGAACCGCGTCCTGCACATACCGCATCTGGGCGTGGTTCAGTCCGAACTCGTCGGCCCACTCCGCGTCCATCCCATCCAGCCGATGGAACTGCTTGACTGCACACTGGTCGAGGATAGCCTCACTTTCAGCGTGCTCGAAGAACTCGTCGACCGTCTGGGTGACGAGTCGAATCGAGAGGTCGTGGTGGCGGTGGTGTCGGAACACCGTCTCGAGGAACGCCAGACTCGCGGCGTCCTGCATGATATACTGCGCTTCATCGATAACGAACACGACCTCCTTGTCCGTCTCTTTCGCCCGCTCGTAGACGAGCGAGATGAGTAACTGCATCGTCAGCGCCGTACTGCTGTCGACGCTGCCCTCCTGCTGGGCGAGATCGAGATAGATGACTTTCTCGTCGCGGATGTCGAACTCCGATTCTTTCCCGAGGTTTGCGTAGCGGCCTGCGTCCTCGAATGGCCGCAGTTGATCGATCAACCACGTTGCATCATCGCTAAGCTTCTCGGCTTCTGCGTCCGACCGAACGACGAACGACTCGGGATTATCGACCATTTCTTCGAAGACATCCAACATATCTCGAATCGTCGGGCTCGGGTTGCCGTGCGTCGTGATATCATCCGTAATGCCATGACGCTCGTAGGCCTGTCTGAGCCCGAGTTCGAGTGTTGTTCGGCGGTCGCCGAGTGAGATGCCACGGAGAGCGAAGAAATTCGTGAGGAAGCTCATCGCGTCGTCGAGTTTCTCGTTGAACGGACTCGCGTCTTCACCCATTGCCCGTTGGACGTGTTCGGGCGTTTGGCGGATTTCGAGCGGGTTTAGTCCGAGCGTCCCACCGACGGTAATTCGCTTGGCGTCGAGTGCTTCGGAGACGCCCGCCCAGTTGTTGAGCGGTTCGAGAATGATACCGATGCGGTCCTTGCTCTGTTCGATCGACCGGATGAAGTTCTCCTTCGCACCGAACGATTTGCCAGAGCCCGTGTCGCCGACAGTAAACATCGCATAGCCGTTATCGCGGGCGAACGGGTCGATGACGACCGGACTCTGATTGTCCTTGTGGATCCCGAATTCGACGCCCCCTTCTTCGAGAATCGTCGCGTTATGTGGTGACGCCAGAAGCGACCCGACAGCGCCACCGAGGGCAATCGACTCCCGACCAAAGATGTTGTCGCCGATTGGGGCGGCAGACTGGAGTGCGAGGTCCTGCCGGCAGATAGCCGTCTTCGGTGTGAGGTTCGCCGGTTCGTCACGGAGCGCGCTTTTGACTGCTCTGACGGCGTCCTGGAGCTCGTCCGTGTCGTCGGCACGGACGGTGACGAACAGGCCTTGGTCGAACACACTCGCCCCACTCTCGACGGCCTTGTACGTCGCCGCCGCTTCGTTGGCTCGCTCTTGGAGGTACTCGCTTCGGACGCTCTGTTCTAAATCCGCATCGACTTGCAAGTCGTCCGCGATATCCTGCAGTTCGTTTCGGGCACGCTGCTGGTTCTTCGGCGTGATGTGTGCTGTGAGGTCGAACTCGACGTCGGTCAACTCGAAGAGATCGCTCAGATAGCCGTCGTTCGGGTAGTCAGCGTAATCAGCGATGTACAGCGTCGACGTCCATTGGTCACCGACACGGGCGGCTCGCGTTTCCCATTCGATCGCTGCTGGGGCCGTCGCTGTCTTGTGTGACTCCGAGATGTCGTCGAGGAGTTGGCCCTCTGCGTCACCCGCTTCGAGGGTCTCTTCGTCGAGGACATCCGAAAAATCGACTTCCGGCTCGTCGTCGGGACGATATCGTTGCCAGAGAACTGTCCCGCCGACGCTGAAGAACACAATAACCCCCAGATAGAGCGCCGCACCCCCGGGTGACGTCGGCTGTTGGGCCCATTGAGTGAGTTGGGTGAGCACATCGCTGTTCGACTGTAACGGCAGATTACGCATCGAACGCCTCCTCCCGGCGTGATCGGCCGAGAATCGGCTGTTCGCGAACTACGTCTGCGTCGGTCTCGAAGTCGTGTTCCTCGCCGTTCCAGAAGTCCATGTTCAGGACGAACAGTTCGACGGTGCTGAGTCGGTGGGCAGACCAGCCGGATGCCTGCTGGATGAACTCAGAGCGGATGTCGGCAATCCGGTCGTCCAGCTTCTCGAACATCTGGGCGCGACGTTCCACGTCAGAAAGGTCCGCACGCCGCGTGACGAACGGGTTGAAAAGAATCCCAATCACGGGGAACTGCGTCAGCTTTTCAGCCGGCGTTCCTTCGTCGCGGTATCGGTCGTAGACTTCGAGTGGTGAGACTTCTACGCCGATGTAGTACCGAACTTGCTGAATACCGCGGTCACGCATCTCTTTGGGCCGTGTCTCTCGGTACTCTTCGAGGAGTTCCCGGAAGATCGGGTTTTGTGTGACGTCTTCGTCGTTGAGTCGCTCCTCGATCGTCTCGGTGATCTGCTCGACCGGGAATGAACGGGTTGTCGCGTGGAGTTTGAGCTTCGAATCGAGTTCTTTGTTGGCGAACTCGGCACCTGCATCCTGGAGTTGCGCCCAGTCGTCAGCCATCGCGAAGTCCATGTTCCCCGGGTCGATTTCGATGAACGCTTCCATCGCACCGTCAGTCCGCTGAATCGCGCCGGCTCCGGGCCACGCTCGCTCGATATTCGTGAGGTCTTGGGTTCGCTCGTCTGGCGTGAACGGCGTGTAGTTCGCGAGTCCGCCCTCGTTGCGTACGGTCTCGTTCGTCTGGCTATCTGGGTTCTCCGGTGCGCTCAACGTGATGCGGGGACGTTTGGCGTACCGATAGACGTCTTTCGTCCACGTCCACGCGTTCAGATGGTCGGGGGCGACGTAGACAATGGCCGCGCCAATCCCGAGGCCACTTGCGATACACGGCACGGCAAGTGATTCAACCCCAGTAAGGCCAGCGAGGAGCAACCCACAGATTGGGAGAGCGATGAGAACGCCGACGTCACCCTCTTCGATGTTGAGGTAGGGGATGCGACTCGCTTCGCCGAACTGGTCCATGATACGCCGGGCGGCTGTGTCTTGGTCTGTCGACATGGTTAGCGGGTGCGGGGTTCGTTTTCGGTCCGACGGTACGATGGCAGTCCGTCGCTGTCATCAGTTGAGTCACGCTGTGCGGCTGCTCGCTGGGCGAGTGCTTGGCCGGCGGCGGCTTTCGGTCCCCACCGGGCGGCGGTTGTCGCAACGCCAGCACCGCCGATGTACGCGCCGGCTGCGACGCCACCGATGAGTGCAGCGCCTCGCGTTGCACCACCGATCACCTTCGCGGTGAGCGGCGTCGCGTACGTGAACGTCTTCCAGGTCACATAGAGTGTGACGAGTGGGAGAGATACTGAGACCAGATAGCTGAGAAATGCTGAATCGGGTGTTAGTGACGCACCGACGTACAAGAGATCGTATCCTTTGAATATGATTGCAGCTGGAAGCGGGAGAACAACCAACGGGACGAAGCGTTTAGCAAATCCCATTGCGACATCTGAGACAACCGGGATGTTTCCATAGGCAAGAGCGAATGCAATCGGCATCCCATACAGATAGACGAAGAGTAGAATCCTCCGGATGTAGAACAACGCTTCCAAGGCCCACATAGAGACACCACCCAGAAACGCGAATAGCAGGCCCAAGCTCGGATTGGTGATGGAGCCTCCTAGAAAACGTAGCATCGCTTTGGATACTGAAGAGACATCCGGAAGTAGAGCGATGGTGAATCCATCAATGAGGAATAGTGAGAGGGTACTAATCCAGTACCAAGAGACAATCAAGACTGCACCAGCCCAGGCAGTCTTCTTGGTTTTTCGTGCTTCGTACGCACTACCGATATTGAATATTCGGATCGTATGACGACCCTGAACGCTCATTATGAGCAATAAGAGTGCAATAAGCGTTATTTCGCCACCAATGAGTCCATCGCGAATCGCTGGCCAAGGCGTATTGGTTGGGTCACCGAAGATGAACACACCATCGGTCTGAGGCGTCGGGGTTCCAAACATGCCCTCAGACAACGTTCGGTATCCAGACCGCAAACCGTCCATGAACGAAGAGATAATCCACTCAACGATGTCTTTGAACCCTTCTAGTACGACATCGATTAAGTCAACCATTGGTCAGGCCTCCGTGATAGTGACCTCACACTCACTCATACTGCTGGACCCAGAGTACGTCACATCGAACGATTTCGAGACCTGGTCTGCATCAACTCGGGTCTCAATGATGGTTCTAAATTGTCCAGAGTTCCCCTCAGAGGAACAACCCATGCCTGTCTCTGATTCTGAACCGAATGGGAATGAGTTACTGAACAGGTCAACTGTCTCTCCCGGCGCGACAACGACTTGTTCAGTTTCGTACATTCCGCTTCCACGAGGATCCGAAATAGGATTCGGAACGTCTTCAGCAAAGATCAATTCAACAACTGCGTCAGGACCAGTTCCACGATTCTCCACAGTGACTACTGCTTCACCGTTTTTGAGACGGTCTGTCTCAGTATCTCCATAGACCTCATCCCACGACTTGTCCGGAACATTACGAAATAGTCCAACGTCCTGAATCTCGATCTGGGGGCTAATCTCAAGAGTACCCTCAGCAACCGTCTCCTCACCATCTAACGCAACGACATTGTACTCGCCGGGATCGTAGGCAGTCCCGATTTCGAACGAGACTTGTCGTGCGCCGGCGGCAAGCCCACGTTTCCCGAACAGTTCCCCATTCGGTTGAATGAGGTTCACCTGCTCAACGGGCGCGTCAGCATCAACCTCAACAACAATGGCTTGCTCCTCGACAGCGATGTGTGAAAGCGGACCTGCACGCTCAGTCGCCGCCGACGTCTGGTCAGATGCCGTTGTTCCGGAGCCGCGACTACCATCGAGGCAGCCGGCAACGCTGGCGAGGGCGGCCCCACCAAGTGTTCGAAGGACGGTACGTCGATCAAGCGGTGAATCGGTTGGAATCATTGGTTTCGGTAGTAGCTATCTGTCGGGCCAAACATGCGGAGGAGTCGGCGACCGGCGTAGAACGTCACGACGAACGGGATCGCCTGCCAGCCGACTTCGAACACGAACGCAACCCAACCCTCGAGAGTCCCGAGTGGATGCCAGCGAACGGAGGCCGTATCGCCCACATATGCTGGGTCGTGGCCGAGCCACGTGCCGGGGTGGTAGCGGGCGGTGTAGATCCCCGGCTCGTCGAGCGTGACGATCGCGATGCCACTCTCGTTGGTCTCAACGCGCTGGTCACCCACTGTGATGTACCCGCTGTGTGCCGACCCGCCGATCGGGTACTGTCGGTCGCTTCCATTCGACGCGATTGGCGAACCGGTTTGATTATCGCGTAATTTGACTCGGAGCGTCGCGTTCGACGTCGTCTGCGAAACGAGCTCAGCAGAGAGGTTACTCTCGCGAAGTTGTCGTGCCGACCCGACTTGAGGGTCGACAATCGTGGCATTCACGCCGCGAACAATCCCCCCTACCCGAAGTGCCTCCCGATCGACGGCCCCCGCACGGACCGCCAGTCCGTAGGTCGGCGTGTACGACTCGTTGACGACCTCGACGGTTACGTTCTCGCCGATCGTCCGGCGAGGTGACGCCCGGTCAGTTCCCCACGTATCGATGATATCCGGCCCATCGCGAACCGGCTCTGCCCGCGGCCCGATCTGTGACGGATAGGCGTGTACTCGGACGGGAATCGCATCCGACTGTGCCGTGGTCGTCGACGCGCCGGTCGACGTAACGAGTGTGTCCCAGTTCGTGTTCCGAGCGGTGTAGAACCGCCAGACACCACGAACGCGTGAGGTTCCTTCATTGGTGAACGTATACCCCTGCCACGGGCGGGATTGGAAAACTGCGACGCCAGTATCGCCGTTCGGATACTGTGCGTAGTAGGGGTACGCCGCGAGGTCGTAAATCTCGGTGTCGAGTGTGTCCGAGACGGTTCGTGTCTCCGTCCGATAGTTGACTGTCGTCTCAGACTGGCAACCAACCGTTGTCTCGATGGTCTTCTTGAGGCGAACGGAGATGGTCGCTTCGAGCGTGAGATTCGCACCCCACGAGTGGGTGGTGTGATACTGCAGCGTTGGCGTGTGAGTGCCGCTTGCAGTTGCGACTGGAATGCCGTCGATTTTCAGACGGATGTTCTCAATCTCGTGGGAGACGAGTGCCCAGTCGGTAGTCCGATTACCCGTTTCGGTCCCAGTTGGAACGCGAACACGATAATCGACGAGGCCACGAACCGTCCCGTTGGGAGCGATATAGAGCGGTGTCTCACCTGCGTCGAGATGCCCGCGCGTCGATGGCGTGACCGCGAAAATCGTCGCGTGCGCATCGTCGATGAACGTCCCATCTTCGAGTGATGCGTGGGGTGGGTAGGTCGACGTCTCGGGTCCGCCGGCGTCGAGATCAGCGAAGTCGTTACGCGTCCACGTCGCGGCCGTGTCCGGCGGGCGCGTGAACGTGATGTCAGTCCCGTTAGCGAGTTGGTGGAGTGCCGTTCGATCGTCGCCGTACTACTGCTGGTAGGCCTGTTGGCTGACGTAGCGGTCGCTATCGCGAGACCAGAGCGTCGCCGACTCGTTTTCCGTGAGGCCGTTTATTTCAGTCCCTGGTCTCGGGGGCTGTGCCGTGGCGAGGCCGATAATGGAACTCGACACGAGCAAAGCGGCTACCAGTACGGAGGGCACTCGATGCTCCATGGGAGGGTAAAGGTGGATTGGTGGGGCGCTTACCAGGGAGTGAGGTTCACGCAGTCGCCGAGTGGGAGGCCCATAATCGACGCCACGACGGTATACAGCGGGCCGAGCACCGCCAAGATGAGGGCGGATTTGAGTGCCGCACGCTTGTGGACTTTGAGTCGCTTTTTCTGTTCGGGGCTGGCGGTGAAGATCTCAGCGAGGGAGTCGGCCTGCCAGATGACTGCTAACCCAATGAAGCCGAGCGTCGTCGTAATCTGGAAGAAGCCCTCAACCATCCCCGGCAATTTCTCAGCGCTGCAGACCACGCTGTCTTGTGCGGCAACTGGCTGGACGGCAACGAGCGCGAACAGGATGCCGCCGATAGCGGTGTGTCGAAGGATGGATCGGGAGGGCCGTTGCTGACCGGCGGACTGAGCGTCAGTAGGGGAGTGTGAGTCAGACATAAGGTCACTCGGTGTGGTCGTACACGAGCGCTTGGAGGTCGGCGTAGCGACTCGTCATGGTTGCAATCTCATCGATCGAGTAGCCCAATTCACGCGCTTCGCTGAGTTGTGCGCGGAGTTCGTGCGGCTCAACGTCGCGAAGTTGCATCTCGTCGCGGAGGGCTTGCCGATAGAGGGCCGATGCGTTGAGATGGTCGTTCCACCTGAGGAACAACTCATCGATGTCTTCGACGGTGACTGAGCGGGAGATCATGGGTTCGGTATCGTTCCACACCGATTGTCTTGCGGTGCGTACATGTCAATCAGACTGATGGAATAGTATATATTTACTGGCCGATATGAAGTGTGGTAGCATGCCAAACGAGGTACTATATTATCTGGCTGAATTAGAACACCGACAACCCACCTACCTAACGATGCAGAGGGATGTCACTCGACATATTGTGTCTGTCGAGCAGCAGCGCTATCTGTGAACTCTGAAGTCACCTGAGCAACTGCACGCTCGATATCACTATCCATCAGCGAGACGATGGCCCACGGCGAAACAAACGACTCACGGTCTAGCGTTCCGGTCTCGTATGCGCCAGCAAGCGGAAGACTGTCCGAGTACTCCTTCGTCGAAATCCCGAGTGCAATATACTGGTTGCCGGCAAATGGATGACTCGAGTCGCTGAGGATAAGATACGGACGTCGAGGAGTATGCCCGAACGGATCTGCGGCGACGACAATTACCCCACGCTCATACATCAGATCTACTCCGTACCCGAGTCTGCATCTTCATACTCATCGAGATCAGGGAGATTTGCATCCCAGTCCGGATTCTCGTCGTAGTAGTCGCCTGCAAACTGCTCGCTCACGGCGGCCAAGCCAATCAAGCTCGCAGTATGTGCATCGTAGGCGTCGGGATTGATCGCCCAATACTCGCCCTTATGACGCACAAACCCCTGATTATGGAGTCGGCTAAGTGTCGTCCCAACACTTCCACGTGGGATGTCGAGTGCCTCAGCTATCTCACCTGCTCGATACCCTGTTTCTGGAGTCGCTGCGAGGAAGCGAAGAATGGTCCGTCCATTCGTATTCGGTCCAGGAAGGTCCGATGGCTGGTAGTTTTCGAAGTCGACGGGCATATGTAACAGTATGTAACGGAGAGTAATAGGCTTGCCGGAGTAGTCGGTCCAGAGTACTCTTCTGAGGTAAGACCGACGGAGCATCCGACAAATTACGATCGAAAACACACCTATCCACCAGTTTCGAGGGGCGTTACAAACAGAGAAGAACAGGGGTTCAGAATTGCTATTAACCAACAAAAATTATTGATTAGCGTCTCTTGTTGGTTAACACGAGGCAGCAGCCGATGTCTGACGAACCACCGACACCACCGACGAATCTCCCCAGAGAAGTCGTCAACGCCCTGAATAAATCATTACCGAACTGTCTTCGAAACGTTGCCCGCTATGCCGAGGAGTTGGCCGAACACAAGGAGCGTGAGGCTCGTCTTGAAGACGAGTCACCGGAAGGGGAACTCGAAAAACGGCCCGACGATCTTCCAGACGATGTCCCCACGAAGGCGACGATTACGATCAAGGAGATCAACGACAATCGCTACTACTACTGGCAGTGGCGAGAAGGTGACAAAATCAAGTCCAAATATAAAGGCCCAGTCAACGACAACTGAGTTGGTCTCGTTAAGTCTCCTCATTGGGGTGATTTAGTACTATGACTTTGAAATACAGGTGTATACTATAGTTATGAGTTATAGTTGTAGTCTAGATGCTTCTGCTGAGCTATTCTGTTGATGCCTCTAATCTGGCCGATTGACGTGTGCTGCTGGTGAGTGCGCCTATTCTTGACGCCGATCTCGCACGACCACCCACTTGATAATCTTCTCCAGAGCCTCATTTGAGCATGGAACTGTGAGTGTCTATAGGATAGTGAGTAACTATCGCTGAAGAGTATAGGTGGGAAATACAACTATGTCTGCAACTGCTCTTGTCTATGATCGCCATTCAGGGTGGCATTGATTGTATAATAAGTATAGCTAGATAGTATAGACATAAGCTATAGCTATATCAGAAGTGGTGTCTGGCCTACCCACTCGTTAACCCCAGTCAAGAATCACGGGGGATATAGTCAGGCTAGTGTATAGGTGACCAGCGAATCCCTACTGTTAGGATTCTTAACGCCGAAATTTCCGATTTAGTCCACGGGGTATGGTTCGGATCATCAATGATCAGCAGAACCAGAAGGTATAGTCATATACTATAGCTATACAGTATAGTCAGATGATATCGCTACAATGTCTGACCTAGATTTATATTCATGTCTACTGAATACTCTCGTAATGCTCACTTACGCCCCCGTCTCAGAGGCTGGCGGCGTCGGTAAAACGACGACTGCCGCGACGCTTGCAGCGAGTCATGCACGCGCAGGACATGATGTCCTCGTAATCGATATGGATACACAAAACGGGAGCCTCACGTACTTCTTCGGCCCTGACTACGATCGCGGTGACCCAGAAGTCGACAACCTCGTCCGACATCTCGTCGGCCGTCCGAAAGGTGATCTTCACGATCTCACCATCGAAGTCGAGAGTGGGATCGACCTCATTCCCTCGCACAACATGCTCGAGGACCTCCATGAGTTCCTCCTCAACGAGAAACAGCAGGCCGAGAACTTCGGAGAGTCTTACAGTATGTACCACCAGCTGCATCGTGTCCTCCGTGAAGCGAACGTCCGAGATGAATACGATGTAATCATCGTCGACTCTGCTGGTAAGGCTGGTCCCATCCTCTACAACGCTCTAGTTGCTGTCAGAAACGTCGTGATACCGTTTGAGGCGACTGCAAAAGGACAAAAGTCGATTGAAGGGCTCGACGACCTCGTCGACGGACTGGAACAGAGCATCGACGTCGATGTAGGTGTTCTGTCAGTCCTCCCTATCGGATACAAAGACACACGTGACCAGCGGGAGATCCTCGAAGAACTTCGTGAAAGTGGCTTCCCTGTCCCGGTCGTAATCGGGGAACGTGGCTCTCTGATGGAAGGGTGTTGGAAACAGCAGTGTAGCCCATACAGATACGTGGAGGAACATCGCGACCGAAAGCGTGACTACGAACTTAAGACACTCAACCAATTCGATGAACTCGCCCGATATCTCGAGAAACAAGCTGAGCTTGAAGCTCCCGAGGTGACTGCGTAATGGGACTCAAATCTGGCTCACGAGATGCTGGTCTCGACGATTCTGAAGATGTTGAGCAACCTGAAGAACAAGGGATCAACGAAACAGTAGACGACACCACAACTGAACCCCTGTCTATCGAACCCGAAGAGACCGAGACGGAGTCAAAAGATAAGTTAGACCACAAATCCGAATCTCAGCGGCCGACGATGGATTCACTCCCGTACAAGCTCCGCCGTGATAAGGTGAATGAGGGTCGCGAGCAGGTTCCGTACTTCCTTCGTGAAGAGGTAATTGATGGCGAGGACGAGCTTCAGGATACACTCGAAGAGTTACTGGATGAGAAGGTATACAAATCAGACTACCGAGAGGCTGCGATGGTTGTTGCCCAGCGGAACCCCGAGCTAATCGCAGAAGTCCTTCGTGAGTGGGGATACGACCTGAGATGACTTGTTGAGACGTAGTATATCGCGATTTAGTAAACGGCCTTGGGTGGACACCATGTTGGTGCTTGGCCAAACATCTTTGCTGTGACACCACGTGGCTACTACTGGAGACAATTTGTGTCACACACGTCTCCACAACTCCCCCATGACGACTGATTCAACGATACTTGGTCGGTGTCCTGACTGTGGTGACGAACTTGCGCCGCATCAATTGCTGATTGAATTTGAAGAAGCAGATGGTACAACTGGCGTGTTCGCGGAGTGCTACTCGTGTGATGACGTTGTTCGACCGGAGTGAGCCCTAGTTTCTTTGTTGTATATCTGTACGCAGGAAGCGACTTTTACACATCGATGATGGGGGGTGCGGTATGTGCAGGAGAGTGCCAGTCGAGGGACTCACGACACAGAAAAAGATCTCCTTGTATGCTACTGCTGCCATCGCACATTACGCGAAGCGCTCAGGAAGTTCCGTTCCGAGCCCCGTCGGATTCAAAGTGTATCAGTGGGTAACGGATGAACTCGACGCGGATCAGATGACTCGGGAAACGTACGTCAAGTACGTCAAAGAGCTTTCCACGTATGGATTGATTTCGACGTCAAGGAAGAGTCGAGGTCGCGGTGGCGGGATGTACATGGAGTTCACCTTCACGGGCGACCCCACAGGAATCATGAAACGGATCACGGAGGATACTCGTTTGGAGAGTATTGCCGAGCAAGAGGAACTTCTCCGAACGGTGGTCAATGCACAACTGAAGGACTTCTATTAGGCAAGGAGGACGCTTTTCGTGGAAGACGAGTGTAGACACACCCCCGTCGTCGATGTGTAAGATCTCAACCCCTCCCCCCGTCATCGAAGTGTAACTGATATCGACAGAGTGACTGGTTATACGAAACCGATCAAGGCTGTTCAGTATTACTGAACGAGGAGTTCAAATCGCCAATACTGCAGGCATTCTTGTCTGATTTTGAAGGTCGCTCGCCCAAACGAGGAAGGAAGGCTTTGACGAGTTATCTCGAGTCAATAACGCAACCCCCTCCCCCCGCCATCGATGTGTAAATCACCGATAGACGATGGGTAGAGATGACAAAGCGAACGGACTCAATCAAGAAGAAAACGTCTAACACTGGTGATACCAAAGTAAAGAGGGATCAAAACAACGATCATTCAAACCGGGAGATCTTGTTTGGTCAGCTAGAGTGTCACTCATCCGATAATTAGTTTAGCTCCACTACGGATATGGTTAACTTGGTGAATACATAAAACTTCGTCAGACAATAGTCATGAGTTCTAGGTTATTTCTGGACCGTTACAGCCTCTCGCGCGGATATACGGCTGTTACGTTCGGTTTACCCTCATTCCGTCTCTTCCCCCCACTCCCTTCTCACAGTTTTACACATCGATGACGGGGGGGGAGGGTTTTCAATCTCGACCTCGATGAACACGTCAGTCGTCACGTTGAATGAATCGGCTCGCAAATTGTCATACTACTTCCTGCAACGAGGTTGTCCGTCCAAAGTACGACCTAACGCTACTTGGTTTCAACCCCAGATGTCTCATTTTCGATGTACTTGTAATAAAGCACTACACCTGATATGAGACATCGACAACTATGTTAACCAACAACTGGGTGTATCTAGCCGGTCTGTTGGTTAATACAGCCTCCCGGATCATGTAGACGGAATAATCCGTGCGAGCAAGATTTATTCCTGTTACTCACGTAGTGTGAGTATGGATGAACCACGCTCTGAACTCCAGGCTGATGCCGAGGAGCGAACTAACTCTCCGGATTTCGATGCGCTAACCTCACCGGAGGAGCTTGTTCGTGGGGAGCGGACGCGAGACGACTTCTTTGACGCTGTGCTTGGGCTCAACAGCGACCGCCAGCGAAGTTGCAGACCTCGCAGGCCACGGCGTCGACGCCGCGAGAGAGTACCTTGAGTGGTTCGAACAGATGGGTATCGTGAAGCAGGTTACCGAGTCGCCGGCCACGTATGTACGCAACCAATCATACTTGAACTGGCGACGGGTCCAAGCGCTCCAAGATGAATACTCAACGGCGGAGCTCCTTGACTTCTTGAAAGACGAAGCAGCACGGGCAGAGGAGTTGTCCGAGGAGTTCGATGTCGCGTTGCCGGAAGCGGTCTCTCTCTCAAAGCACGCATCGGCTACTGAACAATCGATAGAAGCTGTTTGGGAGGCTGTTTCTGCGTGGAAGACGGCTCGCCACCGGGTTGTTCTGCTTGAGCGGGCATTAGCAACCGAGTCGGGTGACGCTGCTGATCAGCGAACGGCGGTATGACAGGGTGGGATGAGAGTAGTGGGTCCCATTCAGTTTCCGGTGCCCCAGTTGATTTTGACCGCTTGGACGTCATCCGAAACCGATTTGCTACCGACGAGCGGTTCGATCAGATAGTCGACCGACCTGAATTCGCCCCTGAGCGGCTGGTCTGCGTGTACGATACACGGTTCTACCCATCGAGTGTTCAAAATGCTCGAGTAGAGATTGTCTGGTTCGAGAACGGGGACTTCTCGCCCCATTACCACGAGGATCACATTGAGAGAACGTTCGATCATCGATGGGACCGCCACCCGTCGGAGCACAACGCTCGCGACCATATCCATCCCGGTCCAGATGCACCGACCCCTGGTGATGATTCATCACATCCTAGCGATTGGCGCGATGTCCTCTCAATGGCTCTTGTCGAGATTGAAGCCAGGCAGCGTGCATTCTGGGAAGGCTGATTGAAACCTCACGTTTGCCGTACAAACGAGTAGATTGCCTTGATAGCCTCGCTTAGCTGGAAAAGTGCTAGTACAACGGGATTGTTGTAACAACCGGGACCCACATTTGGACATTAGTCCGTACTAGACGATGTTTCAGGATTGATTTTGCTCTTTGAATTTAAGGGACAGGGCTTGTCGAACGGGGTCTAAGAGAACGATCTAATTGCTCGTTATCCTCAAAAAACACAGACGAATACCGGTCAGGATGGCCACTATACTGCAGTCACCCCATTATGTTATTACTTTGACTGACTCTCGTCTAGGCTGATGAAAGCATTTGAAGTGCCTTTGCGCCTCCTGTACGAGAGAACCAATGGTTCTCAGACTCTGACGCCGGGTGATTTGGCACTTGCACATCATATACTGACACCGTTATCTAAAGACCAATTATTGAGTGAGGTTGATGTTGATAATCCACTTGAGGTTATCAGAGATAATCCCGCTGAACAGCCACAATTCTACTTGGGTCAACTATGCGGCTACGATGAAAATGAGTCTCCTTCGGTAGATACACCATCGGCACAACTACCACTCAATTGTGATGTTGCGTTTACTCAGGCTGTAGACGGACGGTTGGGACAAGCACGTGAATTGCTAGAATACCTGATTCAGCGAGACGCAGAGGTAGATTCTCTCGACACTGCACTAATTGAGCGATACGAACAAAGACAAAGCGAGTTCACGCCTGAAGAACGTGACATCACAGTCCGTGCAGCCTCTGGAACCACTGCTGAGGAGGACGCATTGGCTGGGAGGTTGCTCAGATGGTTAGAGACGCAAGAGAATGGCTTTGTGTTCGCTCAACAGGAGGTTCCAGTTGGAATACAGCGATCTGCGGCGACTTTAGATAGGGAGATTATTACCGATCGAACGGTTTCGGAAGTACTCAAGCCAAGCGGACGCAGAAAACTTCCGAAGGGGTTCTGGACGGAAGCAGAAATCACACAGAGTTTCGGCTCTGGGACTTCCTCTGGTGCTGCTCAGGTCGACCTTGTTATCGCTGGGCCAAAAACAGTCTATGTAACCGAGTTAAAGACCGGGAGTCAACCTATTCGGTCTGTTTCTGATGTCTACCAGCACCTCGGCCAATCTCTATTTTACGCGGACTGTTTTATTGAGGACTACCCATCAATCGCAACTGAACAAAGAGTAATCCCTGTATTAGCCGTCGGGAGTATTAGAATTGAATACGAGATGATGAAGGCAAGCTTCGAAAAACACGGTGTTGCGCTGTTAGACGTCTCCAAAGAGAAGTGGATCGTACATCCCCACGACGTTGTGTGAGGATCAATTCCGATGGCAAGGTCTTTGCCAGTGACGGCATCTGTGCGAAAATATTTCTGATTTGCACCGGAGCCTTGGACATGGATTCTAATCGGGCCGGTGGTGTGTTGCTGGGACTCGCGTGTGGGGACGCACTGGGTCGGCCAGTCGAGTTCACGTCTGCAGAGGCGATTGCTGCTGAGCACGGACGCCTGACCGACATGGTTGGGTACGGAACTTGGAACCAACCAGCCGGGACAATTACTGATGACACTGAGCAGGCCTTGTGTATCGCACGAAGTCTTGCAGAACATGGCGGGTTCTCTCCAGGAGACATCGCTGACCGATTTGTAGCGTGGTACGATAGCGAACCATTTGACATTGGACGGATGACACTCCGGGCACTAAGCCGACTCAAACACGGTGCAGCATGGGACGAGGCCGGGCAAGCAGTCTGGGAGTTGAGCCCGGAAGGGCAAAACGCTGGGAACGGCAGCGTGATGCGATGTCCACCACTAGCAATTCGGTATGCGGCTGATTGGGACACTCTCGTAGATGTGAGCCGACAATCCTCCCAAATCACACACGCTGATCCCCGATGTACGTGGGGATGTGCCGTGTTGAACCTCACAATCGCTGGCCTTCTTGAAGACGCTGAGACACCGCTACGTGACGCACTTGACTTCGTTGGTAGTGATGCTCCTGTGGCGCTTACTGATGCGCTCGAACCGATTGCTTGTGGAGAGTCTCCGGACGCATTGAAAACCCCTGGATACGTCGTGTCTTCGCTGCAGACTGCACTTCACGACGCACTTGGTGCAGCGACGCTTGAGGACGCGATTGTAACCGCGGTCAACCGCGGTGGTGACGCGGATACGATTGGTGCCATCGCTGGGGCAGTCGCAGGTGCTCGATTTGGTCAGTCACAGCTTCCTCGACCATGGACGGCGGCCGTTGATGAGACGGCAGAACTCACAGCTCTCGTAAATCAGTTGCTCAACTACGACTGAGAGAAGTTACACTCAGCAGGGGCTGCAGGAGCATAGTTAGAGTAGAACGCTAGCAAGTTACAAATTCACTTTAATGGGTATCCCGATCTAGTGGTTGCGATCGAGTCAATCGGTGCCGTCGAGTCGGAGATCTTTGAGGTTCAACCCCGTTCTGGGTTTCTACCGCATCGCGACTGACGAGTCGACAGACTGCACACCGCGGCAGTAATGTTTCAATCCCGTTCTGGGTTTCTACCGCATCGCGACGCGGCCGCGCCCATCGCGAGCAGGCCGCTCGACGAGTGTTTCAATCCCGTTCTGGGTTTCTACCGCATCGCGACCGTCCTCGGCCTGTTGCATGGCAATAACGTTGTCGTGTTTCAATCCCGTTCTGGGTTTCTACCGCATCGCGACAGCCCGGACGCGGTCGTGCCGTCACCGTCTGCACCGTGTTTCAATCCCGTTCTGGGTTTCTACCGCATCGCGACACCTCGGTCGGCAGGCGATGAAAGCCGACTGGGAGTTTCAATCCCGTTCTGGGTTTCTACCGCATCGCGACAGTCCTGCGGGTCCTGCGAACCGATGACGACCTTCAGTTTCAATCCCGTTCTGGGTTTCTACCGCATCGCGACGCGCCATAGCCGCTCTCGACGGTGTACGCAACGGTGTTTCAATCCCGTTCTGGGTTTCTACCGCATCGCGACAACCCGTCTCGGAGGGCAACACAACGCGGCAGGTACCGTTTCAATCCCGTTCTGGGTTTCTACCGCATCGCGACATGCGGCGGTGGCCGTCGGTCCTCGAGAGCCTCGAGAAGTTTCAATCCCGTTCTGGGTTTCTACCGCATCGCGACGCGGAGTAACCGAGACGGAGCACCGACAAGTGATGGAGTTTCAATCCCGTTCTGGGTTTCTACCGCATCGCGACGCGAAAGACGACCTCGACGAGGACCTCATCGCCAAGTTTCAATCCCGTTCTGGGTTTCTACCGCATCGCGACGTGACTGCCAGAACACCTTGAGAGCGGCCGCCGACGCGTTTCAATCCCGTTCTGGGTTTCTACCGCATCGCGACGGAGCGAACTCTCCGACGAGCTCAAAACATGGTTGTTTCAATCCCGTTCTGGGTTTCTACCGCATCGCGACCGCATCGGTGCGACCAACAGCGTCGGGACGAGCTACAGGTTTCAATCCCGTTCTGGGTTTCTACCGCATCGCGACCCGGCGCGGCGACGTATAGCGACGCCGGGACCATGTTTCAATCCCGTTCTGGGTTTCTACCGCATCGCGACCCGTCTGCAAGGCCAATCACCATCAGGCCGTACTGTTTCAATCCCGTTCTGGGTTTCTACCGCATCGCGACCAATTTCCCGTGAGTCTCACTCCGCGACAGTCATGTTTCAATCCCGTTCTGGGTTTCTACCGCATCGCGACCCGACGACCCCTCTGGCTCGGGCAAGAAGTTCGCCCTGTTTCAATCCCGTTCTGGGTTTCTACCGCATCGCGACAGAACGCACACCGTGACAGCCAGTGCCCCCGTCTCGTTTCAATCCCGTTCTGGGTTTCTACCGCATCGCGACGCCGGGAGGTCCGAACTGGACGGCGATTCTCGTCCTGTTTCAATCCCGTTCTGGGTTTCTACCGCATCGCGACAAGACATCGGCATCGACCCCGAGACGGGGGAACTCGAGTTTCAATCCCGTTCTGGGTTTCTACCGCATCGCGACCCGCAGACCTCCAGTACAGACCCCGCGGTCCACTAGTTTCAATCCCGTTCTGGGTTTCTACCGCATCGCGACGACGTAGACATCAGAGGTCTGAACGACATCTACCGTTCGTTTCAATCCCGTTCTGGGTTTCTACCGCATCGCGACCCGCGGCGCAACTCCCCGGCGGCGCGGGCGCACTGACGTTTCAATCCCGTTCTGGGTTTCTACCGCATCGCGACCCCGAGTTCGGTCTCCAGTTGACCGATGGTCATCGGTTTCAATCCCGTTCTGGGTTTCTACCGCATCGCGACGTCCGGGCCTCCGACGAGCTCGAAAAAGGGGACGTGAGTTTCAATCCCGTTCTGGGTTTCTACCGCATCGCGACGCACGACTGAAATCGAAACCAGCGAAATCTTGGCGTTTCAATCCCGTTCTGGGTTTCTACCGCATCGCGACCCTAGCGGCGGCACTCTCACTAATCCCTTTTCTTGTTTCAATCCCGTTCTGGGTTTCTACCGCATCGCGACCTTATCCACACACTCCGCCAGAGCCTCGAGCTCATGTGTTTCAATCCCGTTCTGGGTTTCTACCGCATCGCGACAGGGGGTGTATATTCGTCGAGAGCATCTATATCTTTCTCTGGTGGAACAAGAACGCGGGTGTCGTTCGTGGACCCCCGCTGTACACAGCTTTGAAAAAGGTCGATGAAGAGTTACACTCACACACGAAGCTGACCGGCGAGTGTTGGTTCGACGTGGCGGGTTTTGCCTTCCTTCCACGTTTTGACGGCACCATCGGATTCCAGCGCATCAAGATGTCGTCCAACAGTACTTCTCGACTTCCCCGTCTCGTCGGCGATTTGAGGGAGTGTCGTATTTCCGTTGATAGTGACGAGGGACCGGAGTGTGTCGAGGGTCGCGTCGGACGGGCGACTCATCAGGTTCGGGAGAGTGATTTCTTCAATTTCTTCGTCAATGTCCCTGAACTGGAGTGCGAGATCGACAATGTCTGACCGCGCAATTGCAGCGATGGTCAGCGGGAGGAAAATTTCCCGTGGACCCCCTGCGAAGTTCAGTACCACCGTTCCTTCGGCGGCTTCAAGGATGTCGACGCATTCAACGACTGCAGATTCAAACGACTTGTAGCTGATCTTTTCGATAACGATGTCTGATCCGGGACCGAGCTCGTTGACAGTCTGGTTGACGTCTTGGATCGCACTTTTGGCTCTATCGCTTGTATCGCCGTGCGGTCGGAGGAGTACGACGACGTCGTTGGCGTTGAGGCCATTATCGAGTATTGGACGCATCACCCGCGGGCTGTAGTGCCCAATTGTGGAGACGTACGTTCGCATGTATCCGATTGCAGTCGAGTTCGACTAAATGGTTTGGCTTCGTTTTCGTGTTATTGTCCCTGTATATTTGCGGATAACTGAATACATCTCCAAAATCGTAAAAAGATTCAAGGGGGTAACCAACGCAAATGTGATTGTGAACCGACATACCAAAGCCTACGGTTGTGAGGTGTTATGCGTCGGGTCGACTTGACGCTTGAGCCAGAGGGCTCATTCCCGGTACCGACGGCGAATGGCTACCAGATCTACAGTGCGATCCTCTCAGCACTCGATGACGTCAATAAGGACATCAGCACACGTGTCCATGATTCCTCGATTGGGAGTCTGACGAACAGCGGCCTCCTCGGAACATTTGACGGGAGCCGTCGTGATCACCACAAACGCGTAATCTGCGACGAGACGTACAACCTCAAGATGGGTGTCGCTGACTCTCGCGACCAAGAGGTCTTCCAAGCGCTTGCCGATGCGTTTGTTTTCAGCGATGATACACTCGAACTTGCGGACGGTGACTTTCGGGTGCGAGACTTCGCGAGCACGAACACGACCCACGCGGAAATCCTCGAAGATGCTTCAGAGATCGTCACACAGCACGACGATACCTTCGAGATTGAGGTTCGCTTTGAGACACCGACCTGTGTCAAGGAGAGTGGAGAAATCACCACGATGTTTCCCCACCGTGGGAGCGTCTTTCGCTCACTCTTGCGAAAGTGGTCCTCGACAATCCCAGATAAGCGGGCCGACGAACTCGAACTCGCAATGACGCGCGAAGACTTCGAGGCAAATCTTATTGAGAAACCCGATGCGGGCACGTACGAGACACACAGTGTCCTCGTTAATCGTGGTGAAGACGGCGGACCAATCCTTCGTCAGGGATTCACAATCGACTGTACGTACAAGTTCAAGGATGCGAGCGAAGCCACCCGGACCGCAGTCACGGCACTTGCACTTTTCAGCGACTATGCCGGCGTTGGTGGATTCGTCTCCAGAGGGTGTGGGACAGTCTCTGTGGAGGTTGGACGGTAATGTCTACTCCCGAATCGATTTGGGGAAATCGAGATACCCATCCAGTCCTCGCGCAGTATCTTGTTGACCTCGATCCCTACCTTCTCGACATCGGGTGGTCTTTCGAGTCAGCGAAAAGCGTTGAGTATGGCCTGACCGACCAGTCAATGCTCAACCACGTCCGGAACGGCGTGTTCGCTATCGTACGACTGAACGATATTGCACCTTCGTTTGGTGCTCACGAGCTGAGCGATGACGAGCTTCGGAAGGTCGTCGCGCTGTTCACCGTTCACGACCTCCACAAGCTCCGAGATAAGCAGGGGATTGACGAGGAGTATGATATCAACGTGGATGAGGTAGCTACTCTCGTCGATGCGCTCGGTGTCGGTTCGTTTGCCCCTGATCTTCGAATTGAGACGTTCCACGCGTGCGCGGTCGACCATGCGAATACGTGGAACTCAAATCCAGAGCACTCCACGCGGACGTATGACCAACTCCGGCCCTACGTTCGCCTCGCCGATGCGTTTGCGTCTTGCCAAACGCCGGAATCAGCGACAGTCGAGCGGAACCAGAAGGGGTTGGAAGTGGCATACCCCGGAACCGACCTCGAGCTTCAACACCACACGCTTGACGACGTGAAAGGTGTGTTCACGAACCTCCTTAGCGGTGCGGTCAGCAACGTCCTCAAAGAGCGCTTCGGGTACGAGCGACTTCTCATCTACCAAGATGGTTGCGTTTATCTGACTAGTGGGTATACTGAGGTGACAATCGACGACGAGTTGATCGGCGATGTCTATGATCGCCTACAGTCCGAAATTGGGGACTCACACCCTGCATATGACGACCATGACGCGCTCGCGGATAACCTCTCGACGCAGTCGCAAGGTTTCTACACGATTAACGATCAAGACTTCTTCTACGCAGGGGCGCGGAACCTTCTCTACGCGGTTGCGGTGAAGGCGAAACAGGATGCCGATCCTGATTCAGACCCGACAGATAGTATGGCGGAGACGATGGAATCACTGAATGAGCGCCTTCCAATCGATATCGATGCGACGACTCGAGTCGCTCCGGGATACGCCCGGCTGGTGTACACGTTCAAACGCGCGTTTGTTGACCCACTCGTCGATGCCGGCTTGACAGACGAAGATGCCCTCACCGTCACGTGTCGGCTCTTCGATGTCGATGGAAGTGTCCTCGACAGACTTCAGGAGACACGCGATGACGAGAACATTGATCTCACGGCTGGCGGGAAGTGGGACTACGCGTACGCAGTCGGTCAGCACGTCGCAGACCGAGCGCGTCGTGACCACTGGCAGGATGTTCCGGGCGAAGTCGCGAAGCTCCTGATCACAAACCTCGACGCGCTCGACGAGGGGTGGGAGGATATCGTCATGGACGCACACACGGGACAGTTTGAGACCGAAATCCGGGCGTATATCGGCGACACCCTTCGAATTAGTGGGAATGCATCTCCTCCGACGGCAGAGATGGACGAACTCTCCGACCCATTCGAAGAACATCACGCCACTCGCCGGGGAAAGACGTGTACATTCTGTAATCGTGGGACAACGAGTAACCGGAAGAGCGATATGAAGGCTCCAAAGTCGCTCACGACGCTCCAAGCGGGCTATTCGAACCGGATCCCCGCCGACGCTGGCCAGCCCGAAAAACTCCTCGTCTGTACACCGTGTCAGATCGAGTTTTCCCTCCGCGAGACCGGTTCGAGTCGACGCAATGCTGGCCGAATATTCGTTCATCTCGTGCCGGATTACTTCTACACGCCAACGATGTGGGATCTCTACTCGGATGAAATCTTCGCACGATTCACGGGTGAGGCAATGACCCGGATTGGTCGTCTCGCCTCTGCGATGTTTGATATCGCAACTGCCGAGGAAGACTGTGACCGAAGGGTGGAGACGAAGATTTCCGAGTCAGTATCGACGGTCCTCCGCGAGGCGACACGTGCTGAAGATGGGGGCGGGCGTTCGATGATCGAGCAACTCCAGAACGGGTTTGACCCCAGTGCTGGCTTCGGGTCGCAGACGCTCTCATTTTATAAGCCCAAGGATAACGAGACAGAATTCCAGTTCTTTGGCGTCTTTGTCGGACTTGCGGTTGCGTCGACGATGGGACTGCGAGCGTACGTCTCACAGTCCCCAATTCCGGAGGTTCGGGGTCGTGACTACTCTGAGATGGTGAGGCTCGACGCTGGTTTCACGACGGTAAACGAGTTCTACGGACGAGAGATCCCACTTTCGAAGCTTCGGACCCGACTCGGTGCCGCTGCTGCCCTAATCCAACTCGGCTATGCACTCGCCCGCGACGATGCCCGATTCGCGAAGTATCTTCGGACCGTCCGGAACAAGCCGCTTCCGGGATCGTACCTGTTGAAGCGGGCAGTACTGGATTCCGATGACGGTGGGACTTCGCGGTACCTGCTCGAAGAAGCAGATTACCTCGACCGGTATGGAAACCTGACAAACGACGCGGATACAACAACAGCAATCAACAAATGACGAACACAACGAAAGACGATGTGACCGCACTCGCGGAACTCGCCTACGATGCGATACGTCCCGCGTACGGGAACGACAAGCCGTACGCTATCGAACGAGTATTCCGCGAGTCGGTGAAAGCGGTGAAAGATTCGAATGAGTTCCGGCTGAGCGCCGACGAGGCGGCACTACTCGTCGCCGGCCGACTCGAAAAGCTCCATCAGCGAAGTGAACAGGTGTGGCCAGTTCCTGCCGAGAAAAGCAGAAGTGGAGATCAACTGAACGAACGCATCGAGCGGTACGCAGGCGAATTCGCACAGCGACTCCTCGCTGATCGATGCGAGGGGAAGCCGTCCCTGTTGAAACGGCGAGCGAACAATCTCGCGGACGGCTTCTACGCGGCGACGATCCGACTGCAGCGCGAGACGATCAACGACACGACGGAGACCAACTGACAATGTTTGACCACGACACTTACCCCGAACTGGAGCGCGGCACCGTTTCCCGAGACGAGATGACGATCGCCCCGAAGAACAATTTCACAAATGTCCTCGTTCTACGTGAGCTGGAGAGCCACGCAGTCTTCACAACTGACGGGCAGAGCGCCGACCTCGCCAACGTCGCGGTCGGATTAGGAGATGATCGTGAGACATACTCACCCGGCCTGATGTTCATGCGCAAGCAGACGGGAAGCGACCGACGCTTCGGGAAGTCCCTGCAGCGTGATCTCCTCCAGACGGAGTGTACGATGCAGGTCAACGGCATGTGCCAGGACTGCGTTGAGTGTATCCTCTATGGGAGCGCCGCGAGCGACGATGCCGACCAACAGCTTTCAATAACGTCGCGAGTGATGTACGATACCGCATACACGCTTCGGGACGCGACCGTGACGATTGACGAGAAGTTCCAGAACGCGCCGGGCGACGACTACGCGAAGACCGCAGAAGCGACGATCCGCGAACCTGATTTCTTTGAACCCGGAACACTATTCCCGTCAGTCATTACGCTCCGTGATGCAACGCCCGAAGAACTCGCGTTCGTCCTCGGGATCACGGCGAAGAACAAGCGCTACGGTGCCGCGACGTCACGTCTCGGCCGCGTCAAGAACCACCTCCTCGGTGTCTACACTGGGAGTGAAGAGGGTCCAGCGAATCTTGGGCTGACCAGGGATGTCGTCACCCGTCTCCGTGACAGCGACGAGACGTCCGCCGATTCGATCCAAGATGTTATCACAGCGGCGGCGCACGACCCACAACTCGTCGGAGACCATCTCCAGTCTGCCTTCGATGACCGCGTTAATACTGAGCGGGGTGGTCTCGACCTTGAACGCGTCCCAGATGATACCGTCGACGACTTGCTTGAAACTGCGACTAGTGACTCGCTCGCCGATGTCCTTGAAACGCAACTAGACGCCTCGCGTGCGTTCCTCGAACAGACTGACTGAGAGCATGATGGCAGCACTCGAAGTGACGCTCCGGACGCAAGGGGAGATCTGGTTTGCGAGTCGTGAAGTCGGTCGGCTCGCAGACACGGAGCCGTATTTCCTGAATACGGCGCTCTACTACGCATTCGGGTTTGCGTCTGGCCGGTACGTCGATCGCTTGTTCGAACCGACGTACCTCGACGACACCGATGGGGTCTCCGAGGAGTTGTACGTGACGCCAGCAACGCCATCTGACAGTACTGGATCTGGGCTCGCCAATCGGATCACTTCAACGTACAACACGAGCAGCGATGACTACGCGACAATCAACTACTCGGCGCAAGACGATCCGGATGCGAAGCAGAATCTCCCCACGTATGGTCGTCGTCGTGTGCTCGGGCACGGGAACGAACTCACGTGCTACCTGCTCGGACGCGGTCTCAGTACGAGTGAACTCGAGTCGCGCGTCCCGGGATACATCCGGCTTGGGAAGAAACGCGGCAAAGCACGCGTTGAGACCGAGCCTCTCGACGTCTCACAAGATACCGGTGAGTTTGATCTCGGTCACCCGATTGGTGCATACGACACGGATCTCACACCGGTGGGAAATCTTGTTACAAAACGGATGCGACCGACGCCACTCGTGATGCAGGCATCCTATGACGGCGCGTATGTCGAACTTGGACCAACGAATCTGGATGGTAAAAACGGCGTCCAGCTCCCTGCTGACGCGACCTTCCTCAAAACCAAGCGATGAGATCTCTACTCCCTCTCTCAGGTGTTGAACTCCGACGGCATAAGGATCCCGAGTATCCAGTCGAAGATTCCAAATTCGAACCGTACGCCCACCAGCAGGACATCCGAGAGCTGTTCCAGAACTCGAACGAGTTCCTCGCAGTAAACGATAGTCCGACCGGCGGTGGGAAGACGATTTCATGGCTCGCGCCCGTCATCGAATGTGAGGACCACGCGCTGGCGGTCTACCCGACGAATGCGCTCATCCACGACCAGTACAATCAGATCAGGGAGGAACTCGATGAGAGCTTCCCCAAGCGAGGATCCGATGTCGCGGTGCTCCCGATCACAGCTGACATGCTCCGGACACGATACGCGACCAAGTATCCAGACACGAGGACGAACGGCGAGCGACTTCGAGCTCTCCTTCGGACGTACGTGTATCAGCGCGGAGACCCGGTACTAGTGTTGACGAACCCGGACATTCTCGTGATGATGCGTCGGCACATCTACGGACGTACTGGTAACCCTGGCTCTCGGGTCAGACAACTCAACGAGTTTGAGACAATCGTCGTCGACGAGTTCCATCGCGCCGGCAGAAAAGAGCAGAATACGCTCCTGTTCTCGCTCGACGAGATGTACGACCTCCCTAATTTCCAGTGCGCGCTCTCGAAAATTGTCCTACTCAGCGCGACCCCGACTACTCGTCTCGAACACCACTTTGAAGAGGCAATGAGTGCGCCGTATCGCCGCGTGACGTCGAAGCGCGAGACGACTGAAGAGCGCTCTTTCAACGAGACACCAACTGATGGGTGGGGTGCAGTTATGCCTCCCGTTGATCTCGACGTCCGCTCAGCGGCAACGTTCGACACGGCGAGTGAACTCCTCGGTGAGGACTGGGACGACACCGAATCGTTCGCCCGGAAGGCTGGACGAACCGTCTTTATTCTCGACGGGATTCACGAGGTGGACGAGGTTTACACTCACCTTTCGAACACGTTTGATGGCCGAACCGTAGTTCGTATCGACGGGTTCCACCGCGGCAATCTCGAAGAGAAACTTGACGATTTCGACATCCTCGTGAGCAACTCAGCCGTCGAAGTTGGAATTGACTTCACAGTCGATCGTCTCGTGTTCTCGGCGCCTGATCGGGCGAGTTTTGTCCAGCGCCTCGGCCGTCTTCGAACTAAATCCGAACCACAATCCGCTCGCTGTTATGCCTCGACGAACGTCGCTGCGTCGCTTTCGGAAATCGAATGTGACGGTCGTGTCTCCCGTGAACAACTCATCGAAACACTCGAAGATGCCTACCACGACCCCCGAGAATTCGAATCGTTCGACTGGCGATACTCGGCAGCCGAAGCCTATCACCACATCGAACGTCGTGCTCGTGATGCCAACTCGGAACGTGCCGAGGAGATCCGCGAGAAGGGATGGGAGCGTATCCTCCGACACTTTGGCGGCGGTGATCCACCGCTCACCCAGTCGGATGTTAAAGCACACGCAGATGTTATCAATAATGCCGTTGAGCGGACACTTCAGTGGTACCGCGGCGGGTCGCTTCAAGCGCTCGTCTACGACCGCACACCAGGCACGAGCGACCCGATAAAAACGTACGACCTCTTCTACCTCCTACGTCATGGTCATGTTGAGTTCTTCTCACGAACTGGGTTCGACGAGGTTGTTCCGAACGAGCACACCGACGATGTCTCTCACCTCGCGCCGTACGTTACAGGCTACTGCACGTACGACGGGACAATCGAAACGAACGACGACGGTTATGGACGGAGCGTCCGTCTCAAGGCTACTTCCGAGACCTATGGCTGGCTACGTGCCGACGACGGAATTGACGACGAGACACGGAAGCCGCGCGAACTTGATGGGATTGGTATCGATGTCGAGCCAGATGGTGCGGATCGGATTACATCGATTGAACATCTTCGCGACGAGATGCGCGAGGGCCTTGACGTGCTCTGCTATGCGGTCAAGAACCACCCACGACGGGTCAAGAACCAGTACAATCTTGGAAAGTTCCTCTTCCTCTATCCGCTCACCGTTGGTGACGAACAGTGGTGTGCCGCACTCGGTATCGACGCGCTCTATCTCCACTGTGCGGTCCAAGAGGCGCAGAACGCTGTCGACTTGGAGAGTTTGGGGATCGACCTTTGAGATGACGGGTTCGAGCTTCAAGGACGAACTAGTATATGTGAGCGCGTTGAACGAGTTCGTCTACTGTCCACGCCGGTACTATTACCAGCGATACTACGACGAGATTGGAGAACCCTATGAACTCGTCGACGGCCGATCGAAACACAAACACGCATCCCGCCGCGGGAGCTGGGTGACGGAGCGATACTTCCGTTCTGATGACCTCGGGATGCACGGGAAGATTGACCTCGTTGACACCGAGACTGGGACACCGACCCCAGTCGAACGGAAGCGTTCCGAGAGCGGATCATACTATTCAAGCGACGAAGTCCAACTTGCTGGCTACTGCATGCTGCTCGAAGACGCCATTGACGAGTCCGTAAATGTGGGGTACATCTACCTTTACTCAACCGACACGCGCCACTCGGTCCGGATCACGCAGGATCACCGTGAGGCTGTCCGAGAGATACTGAGGCGTATCCGTTCAATGTCAGTTGATTCGATCCCGCCGCTGACGCAGAACCAGTCGAAATGCGAGGCGTGTTCAGCGAGGACGTACTGTATGCCTGGTGAGACGGCGGTTCTCTCACCCTCTGAGGCCGAAGGGACTGGATGGGAGGGAACGATACCCGGAGATTTGATATGAAAGAGAGCCAGGGCATCTTTGAGGATTCAGTTGTATACGTCACGACACAGGGTTCGCAGGTCCGTATAGACGGCGGTCAAGTCGTCATCTACGATGTAGAAGGCGACGACGGTGAACTCGGAGCGTTCCCAGTCGAGAAGCTTGATACAATCAACGTTTTCGGCGGTGTGAACTTCTCAACGCCGTTCGTTGCAACAGCGAACGAGCACGGGATCGTGCTCAACTACTTCACACAGAATGGAAAGTATCGGGGGAGTTTCGTTCCAGAACGTAACACAATCGCAGAGGTCCGACGCGCACAGTACGCACTTACTGGCCGTGACGAGCTTGCGATTTCGAAGGCGATGATCGCAGCAAAGATCAGGAATGCACGGACGATTCTCTCGCGGAAGGGTGTCCGAGGGACGACTGTTCTCAAAGACCTCGGCGAACGTGTTTCGAGCGCATCGAACAAGGACGACCTTCGCGGGATTGAGGGTGAGGCTGCAGAACGCTACTTCAGCCGACTTGACGAGACTCTCGTCGACAACTGGACGTTCGACACGCGCAGCAAACGACCGCCCGAAGACCACATCAACTCGCTATTGTCGCTGACCTACGTGATGATGAAAAACGAGGTTTTGAGTGCGCTCCGCTGCTACAACCTTGATCCTTTCTTGGGTGTGCTCCACGCTGATCGGCACGGACGACCGTCACTCGCCCTTGACCTCCAAGAGGAATTCCGGCCGCTGTTCTGCGATGCCTTCGTCACGCGTCTGGTAAACCGTGGGACAATTACTCATGATCAGTTTGGAAACGACAACCGACTTACTGACGACGGTTTCCAAGCGTACTTGGACAAGTTTGACGGCTACATGAACGAAGAGCTGACGCACCCGTATTTCGAGTACCGTGTAAGTCGCCGCAAGGCGATCCGACAGCAGGTGATCCTTCTGCGGAAAGCGATTACGGGTGAGCTTGATGACTATCACGCGCTGGAGGTGTCGCGATGAGACTCGCAGTGACGTACGACGTCAGCGACGATACGAATCGTCGACGCGTCTACCGAACGCTGGAACGATACGGAGCGTGGCGCCAGTACAGCGTTTTTGAACTCGACGTGTCGAAGAGCGAGCGGGTTGAACTCGAAGACGAACTTGAAAGCCACATTGAGCCGGCCGACGGAGATCGAGTTCGGCTATATCGGCTTTGCGAAGCTTGCCAGGAGGCGACAACAGATCTCGGAAATGAGCCACCAGATGAACAATCGAACGTCATCTGACGTTGACCTTTTTCAAAGCCGTGTACAACAGGGGTCCACGAAAGTGGACTGCGCTATCATGGGTGGAGCAAGGTTTATACACCACGTCAAGCAAACTGCACCCCCTGTCGCAGGGCAATAGAAACCCAGAACGGGATTGAAACTTCTGAGCCGTGAGTTCCGAACTCGCCTCGTCGAAGGTCGCAGGGCAATAGAAACCCAGAACGGGATTGAAACTGTCGAACGAGTACTCCATCGTCGCGACCGACGAGAGTCGCAGGGCAATAGAAACCCAGAACGGGATTGAAACACCTCAACAGCTACCGTGAGAGCATGACAGCACGGCGTCGCAGGGCAATAGAAACCCAGAACGGGATTGAAACCTCCGTGACCGGCTCGGGAAGGAACGCTGTCGCCTCGTCGCAGGGCAATAGAAACCCAGAACGGGATTGAAACGCTCCAGTATCTCGGCCACGCGGACCGTCGCGTTGGTCGCAGGGCAATAGAAACCCAGAACGGGATTGAAACTCAATCGCTCTCCGGTTTCGTCTTCAATCCCGAGTCGTCGCAGGGCAATAGAAACCCAGAACGGGATTGAAACTGTTCAACAGTCTACATTACAAAAAACTATCAAGGTGTCGCAGGGCAATAGAAACCCAGAACGGGATTGAAACTTCCCGGGAGATGAGTGGCCGCTTTGACGAGGTGTGTCGCAGGGCAATAGAAACCCAGAACGGGATTGAAACACGCCGAACCACACACTCTCGTCCCGCTCGCGTCGGTCGCAGGGCAATAGAAACCCAGAACGGGATTGAAACGCGACTGGTGGAGCGAACACGGCTGGCTGGAATACGGTCGCAGGGCAATAGAAACCCAGAACGGGATTGAAACCGCTGTGGCCGAGCGAATCGAGGCCCCATTATCTTGTCCAGTAGAAGTCCACAACAGTTGGTTCGAAATCGCCGCTGACCACACCGCCGTGGTTCTATATGTGCCAATCTGAACGGCTGTGAGGAGTCCATGGATTTATTTCATCTATCTAATATCAAGAATGTACACTCTGTCCAGGTTTATCCCCGCTCGAGTTGGGTATACCACGGATTTAGTGAGGTAATGGCCTGAAAAACTCGAATACACAGGTTGACTACTCTCGTGGATTTATTGATGAAACGCTTCAGATAATCTTCCCGCCATCTTCCTTTGCCGGGCCTTCCGCTCTTGCTCTCTCGACAGGTAGTTCCGAAGAACAACCTCCGTCGACGAACTCCCCTGGTCTTCTGCCACTCCTTCCAACCCCTCTAGAACCTCTCCAACTGCTTCCTGATACGCCGAGTACCAGAACCGCCGTCCCATCTTCGGCGTGGGCGTATCCCCATCAACAACCACGCCAGCACGGTCAGCAAGTTGCTTGAACCGACGACGAACCGTACTCACAGACATGTGGCCTGTCGACGACGACCGAGAGGGAAACAGATACCCGTTCCACGTATCCCGGTCAGACAGCACGTCAATTCGATTAGCGACGACGTCGACCCCATACAACAGCGTCACCTCACCAGGGCCGTTCTTCCGCTCTCCATCACCGAACGACAGATGCGGGTCTTCAGTATCCAAGACCACCTGGTCGACGTGCAACGCAGCAACCTCCGAGGGACGTAATCCCCACCCAGCGAGCGCAACGACGAGCAACTCCGCTTCGGGTGAACCCACCTCACTGTAGATTCGACGCACCTGCGACGCCGACAACGCCTGTGGGTCTGGCTCACTGGCTTCCCAGCCGAACTCTTCACCGGCCTCTGAGAGCGGATTGTACTTCGCGTACTTCCGGCGTTTCACGAAGGCGTACCACGCTCTGGCGACGTGCAGATACTCGAGCTTCGACCGGTCAGTCGATAGCTCCTCGTCGAAGACGTCGAGGACGGCAAGACATCGCTCTATCTCTCGCGGTTGCTGGTCTAGCTCGGATAGTGTTTCGAGCAACGCATCTGTCCCGTGCAACTCCCGGTACGTCCGAACCCACTTTGCCAACCGTGTTCGGTGGGTCTCGACGGTACTCTCTGCCCGTCCACCACGCGTTTCTATCGACGAGAGATACGCTTCGAGGGCGTCGACGGTTGCGTCGTGATTAACGTTCCACTCCCACCCGTCAGTTGCCTCGTCTTCAAGACCGACGACGTCGACAAAGAACTGCTTGGGAGTCAGATCGTGATGCTCGCGTAGTGCGTACGCGATACCACTGTATCCATGTTCGGTGAGCCAGTCGTAGGTTGGAACGTTGCGGTCCTCGTCGAACCCATCGCGATATCGTTTCGGTGCGATGTCTTGCCAGTAGACGTCGACGAGTTCGTCGAGGTCCATACGCGACCAGTTGTAGCGGCGGCTACGCGTCTCTGGGTTAGTGGATTCGTCGTCTGATTGCTGGCTGATGGACTGCCTTGTCATGCCGATTTACTGTTCGAAAGGCTGTTTGCCGTGTTTCGGGACGACTTTGAGCTGGTGAATTTCATTGGTCTCTGCTGTATTTCACACCAGAATAATACTTTGGCTTGTGCGGGAGTGGTATAACAAACAGTCAATCGGATGTACCGCATGGCCAGCAAACTCTCGGCCTAACCAAACAAGTACTCACTCGGGAGGTTGTGCGTTGAGTTCGATCTCTTCTCGAGCTTCAATTACTGTCTCGAGGTTCATGTCGACTTCCCATCGATAACTTCGCCCACCTGTTTGGCCCTTGTTCTCGTCGGTTCGGATGAGAAACCCGAGCATATGGAGGTCATCAAGGTGATTCTGAATCGATTTCAACGAGGTCAGGTGGTCGTGACCCCACGCATCTGCGACTGCTTCGTACCGCTGTTGCACACGTTTGGTCCGCACTGACTCATCGTCCGCCAGTTGTTGGCGGGCAACGGACTCGAGCACCAGCTGTGCGTGCATGGTCTGATCATCGATTTTGTCACGGAGCTGCCCACGGTTGACCTGTTCTCGGACTCTCTCGACGTGCTCTGCAGTAACCGTTGTAGCCCCGTCTTTTTGAGCAGTATCTGCGGCTTCACGAAGCAAGTCAATTGCTTGCCGGGCACTCCCGTCATCTTTCGCGGCGAAGGCAGCACACGCCGAAATAGCGCTGTCTACGCATGCACCATCGACGAAAGCACGCTGGGCGCGGTCGGTGAGAATAGTTTGGAGCTCGCCAGCATCGTACGTTGAAAACGAGATCTCATGCTCCATGAGCGTCGACTTGACCTTTGCAGAGAGTGTGTTGCGGAATGTGTAATTGTTTGAGATTCCGATAAGACCGACTTTAGCCTCGTTTATGTGCCCGTTCGCACGTGCTCGTGGGAACTCGTAGAGTAATGGATCGGGATTAGAGAGATGGTCAATCTCATCGAGGACAAACAGATGAGTTCCACCGAGACGCTCCATCTGAGCGTATAATTCTTCGAATGCGTCTGCCGTTGATGGACCTTTCTTCGGGAACGAGGCTGTGTCCTCGGGGCGAAGACTGTTAACGAGGTGGCGAACGGTTGAATAGACGCTCTGGTTGTTGCAATTGACCTTCGTGACGTGGATTTCGTCTGCCGTATCGCGACGAAGTGCTTCGCGTTGGAGTTCACTGAGAACGAAGTTCGTCACCGCAGTTTTTCCGACACCCGCCTTTCCGAACAGGAAGATGTTGTCAGGGCTGCGACCGAACAGGGTGTCGGTCAGCGCGTGTTTGTATTCTTCAACCTCGGAATCGCGTTCGAGAATCTCGTCTGGCTGGTACTCCTCTTTTAGGACACGCTTCTCACGGTAGATCTCGTCTTCCACGTCCTCGAACAGGCCACCCATTGATGTTCCGAACTTTCTGACATAGTAGTATAAATGTATGGTTCGAGTGTTTCGAGTGTTCTGTGTTTATATATACTGGTGAGAGGGGTGATTTCGAGTGTTCCCTTGGAATGATGTGCACGGGATCATACTTCGTTGATTGCCGAGAAGGTAAAACATATTATACAGGTAATGGACAGCGTACGTAAGCGTAAGGTAGAACACTCGAAATCACCCCTCTCATTCTCGAGCAGCGAGCACGCGAACCCACCAGTTTCACGCAGTACTTCCGTTGGAAGTGTGCTGAACACTCGAAAGTACCCCTCTCTGTGAGATGGCCGTTTGAGTTAGCCAAAAAAACGACTAGTTGAAATCTTCACGCCTTGACAGGAGTGGCGTAACACATGCAGAGGGTGAGTTCAGCACGACAAGGAGATTCAATTCACAGACAAGGTTCTAAACCTCTCGTTCAGTTGGAGTTCGTATCAACCACCGTCTTAGCGTACTGCTTTCGCCAAAATCGCTTCAATAATGTTACTTGATTGGGGCGTTGTTATTTTCTATGGCTTCTGGGCGCTACCCCCGTATCACGGTTGCTGAAGGCTCTCAACCCAGCAAGGAACCCTTCCGGCTCAGTGTGGAGACGCTACGCGATTTCTCATCCGATGCACCTGCTCAGATTCGGGGTTCATTTGAGAATCTTTCCTCCGAAGAACAAACGGTTGGCTTCGGCTCAATCCAGCCGTATTCCAGTATTTGGAGTGAAGGCCAAGGATGGCTTGTTCTCATCCCGAGTAAGCGTCAGGTACAGAAACACGCCTTCGGAACAGACGAAGAGATTATTCCGGACCGCCCGGTTGAGGGTTGCTGGCAGACGAATCTTGTTCACTTCGTTCTTCCTGACGTACTTAGATGGCAGTCACTCGATGCGGGAGAGTGCATTCAGACCGATTACACTGTACTGCATTACCCGGAGCGGGAAATATTGGAGGACACGATGGACAAGTGGGTGAGCAATCGGCCCGAAGATATAGGCTGTCTTCCCGCAGGGGAACACCGCTTTACCGAATCATTTGTGCCGAAAGTTAGAGCGGACACGACATGGGAAGAGTTTGAGTGGAACTATACACTCACGATTAAAGAATAGCACTCTATCTACCGATTCAGACGGTCGAATTCCGGTAAGTTCCCATGACCGACTTGCGCCCTATATTCAGCACGCCCACAGAGACCTCACCGAGTGCTGTCAGAATCGGCGTGCAACACTCAGAGGGTGTGTCGCTCAAAGCCGTCCCACACCATCCACCCCTATTGGACGTAAATTCACACCCCTTCAGAGTCGAGAGCTGACTCTTTAGGTGGTCTCCGTCCTCGGATGAGTTGTACACCTCTCCGAGTTGTCCAAACAAGAGCGACGGCAAACAGATAGGTGAAGAGGAAGAATCCTACTGTGCCGAGTGACTGGTTAACCGGGGCGATCGCACCGAGGAGTGTTGAGTAGAGAACCATCACAGGGAGGGCGAACAAAAACAAGCCTCCGAGGAAAGTCCGAACAATCCCAGTCGGCTCACCGAACAGGAATTGGGAGAGAAATCCGAGATAACCGAGTGCGGGTAAGGCAAACACGACAAGGACTGCACGGTTCCACAAGTGGGTTCGGAGGGCACTGTCCATACAACTGTGTACGTGGTGACAAATTATAACTGGTACTGGTAGACTTGCGCTCTCTATTCAGCACGACCGCAGAGACCCCACTGAATACTGACAGAATTGAGGTGCAACTGCCAAAGTACTTCTCTTTTTTGACCTTGAGACTGCAACCAGAGCAGTGTGTCATGACACGGATGGCTGGTCACAACAAATATATTCGTAGAGCGATTATCTCTGCTTACCATGGCAACGAACAACGACAAAATCCAGTTTAGGGGGGCTGACGAGAAGCGAGCAAGTCAACGCCTCAGTGAGATGCGTCTGGGAGGGATTAACGTCAGTGAACTCGCTCGAGAGGGACTCAAGGAGAAGCTTCGGGAAGTACTCTCGAATGAAGAGCGAGTCGAGTTGCACCAACAGTACCTCGACGGAGAACTGGACGAAGGCGTTGCAAAGATTCTCATTGGAGATCTGCTCGAAGATATCGAGCGTGAGCGCGAGGCAGTCGGGAAGGCGGAGACGCTCAGTACCGATGGCGTCTTCCAGAACGAGTAACGAATGGGTTCAGACGAGATACGGCACCCTGTCCTTGTGGATACCGACGCGCTCATTTCTGTAGCAAATACATCTCTGTGGCCGAAGGTTGTAGGCAATCTCAACCTGACGACGACGAACGTCTGCATTCATGAGTTGAAGCGACACATCCGCGAAAAGTCTGAATATGCACCTGAGGGGAGCCGTCAAAAATGGATTTACGATGGAAGTGTAGCGGCACTCAAACCGTTTGAAGACAACTCAAACACGGCGTTCACCACAATCAATAGCGTTCCCCGGCCGCATGGGCCGGACGCTGGAGAACAGTCGTTAGAACAAGAACTCGAACAGCACCCAGAAAGCTACACGTTCGTCGTTCTCATGGATCAGAGGGGTCGAGAATCGATAAACCGAGTCTTCGAGGAACGAGACCAATACGGTGTTGCAGTCGCTCCCTCCTATCTACTCTACTTAGTCCACAAGAACGGCAACTGTTCGAAGCAGGAATTCTGTGAGGCGTGTGGAGAGCTTCTGGAGGGTGAGGGGTGGACGAGCTACAGTGCGATACAAGCGATTTGGCAGGAAATCCCGATTGACTGCAGTTCGTACTTAGATGGAAACCGATTGCCCTGACAGGTAGACCGACGTCACTCGCATCGCAGGTTGACACGGTGGCCAAGGCCGACGAGTTCGTCGAGGCTCATCTGTGACCACTTGTACCGACGATTTTGTGACTCGTTCTCTGGTGCCTCCTCTTCGACCTCTATACTGGGAGTTAGACTGCTGATTCAAGCCTGCTCACCGGGGGTTAACCCTCTCGCTGAGTCTTTGGGTGATTCTGAGTTCGAGATTTTCATTGTTCTACGACAATCTCAAATCTACTTTACACTTCGGCTGATGCGGGAGTGGGTCATACACAACGAAAATTAGTAAAATCGAGGAGAAGAATGCCGAAGACCTTGTATATTATACTTCGCTATATGTATTTTCTGTGGGCAGAAGTTGAGACTGGTCGTTTCAATGCATATGGATGAGCAGGTCAAGATATTACCAAACAGTTTTGGATGGATCAACTGCTCAGTGGGTATGCGAATATTTGGCTCTGTTGAAAATCCTTCGGAAGTGATAGATTCTGATCCGGCCGTGGTCAGTGTAGGGAACGCATTTACTATTGAGGTCAGTAATTGAAGTATGAATGAGGTCCGGCGTTTCGACTTGGAGAATCCGTGGCTGTTCGTTTTCACGAACGTTGTTGTCGGGATAGTAGTCGTAAGTGCTATCCAAGTGGCACTATTCAATGGCGAGTTGACTAGTGCAGTCATGGAGGGAGGGTTACTCGGTCTCGTTTGTGGAATTACGATGTTCTATCTCAGGAAGGACGACTGGTTCTGATACATTCCGTCAATACACAGCTCTCATCGACTGGCTGTTTCATTCCAATTTATGTTTGAAGAATAGGATTTCAACAGAGCCGAATATTTCACCTGTACCTTCCGACTAAGGCCACAACAATCCCGATGGCGATGATGAAAACAGAGGGAAGCACCGCTTCTGAGAACGACTGAGTTGTCGCTATTGAGCCGCCAATACCTCCAATCCCGATGAGAAGAACACCAATAGATTCTAACTGATTCACAAGAATGCTCTTCTCTTAGTAAAGTGAAGAACTATCCGATTCGGAACGGCCATTTCTGACGACGTTGGCTCCTGCTACGGCTAAAACTAATCCACAGACTATGAAAACCACTACAAGTACTGTATTGATGGTACCCGAGATAACATCAAATCCGTAGCCTGCTATCAGGTGTCCCCGTCCAGTTAGGGTGAGTCCCAGCGGGGCAATACCTATCAAGACCATCGTCACCCCGAGAAAGATATCCCCAATTCGCCTCTGGTTCATGTGGGATGTAACAAGCCGCCTTTGCTTGGTTCTTCCCCTGCATTGACCGAATCAAGACTGAGATAATTCCAGCGCGACGAGACCGAACCAGTTGGGAGAGCCAGCCTGCGTATGTACCGTCAATCGCTGGGCGACGAATGCGGAGCAGATGCTTCGGTGTCGCTATCGCTCGTGGATTCGCGTACAAGTGCCACACCCGCCATCACACCGCCGAGCCAAATACTAGCTAAGAGGGCCACTATTGAGGAGCCATCTGGAACAAGCGTACTGTTCGTTGTGAGGAGGACTAATACGGGCGTCATCACACCCACAAGACTGTACCAGAACTTCGAGTGACCGGACCATCTACCTCGATACTGAGGATAGGCGAGAAAGCCGTATCCTGCAACTGAGGACGTAACCGCAATAGCACTCCCTATCCACAAATCACCACGCTGTACACCGAATAGATAACCAAGTACAACCCCGATTCCGGCACCGACGAGCGCCGAGGACCAAGACTTCATAGGAGATGAGACGATTGAATGGCAGATAAGTCTCCCGTCTATACTGAACGATAGTTGATTCACCTGTATTGAGCAGTTAGACGAATACTTGAACGCCCCGTGATCAGCATTCCTCCGTGGCCCCGACACGCGAGTCTCGCTACACCGTCTTCCGCCAGATCGCCCAGGTATCCTACGCCGACTGGCCAACGTACGAGTCTAGCCCGCTGTTCGATCGCTCATCCCTCCCCGCGCTGGAATCAGACGTTCGCCTCGTCGCGGAAACGTGGTTCCAACATGACGAACACGAGGCAGTCGAATCATTCGTCCACGCAGTGCCGCTCGCATACCTCCAGCTCGACGCCTATGACCGATACGCAGGCTCGACGAGTTATGAGATGGAGACGCTATTTCGACTGTTCCTGCTGAAGGAATGCTATGGCTGGGACCACGAGACTGCCCTTGTTGAATACCTTTCCCAGCATCCCAATCTCTGCGAGCGCCTCGACCTAAAGACGGTTCCAGACCAGTCCACACTGTGGCGCAGTTGGCATAAACGGTTCACTGCCGAGCTTCGCAGTACAGTCGAGACAGCCGCGCGAACCATCCTCATCAAAGCCCAGAACGTGGGTGTTACTGTTCCGCGGAATCCAAACCGACATCGTCAATCTCACGGTGACGAAGCGGACGAATCGAACCCAGACGATCAAGCTATCCTCGACGAAACAGCACCGATCACGGAGCGCGTCAGCCGCGTTGTCTTCCCGGCATTTTCGCTAGACCGAGGAGAGGGCTGTGAGATTCACGAAAACGCCTACTGGGACTTACAAACGTATCTGGGGCTTCGCGAGAGGCTGGCTGCGAACGAAGGGGCTCGCAGTTTCGTCTACGAATCGACTCGGGATCGGACGCCGCTGGGCCACGCCCACCGTGAGCATATTCGTGACCTTTCGATTGAACAGGTTCGAGAAATGTATAGTCAGGCTATCCAGAGACTCCTGAACGAGGTCTCTGAGACAGAGGAGTTCTTCCGAGCCGGAATCGTCGCCATCGACATCACCGAAGCAGACCCCTTCACGGGCGATAGAACGGGCTATGAGGACGAGATCATCGGGACGAAAGAACAGACCGACGAGTACGCCTACCAGTGGGCAACAGTCCAGTTGGTCGGCAACGCTGTCCCAATTGTGCTGGACGCACGTCCGGTCCAAAAGGGGGAGACACGATTAGAAATCGTGGAGGACTTGCTCAACTCCGCTGAGGATCTCGTTCACGTTGATAACGTGCTGATGGACCGAGAGTTCGATAGTCAGCATGTTCTGGAGATGATCAGCCAGCGTGGGCTCTCGTACGTCGTGCCAAAGCGGATGCAGACGAGTGAGAAAGCCCAGGCCAAGCGGTTGCTCCGACGTGATCGAGATCGCTACGAAACCGACCGAAAGTTGCATCTCGGGAGCAACGAGTGGCACGAGACGACGCTGATCTATCGCCGGAAGGAAAACTCTGAACACGACGATCACCGGCAGTACTCTGTGTTTATGACGAATCGGGGGAGCGGGCACCTCACTGAGTATGGCTACCGCTGGGAGATCGAGAGTGGCTACAAGTCCATCAAGCGATTCATGGCCGCCACGACATCGAAGGATTTCGGACTCCGGTTCTTCTACTTCGCGTTCGCGTGTCTGCTGTACTCGATTTGGCGGGCGGTTGATTTGATCGTCCAGGTTGAGTTGACTGGCGAGTACGAGCACGCGCCAGTCGTGACGGCTGATAACACATTGACGCTGCTGAAGAAGGAGACTGGGATCGGATAGCAGGGTCCTCGCTCCGGATCAGTGCGGATTTCCGAGTGGCAACGCTATCGAGAATCTCGGCAAAACGGCGATTTAGTTGTTAGTACGACAGGAAGATTCGAATGAGGGGTGATCTGAAGCAGTTTCTGTTCACTGATTCGGTCAAAACCACGCATCACAGCCCCGCTAAACCCACTGTAGTCTCAACTCCAGTCTGTGGGTACTGACGTCAGTCCCCGTGAATGGGGGACATATTGGTTAAGAGACTCTTTTCCAGTTCGGATGCAGAATACAAACGACCAAACCCCGAGTGAACGAATTACTGCTAATGTCAGATAGCGTCGTGACTCGTGCCGCGGCTCTCGTCGACGAGTATCTGCTGCTCTGGGTGTTGCTCTCGGTTGGCGTCGGGTTGGTCGTTCCGTCAGCGGCCGCACTCACCCCACTGTCTACGCCAATTCTCGCCGTCATGATTGGGGCAGTTTCGCTAACACTTGCTCCCGAACAGTTTCGACAGCTCCGGGGACGAGCGCTGCTAGTGATTCTCGTCGTCCAGACCGGGATGCCACTGCTTGCGTTTGCTATCGCCCGGTTACTTGGTCTCGGTCCTGCGCTCACAGCCGGCTTCGTGGTCCTCGGCGCGGTGACGCCCGAACTGGTGACGCCGACGATGACCGAACTGAGCGGCGGCGATACCGCGCTTTCGACGGTGGTCCTCGTGGCAGTCGGTCTCGGGTCGCTCGTGTTCGTCCCTGGCGTCGCCACCCTGTTCCTCGGGGATTCCGTTACAGTCGCGCCAATACTCATCGTCGAACAACTGTTGCTCGCAGTGGTCATCCCGATGAGTCTCGCCGTGGCAGTTCGGTATCGGTGGCCCGACCGCATCGGCAGATACAACGACATTTATCCATCCGTGTCGGGGCTCATGGTGATCCTCATCATCGGTATCGTTGCTGCGGCGAACGCTGCGGTCGTTCGCGATAGTGTGAGCGTCCTTCTCCTCATTGCGGCCGCTGCGCTCGCTCTCAACTGTAGTGGCTACGTTGCTGGCTGGCTCGTCAGCTGGAACTTCTCGCGGGGCGAACGCATCGCCGCGACGCTGTCGATTGGGATGCGTGACTTCGCCGTCGCAGCCGCTCTACTCGTTAGTGCGGACTTTCCCACTGCAGCCACACTCCCCGCCGTCGTCTTCGGAATCATCGAGATGACGACGAGTGCTGGACTCGCGAAGTGGTTCAGCCGTCCTCGGTAGGTATTAGATGCAATTGTCCTGAACCTCTATCCATTCGAGGAGCGGATCGAGTCGGTTGCGGAGTTCCTCACCTTCCTCGGTGAGTTCATATTCGACGCAGGGTGGAATCTCCGCGTACTGTTCTCGGGCGAGGAAGCCCGCTTCGACGAGGTCATCGGGGCGGGTCGACAGCGTCAAACTGCTCACCTCGCCGAACCTCTCCTCGATTTCGTCGTATCTCGCTGGGCCAATCTCACCGACCTAATACCCTGGGTGACGAAGCATGACAGTCTCGAAGTCGTTGAGAATGGTGATAAGGTACCACAATCGGCTAACTGGGACCCAAACTGGTGCAAAAATATTTAGTTAGTCGGCAGTCCCCTCAACTTGGCGTGTCTTTTCCACCTCCAAGAGATCTGTCGTAGACGTCGCCGTAACCAGTCGCAAGAACTGACCCGCGCTCGTGAGAATTTTATTCTCCGCCTTTCGGAGATGTTCCTCGTACGTGGAACGAGCGACAGTAGTTTGGTCAGCAAGTTTCCTGAGTGACGTCTTTCGGGGTTGTTCATAGTAGCCGTTTTCCAGAGCCAACCGAAGCGCCGCCATCTGTCGTTCGGTCACGTCCTCGAACAATTGGTCGACCGGAGCCAACATACTGTGCGGGATTCGCTGTGCTGTAATCGCCGTCTTCGAGAGCACGTCGATGTCGCGGTCAGCTTCCAACTCTCGGAGAAGTTCTCTGATATCGCTCTCGTCGAACGCAATCACAGAGTAGTGCTCCCAACCCTGACGATGAATCGTCGGCGGCTGATACAGGCAATTGTGCGCTTCGAATCGCTCAATGATGGAGTCTTCCAGTGAACACAGGCATGATTGCGTGACGACGTGGAGTCCAGTATCGTCGACTGACTCGTGAAGAACCGTCCCTAAGCGATCGATTTCGTCGAGGAGATCGTCAGACGGAGACCCCGGTGCAGTAATCTCGATTACCTGGCAGTCATCCAGATACCACTCACGAATCGTGAGATCTGGATGTCGTTCCGAAATCTCCCGATACGGACACTCGTGTTTGACGCGGAACGAAGCTTCGTAGAGGCTCATACTGTTACATTCGTCTATACAAAATTAACAGTACCGGTCATGTCCGGCAGTACCTATATTCTATTTCTTCCCATACGGAAGAACACTGATGTCGGATATTTCCCCCGAGGAACTCGGAGAACGATTGCAGACTGACGCAAACAACCTGCTCGTAGTCGATATTCGCCACAAAGGAGAGTTCGACGACTGGCACGTACCGGGTAGCGTCAACGTCGACGTTTACGACGAGTTAGCTGACGCTCCTGACGAAGCCAAGGACGCGCTATCGGGCCTCCCCGAGGAGAAAGAGATAGTTACTGTCTGTGGTGCGGGCGTCGCTGCGGAGACAGCAACCGACGTGCTTCAAGAGACGGGATATACCGCGGCGACACTCGAAGATGGGATGAACGGGTGGAGTCGCGTTCACCGCCATGCGGCGGTCTCTGTTGACCTCGATGGAACGCTCGTGCAGGTCGCCCGACCGGGGAAAGGCTGTCTCTCACATGTACTCATCTCCGATGCTGAAGCCGCTGTCTTCGACCCATCACACTACCTCGAAGAGTACGAAGCGATTCTCGACGAGTACGACGCCGAACTCGTCGGTGTCTTCGACACGCACGCCCACGCCGACCACGTTTCGGGCGCTGCAGAGCTAGCCGACCGTCACGGCATCCCCTACTACCTCCACCCGAAGGATGCACTAGCAATCGACGCGTCTCCCATCGAGGATGGACAGACTGTCTCGGTCAGCGGCTTCGAGATCGAGGTCATCCACACACCGGGGCACAGCGAAGGAAGCGTCTCGTTCGATATCGAGGGCGCGGCACTGATTACGGGTGACACACTCTTTCACGAGAGCGTGGGCCGCGTCGAACTCGGTGTCGAAGCTGGTATCGAGGATTCCAACGCCGACCAGAACGCCGCGACGCTCTACGAGAGCCTCCAACGGCTTCAAGACCGGCCAGACGACGCTCTCGTCCTCCCAGCACACGACCCCGGTTCACCGGAACCACCAGTGACCGCCACACTGGGCGAAGTCCGAGAGCGGAACGAGGACCTCGACTGTGACCGCGAGGAATTCGTCCAAGAACTCGCGTCAGATATCCCGGATCACCCGCCAAACTTCGAGCGTGTCAAGCGAACAAACGTGGGTCAGGAATCAGTCCCCGGCGACGAGCTGGCAGAGCTCGAACTGGGTCCCAACAACTGCGCTGCGGAGTGATCGATGAGTACAGAAACTGACCTCAAACAGGGCATTCGCGAGCACCTCGGACAGTTCTCACTGCACGTCTTGCTGGTGTTCGCGACGGGGTTGACTATCGGGTCCGAACGCGCCGTCGTGCCCGTGTTGGGTCGCGATGTCCTCGGCGTCGAGTCGCTGTTCGTCATCGGGTCGTTCGTCGTCTCGTTCGGGTTCGTCAAGGGACTTCTGAACCTCTACGCCGGCAAGTGGGGCGGCGAGTACGGCCGCAAGCCCGTACTCATCCTCGGGTGGGTGACCGCGCTCCCGCTTCCGGTTATCCTCATCTTTGCCCCGAGTTGGAGGTGGATAACCGTCGGAAACGTTCTACTGGGAATAAATCAGGCGTTGACGTGGAGTATGGCCATCAACGCCAAAATCGACATCGCGGGGCCCGAGCAGCGAGGACTCGCCGTCGGCATCGACGAGGCGTTCGGGTACAGCGGCGTCGCCGTCGGGGCGTGGGTGACGGGCATTATCGCCGCTCAGACGAGTCTTCGGCCCGAACCGTTCTACTTCCTCGCCGTCGTCGTCGTGCTGGCGTTCCTCATTTCGGTCTTCCTCATCAAAGAGACGGTCCAACTCGCCGAAGCAGAGATCGATGACGAAGACCACCACGACGCAAACCTCCCGTTCGTCGAAGTGCTGAAGCGGGCGACCTACGGCGACAGGACACTCTTCGCCGCGGCACAGGCGGGCCACATCGAGAAGTTCGTCGATACGCTGTTCTGGCTCGCCGTCCCGCTGTACCTCACGAGTCAGGGGCTGGGAATCGCAGCGGTTGGTTTCATCGTCGGTGTCCACAGCGCGATGTACTTCCTCCAAATCGCGACCGGTGGACTCGCCGACCGAATCGGTCGTCGTCCGCCAGTCGTTGCAGGGATGTTCCTCACCGGTGGGGGCGTCCTCGGGATGGTACTCGTCGAAGGGTATCTCCTGTGGGCCGTCCTCTCGGGGGTCTCTGGCCTCGGAATGGCGTTGCTCTACCCGAATCTGATGACCGTCCCCGGCGACGCGGCCCACCCGACGTGGCGGGCGACCGGAATGGGTGTCTACCGAATGTGGCGTGACTCGGGGTACGGAGTTGGTGCAATCCTCATCGGCCTCTCGATGGAATTCGTGAACACCGAAGCCGCATTCTACATGACCGCCGCCCTGATGTTCGTCTCCGGGGCAATCGTGTACGTGTGGATGGAAGAGACCCACCCCGAGTTTGGAACACACGAACCGCCTGCCCCTACGATGGAACAATCGACTCGGACTACCCCTCAAGACTGACTCGCAGGATACTGCCTGCAGAGCGGAGTCCCGACTTCCCAGGAGTAGCAAGGATGCAACACGATTTTTAGTGTGTGACTCTATTGCACACGTGCGGCGGACTCATGATTCAGCCGTTAGACATCATCACCGATGACCGAACCATCAGCCGACTTCCCAGTACCTAGTGACAAGGACGCCATCACGAGTACGCCGACCGGTCAGAGCCAACACGTACTGGTGACCGCGAATCGGTACGCGGACAACCACAGAGTCGAATATGACGGAGCGATCATCGAAGAGACGTCGGCGTTTCGATCGGACGTGGAACTGTTTTACGATCTGCACACGCTTGTGTGGGACCGAGATCTCGGGGAGACTCATGACGGACGAAACGACGCGGTGGAGAGTTCGCTTGATTGGGCGTCATCGACCATTCCTGAACTGAGACTGGAAAACGAGTTTCGCTTTGGCGACGGGACCGAGGGTGCCATCCGACAAGACGTCGTCGCGAGTTCTAACCAGTGTTCGGTCCTCGTTCGAAACACTGCTACCTTCGAGAAGCCACACGAACGGACCTTGTTCACGGTGTTCAATCTCGGAATCAAGGGTCACAGCCACGAAGATCCAAACGCCGTCCAGTCGGCCCGCGTTGTCCACGCCGAGGAGTACGACGCGCTGACGGCCACGGATGGGAACCGACATCTCGCGTTCGTGCAGTCTCACGACGGTCGTCGCCGCTTCGACGGCCATCGAATCGGTGTAACCGGCGAATCGCAGGGACCGGAACGAAGCGCGTGGGCGGACGTATACGAGGAGAACGATGGCTGGATCGACTCGACGGCCTCCGGTGTCGGAGATCTCGATGCGGGCTTCGGTTTACACGTAGCGGGTGCCGAGTCGGTTGAGTGGCTCACTGCCATCGGCTTCGCAGAGGAGAGTGAAGACCGCGCCATCGAACACGCGCTGAACGCACTCGACGCCGGCTACGATGCAGAGCGGGACGCCTTTGTCGACGCGTGGAGCGAGTGGCACGACGGGGTCACGACAGCGCCGACCGGCGACGTGTTCGTCGACGCTCTGTACGAACGGTCACTGACGAGCCTGAAGTGTGCGGAAGACCACTGTCAGGCGATGATCGCGGGGGCTTTCAAGCCGACTGACATGACGTACAAGTTCATCTGGCCACGCGATCAGGTGATCATCGTTCAGGCGCTCGTCGCCGCGGGTGCGTTCGACGAGGCCCGGCAGGCGCTCGACTGGCTCGACCGTGTGCAGATCACCGACAGCGACGAGGAGACCGTCGACGGTCGCGGAATCGACCGGCGCGGTACGTGGTGGCAGAACTACTACACCACCGGGGAACCCCACTGGCGCGCGCTCCAATTGGATCAGGTCGGCGGGCCGATCTACGCCCACTGGCTACTCTGGCGGGAAACAAACGACGAGAACGTTCTCGACTCCCATTACGAGATGAGCAAACTCGCAGCTGAGTTCCTCCTAGAGTGGGACAACAGCTACGGATTCCCGAAGAAGCACCAAGACCCATGGGAAGAGGTCTGGGGCTACTCGACCGAGGGGAGCGCTGCCGCGATCGCCGGCCTCCGCTGTATGGCCGAGATGGCTGACGCCATCGGTGACGACGAACTCGCGACCGACTGTCGTGATCGGGCGAGGGTCTGGGCGGGCAACTTCCAGCAGTACTGTTACCGGGAGGGGACGGCATACGGCGATCATTACGTGACCGCAGGCGAACCCGAGTACGGAACGCCAGCGCCCGACGGCCGGCCGGACGCGGCCGCGTTCATGGCCTATTGGCCGTGGAACGTACTCGACAGCGACGACGACAGTCTCGTCTCGACCGTCGAACTCGCCGATGACACGGTCTGGAAGGCCGACGACACGCCGTGTGTCGGGAGATATCCCGGCGACGCCTACACGCCGAGTCGGACCGTCGAAGACGGCGGTTGGCCCTTGTGTGAGGCGTATGCCGACATGGTTCGCTGGCGCTCGGGAGTCGACCCGGGTGCAGTCGAGGAGTACGTGACCGACCACGCTGGAGAATGGACGACTTCGGCAGGATTGCTCCCCGAGCGAGTCGACGGCGACGGCACTGTCAGCTGGAACTCGAACCTCCAGTGGAGTCAGGCGATGTACGTTCTCCTCGTTGAGAGTCATCTCCGAGACGAGCCGTACGGGATGGCTCCTGACGAATAGACATTAGTCCACAAAACGCCGTCAATCGGTCGAGTAGCCGCCTCGGAGCCGGTGGAGATAAAACAAATGATCGTACTCATAGACGGCCTCGCCATCGTTGCTCCGGGCCGTGACAGTCCGGTTCGAGGGGTGTTGTTGGCGATGGTCGCAACCTGTCCGGAGATCTCCGTCCCGTTCTTGGTGAATAATTCCTCTCGCGTATACGACCTGCGTGTGTGACTCGGTTTCGGGTTCAGAAGCGACCGCGCAATCGAACCGAACCGCCGGGAGACCTTCTTTGTCGTCGGTGTCGCCGAGAGAAATATGACCGACTTCGACGTCCTCGTAACGCAGGAGCAACGCCAGTCGGCGAGCTCTCAAAATAACGGGGTATCTGCTCCTACGCGAGCAATTCGCTCGCGAGCACGATCATACCGACGATGGCGAAGACGACACCGAGCGCCGGTTCCATAATCTCGCTGGGAACGTACTTTCCGACCCGAGTGCCAATCGTCCCGCCAATGAGGACGCCGGGAATCGACCACGCGACGACATACCAGACAGGCGTCGCAGCGAGGGCGTGGACGGCGGCACCAGCGATTGCAGCGATTGCGAGTACGAATACACTCGTCGCAATCGCCACGCGGGGCGGCAACCGACACCGGACGATCAGCTGAGTGGTTGTAATCTCCGGGAGGCCGGCGCTGATCAGCCCGGTGATGAACCCGCCGGCGGTCGCCAGACTGAGGCCGGGTGGGCGCCAGCAGGTGTCGTAGGTGTACGTCTCGCCATCCGTCGTCTCGATGGTCGTCGTTCCGCGTCCGGTGTTTTTTTGTTTCAGGAACTCACCTTCACGCTCACCCGGAACGCACTCCTCAGGTGGGTCGTAGTAAACGAGGAACGCGCCCAAGAGGAGGAGTCCGGCGCCAAAGGCGACCGTGAGGAGTGCCGTCGGCACGACGTGTGAGACGAGCGCACCGACGACGACGGCCGGGACCGCGCCGAGCAGGAGCCACTTCGCCGTGGCGTAATCGACGGTCCGCTGCCGGACGTAGTTCACCAGCCCGTTACCCATCCCGAACACCTCTGTTAGGAGGCCGGCACCGATCGCCTGAGCCGGTTGGAGTCCGACGACCAACAGAAAGAACGGACTAAAGAACAACGCGCCGGAGACGCCCGAAGCGAGTGCGACCGTCGAAAAGAGGATCGAGGCCGGGAACACCCACCAGTGGGCGAGGAACTGGTCGACCGGAGAGCCAGCCGGAACCGGAAGCGATTGTAATGCGACCGTCCCGAGATCGATGCCAGTCCACACTCCGAGTAGCGCGAGAGTGATCATTCCCGACAGTCCGACGGCTCCACCGAATACGAGAACCTTTGACCGGGTCATACTCGCGGACTCCAGGGGGTGAATAGTTCATCCGGACGCACGGTCTGCCCGGGCCAAAGGTGGTCCTGGCTCGCTGGGATGTCGTCTAATTCGAGTAGCGGAAGTCGGGACATGCGTATCTGTGTATTATGATTGGTGGAATCGTTGGTCTTGCGAGTGCGTTCGACTCGGAGCGGGACTCAGTGTCTTCTTATGCAACGATGCCAGCACCGAGGAAGGCGCCGAGGACGACGCCGTAGATGACGTGGACGGTGCCGAACATCGTCATCCTGCTTCTATCGGGCTCCATGCCGATGATCATCCGCATCCAGAACATCATCCCCCCGATCATGAGGACGATACCGTAGACGAGGCCGAGGCCGGCGGCGACGGCGATGGAACCGAGGTCGAGCCCAATCAGCGGAACGCCGACCGCAAAGACGCCGCCGGCGACGATACCGTAAATGAAGTGCAATGCCATCCCGGGCATCGCGTAGTCCTCGGGTTCGCCGCCAGCGAACTTCGTGACGAGCCGTGCCGTCGGCGGCGGTCCGCCATCTCCTATCACCATCATCCCGATGGTCATAACCATCGTTGCAACCACGCCGCCAGCGAGACCGGCGATAACTGATGCCATGAGTTCAGTTCTATCAGATGCAAGATGACTACTAAACCACGATGCGGTCGTTGAAAAGAGACACACACCCGCGAAAGCGTCTGAAACCGTCGATACGGACATCTGACAGATTTTCATGAAGAGGCGGAACGAAGCTGACAATATGTGTAATCGAGATGCGATTTGTCTGCACTCGCGTGGCCGGCCAGTACCGGTGTCTAGGTCAGGGTGGATTATTACGCTCGGAGTGCATGAATGAATATGGCCGGAGAGGATACAGATCCCGTTCTCTATCCAAATAGACGGGACTCGTCCACATCAACGGGAGGCATGTCCCGTCGACGTCTGCTCGCCGGGAGCGCTACTGCCGGGGTCGTCGCAACAGCAGGATGTATCGGAGGAGATGGTGGTAGCGAACCCGCCGAACAGCCGACAGTGTTCGTGTTCAACACTGGCGACGGCACGGTGAGTCTGATCGATCCGGAGAGTGACGAACTCGTCGAGACACGAGCGATCGATCTTTCGTCCTCATTTCCATCGAACCAATACACGCCGGACTTGACCGCCGACCGGGACGACTCGCTGTGGCTCAACGTCGGCCGCGGGGTCCGGGGCCTTGCGGTCGGTTCGCTCTCGGAGACGGCGGCAGTCGAGACGGGGTCAGGAGCGAACTGGCTCGAACAGACGCCCGACGGACGCCACGTCATCGTCAGCGCCAGAGAACCCAGTCACAGACAGTTCCGGCTCGACGCGGATCCGGCGTCGGAGACGTTCGGTGAGGTGACCGCCGAGATAGATCGGACACCGGAGGGCGGGCGCGATGACAGAGACGGTCCCGGCCCGTGTGACGTCACGATACACCCTGACGGTGACTATGCGTACGTTCCGGATCTCTTCGGCGATACACTGACCGTCCTGTCGGTCGAGCCGTTCGAGATCGTTACTCAGGAGGACATCGAACCAGTCGGAGACGGTCCTGCTCGGCCGTGGATGGGGACCGTCGCGCCGGACGGGCGAACCCTGCTCGTCGAACACAACGAGGCCAACGGCGGGAGTGAAGGTATCTGGACGCTCGACGATCCAGCCGCACCGAGCGAGACAGCGAGACTCACGGCCGAAGACGGACTCGGACGACGTCCGCTGACCAGTGAGATCGGTCCGGACTCCGAGACGGGATACGTGTTCACCCCGGGCTCGAACGACGTGACTGTCGTCGGCCTCACAGACGGGACTGTGACCACGCGACTCGACCTTGGTGGATCAGCGTTCGTCGGGACGTGGAACCCCTCGCGGACGAAGCTCTACGCACCCGTCCAGACCGCCGACGAGGTGGCGGTAATCGACCACGAGCGCAAGGAGGTGATCGAGCGAATCGGCGTTGGACCGAATCCATACGGGGCGACATCGGCTCAAGTCCGGCCCCAGAACGATCCGTCGGCTTCGATGACTCTCGCAATGGCTCGACTCGGTATTTCGAGCGAGCGTCCTGAGACGACCTACTGTATCGGGAACTGTGCGTGCGGCCATCGATTGTGATAGGGGGCACTGTCTAGTTAACCTCCTGAGCTGGCGGTCGTCCGTCGAGCGATTGATGCGGTCGCTGAAAGTTATAGTAATGAACGAACACTGCAAGCCACCGGCGGACGCTCAGCCGACTGCCCACCCATGAATTGTGGAAACGGTCAACTCTCATTTTGAACGTCTGAAACCACTTT
>NZ_JBHTAB010000016.1:0-28872 GCF_042663345.1 Haloferax chudinovii
GTGTTGCATACAATATCGGCACGGGGTCTGAGACAGCGATTCACGAACTCGCGGAAATCATCAAGAACGCAACGGCCAGTAATTCCTCAATCGTCCATGGCGACCCACGACAAGGAGATATCCAGGGTTCGTGTGCGGACATCTCCCGTGCGGAGAGTCGTCTCGGATATGCTCCCCAAGTCACACTTGATGACGGTATCGAGCGGTTACTCACCTCCTATGGAGCAAGCCCATCCACGGTGTGAACCCACCGTACACTGAGAGAGTGAATAGTACATTGTGAAGGGCTTGGCAAGTCGAAAAAATCGACGTGCCGTGGGATGGGTCTCGTAGACCGCTCAACCGACGGGTTTCGAAAGAACTCGGGAGCGTGAGCGGACAGCGAACGCCCTAATCGGCGTCGCTATACAACTCCACGCGACCGGGTGTTCACTTGGAGAGACGACAGACTCGTGCTTGAGGTTCTACGCTCTCACCGATGTCCGGCAATGGCACGTCGGTTCGCTGACAACGGTCCCACCGACCGCTATCGGAATTAATACCAAGTGTATTGCGTGACCCCTATAGTATTTCTGTGTAAATCTGGCCCTTGAGGTCGAATCATTGAGCCGGTCTGGTACCGGTCCGGCAACTGCGTTCTCTATCGCCTCTCGGAGAAGCGACACCGCGACTGCTGATGAAGTTCAGTATTCAGATCTACCTTGCTTAAATATCAATTTCAAATATTGTATACATTTTTGATGTATTTAGTGTCAGACGCGCTCGATTCACCGTCTATAATTGGGTTCATAAGGCCGATCTACAGCCCGAATCACGTTGCGGTTGACGAGACGGTAATCCGACTGAACGACGAACAATATTGGCTGTATGCCGCCGTCGATCTCGAAACAAACGAATTACTACATACAAGGCTTGAAACGACGACAACAATGATTCTCGTTCATTCATTTCTGACGGAACTCTCCGAGAAACACGACGTCTCTGACGCCGTGTTTCTCGTTGATGGCTCGTACCCGCTACAAGACGCGTGCCAGCGTCACGGACTCGCTTTTAGATACGAGAGACATAGAAATCGGAATGCTGTTAAACGTATCTCTCAAGAGACAAAACACCGAACTTTCTGTTTCTCAAATTGTTTTAGCAACGCCGACGCAAAAACCGCCGACGGCTGGCTCAGATCGTTCAGCTTCGCATGGAATCAGCTAATCTGAACAGCACCGTTTTATCCCTGTAGAACTGGGATCCAGAGTACCTCATAACGAGATGTGAGGAGGGTTTGCGAGGGTACCCAAGCGATGAGGAGGCCGACACAGTTTTCAATATGTACATGAGTACGAAACGGGTCAACTTCCGACTCCCCGAGGAATTGGTGGCACATGCTGACATCGCGGCCGAAGTCACTCACAAGAATCGAACAGAGGTTCTCATTGAGGCCCTCCAACAGTATCTCGAAGAGAAAGAGTCTGATGAGAATTTTCGTGAGGCCGTTGTCGAACTATATTTAGATGACCACATCAAGTTTAAGAAACTTGTCGAGATTATCGGCCGACAGGATGCCGAAGCCGTCCGAGCCTCGAAACAGGTGCTTGATCGTGGCGAAGAACTCGCAGACCTCTAAATGCTCGTTGTAGACACGAGGGCATTCATTTCTCTCTCAATCGGTGAGATTCTCGAAACCTTCGTCGTCGAGTTTGACGTCGCCACCACAGAGACAGTTCTCGAGGAACTCCAAGAAACTGCTGAGTACAACGACCATCATGGTAAAGACGCCAATGACGTCCTCGATACGGTCGGCTCGTTCACTGTTGTTGCTGTCGCTGGTGGTGAGTTTGTGACGAGCCGAATCGACGATGGTGAAGCCAGTTGCATAGCTGCAGTCCGTGAGATGGATGCAACGTTCCTGATTACCGACGACCACAGGGCCCTTCTTGAACTTCGAGAGCTATAGTAATCTCCAGAAGTATTTACTCACAGTTGTCTCTGTATTACTGAGAGTCGGCGTGATACGACCGTTTCCGGCTGGTGGACCCGCAAAGACTTCCAGATTCTACTATAGTTGAGACTATGCATCTCGATGCATCGAGCTCAGCCAGCTTCTCTATCTGTTGTCAAATAGCACAATTCTCAGGGCAACCTGCTCGTGATTTCAGGAGTCACACTGAAGAGAAGTAGGACTGACCGAAGCGGAGCAGGTCCCGATCAAATTCGTCTGGGTCGTCGATTCGAAAGTGGAAAAGCCGATTTCGCATATCGCCAATCTCAAGCACTAACTCGCGAATCACGTCCTGTTGATCATCGAAGAGCGATTCGAATTCCTCCCAGTGAATAGAAATGAATTGAGCATAGTGTGCGTAGCTACAATGTTCGACCGACGCCGGCGTTGGCAGTGGATGATCGTCACCGAACGTCCCGGACAACTGCTCCGACAACGAATCACCAAACACTCGTGTGAAAATATCCCGCAACTGCATCTCAATCGACTCAATCAGCAAAAACGGCTCAAGCATCTGTTTCAGCCGCGTTAGAAGATCGTAGTCAGTCAGAATACGCCACTCATCGTCTCGAGTGACCACGATATACGTGTACTCCGCGAGTGCATCGAATATTGCGAGAAGGGTCTCATCCTCGCTGATTGTGTGCGCGTCTTCAACTGCTGCCCCGACCGATATCTTATCGAGTGTTTTGTGCCCGACCTCCAGCTGGTGGAATGCAAGGAGCGTCCGGACGACTGACCTGTAGGTGACAATCCCGACTAATTCGCCATCCCGCTCAACGCCGATCTGCGTGTAGCCACTCTCAAACATCTGACGAAGCGCCGTTTCAAGCTCAAGATCGTATTCGACGGTCTGGAGTATGTTTCCGATCGGTAGGTCAGCGATTGTGTACATGGCTGTCTGAAGCGTTTGCTTGTAGGTAACCATGGGTTTCCGTTCGTATCCAAATCACCGTCGTGTCCATGTGGTATCATTGTCTCTCACCTGTCCCGGAGAACACAGAGACGAAGCCATTCTAGGCCTGTTTCGTCGCTGTGAGTGCATCCATTATCGGGTCTGCTAGGGGTTTATTCAATAGTCCGAGAAATCAGATTGATGATGTGGATGTCTGCCGGTAAGTACGTACGGTGCAATGGTTCTAAAGAACTGTGCGACAAAGACGAGTAGTATCGGGCCAAGAAAAATACCGTAGAATCCGAACACGATCGGCCCGAGAATATACGCAAACATCAGCAGACCCACATGCGTTCGGTTCCCACTCACATACGGGCGAATCAGGAAGTCTGGAATGGTATCGACAACTACGAACGCCAACACGAGGAACAGAATCACGAAGCCGAACGCCCCTGGTTGACCACTGGCGATGGCGGCAACCGCGAGGATTGCTCCCACGGGGAGATACACGATTTTCATCCCGACGACAGGAATCAAACTTCCGGCCCCTGTGAGTGCACCGACCAGCGGCGCGAACGGTACTTTTACCGCTCCCGGAGCGATGAGATTATACCCGGAAAACACGAGAATCCCGATGATTCCCGTCACGAATGCGTTCAGAATATTGCCGAAGAGAATCGAGGACAGTTCATCGTCAACGGACAGCGCGTATGACTCGACGATGCCGGACTCATCGAAGTTGTCGAGGAACCACCGTACGAGACGCGACCCATCGGTGAGCAGATAATACGTTCCCGCGAGAAGAATAAATCCGTGGAGTGCGGCATCTGCGATGAGGCCTACCGAATCGATGAGGGTAGCAACCATTCGTTCTGCCCATGCTTGAACTGCAGGATCATTGAGAATCGCGGCGACCTTCTGGGGATCCATCGCCAGCACGTCACTGAGTTCTAACCCTACAAGCGGTGCTGGGAGTCCACTACCTTGTGCTGACTGTAACGCGGAGAGATACGCTGCACCGGGACCGCTCCCACCAACGAAGCGTTGGATTTCTGGCACCACTAGCACAAGGGTATACGTGAGCAAGAAGAGAAACGGTAGTAGGAAAATCGAGATTGTAGTAACAGCAAGCGCTTGGCGGCGATAGGGGAGGCGGTGGCCTTCGAGTCGCGAAGGAAGTGAGAGATTCTCCAGCTTACGATAGATTGGACGGCTTGCGTAGTAGAGAAATACCGTGAATACGAGCGTCGCCTGAAACTGGATCAAAACGAAAACTACAGCCGTTAGTAATCCCAGTCCTCCTAACCCAAAGAGTGTTCGTCGACGTAGTGCCGCATCGTACTTCATCACCTAATGGCTCCCGCCCTAACAAAAAGACATGTCGGTAACGGATTCCCGACCGGTTGTTATGATCAAAAATAGGTAGGTGCCGTCAATGAATTTTCATCATTGAAATGATTACAGTACCTATTATACTGCTCTGTTGAATAGATGCTGAGTCACGGTTACAGCGGTTCACAGAGCGGTTCTATGTTGATGATGGCGAACATCAGGACAATTTCACGGAACTGCCGACACCAGCCGAGCGCTCGCACGGCGTCGCCCAGCGCGCGCTCGGCTGGTGTCGGCAGTTCCTCGTTCAGTTTGTTTCATGCCCCTGAAACCCCAGACTGTCCATTGTTGGGGCGGAAGAGACGGCCGATTCGTCGGGCTAGAGTGCCGAGGACGAATCCAACGATCCCGATGGGGATGCCCCAGAGTAGTGCGAGGAACAGAGCAGTTCCGAGCGTCTCGACGGCACCGACTGTCTCGAAGTGCATCGCTGTCGTGCCGAAAAGCCGATGAAGTTTACTCGGTGAGAAGTGCTCAATCAGCAGTCCATATCTCGAGAGACCAATCCCGAAGATAGGTCCCATCACGAGAGCCATCGTCGGCACCAATCCCGAGTTTTTCGCCGAGAGGATTGTAGCGAGCGCTACGAGCGTAATCAGACCGAGGAGGGCGATAGCAGTGGGTCCAGTGGGACTCCGAATACCTGCAACCCACTGACTGAGACTGTGGGTGTCACCGATGACGATGTTCTCGACATGGCGATACCCATACGTACTCCAAATCAGGAGACCGACAACACTCGCGGTTATCGGCGCCGATAGAATTGCTATAAGCGAAGTCTTTCGGTGTCGTCCGACGATTCCCGCCCAAATCCGTTCAAGCGATGGATGGATGGTTACAACTGCTCTGAACACAGCATACATCACCGAAAGCGCGGCGACAAAATGTTTGAACGCAGTGATCATGTGGCTGCGTGCGGTTCGTTCGGATGGGTTTCTCGGAGGGTCATCGTTGTTGGGGGACACAGCGGCGGTACGATGTGTCCAAAGAAGTAAAAATTTTATCCCGCTTCGTAGCCAGAACCTGACGACTGGAACGCACTCGACTACCGGCTCCGTCTTAGTATCGACGAGAAGGGACGGTTGCCGTCCTAGCTGAGAGGGAGTCATAGCACAGTTCGGCTTTGTTGAAATCCTCAGAGAGTCACATGTTTGTCCCGTAATTCTATGAGATGAAGACTCTCCCGAAGTCGCAGATTCTCCGGGTTACTGAGAAGGCGACAGATCTAGCACGCCGAGCCGTCTCTCGGTATTCCTCGAAGTTTTCTAAACACCACTATACGCTTCCTCAGCACGTTGTTTTGCTGCGTCTCAAAGTTCGGAAGCACGACCTATCGTGTCTGCTTGACGAGCTGATTGAGATGCCCCGCATTCGTTGCGCCCTCGGATTAGCTGAACTTCCTACGCCATCAACGCTCTGTAAGGCGTTCAATCGGCTTGATATGGCTGTCTGGCGTGTCATACTGACTCTCTCAGCGACGCTACTTCCACGAGTGGAGTCGTTAGAGTCGATGCGTCAGGGTTCGACCGCAATCACGCCTCAAAACACTACACGGAACGAGCTGAACTCACGATTCAGCGGCTCAAAGTGACACTGGTGGTCGATGCGAAGGTAAACACGATTCTCGATTTACACGTGACGACGACACGAAAACACGATAGCCAGATCGCACCGTCGTTGATCAAACGCAATCCCGAGCAAATTGACATCCTGCTCGGTGACAAAGGCCACGACAACCAGAAGATCAGACGATTTGCCCGTCAACACGAGGTTCGACCACTGATCAAGCATCGTGAGTTCACATTGCTCCACAAGGCACGGAACGCACGCTTAGACGCCGATCTCTACGGTCAGCGGAGTCAATCCGAGACTGTCAAATCCACGCTCAAGCGGAAGTACGGTGCGTTCGTCCGATCACGACGCTGGTGGAAACAGTTCCGTGAACTCACTATCGCCTGTCTCGTACATAATCTCGACCGGTCGCTCTGAGCGGTCAATACAAGGTAACTATCAAGATACCAGAACGAACGTAAGTGATTGTAGCTGTAGGAGCACCGGTAGTGTAAAGATAGTATAATCGTTATCTTAATTATCTGGTGACCATTCCATGAGCGATGACAGACCGTTTGTCACTGAAGAACGAGCGGTCACGCCAGTCGTCAGTACGATTTTGATGGTCGCTATCGTAGTAGTTCTAGGATCTGTTATCTCAGTGGCTGGTTTGGGAATGGGTAGTGACATACTTTCTCCGACTCCACAGGTGAGTTTCGACTACAGCGCCGACTACACGAACGGTGATGTAATTGTCACACAAACGGCTGGTGGTTCTCTCAACGGTGACCAGTTGAGGTTCTCCGGCGCTGCACTTGAAAAAACCACCTATGGTGACATCACCGAATGGGCTGGCAAAGACGTCAAATCCGGGGACTCCGCAGCGGTACACGTGGCGCGTGGTGAGACGCTGAAACTCATCTGGCAATCCCCTAACCGCGGAAATACCGCGATAATCGCTGAGTACGATGTGCCAAACGATCTCGGTCCTACGGCGTCAATCGGTAGTGTTGAGACTGGGTGGAGTACTTATGTTCTCGGCGGCACGATGACAGTTAAGAATATCCAGTTCAGCCAAGTGCAAGACGACAATGTATACGTCGTCGTGGAAGCAGGGCCATACAGCGAGAATATAATTTTTTCAAACAGCGGCGGTGATCTAAATGTGGATCTCAATGGTAATGGGGGAGTTTCTGGTCTAAAGAAGACTGATCCAGTTACAGTGACTGTATATGAAACCGAGAGCAAATCAAATGTACTGACGACTGTCACGGAACCCGGTATTAGGTGAGGGTTGTTTTGCTGGAGACAGTCTAATTCTATTTCCTAAAAACTTCACTGGTTGGGTCCATACTCGTCAATTGACGTTGGAGTCCGCCATCTAATCAAGGGAATAGTAAGTTAATCAAGAGCGTTTCCGATTCAAATTGATAAGAAACACCGAGGAAGGAGGAAATACTCAATGTAGCAGATCCAATTAGTTCTCCCTGTTATCTGTCAGAAACATCGTGACCGATACATCTATCTTCAGCACGGAATTTCTATCAACTACTGAGGATTTCAACAGAGCCGAGATATCGTGTACGCGCTTGGCATTGAAAATATCGTGTGCGGGGACGGCGACTCCGTAATATGAGCGCGATAATTCTCGAGCAAGTGGACCTAGTCCGGAGGGCGTATTCTCGAAAGTCATCGTAGGGCGATTATCGATTATGGACGACACATTGTCCGAACAGCTGGTTCAGGGCTAACCGGGTTCTTATGCGTCGAGGCGTTGGAGCAATTGCGCGACGTACGGACTGTTCTCCCAGCTCCGATGCGGGCTGATCGTCGTGATGAGCGTTCGGGCCTCCTCGTGGCTCATATGCCCGTCCCGAGCGTAATCCACGATGAGACGAGGCGTCGGGACGATCCGTGGCCCCTCCAGCACGGCGTGAATCAGCGGGAAGTTCGTCCCACCGAACTCGTCAGTGAGAAACCCGTCGACACCGACTGCGTTCGCGAGAACGATCCCGTCGGTTTCGCCGTCGTCGAGACCGAACGTCGGCCTCGACTCTGGCGTATCGTCGCGCTCGTAGGGGTCCTCGACCGTGTAGTGGGTGCGAGCGGCGAGGACGTTGTTCGCAGCCGCGGCGTGGATGTCTTGGTACTGCGTGATGTCGCGGAGCTCCGCGATCACCTCTGGCGGCACGAACACGTCACACGAGGTGAGGAGATACTGGAGGGAATCCGGAGCCGTGTCGGTGTCGTAGGCCGGGTCGGCTCGTGGGACGGCAAGACTGACCAGCGCACTCGTGTCGGCGACGACTGTCCGCAGTCGCGGCCTCCTCATCGCTCGTCGCCGTCACCAGTCTCGACCGTCGTCGCGTCATCGCCGTAGATGTCGACGTCAGTGGGTGCACCGAGATCCAACGGTTCGCCCTCGAGGTCTGCCTTGAGCAGACGGAGCCGTTGGGCGCTTTCAGCGCCGACCAACTGCTTGACCGCTTCGAACTCAAGCTGGTCGTCGTAGTACTTCGTTGCCACCAGTTCTTGGAACGTCTCGCTGTCGGCAGTCTCTTCGATGTACTCGCGGATCGCTTCGACGAGGAGGTCCGTCCTGTCCTTATCGAAGAGCGCCGCAATCGCGTCGAGACGCTCGACGAGGTACTCCGGGGACTGGAAATGGACTCGTCGGGGCTTGTCACTCGCGCTCATTATATGTGCAAGTTCTGCACACAGCTTCATAACGATTCTGGTGAATGCACATAGCTTGCACATCGGTCGAAAAGGGCTGGTCAACGGTTACTGTGAGGTGGCGTCACGAACGAAATGCGCGCCGAAATCCTGCAAGCGACGCGAGAGTGAAACCCTCGCTCGTCCACAGGCAGAGCCTGAGGACACCCCAGCCACGAGGTGCGTAGCGGGGGTCCCATGAGCCGTGCGGGACCGAAGGTCTCGCTGGGAGCCGGCACTCCGCGCCGTCGACGAAGCGACCGGGAGCAAGTGAGACTGTGTCTCGCATGGTCGCGGGATGCTGAGCGGTCGAGGGCTTTCATCTGTTATGCCCACGTCCCCGATAGAGTCAGTCTGTGTTGCAACATGCCGAACTGAGTCATATATTCTTCGCGAGTATGCGGCGGTGTTCAGATAAGGATTGAAAGGTGAGGCGGTGCGATTTTTCAGTGCTTATGCCGAAAAACGCCCGGCTCAGCGGAAGCCTTGGCCAGATCGAGTTAGATTTTGTGGAACGAGAAGCGACACCGCAGCTGCTGGTAAATCTCAGTATTCAGCTTCATCTTGCTTGATTGTCGCTCTCGAATACTGTTTCTATTCTTGAGGTATTTGGTGTCGAACGGGCTCGTTCCACCGTTCACAACTGGGTTCACAAAGCCGGTCTACAGCCGGACGATGGTCGAAACCCGACTCACGTTGCGGTCGATGAAACTGTGATTCGACTCAACGGCGAGCAGTACTGGCTGTACGCCGGTGTCGATCCAGACACAAACGAATTACTCCATACAAAGCTTGAACCGACGAGACCCAAGGTTATCGCTCACTCATTCTTTCATGAACTCCGCGAGAAACACGACGTTGACGACGCTGTATTTCTCGTCGGTGGCGCGACGCCGCTGAAAGACGCCTGCAATCGACATGGACTTCGATTCCGATATGCAAAACACGGGAATCGAAACAGTGTCGAACGTGTCTTTCGTGAGATAAAACGGAGAAATTCCTCGCTCTCAAACTGTTTCAGCAACGCCGAAGTAAACACTGCCGACGACTGGCTCAGATCATTCGCCTTTGCATGGAATCAGCTTATCTGAACACTACCGACTCTGGATGTCATAAAGCAGTTCACAAAACGAGTGATTTCGGAACTACTGGGTCTAGCGGATCAGAAGGTGGTTTAATACATCTCCGATACTTGGTCGTGCTGAGATGATGTGTCACTGTGTGAGTTCCTCAGTTAGTCCGTGGATGTCTTGGAGGGGCTGGTTTTGCCAGTCATCCCAGGTGTCGTCTGCTTGCCATCGGTACCGAACTGTACGTTCGGAATCCACGAGAACGATGCCGCGCTTTGCATTCCTCCGTCCCTCGTCACTCCGTTCAACCATGCCGTACTGCTCGTAGACGTGCTTTTCGTCGTCGGTTAATAGTGGATACGAGATGTTGTTATCGGCGATGAATCGCTGGTGACTGTACGGCCCGTCAGTCGAAATACCGAGCACTCTGATGTCGTCGTTGAACGTCAGATACTCCATCTCGTTGATTTCGCACATCTGCTTCGTACAGACCGGGCTGTAATCGTAAATATAGAACACGACGGCAACAGGGCGTCCGTCCGCAAACTCGGAGAGGGTGAACTCTCGAATTTCATCTCCCTGTGTTCCGTCAAGTGTAAAATCCGATGCAGTCTCACCAAGCTTGACCATATTCAAACAGTAGGGTTTCAATAATTATAAATCGACCCCAACCTCCTGGGTGAGAACTAATTCTATAGCAAGTGGGGGACGGGTGGGAAAGTTGGGTATGGACAAAATGAGGTGTTAGAATTGTTGTATGATACCTGCTGGACTGGGAAGCGGCACTTCGTGAACCCCGCTATCTGGATATCGAGTTCTTCGTCGGCTTTGAGGTGGTCGGCGAGTTCTCGCAAGAACTCGTGGGCCACGATGCCGCCTTCGTAGTCCGGGAGGCCGTTCTCCCGCGCTCGTACACCTCGAAGTCGTCGTACCCCCGGATGGTGAACTCTCCGTCTTCGGTAGCTTCCCAGTCGAGCGTCCCGAAGCAGTAGCTCTCACAGAGCTCGCGGACTGCCTGCGGATCCGATACAATCACGCCGGTCGTCGTCGTCGCAACTTGCAGTGTGGCCATATCTGGGCCTCGCGGGGTCGCCCCCGAACCCCCCTGTCGGGGCGATAAACCGACGTGAGAGGTACCTCTCGAGGCGTGGTTAGCGACTCCAGTTAGGAGTCTGCGTGGGCATCCGCCCCCGCTCCGTCGACCGGCCGCGTGAGAAGGCTCACCTCTTCGAGGAAATCTCTCGCCGTCTCGACTCGGTTGCGATCCGCGTCGTCCAACCATTGAGATCGGGTCGGTTGAGATTGCTGAGTACACGATGCATCCGGTAGTCCTGTTTCACTCGTTGATTCATATAGGGAAGAGCGGTTCGAGGGCGGCCAGCCCGATACAAGGCATCAGCCTGAGTGCGACAATCCGCGCTACCGGTTGGCCGCTAATCTCTCGATGCGGTCGGTCCCTGCCTCGACGAACCCACCATGGAAGCAGAACGTCTCCTTGATGTCGAGTTCGGCGAGCTGTTCGACGCTCTCCCAGGCGGTCTCCAGATCGGGTGTCGCGTCCTCGCGTGGGCCAACCAACTCGTCGTCGACGACGTTGAGTGCGTCGGCGCTGATCAACAGTTCTGCGTCGGGGAAGTAGTAGGACGTGTGGCCGGGGCTATGCCCGGGAGTGGAGACAGCTCGCATCGGACCCGCCGCGGTCGCGAACGTCTCCCCACCGGTCACCTGGACGTCGACCGTCGTCGGCGCAATCTCCATCGGGCGCTCCTCGCTGGACTTGACCAGTTTCGTCTCGCCTTCGAGGTACGGCGTGTCTCGCTCGTGGGCGAACACGACCGCGTCGGTTCGCTCGACGACCGCCGCCAAACAACCAGCGTGGTCGAGGTCTTGATGGGTGATCGCGACCGCCCACGTGTTCTCGAGCCCGAGCCCCTCCGCATCGAGCGCGTCGGCGAGGTCGTCGAGTCCATCCGGGAGACCGACGTCGAGCAGGAGGAGTCCCTGCGGCGTCTCGACGGCGACTGGGTTGAGCGTCATCTCGCGGTCGCCCAGCGACACATCGAGTGGCAGGCCGTACACGCCGTCAATAAGTTCCATACCGTGGTGATGGTCGCGAGCGGCTTGAAACACGGGGCTCCGGCGAGAGAGACCAGTTCCTCCGCGGGCCGGAACGCCGAGGCGATGTGACTCCGAGTGCCTCTCGCGACCTGTGTCGTGAACCGAGAGATAAAAAATGACAGATTCTGGACTTACTAATCAGTCAGAAAGCTCTTAACTAATCAGTTAGTAAGTCCCCATAGAGAATGGAATCGGAGACAAAATCCGAGATCATCGACGGGACGAACCGGGTTCTCTGCAAACACGGGTATGCCGGACTCACGATGCAGAAAATCGCCGACGAGTCGTCGATGACAACCGCAGCGATCCACTACCATTTCGATACGAAAGAAGAGTTGCTGAACGTGTTCCTTGACAACCTGATCGAGCGGTTCACGGAACAACTCGCCTCCGAAGCGACGGATCCGCGCGAACGACTCAGAGCGTTCTTCAACGCGGTCTTCACATCGTCGAACCCTGACGCCAACGGCTTCCCCGTGGCGATCATGGAGTTGAAAACCCAGGCACCCTTTCAGGGGCTCTTCCGAGAACGGTTCCTCGGTCTCGACGACATGATGCGCGAGGTCGTCGCAGATATCGTCGCAGACGGCATCGACGATGGTCACTTCGAGGAGACCGACCCGGACGAAGTCGCCAGACTCGTCACAACGACGATCAACGGCGCACACGTACGGAAAGTGGCTCTGGGTGAGCCGCTCGACGAAACGCATCACGTCCTCGAAAACACGCTGGAACTGCACCTCGGCTGGCCGTCTGGCTCGGAGGTGGTCGCGTGAGCTTCTTCAAAGGACAGGAGGAACTCAACCTGACAGAGGGTGGCATCATCAAGCCACTCTTGTTCCTCTCGCTACCCATCGTGTTCACGAACCTGATGCAGACTGCCTACAATCTGGCCGACACGTTCTGGCTCGGCCAGTACTCGACGGAGGCGCTGGCAGCCATCTCCTTCGCGTTCCCGATGGTGTTCCTGCTCATCTCACTCGGGATGGGCCTCTCGGTCGCCGGGAGCGTGCTTGTCGCCCAACACTCCGGTGCTGAGGAGACTAAGGAGGCCGAGTATGCGGCCTCGCAGACGGTATCGTTCGCGTTCATTGCCTCAGCAATCCTCGGTGCAATCGGCTATCCGTTCGTCCGGGAGTTCCTCGCGTTCCTCGGTGCATCGCCCGACGTCCTCCCAGGGGCCACAGCGTACATGCAGGTGGTTGCACTAGGCTTGCCGTTCATGTTCGGCTTTTTCGTGTTCATCTCGCTGATGCGCGGCGCGGGTGACACCATCACGCCGATGCTCGTCATGTTCGGGACGGTCGTCATCAACGTGATTCTCGACCCGTTCCTGATCAACGGCTGGACGGTCGGCCCGCTCGCATTCCCCGAACTCGGCATCCAGGGAGCGGCTGTCGCCACTGTCTTTTCGCGGGGGCTGGCGATGCTCGTCGGCCTCTACATCATGCTGTCGGGAACGCGGGGTATCCAGATCAATCTCACCGATATGAAACCCGACCTTCAGTACCTCCGGAAGATCCTACGCATCGGCATTCCGGCGTCGATTGAGGGAACTGGCCGTGCGCTCTCGATCAACGCGCTGTTGATCGTCGTTGGGCTGTTCTCGACGTCGGTCGTCGCGGCGTTCGGCATCGGGACCCGCGTGTTCTCGGTCATCTTCCTCCCGGCTATCGCCGTCGCGCGCGGTGTTGAGACGATGACTGGTCAGAACGTCGGAGCAGGGAAGTACGACCGCGCCCAGGAGGCGAACTACGTCGCGGCAAAAGGGTTGTTCGGCATCCTCGGTGTCGCCGGCGTGGCCATCTTCTTCGTCCCGACGCCTATCGTCTCGGTGTTCACCAACGACCCGGCCGTCCTCGACGTCGGCGCGGAGTTCCTGCGGTACGTCGCGCTGTCGTTCGGATTTATCGGCATTCAGCGGGCCTTTACCGGCGGCTTCCGCGGTGCCGGAAAAACACTGATCGCTGCTGCAATCTCAATTGCGGCACTCGCCGTCATCCGACTTCCCGTTGCATACGTGGCCTCGCAAGGCGTGCTCCCGGTCGACCTGTGGTTCTTCGGACAGCCCGATGTCCGGGGAATCTGGATCGCCTTTTTCGCCTCGAACGTCATCGGGGCGGTCATCGCGTGGCTGTGGTTCCGACGCGGCACCTGGCGTGAAGGGGACGTTCGTGGAACGTCGAGTCCCAGTGGACCCGAACCGGACAACGAAGACGTCACTATGGGGGGCGATTGACTATGTTCGTGGACAGCCACCGAACGCCGACGCCTGTTAGACAGAAAGGGTTCACCGAAGTCGAACACCGAATCGTATGTGAGCGGAGTGTCGACCGATGACTGACGCGACGTACACGCGTATCCTTGTCCCGACCGACGGGAGTGACCTGGCGCTCAGAGCGCTGGGGGAAGCGTTCACACTCGCGGAGCTGTCCGGAGCGACCATCCACGTGCTCTACGTCGTGGACGATACGAAGGTCGCCGAGCTCGCCCTGGACTCGGGAGTCGAGGACGTGAGCTTCGACGCCGACGTGGACCAAATCTTCGAGCGATTCGAGGCAATCGGTGAGCACGCGATTGAGGACCTCCGAGATGCTGCGGACGAACGCGGTCTCGAACTGACGACCGCGATTCGAACCGGGATTCCCGACGAGACGATCCTCTCTTACGTTGAGGAGAACGGGATCGATCTGTTGGTCATGGGAACCCACGGCCGTCGCGGCGTGCAACGCTACCTCCTCGGCAGCACGACCGAGCGGGTGCTCAGGAGAGCTCCTGTTCCCGTACTCACCGTTCGTGAGAAGGCGGCTTGACGGAGTTAGGAGTCTGCGTGGGCGTCGGTCCCGGCTCCGTCGCCCGGCCGTGTGAGAAGACTCACCTCTTCCAGGAGGTCTCTCGCGGTTTCGACTCGCTCTCGATTCGCGTCGTCCAATCGGTCGACGTCGAGCGGCTAGGATTGCTGAGTACACGATGCATCCGGTAGCCCTGTGTGAACTCTTGCTCCATCGGAAGCCACCCCTCGCCGGCGCGGAAAGACTCCCCATCGAGACTGGGACCGTCGCGAACTGCGCCACACACCGGGCACTTCCCAGATCGGTTGTCCCGTTCACGCCTCATCTGGGTCCGACTCTCGAGTTTTGAACCGGTGGTCGGTCGCGGGACACATCGGTCGGCTCGCTCGTGGTGACGTCTAAATGGTCGACGCGGAGATTGTCGTTGAATTGCTCGACGGGGGATTCAGATGGATTTGAATCTGGGCTACGAATTAATGTTCAAAAATGTGAACTAATACTACCTCTGTGAACTCCGGAAAGCGCATTCAGCTGTGAGTGTCAGTTCGTTCGATACAGAAGGTTCGTATATCGTTAGGTCCGTCTATATGGTGGTGTTCAGATTAGCTGATTCCATGCGAAGGCGACGGATTTGAGCCACTCGCTTACCGTTTCTTCTTCGGCGTTGCTGAAACAGTTCGAGAAACTGGTAGCTCGTCGTTTTACTCCACGAAAGACACGTTCGACGCTGTTCCGATTTCCGTGGCTTCATATCTGAAATCGAGCCCGTGTCGATTGCAGGCGTCGTTCAGTGGGTTCACATCATCGACGAGAAACACCGCGTCGTCGACGTCGTGTTTCTCACGCAATTCGCGGAAGAAGAGAGCGATAACGTTCGTTCTTGTCGTCTCAAGCTTCGTGTGGCGTAATTCGTTTGTCTCTTGACTGACCGCGGCGTACAGTCAGTACTGCTCGTGCTGAACTCGAGTCACGGTTTCATCGACCGTGACGTGAGTCGGGCTTCGACCGTCGTCGGGCTGTAGATCAGCCTTGTGAATCCAGTTGTGAACGGTGGACCGCGCCCGGTCAACACCAAATATTTCAAGAATAGAAACAGTATTCGAAAGTGAGAATTCAGCAAGATGGAGCTGAATACTGGGATTTATCAACAGCCGCGGTGTTTCTTTTCGCTCCACAAATTCTAATTCGATTCGGTTGAGACTACCGCTGAGGTTAGCGTTTTCGGGCACGACCAACTTAGAAAACACTACGCCTCATGCTTCAATCCTTATCTGAACACTACCTACTGTTCGGTCCTCATATCGTGTTGCAAGCGGTCTCGAATGGTCTACTCGTACGCTAATCGGAGTTCGATTTCGTTTGACCCCGTTGTGACAAGTTCAATGATCTGTTGGCGGTATTCATCGTTTTCGATGCGTGCATGGGGGGCTGCGATGGCGATTGCGCCTCGAACATCGTCGTCGACCACGATAGGAGCAGCGACTGCAGATCCCCCCTGTGCGGTCTCATTGTGGTTGACGGCGTAGCCGTGCTCACGGATCTCGGCAAGTTCTTTCTGCAGGTCATCTCTCGATGTGATTGACTCTGGAGTCTCCCGTGGGAGACCATGGGTCTCGACGACATTCGCAATGTGTTCCTCCGACGAGAACGCAAGCATCACTTTTCCGGACGCTAGACAATTCATGAACTCGTGTTTACCCAATCTTTCGTGGGTCTCGATCGAATTCTCTCCTAACTCCTGTGCTAAGTAGACTACTTTCCCACCCTGTTCGACTGTCAACCAAACTGCCGCATCGCTTTCGTCAGCCAATTGCTTGAGAGTATCCCTCGATTTCGAGCATATCGAAAATGTATCACGTGCGGCAATACCGTGATCCAGAAATCGGAGTGAGAGACTGTACTGCCGTCCTTCGTTCACAAAGTAGCCGAGGTAGGTGAGTGTCGTCAGGTAGTCGTGCAGCGTACTCTCTGCCATGTCGACGTGTTCGGAGATTTCGGTAAACGTCGCAGATTCTAAGTCTTGGACGATTTGGACTAACTCGAACACTCGAACTGCTGTTTTGATCGGCCGCTTCGGTGAGTCAGCGTTTGTCATAGTATACCTAATGATGATTTCACGTATAAGACTTGTTCAACCGTGCCACCTACGCTGTCGTTGCTTGAACGAGAGGCACCACTTGTACCGCCGTCTGACGTAGAGTACGGGTACCGTATTTGAGACAGTTCGTAGTTCAATTAGTAGAATTACGCCATTAGGTCTGTAATAACAAACCTCCCGAAGACGTTCAATTTCGAATATACCGAAATATGGGTTCAACATACTGTCGGAGGTTTCTAGCGACTCGGTAATCGCTTTGCGTTGAGTAGTAGAATCGGCTCGGATATTTCAAAATCAGCTGAGACAGCCCTACCCAACTCGAACTCTACAACCAAAGGGCCACAAAATAAGGTAACTTCGGGTAGATAACCGATTTTCTCGGGTCAGATTTGGACGTAGACGTCGCCGTCGACGGCCTCGGCGTCAAACGTACCGATACACTTCCCTGAAACCTCATGCTCACCGGACTCGATATCCAGCTCCCAGAGATGCCACGGACAACTCACGCTGAGCTCCTCTTCGTTGACCCCGCCGCGGGACGTCGTCCACGTGTGTTCCGCGTTAATCTTCTCCTCACCGGCCTTGTACAGCGGCGCGTTTTGGTGCGGACAGCGATTAGACAGGGCGTGAAATTCGCCCTTGACATTGAAGATCGCGATTTCGATTCCGTTAGCGTTCACCGCAATCCCGCGGCCACTGGGGATGTCTTCGACCGATGCGACCTTGGTGTAGTCGTCTTTGATCTGTGACTCTGCGCTCATGGCTGGTTAGATACCGAGGATGTCTTCGGCGTTCTTGTGTAAGACCGCGTCGCGAAGGTCCTCGTCGAACGCGCGGGACGTGTAGAACCACGTCGGCGGGTCAAGCGTCTGGTGCGGCCAGTCGCTCGAGTAGATGAACGTGTCCTCCGCCATACTCAACTCGAGTAGGTTCCTCGCTTGCCCGGACCCTCGCGGAAGTGCGAGCGGTTGGGTCGTCACGTAGATGTTGTCGCGGAGATATTCGCTCGGACGCCGGTCGAGATAGTCCTCGCCGTCTTCGTGCTTCCGGGGAGTGATTCTGATGTCGTCGGGGTGCATCTCGTAGAACTCGTCCATGCGGTAGCGCAGGAACGGGAGCCACCAGTGGCCGCCCTCCTGAAACACGACATCGAGGTCGGGATACCGGTCGAACACGCCTCGCATAATCATGTTGACGATGTTCACCATCGTATGGACCGGCCAGTCGAAGCCGAGGACTTCGGTCCACGTCAGCATCTCGTCGCCGACGTAGGAGTGCTGTGGCCAGTACGCGAGCGACCCGTGCAGGAGTAGTGGAAGGTCGTGTTCGACGAGTGCTTCGAACACCGGCTCGAACTGTTCACTCCCCCACGGCGTCTTTGGGTCGAACCACGAATACGCGGCGACGATGTTGTCTTCCGACGCGACGCGCTCGATTTCTTCAACCGCGTATTCGGTGTCCCACTTCGGGACGAGCATCGAGGTGTAGACACCCTCGTCCGCGAAGTTGTCGAGCATGTAATCGTTGCCCGCCTGCACGAGTCCGTTCTTCAGGACCGGATGGTGCTGAAGTGGGAGGTTGTTGATGCCGGCGTTGACGATTGGGTCGTCGATGGCGAACTTCTCGCAGGCCTCGTGGACGTCTTCGGCGTACTCCGCGCGTCCCTGCGTGAACAGTCCCTCGTTGCCTTCTTTGATGCCGTAGGCGGCGTCCCATTTGCCCATAATCGGTGTCGGACCGAACTCAGTCGTCAGCTTGTCTCTGACGACGTCGTCTTCCACGTACGATAACAGCTCGTCTTCCAGCGGGTTAACGTGGAAGTCGAGATCGATGACTCGATCATCGAACGCTTGGTCGGGCACCTCTGCTTGAGCATCTATTCGGCTAATTGGCGAACCCATGATGAACAAATGTGATACTCTATCATAAATAAGTTATGTATACTTGCAACTATTTGTTGGCTCTCAAGTCGGACGGTTCGGGTGAGTGATTCCCGATACCGGAGACCGTCGAAGCAATAGAGAACTGTACGGTGGACCGCTAGCGAGGCGAATCAGCGAGTGGGACTCGCTATTGTGGTCGAACCGTGACTAAACAGGCGCGTCACTCCCGAACATGGACTTCTATTGAAATAGGTTATAATTATTTTCTCAGGTAGTTTTATACCGGCCGAAGAACTCACACGAGGTATGCTCGGTAGCCAAGCATGGGAGAGCGAGGACCACGTATCCGACGCGTCGGTGAGGGCCGAGGAGAAGTCGATTTCCGATGTAGACTTCGGTCGAAACGGATGGAGACCGATACTCCGGTTCGTCGTTGCCTTTCTGACTGGCGGGTTCGTCTTCCTGTTTCCCATACAATGGAACGGACAGACGACGATTCCGCTCGACGTCATCCTGACGCTCATTCAGAACGCATCGATAGCCGCCGTCGAACTGTTCGCACTCGGTATCATCATCGTGGGGGGTGTGCTGACGACTGTCGCCGACGTTCACTATCGTGGCACGCCGACGTTTAGCCAACGAACGGTCGACCGACTCGAGTTGGAGTACTGGCGTACAGCGTCGGTGTTCGTACTGTTCAGGCTCGCGGCGGTCTTCTTCGCGTTCGCGATTCTGTTCGACATCGGGCCGGCGTGGATGCTTGCGGACCCCATTGTCAACATCGCCTGGGGCGCACTCGTCATCACGGTCGCGCTCGTGATACCAATCGGCGCCGTCTTCGTCAATCTGCTCGCGGAGCTCGGAGGACTCCAGTTCATCGGTACGCTGGCGCAACCGGTCATGCGGCCGGCATTCAAACTCCCCGGGCAGTCAGCGCTCGATAGCGCGGCATCGTGGCTCGGGTCGTTCAGTATCGGCTACTACCTCACTCGGAACGTCTTCGACCGAGGCGGATACAACAAGCGTGAGGTGTTCGTCATCTGCACCTGCTTCGCGACAGCGAACTTAGGGACCGTCGGCGCGGTTGCGGCCATTCTCGGCCTGCTTCACATCTTTCCGGTCATCGTGCTCCTCTACACCGTCGCGACCCTCATCGTCGCGGCCATCCTCGTCCGGATTCCACCTCTCTCGATGGTACCGAACGAGTACATCGCAGAGCCCGACCCAGAGCCTCGGTTTACTGGAACTGTCGGTGAGTATCTACGGTTCGCGTTCAACGAAGGCGTCTCGACGGCGGCGAACGGTGACTCGATACCCCGCGCGTCGTTTACCGGCTTCATCGATGGTCTGAAGCTCGCCGGTACGGTCGTCGGGTCCGTGTTGACGATGTCGATGGTTGTGCTCCTGCTCGAGGCTTACACGCCGGCGTTCGAATACATCGCCGAACCGTTCGTTCCGCTGTTGTCTCTGTTCGGGATTCCGGACCCGAAACTGGCCACTATCGGTATCATCCTCGGCGGAGCGGAGTTCTTCATCGGAAGCACGTTCGTCGTCGAGGCGGACTTAGTCACGCAGGTGTTCGTCCTTATCGTCACGAGTGCGCAGGCCATCTTCTTTTCCGCACCGGCCCCGATGATGGTCGACATGTTCGACGACGTGCCGATGCGCTTTCGCGACCTCTTTCTCCTCTTGGTCATGCGTACCGCGCTCCTCATTCCGATTGCCGCGGCGCTGACGCATGCGGCGGACACGCTCGGACTGATATAGCCCCGTCCGGCGCCTGCTATAGTAGAATCTGGAAGTCTTTGCGGGTCCACCAGCCGGAAACGGTCGTATCACGCCGACTCTCAGTAATACAGAGACAACTGTGAGTAGATACTTCTGGAGATTACTATAGTCGGCGCGTTCGAATCGCGGTGAAAAATCGTACTGAGGTCTCTTCCGTTTCAATCGGTCGTCTCAATGAGGACCGGTCGCTCCGACTTCAAGAGCACGTCCTGTGACACGCTCCCGAAGAGTGCTTTCCCCGCGGGTGATCGCTTCCGACCCGCGAGACTGATGACGTCGGCGTCGATACGCTCTGACACCTCGAGGATGTTTTGAACCGCATCCCCGCTCGACTGTTCGACTTCGACCGCAAACCCTGCCGCCTCGAGGTCATCGAGGGCCGCCGTGACCGACTTGAGATTCCTCGCGTCGGCTCCGCCGTCGTCCGTGCGGAAGACGTGCAACACGAAGAGGAGAGTGTCCTCGTTCTGTAGCGGGAGACTGGTTATGGTTTTGGCCTGTTTTTTCGCCCGTTCGACATCCGTGTCGACTGCAAGTAGAATCGTTGTCATGGTTTCCCTGTCGAGTGACATCGAGCGATTGGCTCGCAATCGCTTTCCGCCACTCGTACGACCGTACGAGTGGTTGCTTGTGACATAGTTCTTTGTCCCGGCTCTCGAAGCCCGAGAACGTCTTGAGACTCACGTCACCCTGAGAGCGGTGAGTACTCGTATTGGTGTTGGCCCGTATTCGTCGTATTCGTGCTTTTGGATACGCTTCGCTACGTTTCGCAACACTGCGTCGGACGCAAAAAGGTATGTGGCGCGACGTACTGCGACGTTACTGACCGCCTTTCTGGACGTTCACGTCGGCGAAAGACAGGTCCCGTTGCGTGACGTCGACGGTCATCGACCCGACGCTCTCGATCTCGGCCTCGACGATGTCGCCGTCGTTGAGTTCGCTCACACCTTCTGGCGTTCCCGTCGTGACGATGTCGCCGACTTCGAGCGTAGCGCCGATACTCGCGTACTGGACGATGTCAGCGCAGGTGTAGACCATATCGCTGGTATTCGCGTCTTGACGTGTCTCCCCGTTGAGGTCGAGTTGCATGTCCAGACCCTGCGGGTCGTCGATTTCGTCCGGGGTGACGACGCTCGGCCCGACGACGGTGAACGTGTCGTAGGACTTCCGGTTCGACCGGTCCTGGTCGCCGCGAACCGAGATGTCGAGCAGGATGGTGTACCCGAAGATACTGTTCCAAGCCTCGTCGGAATCGACGTCCTTGGTGTCCTCGCCCATCACGAACGCGAGTTCGATTTCGTGGTCGACGCGACGGTCGTCGAACGGCAGTTCGATGCCGTGGTCCGGCCCGACGACGCTCGACGGCGCTTTGAGGAAGTACCCCTTGTCCTCGATAGAGAACCATTCGTCGGTGGTGATGTCCTTGTCCGCGATGGCTTCCTCGATATGGTTCTCGTAGTTCAGGGGTGCCGCGATGACCTTGCCGGGGCGCTTTACCGGCGACTTGATATCGACTTCGCGTCCATCGTAGTCCGGTTCGGCGTCGACGTATTCGCTGGCATCGTAGTCGCCGTTGATGTACTCGACGAGTGGGTCATCGGTTCCGAGTCCGAGGCGGTCGGTGAGGTCGACGATGCCGTCGTTAGTCAACAGTCCCAGGTGTCCCTGGTCGAATCTGACGAATCGCATACTGCATCATTTACTCAGTACGGATATAAAACATGCTGTTCGAGAAAATCTGCGAAGAGCAGGTCCCGACGAGTCAACGCCGAGTCGCGGGCCTGTACGAAACCCCGACGCGCCCTGTGTTAGTTGGGGAGGCAGTAGTCGAGTAGTTCAACCGGGGTCGGCGGCTCCTCGCGGTCGAGTTCAGTCCCAGACAACGAGCTTTCGGTGGTGACTGCTTCGAGACGGTCGTCGCTGAGTTGCGTCCGACAGGACGTTCCGGGGGCCGTGACGGCAGTCGCCTCACTCGCCTCGATCTGCTCGAACAAGATTTCGCCGATCGATTTGCTGAGTGCGTAATGCTCGGCCTCGTAGCCGAAGCTCCCGGCCATGCCACAACAGCCCGAATCCAACGGGTCGACCTCGTAGCCGGCGCGCCGGAGGATACCGACGGCGTGGTGGTCTTTCTTCACCGCCTTCTGGTGGCAGTGACCGTGGTAGGCGACCGACTCAGTCGTCGGCTCCCAGTCGACGTTCTCGCCGAGCCGGAAGGCGTCGAGATATTCGCAAACCCCGTAGGCGTTCGCCGCGAGGGATTCGACGGCGGGGCCATCGCATAAGTCGAGCGCGTCAGACTGGAACATCACCGCGTCGGACGGCTCGGCGAGGACGACGTCCCAGCCGTCTCTGACGTACGGTGCGAGTTCCGCGACGTTGCTTTCGACCGCGTCGCGCGACTTCTCGACGAACCCCTTCGAGAGCGCCGGGCGACCGCTATCGGTGCGCTCAGCTAACCGGACGTGGACGCCGGCGGCCTCAAGGACACGAACCGTCGCTTTTCCGACCTCCGTGTGACTGTAGTTGGTGTAACTGTCCGCGAAGAAGACCGCCTTCCGCTCGGCGTTGCTCTCGGCGACGCGCGCGCCGCCGCGGCTCTCGAACCAATCACGTACCGTCTCGCGTTGGAACTCCGGAAGCGCCTGCTCGCGTGCGATTCCGAGCGTCTTCTCCGCAATCGTTCTCGCTCCCGGAATCGACTGTGCGAGATTCGAAATCGGGGCGAGCGCGCTCCCGAGGGGAGCCAATGCGTCGAAGTTCGCAAAGAGCTTGTCGCGGAGGCTCGACCCCTGTTCTTGGTGACGCACGTGCATGACTTCGGTCTTCAGTTTCGCCATGTCGACTTCGCTCGGACAGTCGCGGGCACACCCCTTACAGCCGATACAGAGGTCGAGCACCTCCTCGGCGAACTCGTCGTCTGTCGGGTCGTCGGGTAGGTCCCCACTCATCGCCTGCCGAAGGAGGTTCGCGCGCCCCCGCGTCGTCGTAATCTCTTCGTCGGCGGCGCGGTACGTCGGACACATCACGCCCCCGGACGTGTCTTGGCCACCACGACATCCACCACAGCCGTGGCACAGTTCGACCATCCCCTGCATGCCGTTTTCGTTCTCCCAGTTGAGCGATGGCTCGAATCCGGCGTCGTAGGTGTACTCGCCGTCGTACCGGAGGTGCTCGGTCATATCGTGGTCGCCACAGACGTTGCCGGGGTTGAGTAACCAGTCGGGGTCGAACGCGGTCTTCAGGTCACGGAAGGCGTTCCAGAGCGCGTCACCGTACAGTTTGCGGTTCCATTGCGTCCGCGCGCGACCGTCGCCGTGTTCGCCGGAGACGCTCCCGCCGAGTTCGACCACGAAGTCGGTCACAGCGTCGGCAATCTCGACCATGTCCCGCCGGTCCGCCGCGGCTTTCGTGTTCACGAGCGGGCGGACGTGCAAGACGCCCGGACCGGCGTGCGCGTAAAACGCCGCGTCGACGTCGCGGTTCTTGGCTTCGAGTAGCGTTTGGAAGCGTTCGACGAATTCGGGGAGGTGCTCCGGGGGAATCGCACAATCCTCGATGAAACTGATGTGTTTCTCGTCGGACGTCCGCGAGAGCAGGATTGGGAGGCCGGCTTTCCGAAGCTTCCAGAACTGTTCTCTGTCGACCTCGCTGTGCGCTTCCACCCCGGCGAACGAGAACGTCTGTTCGGTGTCGGGGCGGTTCTCCGGAGGTTTTCCATTCCCTGCTCCCTCGGAGACGCGGTCGGCGAGGAGCCCCGCGGTCAGCGACCGTCCGTGACCGTCGTCCTCGGCATAAAACTCTACGAGCAGTCCCGCCTCTGCGTCGTCCGGGACGAGCGCGGCAATCTCCTCGAAATCGGCGGTTTCCCGCGCCAACCCGATGAGGACGTCGTCGATGAGTTCGACGGCCGCGGGGTCGTGTTCGAGGACGTACTGCACGTCGGTCACGGCGTCGAGCACGCTCTCGTAGAACAGTAGTGAGACCGATTTCGTCACGGGGACCGGCTCTAAGGCGACCGTGGCTTCGGTGACGACCGCTAACGTCCCTTCGCTTCCCGCCATGAGGCGCGCGAGATTGACCGTCCCCGTCTCGGCTTCTTCCACGAGAACGTCGAAGTTGTACCCGGACACGTTGCGTTTCAACTCGGGGAACCGCGCTCTGACCTCCTCGGCTTCGTCGTCGACGATGCGAACGACTTCGGCGTACACGCGTTGGAGAAGCGTGCCGTCGCTGTCGGCGCGCTCTCGGAGTTCATCGAGGTCCGTCTCGCCGAGCGTTGCGACCGTCCCGTCGGCCAAGACGACCTCACATTCCTCGACGTACGCGTCGGTCTTCCCGTACTTGAGCGAGTGCGCGCCGGTCGAGTTGTTGCCGATGGCACCGCCGATGACGCTCCTGTCGCCGGCCGCGGGGTCGGGTGCGAACTTCAGTTCGTGCGTGGACAGCGCCTCGTTGAGTTCCGCGAGGACGACGCCGGATTGCACCTGCGCGCGCCGAGCATCCGCATCGACCGACACGACAGTGTCCATGTACCGGGTGAAGTCGAGGACGACGGCCTCGTTGACCGCCTGTCCGGCCAGACTCGTTCCAGCCCCCCGGGGGAGGACTGGGATTCCCCGTTCGGAGCAGTAAGAGACGACGGCGGCGGTGTCTTCGGTCGACGTCGGGAATACGACGCCGATGGGCGTCTCTTCGTACGCACTCGCGTCGGTCGCGTACAACTGCCGCGTGTACGTGTCGAACCGAACGTCGCCGGCGACTCGCTCGCGAAGGTCGGAGACGAGCGCCGGCCGCTTGACGTCGTTCGACACGTGGTCGTAGTTCGGCCGTTCGTCGGTGTGATCAGCAGACGTGCCGCGTTGGTCTATACGGTTACTCATGGGCGATTGATTCGTCAAATATCTCTGAGGAGTCGAACAGTTCGCGGCAGTCCTCGCACACCATTCGGTCTTGAATGGCGTACTCCCAGAGTTTTCCGCCACAGTTCAAACAGTCGAAATGCGCTCGGACAAATGGATTTGCCTGTGCGTAGGGGTTCTCGAACTCCGCCATACACGTCGTCGTAGCGCCGAGTACATAAGCCTACCACCTGCAGTAAAACAACGTATGAAATATCTCTTAGCAGTAACAGCCGTCGTCCGTAGTGCTTGAACGCTCGCCGACAGCCGCGATTACTGTGGTGCCGCCTCGGCGTAGAGGTTGAACGCCTCGAACACGGGACGGTCGGTCATCCCGAGGAGGATGGCCTCACCATCCGGCTCATGGTGATGAATCTCATCCGGTGCGACGACGAACACGTCCCACTGGCTCCACTCCAGCGCTTCGTCGCCGACATGCGTCGCGCCTTCACCCTCGATGACGAAGTACACCTCGGTCGCGTTGTGGAAGTGCGGGTCAGTCTCCGCTTGGAGCAACTGCGCGCGGAACGACATCGTCGGAAACAGCGGCGGCTTCCCCGACGCTGGGTTGACGTACGAGAGACTGTAGCCGTCGTGCGGGTCCGGGGTGTCGTTGTCGGCGCGCTGGCGGAGCGCTTCCAGGGTGTCGTCCCACCCGAACCGGTAGGGCGGCGTCGCCTCGCACGTACCCTCGAACGGACCGGGGATGCCGTCTCGCTTCGTCTCGTCGTAGTCGCGGGCACGCCCGTACTGTGACTCCCAGTACCCCGGCGTCTTCGTGACCGGCTGGCGGTCCAGCTCGTGATACTCGAAGGTGTTTTTCGCGTTGAGCGAGTCGAGGACGAGCGGGAGGTCGAGCACGTCGAGCCACGCGGCCGTCTCGTCGCCGTCGTTGACGTGGTCGTGCCACTCCCACTGCGGCGTCGTGATGAGGTCGTTGTCCTTCATCGGGAACTCCTCGCCCGCGACGACGGTTTTCATGTCCTCGTGTCCGTCGATAGTGAACCGAAGCGCGTTCGCCCCGTGTCGGTGCGCAGGTGCAGTCTCACCCGGCGAGACCGTTTGAATCCCGACGTAGATGGTGTTCGAGATGGCGTTCGCCGTGTTGATGGGAACGGCGACGCGCCGCTGGAACCCCGGCGGGAGGTCGGCAATCGGAACGTCGTCCTCGATGGCGTCGATAGCGGTCTGGATGTCTTCCCACTTCCAGATATCCGACTCGGGGTCGTCGAGGACGTGACCCATGTCGTCTTCGACTTCCCACAGCGGACGGAGGTCGTGTTCCTCGAGGATACTTCGCGTCCCAGCACTCATCTCTAAGAGGTCTTCTGGCTCTTGCCGTGCCATAGCACGGTGTTGGTACAGTTTCGCAATAAGTCTATGGGAGACGAGTCGCCCCTCGACCGCGTAACACGCCCGATAGAATCATTGGTGTCGACTCTGTCTACTGACGCACAATGTCGGATAACTCGCGTTGGTCGGCCGTCGACGTCTCTGGCGTCGACCCTACGTGGCTATCACCGCTTGTCGGAGCGTTCGCCGCCGTGGCCGTCTTTCAGTTCGCCCCGCTTGCGAGAGACGCGAGTACGATGCTCGCGATCACCGTATTCTGTATCATGCTGTGGGTCCGGTCCCCGGTTGAGCCGTGGTTCACCGCGCTTGTCGGCATTGGACTCATCGGCGTCGCGTTCTCACCAGCGCTAGCGCTGACGGGATTTCGCTCACCGGCGACGTGGCTGGTCGCCGTCGGTATTCTCGTCGGTGAGGCCTCCCGTCAGAGCGGACTGGCGGGGTTGGTCGAAGAACTCGCACGCGCTCGGCTGTCGGACGCCGCGTCGACCGACGCCACCACGGCGTTTCGATATCTTCTCGTCACTTCCTGTCTCGCCAGCCTCGCGCTGGCCGTCCTGATTCCTTCTTCGCTCGTTCGGGTGCTCATACTCGGCCCGATACTGCTTTCCCTCGGAGACATCTTCACGGAGCGGCGGGCGAAGATAGGAATCTTCCTCGGGCCGCTGTTCGCAACGTTTTACGGTTCTTCGGGGGTCCTGACCGGGTCCCTCGCAAACATCATCGTGACTGGCCTCGTCGAATCGGCCGCCGGGGTGTCCATCTCGTGGACCGAGTGGCTCCGTTGGCTCGCTCCGGTAATGGGCCTCGGTCGCGTTCTGGTGGTCATCGCTGTCATCTATCTGCTCTACCGGCCGCGAGACGCCGACGCTCTCGACGCTCCGAAACGCGCCGAGAGCGTGAGCGTGACGGCCGAACAGTTGCGGATGCTCGTCTTCCTCCTCGTCGGTGTGGCTATCTGGGTGACGGACTTCGCACACGGACTGCACCCGCTTTTCGGTGCGCTCGTAGTCGCACTCTTGGCGTTCGCTCCGAAGATAGGCGTCGTCGACCCCGATGCCGTCGGAGAGGCAGATCTCTCGATTCTGTTCTTTTTCGGCGCTATCTTCGCAATCGCGGCCGGTCTCCAACAGACCGGCTTCACCAATCTGGCCGCCGAAACACTCCTCTCACAGCTCCCCGCCGACGTGTCTCTCCCGCTCGTGCTCGTGTTTGTCGTCATCGTCTCGCAACTTCTCACGCTGGTGATGGAAGGGCTCGCCGTTGCCAGCGTTCTCACGCCGATACTCGTTTCGTTTTCGAGTACTGTCGGTGTCCCGTTGGTTCCCATCGCGATGATGGAGGCCGTCGCACTCAACACCTACTTCTTCCCGTACCAGTCGGCAGTTCTCGTGGCAATCCTTGGAATGGGTGTTGTCGATACTGTCGAACTGACGCGAGTATCAAGTGCTATCGCTGTACTGACCCTTTTGACGCTCGTTCCGATACAGATTGGCGTGTTTCTCGTCTTGTACTAAAACCGTCTCGTCCTTTCGGAGTATCGATTCATGGTCTCGTTTGACACCACAATTCAAGCCGTGTGATTGGTGGTTCATCGATATCGAATCGAGATCAAATAGATGAGGGCATTCATGTATCTGCTTTCTCGGTCTCCTAACCCCATTTGAGAGCAACAGGGCAGTCATTGAGAACAGTCCAGATGGTAATCGGCGTGAGGATTTCATTTCGTATCTGTCGAACCTATTGACCAGCGTAGCGGGTGGCACTATACTACTTTCACACTCTACCAATCATCAACCAGACTGTGAACCACCTTTTCAGCCAATTGTTTGAGAGTCATCTTAACTTCGATTATATCGAAACAACTCGCCCGAATCGATTCTCTGAACCAGAAAGTGGACTGAGAGGCCGCATATCCCCATATTTGCGAAGTATCTGAAATGCGAGAGCGTCGTCGATACTCGCGAATATTGTATGACTTTGAGCCGGTGATCTGGCTAAGTTTCGTGACCCGGGTAAACAATTACGAACCTATTGTTGTAATTAAACTCGACATCATAGTCGCATATATCGAAGTCAGTATGTGGCACTCCAGGACGACAGTTGTCTACACCACGTCTCTAATCAATACAAACTCTATGAACAGACCACCCAACGAAACCACTCGCAATAACTGGTCTCTGAGTTGTTCTTAATTGTGGCACTGTCTAGTTAACCTCCTGAGCTGGCGGTCGTCCGTCGAGCGATTGATGCGGTCGCTGAAAGTTATAGTAATGAACGAACACTGCAAGCCACCGGCGGACGCTCAGCCGACTGCCCACCCATG
>NZ_JBHTAB010000017.1:0-28266 GCF_042663345.1 Haloferax chudinovii
GGCGTCGCCGTCCGCTCACGCTGCCAACATTCAAGCGTAGCGGTGTCCAAACTCTCCTTGAGCAGGTCTGAGAGTAGCATAGATCACTCACTCTTCGACCTGTTCGTTCCTTAACTAGACGGTGCCGTTCCGAACATCATTACTTAAAGTTGAAAAGAGATACCAACTGTTTCAGCGATACCCGTACACGAAAATCGAATATTCACAGAGAAGCCGATAGAAGGGTCGTGGAATTCAAACACACCTCATGCCTAAATCATCTCTTTCACTCTCAGACCCTCATTTATATCCAAGTGATTCCAATTTATTGGATAGCTGGTTTTCCTCACCAGGTAAGGGAACATGTTTCGCACCATCGTCTTTGATTGTTGGACGAGGTGAATCTGATTCTATGACTGCCCAGGGCACCTCTATCAGGGGTGAAGAGCGGAGGCCATCTGGATGACCATAAACACGAATTGGAAATGGCCAGGCTATTTCACCGAACATGTTCCCGTGGTCTGAAGTCAACACTATACGGCCGTCTATGTCATTCGTGATATTCTGGATATTTTTTAAAGCGATTTCGAGATTAGACTTGTAGTCTGACCACACTTTTTTCACATCTCCGTCGCCATATCGAAGCCTACCAAACGACCCTTCTTTGCCTGTCGTTTTGATTTGCTCATTGATTACCTGCTCCGGATTATTTTTTGAGCCTTCATCGACTTCGGCGCCTCCAATAAATGGAACATGAGGTTGCATGAGGTGGACGACAATCCGTTTATTCGGATAATCGTCTATTGCGGCTTTGGCGGCCTTAATCATTGCCTCCGGACGTACTGTTCCAACATCGTCGTCAAAATCGTCGTGCCAAACATCTATGCGGTCATGAAATGAGTTCGGTGCCACACGGGCCGTCCACGGATTTGCTGTGATATAAACTACATCTCCAAATGAGCGGCCTTCAAAAAGTCGGCTCGTCCATTCAGGTGTCGAACTAGCAGGACTTTCCACCATCTCATAAGAAGAATAATTAATACCTGAGTCCGGAACCGTTTCTTCAAACAGGTCGGCGCGGCATGCGTCAAGAACAAATAACACATCCCAATCGGTGTACCTGTGTTCCCCACCAAAGGGGTCTATTGCATTACCGCGACCATAGATGCGCTGTTGTGTTGGGCTAACAACCCGGTTGATGAAGCGGTCACGCCACCAATAGCGGTTATTTCCATTCTTCGAGATCTCGGTATATGCATGACGTACCGCTGAAACACCGGGGATACTGCCCATTAGTTATATGCTTAAATGTATCTTCATTTATACTTGGGCATTATGACCGATATTACTTGGAAACAGTCTCACCGACGACCTACGCGAACTCTGCGGCGAGTTAGCTGAGGCGAGCGGTGACGACGTGTACCGAGGTATCCTCGGTGGCAACGGACTATTGGGGAGACTACCGACACCCCACGAGTTTCCTGGTGGCCATACTCAGTAAGTCTTCGAAATCTCTCATGACTGACTGTCGGCGCTCTGGTTGGACTTTGGTTCCTGTCACATTCGCGTGTCAGACCCACACAGGACCAACCAACGATACTCGGGAACCCAGTCAAATATTGGTTAACAGTGACAATTCCACTGTTGAACCCCCAAATCAATCCGTTCAGGAGCTCTAACCCATGTATTCAATCCGAAGACTGGTGGGAGCTGAAAGGCCGACGACTTCTACGTGTGAAATCACACGAGGGCGCGGCGACAAACATCGGTAATGTGCATATCAATGGTCGCCAGTCTGGGAGTTTTTATAACTGCCACACGACCCAACACGTATGCAGACGCATATCGTTCCCGTCGGCTTCGACTACGACCGACTCATCGCGCCGCTCATCCGCGATCAGTTGGACGTGGACCGCGTCATCCTCCTCGAGGGGGCCGTCGGGAGCGAGGCGAACGTCGAGTACTCGCGGAACCTCTCGGGCAAGCTAGAAAAGGACTTCGAGAACCTCCTCGGCGCGGAGACGGAACGCGTCATCGTCGACGACGTGTACGACTACGACGCGGCGTTCGAGCAGGCGTACGACCTCATCAACGCCGAACTCGACGCCGACGACGAACTCCGCGGCGACGACGACGAACCCGGCGAGGTGTGGGTCAACGTGAGCGCGATGCCCCGGCCGGTCTCGTTCGCCTTCGCCACCGCCGCCCACTCCATCATGGTCGAGCGGCAGGCCGACCGCGAGCGCATCCACACCTACTACACGGCCCCAGAGAAATATCTCGAAACCGAACTCGCCGAGGAGTTGCGGACCGAACGGGCGCTCCTTTCGGACCTCCTCGAATCCGGCGAAATCGACGCCGACCGCATCCGCGAGCGCCTCGACGCCACCTCCGACCTGCTGTCGGAGTTCGACGAGCGCGGGACGACCATCGGCGCGAAGCAGATAGACGGCCGCCACATCGTCGAACTCCCGGTGGCTTCCTTCTCTAACGTCAAGCCGTTCGAGGAGGTCATCCTGTTCAAACTCGGCGAGCACGGCGAGTTCGGGTCCGTCTCCGAACTCGCGGAGGCGCTCGCCCGCGAGATGAACGAGGAGTACACCGACTCCTTCCGGTCGAAGGTCATCTACAACGTCGACCGGCTCGGCCCCGGCGGCAAGGGCTACATCGAACAGGAGGAACGCGGGAAGTCCTACCGAACGCGCCTCTCCCGCATCGGCGAACTGTGGGTCCGCTCCCACGCTGACAGCGACGAGTAGGCGGCCGGCGGTTGTTACTTAAAAGTCCAGCCCCGACGAGTCAGCCGACGGCACGAGCGGGCTCGTCGGCAGTTCCGCCGGCAAGTCTGGGAGATTGTACTCGCCGGGAGCCACGTCGTTCGGGCCGTCGGGGTAGAACACCGACGCGAGCAGTTGGATGTGGTCCCGGCCGACGTCGAGTTCGAACTGGCCGCCGCCGTACAGCGACATCCCGCGTTCGTCGGCGTACTCGATGGTGTCGAACAGCGACTCGACCGTGCCGAACCGCGAGGGCTTGACGTTCAGCCACGACGGCTCGAACGGGAGGCGTTCGACGGATTCGACGCCGGTAATCGGGGCGTCCCACGAGACGCGGCCCTCGTGGCCGTCGAACAGCGGGCGCGTCTCGTCGGTGAACGCCGGGTCCTCGACGACGGCGTCGGGGAAGCCCGACAGGACGCGCTCGTAGAGGTCGGGGTCTGGGGCTTGGTCCACCTCGGTTCCCTCGTACTGGCCCTTGAGGTCGAGGATGCGGACGCAGTCGTGGGCGGCGAGCGATGCCACGAGCTCGCCGTGCCAATCAGTTGTCGGGTCGAGTTTGAACTCGCAGTCGGGGTCGCGGTCGAGGAGCGCCTCGACGCGGTCGGCCGACGGCGGGTCGCCGAGTCGGGTGCTGGCCACGAACCGAACCGGGTCCCGCTCGCGGTCGACGGCCGCCGCGAGGTCGGTGTCGGCCTGCCGGAGCGCGAGGTCGAGGCCGGCGGATTCGAGCGCCCAGCGCCGGTAGTGTTCGGCCGTCTCGCGCTCGGGGTCTTTCGTCGGGAACAGGTCGACGCCGTCGAGCGCCGCGGAGAAGTCGGCGAAGGAGTCGTAGCTCCCGATGAGGTCGACGGCGTCCGCGGGCGCGTCCGCGAGGGCATCGTGGTCCTCCGCGTCGTACGTCACGTCCTCGCCGCGACCGACCGCGCCGTCGCCGGCGAGCGAGAACACCGTCGTCTTGCGGAGAAAGCCGCTCGACGTGTCGCTCTCGAAGCGGTCGCGGGAGACGGACTCGACGGTCACCGGCAGGTCGGCCACGTGGTCGAAGAGGCGCATCGCCCGTCGGTTGGGCGCGCCGGGGCAAAAGGCTACGTCCGACTCAGCCGACGCCTCGTCGGCTCTCGGTCAGTCGACGACCCCTCGTTCGAGCTTGGCGACCCGCGTCGCGAGCGCGAGGAACGTCGCCGCGACCGTCAGGAGGACCGCGCCCGCCGCGGCGTACTCGTGGGCGGGCGAGACGTGCTGGACGACGCCGTCGACGATTGGCTCGGCCGGGATGAGCGTGTGGTGGGGCGTGCCGGCGATGGGGACGAAGTAGTCCACGAGGTCGTTGAGGGCGTACCAGCCGGCCGCGACGAGGACGGCGAGAGACGGGAACTCGGCGTACCGCTGGATGAGGAACGCCTCGACGACCATGGCGAGGTGGCTCCAAAAGAGGAAGTTGTACATCGCCCAGTGGAGGTACGAGAAGTCGGCTTTGAAGGCGAGGAGGACGTACGGCGTCCACAGCCCGAGTTTGAGACAGCCGAAGAACGCAAGGGCGTTGACGTACTCGTTCGACCGCCCAAGCTTCCAGAGCGCGAGCGACAGCGCGATGAACAGCGTGGCGACGGGGCTGTCGGGGACGAGCGGCCACATCGCGGTCGGTTCGATGCTGAACTGGTAGCCGTAGTACCAGAAGCCGAAGGCGGTCCCGACGAGGTTGATGACGACCACGAGCCACGCGATGTTGAGGCCGAAGTTCTCCAGCCACTCCGGCAGGGGTGCGAGCCACCCCGGGAGGTCGGCTCCCACCGGGAGGCCGTCGTCGGCGAAGAGTCGGCGGGGGTCGTCGAGCAGTCGGCGCAGTCGGGTCGCCGCGTCCATACTCACGCCGAAGCGGGGGGGCACAAAAGTGGTGCCGGTCTCGGAGACTGCGGCCGGAGTCACGGTGCGACGACGACCCGAGCCGCCGACCGAGAACCGCATCCTGTGCGGAATGCGAACGGTTGACGGATGGAAGCGACCCCTTAAGTGAACTCAGTCGCAAGCGACGGATATGCCAGAGGAGACCGACCTGGAGGAGCTTCGGCGCGGGACCGAACTCGTCAAGCGCGGGTTCGCCCAGATGCAGAAGGGCGGCGTCATCATGGACGTCGTGAACGCAGAGCAAGCGAAGATCGCCGAGGAAGCCGGCGCGGTCGCGGTCATGGCGCTCGAAGCCGTCCCGGCGGACATCCGCAAGCGCGGGGGGGTCTCCCGCATGGCCGACCCCGAGACGGTCAAGGAAATCATCGACGCCGTCTCCATCCCGGTGATGGGGAAGGCCCGCATCGGCCACTACACCGAGGCGCAGATTCTCGAATCCATCGGCGTCGACATGATAGACGAGAGCGAGGTGCTCACCCCGGCGGACAACGACTACCACATCGACAAGCGCGAGTTCACCTCGCCGTTCGTCTGCGGCGCGCGCAACCTCCCCGAGGCGCTCCGCCGCATCAACGAGGGCGCGGCGATGATTCGAACCAAAGGCGAGGCCGGCACGGGCGACGTGAATCAGGCCGTCACGCACCAACGCACCATCAAACACCAGATTCGGACGCTCACCGGCCTCAACTTCGACGAGCGCGAGAAGTGGGCGCGCGAGCACGAAGCGCCCGCCGAACTCGTCCACGAGACGGCCGAGATGGGCCGCCTGCCGGTCGTCAACTTCGCGGCCGGCGGCATCGCCACGCCCGCGGACGCCGCGCTCATGATGTACCACGAGTGCGACGGCATCTTCGTCGGCTCCGGCATCTTCGGCGCGGAGGACCCCGAACAGATGGGCGAGGCCATCGTCGAGGCGGTCAACAACTGGGACGACCCCGACACGCTCGCCGACATCGCCGCCGGCATCGGCAAGGGCATGAAAGGCGAGGCGAACGTCGGCATGGCCGACGAGGACAAACTGCAGGGCCGCGGCGTCTAACGCGGCGGCAATCGACGCGCTCGACCGTCTCGGTTTTCGACTCGATTTTTCCGGCTCGGTACGTCGTCCGCTCTCAGGCGAGGAGTCCCGACTTCCCCTTTTCCTTTCCCGACGCGTCGTCGGACGACTCCTCGCCGAGGAGGACGGTGACCGGGCCGTCGAAGTTGAGCATGACCGACTGCGTCATGTCCCGGGAGATGAGTTTCCCGGCGGGCGAGCGGCGGCGACCGGCGATAAAGAGGTGGTCACAGCCCTCCCAGCGGGCCGTTTCGAGGATGGTGTCCGCCTCGGGGCCGATGTCGGCGACGATGCGGTAGTCGAGGTCCAGTCCCTCGAACGCCTCGCGGGCGACGCGTTTGGCGCGGCGGGTGGCCGACTCGATGGCCTGGTCGATGCCGTAGACCACGTCCGAGGAGCCGACGCTGGCGAGCGCCGAGCGGGTCCGCTCGAACTCCTCGTCCGGGAGGACGGTGAGGACGATGAGTTCCGCGCCGCTCCCGGCGGCGAGTTCGCCGGCTTCGCGGAGGATTCGGTGTGACCGTTCTTCGGGGGAGACGACGACGAGTGCTCGTTCCATGATTCGAATATATCGTGATAGTGAGAAAAGCCTTCTCGGAATCGTGTTACCAGCGACCGCGATAACGCGTTGCAGTGGCTCAGAGGAGAGAAAAAACGAGAATAGCGTGTGGGAGTGGTTCTCTCTGTACTACTCAGGGTTCGAGTACTTCGGTCCCGCGACCGACCCGCGTCTTGTAGGCGCGGGCGTTCACCTCCGCCTCGTCGAACGCTTCGAGCATCGCGCCGGCGACGCGGGTGCGGTCGGCGGCTTGGCAGACGCCGAGGACCGACGGGCCGGCACCGGAGACGGTGACGCCGGATGCGCCCGCGTCGAGGGCGGCCTCCCGGACTTCGTGATAGCCGTTTATTAGTTCCGCCCGAGCGGGCGTGACGACGCGGTCGTCCATCCCCGCGCCGACGAGGTCGGCATCGCGGCGGCACATCCCGACCGCGAGGGTCGCCGCCCGGCCGACCGTGTGGACCATGTCCTCGATGCTGGCGTCGCTCGGGACGACGCGGCGGGCGTCGCGGGTCGAGACGGCGATTTCGGGGAGGCAGGCGACGAGCGGGATGTCGGCGTCGACGGTCGTGACGCCCTCGTCGGTCGCGACGGTGAAGCCGCCGAGGAGCGCGGGTGCGACGTTGTCGGCGTGGGCCTCGCCGGAGACGACGGCCTCGCCCTCGGCGGCGACGGGGACGAGTTCCTCTCGGGAGAGGCCGCGGTCGTACAGTTCGTTCAGCGCGACGGCGGCGGCGGCCGAACTCGCCGCCGACGACCCGAGTCCGGACGACGGGCGGACGCCCTTGTCGATGCGGATGTGCGCGGGGGCGTCGAGCGCCTCCGCGACCGCGCCGACGACGTTCCGGTCGGGGTCGGTCGGGATGTACTGGCTTCCGACGCCGGTCAGTTCGATTGTCGTCCGGTCCGCCCGTTCGACGTGCACGATGTCGGCGGGGCGGTCGAGAGCCACGCCGAAGACATCGAACCCACTTCCGAGGTTGGCGCTCGTGGCGGGTGCGCGGACCGTAACCATGCCCCGCTGTTGCCTTATCGCAGATAAAAATGTGGCGAACGTCGCAACGACCCCCGTCTCGGTCGCTCGGCGACCGCGACGATGTGCCCCGCGGTCGCCGGCTCCGATGGCGGCGCATCCGGCCAATCAGAAAGGACTTTCCACCCGACGCCGAACGTCGGGGCATGATAGGCATCGTCGGCGGCGGCATCGCGGGCCTCGCCGCGGCGTACCGGCTCCAGAACCGGGGTCACGACGTTCGAGTCTTCGAGGCGGCCGACTCTCTCGGCGGTCTCGCGGCGACCTACGAGACGGACGGCGACGACATCGAGAAGTTCTACCACCACCTCTCGAAGTCCGAAGAGACTATCGTCGAACTCGCCGAAGAACTCGGCCTCGAAGACGACTTGGAGTGGCGCATCGGCAAGAACGCCTACTACGTCGACGGCGTCGTCCATCCGCTGGACACCGCGTGGCAGATCGCCGCCTACCCCCACATGAGCCTCTACGACAAGTTCCGCCTCGGCATGCTCACCCTCGGCGTCGACGTCCGCGGGGGCGTCCCCGACTTCGACGCCTACGAGGACCTCGCCGAGTACGAACACACTCCAATCGAGGAGTTCGTCGTCGAGCACACGACCCGCGGCGTCTACGACAACTTCGTCGACCCGCTCCTCGACGGGAAGTTCGGCGAGCGGAAACACGACGTGTCGGCGTCGTGGTTCCTCGGGCGCGTGCGCTTCCGTGGCGAGCGCGACCTGCTTCGCGGCGAGAAACTCGGCTACTTCGACGGCGGCTTTTCGCCCTTCATCGACGCGCTCGTCGAGGCGGTCGGTCGCGAGCACATCGAGACCGGCGCGCGCGTGACCGAACTCGACACCGACGGCGAGGCGGTTTCGACGCTGACCGTCGACACCGACGAGGGGACCGAGACCCACGAGGTCGAGTCGGTCGTCGTGGCGACGATGCCGAACGTGCTCGAAGACCTCACGGGATTCCCCTGCGACATCGACTTCCAGGGGGCGGTCTGCGGGCTGGCGACCATGTCGGAGTCGCTGATGGACACCTACTGGCTCAACATCGCCCACGACGCGCCGTTCGGGTCGCTCATCGAGCACACGAACTTCGTGCCGAAGGAACGCTACGGCGGCGACCACCTGCTGTACGTCGCGAGCTACGTGCAGGGACCGCACGAAGAACTCTGGCAGATGAGCGACGAGGAGGTCGAAGACGTCTGGTTCGACGAGATCGCGGACATGTTCCCCGACTTCGACCGCTCTGCGGTCGAGGAGTTCCGCATCGCCCGCAACCCGCGGGCCGGCCCGGTGTACGAGCGGGGCTACCTCGACCTCGTGGTCCCGTACGACCTCTCTGAGGACGTGGCAGAGGGCGTCTACTACGCGGGGATGGCGTCGGAGGCGCAGTATCCCGAGCGGTCGCTCAACGGCGGCATCGTCGCCGGCTACGAGGTCGCAGACCGAATCGACCGACGCCTGTAGCGACCTCGGCTCCGAGTTTCGAGGCGCTTCTCACCCGCTCGCAGCGCTCGTGCCGTGCCGCGTTCTCTCGTGTCTCTCAGTCGCACACTTACCGGCAATCGGGTTCTCGTTCGCAACCCCTTTTTAACTCCCTGACTGACTAGTCAGTTAGTGAGTGCAGACGAAACGCTGGACCAGTCGGTCCCCGACGAGGTCCACGAAGAACTGATGGCCGCGACCTACCGGGCGCTGTGCGCCCACGGCTACGCGGACCTGACGATGCAACGAATCGCAGACGAGGCCGGAAAGAGCAAGTCCCTCCTCCATTACCACTACGGGACGAAACAGCAACTGCTCGTCGCCTTTCTCGGCTACCTGTTCGACCGCTTCGAAGCGCGGGTCGCCGCGACCGAGGGCGACGCCCCCGAAACGCGCCTCCGGGTCCTCCTCGACAAGATGGTCCCCGGAGCGGACGACGACCACGACTACGACCGCTTCGGACTGGCGCTCAACGAACTCCGGACGCAGGCCCCCTACGTCGAGGCCTACCGCGAGCAGATCGCCCGCAACGAGGCGGTCATCCGTCGCCGCCTCGCCGACATCATCCGCGAGGGGGTCGAGCGAGGACAGTTCCGCGAGGTCGACGCCGACCGGACCGCGTCGCTGTTGTTCGCCGCGCTCGACGGCGCGCGCCTCCAGCGCGTCGCCGTGACCGACCCCTCGGGAACCGAGACGACGAGTCAGTCCGCCTTCGACGCGCCGACCGAGGTCCGCGCCGCGCTCGACGAGTTCGTCGTCGAGAGCCTCGTGCGCGAGGAGGGCGACGAATGAGCGCGAAGGCCCGGGACGTCAACCTCGTCGACGGCGACCTCGTCAAGCCGATGTTGGTGCTGTCGCTCCCGCTCGTCTTCTCGCAGATCATGCAGGTGGCGTACAACCTCGCCGACACCTTCTGGGTCGGCCGCGTCGGCTCCGAGGCCGTCTCGGCGCTGTCCTTTTCGTGGCCGCTCGTCTTCCTCATGATCTCGTTCGGCGGCGGCTTCACCGTCGCGGGGACGGTCCTCGTCGCCCAGAACAAGGGCGCGGGCAACCACGACGAGGTCGACCACGCCGCCGGTCAGACCCTCGGATTCGTCATCCTGCTTTCGGCCGGGTTCGCGGTCATCGGCTATCTGTTGACGCCGATACTGCTCCCGCTCATCGGGACGACGCCCGGCACGGAGGTCCACCAGTTGGCCGTCGAGTACACGCGCACCATCTTCCTCGGCGTCGCGTTCATGTTCGGCTTCTTCATCTTTCAGGCGCTCCTCCGCGGGTGGGGCGACACGAGGACGCCGATGTACCTGATGGCGCTCGGCGTCGTCATCAACGTCTTTCTCGACCCGTTTCTCATCCTCGGGTTCAACGCGAACCCGATATTCGGCCTCGTCGGCCTCGAAGGCCTCGGGCAGTCGCTTTTCGCCGCGACCGGCTTCACCGGCTTCGGCGTGCAGGGTGCGGCCATCGCCACGGTGTTCTCCCGCGGCGTCGGCGCGCTCGTCGGCTTCTGGCTCCTGCTGTCGGGGCGGGTCGGCATCAGCCTCTCGCCGCGCGACCTGATTCCGGAGCGTGAGACGGTCGAGCGCATCGTCCGCATCGGCGCGCCGTCGAGCATCGAGCAGTCGACCCGCGCGCTCGGCGTGACCGCCCTCACGGCGCTCGTCGCCTACGCCGCCGTCAACGCCGGCGGAGCCAGCACCGAGACCGCGGTCGCCGCGTTCGGTATCGGCAACCGCCTCAACTCGCTGGTCTTCCTGCCGGCCATCGGTCTCGCCCAGGGGACCTCGACGGTCGTCGGCCAGAACCTCGGCGCGGACCAGCCGGACCGCGCCGAACGCGCCGTGTTCTGGGGTGTCGGCATCATCGTCGCCGCGCTGGTGTTCGTCTCCGCCGCCGCGTACCTGTTCGCCGAACCCATCGTCGCGGTGTTCATCCCCGGCGAGGAGGCGGTCATCGCCATCGGCGTGGACTACCTGCGAATCATCGGGCCGACGTTCCTGTTCCTCGGGGCGTTCAACGTCGTCAACGGCGGGTTCCGCGGGAGCGGCTCGACCCGGACGGCGATGGTGTTCTCGCTCATCTCGCTGTGGGTGCTTCGCATCCCCGCGGCGTTCGTGCTCGTGGAACTGTTCTCCATGGGCCCGACCGGCATCTGGTACGGCATCGCCTTCTCGAACGTCGGGGTGGCGATTCTCGCCTTCGCGTGGTTCACCCGCGGGACGTGGAAACACAGCGTCGTCGACGTCGGCCCCCGCGTGCCGACCGACGACTGAGCGGGACCCGACTCCGCGCGGCCTCTGTTAAGCGGTCTTCTCGTCGGTGCGGTCGACGTCCTGCATCCCCGGCGCGGCCGACACGTCCACGTCCTCGGGTTCATCCGCCCCGCCGACGCCGACCTCGCCGGAGTCGTCTTCGACGTACAGGTCGTCGGCGAAGCCGCCCTCCGCGTGGGGGTGGTCCGGGTCGTCGAGCTTGTCGAGCGTCGCGGGCGCGTCCGGGATGTCGAGAGTGCGGAACTCGCCGAGCGGGTCGGCGATGTCGATGCCGTGGCGCTCGAAGAACTCCTCGTAGCGCTCGTAGTGGGCCTCGATTTCGTCGACCGGAATCTCCATCATCTCGGTCCAGCCGTGGTTGTAGAAGTCGAAGTTGGCCTGGACGTGGGTTATCTCGCGGGCCTCGGCCTCGGGGTAGCCCGCGTCGAGCGCCGCGATATAGGTGTCGAACGTGCACTCGAAGAACGCCGCCATGTGGTCTTCGCGCTCGGCTCTGCGGTCTGGGTCCGCGCGCTCGCCGAAGATGCGAACGTGGAGGTCCACCATCTTCTCGGTGGCGATGTCGCCGATGACCGGCATGGTGAGCGCCTTCTTCGTCGCGAAATGGCGGATGTTCTGGCGAATCTTCATTTCGTCGTTCGCTTCGGGTCGAATACACGTAAAGACCACGTCTCCGGGGGCGTCGGTGTCGCGCGTCCCGCGAGCGACGCCGTGGGCCCCCGGCGCGACGCGGGCGCGAGTCGGGTCTCCCGAACGAGATTTCACGACGTGATTTAATGCGGTTCGCCCGCATGTGAGGGGTATGAGCGACTCCGCCTCCGTCCGCGAGGACTCGGTCCTCGAGTGCGACGACTGCATCTCGCCGGCCGAAGCGTTCGGCATCGTCGCCGACGAGACCCGACTCACCATCCTCGAAACGCTGTGGGAGTCACCCGACCGCCCCGTCCCCTTCTCGGAGCTCCGCCGACGGGTCGGCGTCGACGACAGCGCGCGCTTCAACTACCACCTCGGAAAGCTCCGCGGCCAGTTCGTCCGCAAGACCGACGACGGCTACGACTTCCGACACGCCGGCGAGAAGGTCGTCCGCGCCGTGCTCGCGGGGACGTTCAACGAGGACCCCGTCCTCCCCGCGTTTTCGGCCCCGGGCTCCTGCGTCGCCTGCGGCGGCTCGCTCGAAGCCGACTACGGCGACGAGAAACTCACCATCTCCTGTGCCGACTGCGCGCGCACCCACGCCCACGAGGAGTTCCCGCCCGGCGGCCTCGAAGGCCGTAGCTCCGAGGCGCTCCTGTCGGCGTTCGACCAGCGCGTGCGACACCTCCACTGCCTCGCCGCCGACGGCGTCTGCCCCGAGTGCGGCGGGACGACGAGCACCTCGCTGTCCCGGGACGCCGACCCGTTCGACGTCGACGTGGTCGTGACCCACCGCTGTGCCCAGTGCGCCTACGAGGCCGTCTCCCCCGTGGGACTGGTCCTCCTCGACGAATCGACCGTCCTCGGCTTCCTCTCCTCGCGGGGGAACGACGTGTGCGGGACGCCGTTCTGGCGGTTCCCGTGGGTCGTCGGCGACGACGCGCTCACCGTCGTCTCCGAGGAGCCGTGGCGCATCCGCGTCCGCATCGAACAGGAGGACGCGGCGCTCGTCGTCGAACTCGACGGCGACCTCTCGGTCGTCGACTCCACGGTCGAAGCTGTCGAGAAAATTTCATAAGCACGCTACGGTAAGCCCGCTTACAGAAATGTAATTCAGATTACCCTTTTGGTGTCGGCGGTCGTCCCTCCAAACGAGGAGAACGACCATGTTCGACGGTATCCACTTCGGCCGCGGCAACGCGCGAGAGACGGTCCCGAGTCGGTTCAGAACGCTCTTAGAGACGGCGCTCGTCGCGGTTGCGGCGGTCGTCGGTGTCTTCGCGGCCACCGCCGTCGCGACGCTCGTCGCCCCGCTCGCGCCCGGTCTCGGTCTCGTGGCGCTGTTCCTCGGGTGGCCGCTCGGCTTCGCGGCCGGCATCGTCGGGGTTCGCGGCGTCGTCGGTATCGTCGCCGCCAGCGGCGTTCCCGGTCGCGTCCGCGGCCTCGCCAGCGACGCGCTCGCTCGCGGCGACGACGACGCGGCGTCGGTCCCGTCGGAGTGCCCCGCCGCCGACGGCGGCTTGGCGGAGCGGGTCGGTGAGACGCAGTAACACCGGGCGATTCGGCTCCAGTCTTCCCATCTCCCCTCGATTTCCGACTGCGAAACAATCATGAGGGAGATAGCAATCCACATTAACCCCGAATACAAACGTCGGGTCATGAGCCAATCGTACGTGATCGTCGGCGACGGTATCGCCGGGGCCTCAGCGGCTGAGACACTCCGCGAAGAGGAACCCGACGCCGACATCACCATCATCACGGACGAGGGCGAACCGCTGTACAATCGCATTCTCATCAAGGAATTCGCCAAGGGCAAACTCCCCGAGGCCCCCATCTCTATCCACGACGAGTCGTGGTACGACGACCGCGACGTCGACCTCGAACTCGACACGCTCGTCACGGACATCGACCCCGAGAGCCACACCGTCACCGCCCACGACGGCACCGAGTACGACTACGACAAACTCCTCCTCGCCATCGGCGGCACGCCGACCCAACTCCCCGTCGGGAACTCCGACGCCGAGGGCATCCACCACTTCTGGACGTTCCAGGACGCCCGCGACATCAAAGAGCACATCGAGGGCGCGGACAGTTCCGTCGTCATCGGCGCGGGCCTGCTCGGCATCGACCTCGCGGCCATCACGGCCGCACAGGACGTCGAGGGCAAGTACCTCATGCGCGGCGAGTGCTGGTGGCGTTACGCGCTCTCCGAGGAGGGCGCGGAAATCATCCACGAGGCGCTCCGCGAGCGCAACGTCGAACCCGTCTTCGACTCCGGCGTCGACCACTTCGAGGTCGACGAGAACGACCGCGTCACGACCGCCGTCGACCCCAACGACGACCGCTACGACGCCGACTTCGTCGGCATCGCCATCGGCCTGAACTTCAACACGGAGATTCTCGGTGGCACCGACATCGAGTACGACAACGGCGTCTACACGGACGAGTTCATGCGGACGAACCACGAGGACATCTTCGCGGCCGGTGACATCACCGAGTTCCACGACCTCATCCTCGGCGACCGCGCCCAGAACGGCGCGTGGGGCTCCGCCAAAGAGCAGGGCACCATCGCGGCCAAGAACATGGTCGACTACGGCTCCGAGGAGTTCCGCTGGGTCTCGTCGTACTCCATCACTCACTTCGACTTCCCGTTCCTCTCGTTCGGCCACCCGACGCTCGGCGACGACCACGTCGAGGCCAAGTACTCCGACACCGAGTGGCGGCGACTCGCCATCAAGGACGGCAAAATCGTCGGCGGCGTCCTCATCGGCGACCTCTCGCCGCAGACGAAATACAAGAAGCTCATGCGCGAACAGGTCGACGTGAGCGGCCAGAAGGAGGTCCTCGTGAAGCAGGACTTCCAGCTCGACGACCTCGAAGGCGCGGCGGCCGAACAGTAACTCGGGACACCGCACCCGGTGTTTTCACCCGTCCAGCCGCGTCTGCGCGTGTTCCGCCCGGTTCGGCTCGCGCCCGACCGCGTCCGTGGTTCGCTCATCTCCCGTTTTTGGCTCGCTTTCGTCCGGCGCACTCACCGTCGCCAACCCGTCCGTTCGCTCGTCGTCCCACGCCCCAACGACCAAACATTTATCCATATCCATGGAGTGTGTTACCACATGTCATCAAAAGACGGACAACACCCGTCTTCTCCGGACGCCACCGCGCCGACGACCGTCGCACCCGTCTCCGACGTACCGCCCGGTGCGCGCGTCCACCACTTCGACGAGTTGAGCGAGCGGACCCAACGCGCGCTCGCGGCCGCCAGCCCCTCGGGGCCGCTCGACATCGACCCGGCCACCTCGCGGCTCTCGCGGGGCGACGTCGTGGTGTTCACCGACTACGTTCACGTCAAGTAATTTCTCTGCGTACGCCCCGTCGCTCACATTCTCTGCCGTCTCGACCGGCCCCACGCCGACGGCCTCCCGCTCGCGGACGGCCGGGACCGAAGTCGTTTTCCACGCGTCGCCGCCTATCGCCGGGTATGGCAACAGGTGGCGGCCAAGGAACGATGACGCTCGCGTTCGAACTGTCGGCGCTCAAACGGCTCGGCGACCCGAACGCGGCGTTTTCCGACGCGCGGACGTGGACGAAGTACATCGGCGTGGTGAGCGAGAAGCCGACCTACGTCGTGACGAACTTCACCCGGAAAGAGCGCATCCGGCAGGATTTCTTCTCCGGCCCGCGCGGCGTCGAAGAGAGCCTCGAAAACGTGATGCGCCAGTTCGACACCGACCGGCACGTCTTCGTCGGCACGTCCGACGAGGACCGCGCGGTGGCCGAGGAGACCGGCTGGGAGTACCTCGCCGTCGAGGACGCCGCCGAGGCCGCCGAGTGGGTGCTCGCCGGGGACGACGACGCCTCCGCCGACCCCTTCGAGGACGAGGGGCGCGACGACTGGCCCTAGTCGGAACACAGCGGCGCGTTCGCCCGCGATTCGGTTCCCCTATCGAAAGCACTAATCAGCAACGGCACTTCTTATTCTCCGATGAGTCACCAGTTGCCTGACGTACAGGCCTCCCAGCCGGACGTGACCGTCGGGCTGAGCCAGGTCGGCGTCACAGGCGTCGAGAAGCTCGTCAAGATCGCCCGCGATGGGAAGCGACCCCTCGTCTTGATGGCTGAGTTCGAAGTGTTCGTCGACCTCCCCGGCGGCCGCAAGGGCATCGACATGAGCCGGAATATGCAGGTCATCGACGAGGTCCTCGAGTCGGCCGTCTCCGAGCCGGCCTACCGCGTCGAGGACATGTGCGGCGACGCCGCCGAGCGCCTCCTCGCCAAACACGACTACACGACGACCGCCGAGGTCAGTATGACCGCCGAACTCGTCGTCCGCGAGGACACCCCCGCCAGCGGACTCTCCACCCAGAGCACCGCGCAGATCATCGCCAGCGCCACCGCGACCGACGAGGGAACCCGCGAGGAAATCGGTGCGGAAGTGGTCGGCATGACCGTCTGTCCCTGCTCGCAGGGCATGTCCGCCTCCCGCGCCCGCGACGTGTTACAGGACCTCTCCGTGGACGACGACACCATCGAGGAGTTCCTCGACAAGGTGCCCCAGCCGGGCCACTCCCAGCGCGGCCACGCCACGCTCACCGTCGAGACGCAGGGCTCGCCCGAGGTCGACCTCATGGAGCTCATCGACATCGCCCGCGACTCGATGTCGGCCCGTATCTACAACCTCGCAAAGCGCCCCGACGAGGACCACATGACCTACCACGCCCACGCCAACGCGAAGTTCGTGGAGGACTGCGTCCGCTCGATGGCCGAGCTGTCCGTCGACGCGCTTTCGCACCTCGGCGACGACGCGGTGGTCCACATGAAACAGTCGAACGACGAGTCGATTCACCAGCACAACGCGCACGCCGAGCGCGAGGTGACGCTGGAACAGCTCCGCGACGAACTCGACGCCTGAACGCTCTCGACGCCCGAGACGCTCGCTTTTCGGACCCCCGAGCTCGATTTTTCTGCCGCCGTGAACCGCTACAGCGAGAGGGGTTCTGCTTTCTCCCAACGCGGGTCGAACGTCGCTCGGAGGTCGGCGGCGAACTCGGGGTCTTTCAGGTCGATCATGGCGAACGCCTGGCCGGGGTCGAGGGGGTTCGGCACCTCGATACAGACCTCCACGTCGTCGATGAGGTTGAACACGCCCGTGACGTTCTCCGCGGTTCGCGCGTGGAAGTTCGGCGTGCTCGACAGCCGGTTCACGTAGCTCTGGCCGACGCTCTCGGGCAGGCTGTCGACGAGGCCGGGCGACATGAGCATCGACACTTCGACCCCGCGGTCGAGCGCGGCCTCCAGTTCCTCGACGACGAGGTCGCCGATGGCGTCGAGGTCGAACTGCGGCGAGGGCGTCCCGGCGACCATCACGAGCGAGTCGTCGGCCGCCGCGAGGCGCTCGACGAGCAGGTCGATGGTCTCGTCCGCGCCGACCGCGGCCGTCCAGAACTGGTCGTGGACCGGCTCCCCGGCGTCGAGTTCGTCGGTCAGCTCGTCGACGACGTTCTCGTACTGCTCGGCCTTCTCGGCCAGCTCTTGGCGCTTCGATTCGAGCAGGCGGTCCAGCGCCGTGTCGGGCTCGACCGCGACGTACTTCTTCGGCCGGCTGGCCGCCTGACTCCGGATGAGGTGGTACTGTTCGAGGCTGTTCAGCACGTCGTAGACGCGGCCCATGGGAACGTCGCTGGCGCGGGATAACTCCTTGGCCGTCGTCGCCCCCGTCCGCAGGAGCGCGCGGTAGGCTCGGGCCTCGTACTCGGACAGCCCGAGGTCTCGCAGACTGGTCATGCACCGTCCGTCTCGTTTCTCCTTAATAAACAAACCGGATGTTTACACCGGCCTGCGGTTCCCGCCGGTCGCTGTCAGGCGTCGGGCGTGGCCGAGGAGACCGCTTCCATCAACTCCTCGGGAGTGGTTGCCTCCACCGTCGTCTCGCCGGTACTAACGCGCGCAGTTCCGTCGGCGAGGTCGGCGACGTCGGCCTCGGGGACGACGAGCGCTTCGTGGTCCGCGACGCGGAGCGCCGCCCTGTGGAGGTCGGAGCCGACCCCGTCGTTGAGTTCGACGAGAAGCGGGTCGCGGAGCACCCGCGCCGCCGCGGTCCCGTAGGCGGCGACCTGCACGCCGATGCGGTCCCACGCGCCCGCGAACGCGGCGACGGTCTCCTGTGCCACGTCGCGGTAGCGCCCCTCCCCGGTGAGCGCCGCGAGGTCGAGAAGCGCGTTCGCCATCTCCACGTTCCCGTCGAGCGGGCGGAGCGGCGACGACAGGAGCGCCTCGCCGCTCGCGGGGCCGTCGAGGAACGAGCCCTCGTCGAACAGCTCGCCGATGGCGGCGTCGGCGACTCCGGCGGCGAGTTCGAGGAGCGGTTCGCCCGCCACCGACTCGTCGCCGAGCACCTGCCGAGCGCGGCAGGCCGCGGCGACGACGCGCGCCTGGTCTTCGAGCAGAAGTTCCTCGCCCGCGTCGCCGCCGGACCGGAAATGGGTCACGACACCGTCGTCGACGAGGTCCTCGGCGACGCGAGCGAGCGCGCGAGAGCCGAACTCGCGGGCCCGTTCGTCGTCGGTGAGGCCCGCCAACACCAACAGCGCGTCCGCGGCGAGAGCGTTGCCGCCGGCGTACACCGTGAGGTCGGTTCGGGGGCCGGGAGCGTTGTCGCGGCCCTCCTCCCCGAGGAGGTAGTAGTCCGTCCCCGCGGCGGGGCCCATGCTCCCGGCGAACCCGGTTCCGGTCCACAGCGAGTCGACGAGGAAGTCGGCGGTCCCCGCGGCCGGGTCGAGGTAGGCGTCCTCGCCGGAGTAGCGGTAGCCGTTGGCGAACGCCCGCAGGAGCGCGGCGTTCGATTCGAGCGTCTTCTCGCGGTTCGGCTTCGACCACGCGGCGTCGTCGGCGTAGCGGAAGAAGCCGCCCTCGACGGGGTCGTACAGGCCGTCGCGAATCGCGTCGAGCGACCGGAGCGCCCGGCTTCGGTCGCGCTTCAGCGCGAACTCGACGGTCCGCGGGAGCGGGAACTTCGCGGCGTCGCCCCAGCCGCCGTGGGCCTCGTCGAAGGCGACTTCCAACTGACCGGCGAGGTGCGATTCGATTTGCGGCGAGACCTCGCCCGCGGGCGGGAGGTCGCCCCTGAGCGCCCGCGGGAGCCGTCCGGCGTCCGCGCCCTTCTTCTCCCAGACCTCGCGCACGCGGTCGATGACCTGCCGCATGCCGTCGGGGCCGATGAACGTCGCGCCCGTGATGGGGTGGCCGTCGGGCGCGAGGAAGACGGTCGAGGGGAAGCCGCCCATGTTGTACCGCTCGCGGATGCGCGGCTGGCGGTCCACGTTCACCCGAATCGGGACGAAGCCGTCGTTGAGATTGGCCGCGATGCGCGGCTCGGCGTACGTCTCGGCGTCCATCTCGTGACAGTCCTCGCACCACGTCGCCGACAGCGAAAGCAGAATCGGCTTGTCCGCCGCTCGCGCCTCGGCGAACGCGTCGGGACCCCACTCTCGCCATTCGACGCGCGTCTCGTCGGTCATGTCCACCCATCCGCGGTGGACGCGGGTAAGCGCTTCGAGCCCTCGTGGCACGACCGGTCGCCGTCGGCGGGTCGCGCGAGTTCCTCGACGACCGTCGCGGACGGATTCGAGCGACCGGTGCGTCGCGGGCGGGACAAAAGGGCTATGGGTCGCGACCCGGTAGTGTCGCTCATGCGAACGCGCACGCTGATGGCGCTCTTGCTCCTCATCCCCCTCTCCGACGCGTTGCTACTCGTGGTCGTCGCGCAGTACATCAACCTCGTGCCGACCGTCGCACTCGTCGTCCTGACCGGACTCGTCGGGATGCTCATCGTCCGCGCCGAGGGGCGACACACCCTCAGAAGCCTCCAGTCGAAGTTCGCCGGGGGCGACCTCCCGACGAACGAGGTCATGGACGGCGGCCTGCTCATCGCCGCGGGCGCGTTCCTCCTCACGCCGGGGCTCGTCACCGACACCATCGGCTTCCTGCTCGCCATCCCCGTGACTCGGTACCCCATCCGAGAGGTGCTCAAGCGCTTCGTCGTCAAGCCGTACCTCGACAAGCGCGCCGACGGCTTCGTCACCGGCAACGTCTGGACGACCGGCTTCCCGCAGGGCGACTTCGGCCCCGGCGGTCCCGGCGGCCCCGGTGGCTCGCCCGGCCCGAGCGGTGGAAGCGGTTCCGGCGGAAGCGGCAAGAGCGGGAGTGGCGGGAGTAGTGGCGGTGACGGCGTCTACGACGCCGACCCCGACTCCTATCGCTTCGACGGTGACCGCAACGACTCCACGTAACGCGTCTTCTCCGCTCCGGTGTCGGCTGTTCCGGCGCTTCACCCGCGTAGCCACGCGGTTGGCCCGCGTTTCGAGTCTCCCAATCGACCGACGACGCCGACATTCACTAACACGCACCAACGCGCCTCCGAAAAGAAAGTCTTAAAATCAACAGCGCACAACGAGTGAATGCGCTTACCTGGGCCAATAGCTCAGTCAGGTTGAGCGCTCGGCTGATAACCGGGAGGCCCGCGGTTCAAATCCGCGTTGGCCCACTCATTCGGTAACGATTCGTTGCCGATGTGAGTCAGGGGCTGGAACTCCCCGGCCACCCAACTTCTGCGGATACCACTGACCGAGAGAACGCTCGGTCCGTCGTTCGTGCCGTCGGGACGAATCAGCGACGAAGCCTCGACTCCGCCGACCGAGCGGCGACTGCCTCGGTACAGAGAATCACTAATGTCTGACTCAAATACCTGCTTATTCAGCATAATTCCGGGCCTGTTTGCACAGAATCGTCTGCATTTACCAGCACATGACTGGTCGAACGGACGAATACAGAGAAAGCTATATCACGCAATAGATTGTGGTACCGAATAACATGGAATACGAACTCACCTGTCTGTACGGGTGCGGCCACACCTCCACGGCCGACTCCCGCGAGAGCGTCGGCGTTCTCGTGATGGAACACATGGACGACGAACACGATACGCCCGTCGACCCGCTCGAAGCGGGCGAACTCGCGTTGAAGCGCTTCGACGGCGCGTCGCTTCGGCAGGCGCGGCAGTAGCGAACGTTCCGATTTCTGTCACGCCGTCTACTCCGAGTTTCTCACGGTGACAATCGTCTCACGACCCCGGGCGGCGGTGCTGTCTCCCGGTTTCGTGGCTTGACGCCCGTCCGCTCCGAATAAATTTACTCGATTCTGTATCCCAGTAGTATTAAATCCGTACACGACATACGTGCTGGTGATGCCAACCATCGACGTCTCCGAACACCTGTACCGCCAGATTGAGTCCGCCGCCGACGGCGAGGACCTCGACGCGGCGATGTGGAAGATGGTCGGTCGGTACCAGCGCGGTAACACGCCCGGCGACTAACAGGGTTCGGACCGACCCTCGACCCCCGACTGCGCGTGCAGTCGTCATCAACCTCGCTCGCCGCGACTGCCCTTTCCGCGGCGAGTCCGTTTTCCGTTTTCTGAGTCGTCACTCCGGAGCGTCGCCTCAGCCGAGCACCCCGGTCACGCCGAGGCTTTCGGCGACCAGCCACGCGATGAACAGCGCGTAAGTCGCGAGAAGGACGTACGACTCGCCGCGCGTCAGTGCCATCTCGGTCCGGAGGACGGCGAAGAAGACGACCGACGCGCCCGTGAGGAAACTCATCATCGGCACGACCTCCTCGAAGTTGATGACCGCGCCCCCGGCGACGAGGATGCCGACCGGGAGGGCGACGAGGAGCGCGAAGACGTTGCTCCCGAAGACGTTGGCGAGGCTCATCGGCGCGTTGCCCTGCCGGGCGGCCGCGACGCTGACGAAGGTGTCCGGCAGGCTCGTGCCGGCGGCGACGACCGTCAGCCCCCAGAGAAACGGCGACGTGCCGAAGGCGTCGCCGAGGCCGACCGCCGCGCGGACGAGCAGTTCTGCCCCGACGAGGATGACCGCGAGCGACCCGCCGAGCGCGAGCCACTCGCGGGCCGGGCTCACGTCGTTGACGACGGCGGTGAGTCCCGCGCGGTGCTCCAGCGTGTCGTGGTACTGCATGAACAGATACAGCCCGTACAGCCCGAGCGGGATGAGTGCCAGCGAGCGCGTGACGAACCCGTTGAGGCCCGCGGTGTCGGTGGCGGGGCTGTAGATGACCGCGAGGGAGAAGGTGAGCACGAGGACGGCGATAGAAAGCAGGTAGAACTGCGCCTCCTTGTAGACGAGGTCGCGGTTCGAGGCGAGCCGCTGGCCCTCGCCGACGAGCGCCGACACCGCCGGGATGATGAGGATGTTGTAGACGGCGGACCCGACGACCGCGCCGACGCCGATATCGAACGACTGGTAGCGGAGCGTGGCGATGACGATGCTCGATAGCTCGGGGAAGCTCGACCCCACGGCGGCGATGATGGCTCCCTGCACGATAGGGGGGAGGCCGTAGTACGCACCCAGCCGGTCGGAGGCCTGGACGAGCATGTCGCCGCCCCGCCACGCGAGGGCCGCGCCGGCGACCGCGAACGCGACGAGGACCGGAACAGATGGCACGCCCGCACTTCGGCGGCCGGCGGCAAAAAACCGACCCGACCGGGCGCACCGGACAGCGCCGACGCGCAGTCAGCCGGGCGGCGACGAGTCGCCCGCTCGGTCGCCGGGGCCGAAGTCGCTCTCAGAACCGTGCGATTCACGTCGCCTCGGCCCCGAGTGGCGGTCATGAGCGAGACGAAGCAGTCGTTTCTGTCGCGGGGGAACCTCCTCCTCGCGGCGGTCGTGACGCTCGGCATCGTCCTCCCGGGGGTGGCGCGCCGCCTGCTCGGCGAGGCCGGCTACAACGGCCTCGGGATGGTCGTGTTCACGCTCGGCTACGCGGGTATGATCTTTATCGTCTGGTACGGGTGGCTTCGACCGCTTGACATCACCGGCCCGTCGGGGTAGTCCGCCGCCGCGCGTCGGACGTCACCCCGCGTCGACAACGGTGTTCGCCGCCGGTCGGGACCGCACCGACCCCCCGGCGGCCCCAATATCCGGGGGTTCGACCGCCGGTTTCCAACGAGAATAACGGAACTTTGATAGTCGATTCGAACCGACCGAGAAAACAAGATGCTTCCCCTTCAGCTCGTAGACACCTTCCTGCTCGACTACAACATCGGGCAGGCGCTGTTGCTCGTGTTCATCCTGTCGACGGTCGGAACCCTACCGCTGAAGTCCCGACACGTCCTCGGTATCAACGCCACGCTGTTCGGGCTCATCTTCCTTCTGACCCCGGTGACGCTGGGCAAGCCGCACTACCTGTTCCTCGGCATCACGCTCCTCATCGTCGGTCCCATCGTCTACGTCTCGGGCCGCCGCTGAGGGGACGCCGCCGCGCGTTTCGCACCGAGTCGTCGCCGTTTTTCGCCGACAGGACTACCGACGACCGACCGCAACTGACGTTCCGTGGTGTCTCGTTCCGCGCGCGCCGATTCCGAAGAACGCGACGTTTAAACGGCGAGAACCGCAACCCACGGGTATGTCTGGACCGAGCGTTCCCGGCGGCCGCGGGGCCGTCTTGGACCTCCCCTGCGGCGAGACGAAGCGCGTCCGGGAACTCGACTTGGGCAAACGGGAGTTCGACTGTCCGTGCGGCGACAGCCACGCCGTCGTCATGGACGTCCACCCGCCCGACCGCTTCCTCCCGGAGTTCCTCGTCGAAATCCTTCAGGAGACCATCGAGACCACGAGCGACGACATGCCCGAGTTCGGGACGGCCCATCTCATGGGTATCGTCCTCGAAGAGTTCCCCGAGGCCGTCGTCTCCGAGGACGTCTCCGAGGACGGCGAACTCGGCGCGGGCATCGTCTGGGCGACCGATTTCGACTCTCGACGGCTCCACGAGATAATCGTCGAACTCGTCGTGGAACTGATGGAACACGCCGTCAGCCACGCCGACGACGACGAAGTCGTCTCGGAGTTCGAGTCGAAGATGTTGCAGTTCGACGTGAGCGAGTTCGTCGACCAGTACCGCGCCCAGCGCGACCTCGACCCCGAACCCTACATGTAACGCGCGCCGAGCGCCCCGCTTTTCAGTCGATTCGAAGCCGGCCGACCGCCGGGTTCAGCGTCGCCCTCGCGCCGAGCGGGAGCGGAACCGTGGGGTCGGCGTGGCCGAACTCCAGGTCGAACACCGCCGTCGCGTCGGGATTGTACGCGTCGAGGACCGACAGCACTGCCGCGCGGAGTTGCGCGCCGTAGTCGGCCGGCGGCTCCCACTCCAGTCCGGGCGCGTGCGTCCGCGGGCGACCCACCACGAGCCCGTCGAACCGTTCTAACAGCCCGCGTTCGCCCATCGCCCGCAGGGTGTAGCGGACCTCGCGGGGGAGCGGCACGTCCTCCGAGGTTTCGAGCGCGAGCACCGCGCCGTCGAGGTCGTCTGGGTCGGGGAGGTAACGCCCCGTCTGAAGATGCCACTTCACGACGCTGAAGTTACCGCCCCAGAGCCGCCCCGTCACGCGCTCGTCGCCCCGCCACGTCCGACCGGGGTTGTCGCGCCACTCCCGCGGTGCTTCGGTGTCGAAGTCGAACCAGTCGTCGGTCCACTCCGGCGCGGGTTCGACGACGCCGATGGAGCGCTCGAAGAACGCCCGGCGGAGGTATCGCTCGACGTACGGGTGTAGCTCGGGGTCCACGGTGAGCGTCGGGTGGAGCGTCGCGCCGTAGCTCACGACCCCGTGGGTCCAGAGGAACAGCCGGAGGTTGTCGTTGTCGCTGAAGCCGAAAAACCGCGTCGGCGACGCGGTCAGCCTCGCCGGGTCGAGGTGCGGGAGAACCCGCAGTTGGTCGTCGCCGCCGGTGGCGGCGATGACACCGCGTATCGACGGGTCCTCGAAGGCCTGCATCACGTCCTCCGCGCGCGCCGCCGGGTTGTCCCGGAGCCACTCCCAGTCGCGCCGGGCCGACTCGAAGACGACCGGGTCGAGCGAGAACACGTCGCGGAGTCGCGCGCACGCTCGGTCCAACTGCGACTCGTCGATGGGACGCGACGGCGCGACGACCGCGACGCGACCCCCGGCGTCGAGCGGCGGCGGCGTCGTGAAAACCGCGGGCATGCGTAGCCGCTACTCGGATACCCCTCAAAAGCCTTCCCCGGCCGTGCGAGGGTCGTTCGACGAGCTTTTCGAAATTCGCAATCGAGTTTCGGACCTCGTAATTTTTCGCCGGACTTATTACGATGTGCGGATTGGATTCCGACGATGACTGACGAGGACACCTCGACCGGACCTCAGGAAGGCACAGAGGACCGGACGATTTTGCTCATCGGAAGCGGCCCGATCCAGATTGGACAGGCGGCGGAATTCGACTACTCCGGCGCGCAGGCCTGCCGCGCGCTCCGAGAGGAAGGCGCGCGAGTTGTCCTCGTCAACTCGAATCCCGCGACAATCATGACCGACCCCGAGATGGCCGACAAGGTCTACATCGAGCCCATCACGACCGAGGCCATCTCCGAGATTATCGAGCGCGAGCGCCCCGACGGCGTCATCGCCGGACTGGGCGGGCAGACCGGACTCAACGTCACGGCCGAACTCGCCGAGGAGGGCGTCTTAGAGGAGTTCGACGTGGACATCATGGGCACGCCGCTCGACACCATCTACGCGACGGAGGACCGCGACCTCTTCCGCCAGCGCATGGAGAAAATCGGCCAGCCCGTCCCGAAGTCGACGACCATCTCGCTGGAGGAGAGCGAGGCGGTCGAGAACATCACCGAGGAGGCCCTCGAAGAGCGCGTCGAGGCCTCGGTCGACGCCGTCGGCGGCCTACCGGTCATCTCGCGGACGACCTACACCCTCGGCGGCTCCGGCTCCGGCGTCGTCCACGAGATGGACGAACTCGTCTCCCGCGTCCGTAAGGGCCTCCGCCTCTCGCGCAACAGCGAAGTCCTCATCACGGAGTCCATCTCCGGGTGGGTCGAACTCGAATACGAGGTGATGCGCGACGCCGACGACTCGTGTATCATCATCTGCAACATGGAGAACATCGACCCGATGGGGATTCACACCGGCGAGTCCACCGTCGTCACGCCCTCGCAGGTCATCCCCGACGAGGGCCACCAAGAGATGCGCGACGCCGCGCTCGGAGTCATCCGCGAACTCGGCATTCAGGGCGGCTGTAACATCCAGTTCGCGTGGCACGACGACGGCACCCCCGGCGGCGAGTACCGCGTCGTCGAGGTGAACCCGCGCGTCTCGCGCTCCTCCGCGCTCGCCTCGAAGGCGACCGGCTACCCCATCGCCCGCGTCACCGCGAAGGTCGCCCTCGGCAAGCGCCTCCACGAGATTACCAACGAAATTACCGGCGAGACCACCGCCGCCTTCGAGCCCGCAATCGACTACGTGGTCACGAAGGTGCCGCGGTGGCCCAAGGACAAGTTCACCGACGTGGACTTCGAGCTCTCGACGGCCATGAAGTCCACCGGCGAGGCGATGTCCATCGGACGCACCTTCGAGGAGTCGCTGTTGAAGGCGCTCCGCTCGTCCGAGTACGACCCCGCCGCCGACTGGGACGAGGTGTCCGACGAGGAGCTCGAAGCCGACTACCTCGAAACGCCGACCCCCGACCGCCCGTACGCCATCTTCGAGGCGTTCGAGCGCGGCTACACCACGGCGGACGTGGTCGAACTGACCGACATCCACGAGTGGTACGTCGAGCGCTTCGGCCGCGTCGTCGAGGCGGTCGAGGCCGCCTCCGAGGGCGACTTCGCCGCCGCCGCCTCCGCCGGCCACACCAACGCCAGCATCGCCGCGACGACCGGCACGAGCGTCGGCGAGGTCGAACAGAACGTCCCCGGCCGCACCTACAAGCAGGTCGACACCTGCGCCGGCGAGTTCGCCGCGCAGACGCCGTACTACTACTCCGCGCGCAAGCCCGAGTTCTTCCGCGGTCCCTTCGAGGGCGACTCGGCGGGCAACGAACTCCGCGTCGACCGCGACATGGAGAGCGTCGTCGTCGTCGGCGGCGGTCCCATCCGCATCGGGCAGGGCGTCGAGTTCGACTACTGTTCGGTCCACGCGGTGCAGGCGCTCCGCGACATGGGCATCGACGCGCACGTCGTCAACAACAACCCCGAGACGGTGTCGACGGACTACGACACCTCCGACGGCCTCTTTTTCGAGCCCATCACGGCAGAAGAGGTCGCCGACGTCATCGAGGCCATCGACGCCGACGGCGTCATGCTCCAGTTCGGCGGGCAGACCTCGGTCAACATCGGCCACCCGCTCGAATCCGAACTCGACCGCCGCGGCGTCGACTGCGAGATTCTCGGCACGACCATCGACGCGATGGACCTCGCCGAGGACCGCGACCGCTTCAACCGCCTGATGGACGACCTCGGCATCCTCCAGCCCGAAGGCGGCTCCGCGACCAGCGAAACAGAGGCGCTCGACCTCGCCAACGACCTCGGCTACCCCGTGTTGGTTCGCCCGTCGTACGTTCTCGGCGGCCGCGCGATGGAAATCGTCCACTCCGACGCGGAGCTCAAGGAGTACATCGAGGAGGCCGTTCGCGTCTCCCCCGACAAGCCCATCCTCATCGACGAGTTCCTCGCCGACGGCGTCGAACTCGACGTGGACGCCGTCTCCGACGGCGAAGACGTCCTCATCGGCGGCGTGATGGAACACGTCGAGGCCGCGGGCGTCCACTCCGGCGACTCCGCGTGTATGATTCCGCCCCGCTCGCTCGACGACGAGACGATGGCCCGCGTCCGCGAGGTCACGGAGGACATCGCCAGCGCCCTCGACACGGTCGGCCTGATGAACGTCCAACTCGCGGTCAAGCAAAACGAGGACGGCTCGAACGACGTGTACGTCCTCGAAGCCAACCCGCGGTCCTCGCGGACCGTCCCGTTCGTCTCGAAGGCGACGGGCGTCCCAATCGCCAAGCTCGCGGCGAAGGTCATGGCCGGCGACTCGATTGCCGACCTCGCCGTGAGCGAGCAGATTCCCGAGCAGGTGTCGGTCAAGGAGGTCGTCCTCCCGTTCGACCGCCTGCCGGGTTCGGACCCGCGTCTCGGCCCGGAGATGAAGTCCACGGGCGAGGTCATGGGCACCGCCACCTCGTTCGGCAAGGCCTACGAGAAGGCCCAGTCGGCGGCGAACGACCCGATTCCGGCCGACGGAACCGTCTACGTCGACCTCGCGGACCCCGAGTTCCCCGACGCCGACAGCGAGGCCGGACGGGACCTGCTCGACGCCTTCGACGAGTACTACGAGGTGCTCACGCCCGAGGACGTCGACGACTTCCTCACGATGCTCCGCGAGGGCGACTTCGACTTCGTCGTCTCTCGCAACCGCGAGACGCTCATCGACTGCGTCGAAGAGGAGGTCAGCTACTTCTCGACGTACGCCTCCTCGAAGGCGGCCCTCGAAGCGCGCGGCGCGGCCGACGAGGACATCGACGTGCTCCCGGTCGGCGAGCGCCCGCGCGTCGTCGCCAACTGGGGTCAGTGAACTACCCCACCCTACCGCTCGCCTGACGGCTCGCGCTTGAGGGTGGGGCTTCCTGTTTCAACGACGCGCTTTGCAGACACAGGTGTATCCACAGGGAGCGCAGTCTCCACAGGCGTTGATTCG
>NZ_JBHTAB010000018.1:0-5455 GCF_042663345.1 Haloferax chudinovii
CCCCAAGGTCGTCAGGCGCTCGCCGGGATGATACACCTTCCCGGGGGTCGCCACGATACGACGGCCTTAAGTGGTCCAAGGCATTTCGGATGAATGCGAACGACACACCGCGATTGCAGGGCGATTCAACGCGTCCTGCCGCACCGGCCCTGAACCGAACGGGGTTCGAAGGGTTTATCCCTTCGAACCGCTTCGATTCAGGTCCGAAGGAAATGAGGATTCCGCCCCTGCGGTACGCCGCAAGACGGTATCTGATGTTAGCCCTAGTAGTTCGGTGACATCCGAACGGATGTCACGCGAACTCGGACCTTTGAACGGTGATTTGACAGCATACGCTGTCATTCACCCGCCAACACCCCGCGACCAGGTTTAAATGGTCGCGACCCATTCCGGTTGATCCTGCCGGAGGTCATTGCTATTGGGGTCCGATTTAGCCATGCTAGTTGCACGAGTTCACACTCGTGGCGAAAAGCTCAGTAACACGTGGCCAAACTACCCTACAGAGAACGATAACCTCGGGAAACTGAGGCTAATAGTTCATACGGGAGTCCTGCTGGAATGCCGACTCCCCGAAACGCTCAGGCGCTGTAGGATGTGGCTGCGGCCGATTAGGTAGACGGTGGGGTAACGGCCCACCGTGCCGATAATCGGTACGGGTTGTGAGAGCAAGAACCCGGAGACGGAATCTGAGACAAGATTCCGGGCCCTACGGGGCGCAGCAGGCGCGAAACCTTTACACTGCACGCAAGTGCGATAAGGGGACCCCAAGTGCGAGGGCATATAGTCCTCGCTTTTCTCGACTGTAAGGCGGTCGAGGAATAAGAGCTGGGCAAGACCGGTGCCAGCCGCCGCGGTAATACCGGCAGCTCAAGTGATGACCGATATTATTGGGCCTAAAGCGTCCGTAGCCGGCCACGAAGGTTCATCGGGAAATCCGCCAGCTCAACTGGCGGGCGTCCGGTGAAAACCACGTGGCTTGGGACCGGAAGGCTCGAGGGGTACGTCCGGGGTAGGAGTGAAATCCTGTAATCCTGGACGGACCACCGATGGCGAAAGCACCTCGAGAAGACGGATCCGACGGTGAGGGACGAAAGCTAGGGTCTCGAACCGGATTAGATACCCGGGTAGTCCTAGCTGTAAACGATGCTCGCTAGGTGTGGCACAGGCTACGAGCCTGTGCTGTGCCGTAGGGAAGCCGAGAAGCGAGCCGCCTGGGAAGTACGTCCGCAAGGATGAAACTTAAAGGAATTGGCGGGGGAGCACTACAACCGGAGGAGCCTGCGGTTTAATTGGACTCAACGCCGGACATCTCACCAGCTCCGACTACAGTGATGACGATCAGGTTGATGACCTTATCACGACGCTGTAGAGAGGAGGTGCATGGCCGCCGTCAGCTCGTACCGTGAGGCGTCCTGTTAAGTCAGGCAACGAGCGAGACCCGCACTTCTAATTGCCAGCAGCAGTTTCGACTGGCTGGGTACATTAGAAGGACTGCCGCTGCTAAAGCGGAGGAAGGAACGGGCAACGGTAGGTCAGTATGCCCCGAATGAGCTGGGCTACACGCGGGCTACAATGGTCGAGACAATGGGTTGCTATCTCGAAAGAGAACGCTAATCTCCTAAACTCGATCGTAGTTCGGATTGAGGGCTGAAACTCGCCCTCATGAAGCTGGATTCGGTAGTAATCGCATTTCAATAGAGTGCGGTGAATACGTCCCTGCTCCTTGCACACACCGCCCGTCAAAGCACCCGAGTGAGGTCCGGATGAGGCCACCACACGGTGGTCGAATCTGGGCTTCGCAAGGGGGCTTAAGTCGTAACAAGGTAGCCGTAGGGGAATCTGCGGCTGGATCACCTCCTAACGACCGAGACCACCCCGACGGGGTGGCTCACACGCGATCTTCCGAGTTCACTAATGACACCCGTTCGGACACCTTAGAACTACTAGGGCTAACACGGGCCCATAGCTCAGTGGTAGAGTGCCTCCTTTGCAAGGAGGATGCCCAGGGTTCGAATCCCTGTGGGTCCATGGTAAGCAGTACTCCACTCCGAAACGATCGTGCCCCTTAAGTGTGGCAAGACGTTTCGACAGAATGGATACTGACGACAGATGCACCATCCCGCGCAAGCGAGGTTGGGAAGGGTCGAAAACACGCCTCGGCTATCTCCGAGGGTGTTTGATGAAACCGTGTGTACGTGCAATCCAGGCGTCCACTGGACCCGTTCTCCGGGTCACAGTGACTATATCAACTGGCTACTGTGCCAGCTGGTGGATAGCTCGGCTCGAGAGCCGATGACGGACGTGCCAAGCTGCGATAAGCCTCAGGGACCCGCATGGAGGGAAAGAACTGAGGATCTCCGAATGGGAATCCCCTCGCAATTGCCTTGCGCAATGGGGAACGTTCCGAATTGAAACATCTTAGTAGGAACAGGAAAAGAAAGCAATCCGCGATGTCGTTAGTAACGGCGAGTAAACGCGATACAGTCCAAACCGAAGCCTTCGGGCAATGTGGTGTACGGACTACCCATAACGGACCTGGATCATACGTGAAGTCTCCTGGAACGGAGCGTGATACAGGGTGAAAACCCCGTAACGTATGAACCAGATCCCGGGGTTGTTCCAGAATAGCGGGGGTTGGATATCCCTCGTGAAGTTTGCAGGCATCAACTGCAAAGACTAAACACTCCTCGAGACCGATAGCGAACAAGTAGCGTGAGCGAACGCTGAAAAGCACCCCGAAAAGGGCGGTGCAATAGGGCTTGAAATCAGTTGGCGATAGAGCGACGTGGCATACAAGGTCACTCGACGAAAGAACTGGGAGCGATCCCGTAGTATGACTCGAGTGAAGCCGATGTTGCGTCGTACGTTTTGAAAAACGAACCATGGAGTGCATCTGACTGGCGAGTCTAAGGGGTGAACCCCCGGAGGCATAGGGAAACCGATACGGCCGCAGTCTTTGACCAGGGCCACCGTCTTCAAGGGCGGGGAGCCAACCGGATGCGACCCGAAACCAAGTGATCTACGCCGGAGCAGGGCGAAGCGTGGCGAAAGCTGCGTGGAGGCCCGTTAGAGTTGGTGTCCTACAATACCCTCTCGTGACTCTGGTGTAGGGGTGAAAGGCCCATCGAACTTGGCAACAGCTGGTTCCAACCGAAACATGTCGAAGCATGACCTCTGATGAGATAGTCTGTGAGGTAGAGCGACCGATTGGGAATCCGGACTCCGAGAGGAGTTCGCTTCCCTGTCAAACTCCGAACTTACAGACGTCGTAGACTCAGGGAGTCCGGTGTGCGGGGTAAGCTTGTGCACCGTGAGGGAGACAACCCAGAGCCAGGTTAAGGACCCAAAGTGTGGATTAAGTGTGATTGAAGATTGTCTCGAGCCCTAAACAGCCGGGAGGTGAGCTTAGAAGCAGCTACCCTCTAAGAATAGCGTAACAGCTTACCGGCCGAGGTTCGAGGCGTCCAAAATGATCGGGACTCAAATCCACCTCCGAGACCTGGCGGCGTGTCAGACGACACGATTCCGTAGGTTGGCATACTGCATGGGTGGAAGCACGGGTGAGAACTCGTGTGGACCGTGCAGCAACGAAAATCATGGTCTCAGTAGCAGCGAGAGTCGGGTGTGAACCCCGACGGCCTTACGCGCAAGGGTTCCTCGGCACTGTCAATCAGCCGAGGGTTAGTCGATCCTAAGTCTAACCGTAATTCGAATTAGATGAAAGGGAAACTGGTTAATATTCCAGTACCTTCTTGCACCAAACGTCGACGCTTTAGGAAACACCGAGCGGGGCCTTCGCCCCGTCGAATCACCGAAATTCGTGGAAGCCGTAACGGCACGAAGCGAACGAATGGTGAGACAGGGAAACTCGGCGGTACCTAGAGCCCGTGAAAAGACAAGCAAGAAGCTCGTACCGAGATCCGACACAGGTGCGCTGGCAGAGCAAGCCAAGGCCTGTCGGGATCAACCGACGTTAGGGAATTCGGCAAGTTAGTCCCGTAAGTTCGCGATAAGGGATACCTGCTCTTGACCGAGCAGGTCGCAGTGACTCGGACGCTCCGACTGTCTAGTAACAACATAGGTGACCGCAAATCCGCAAGGACTCGTACGGTCACTGAATCCTGCCCAGTGCGGGTATCTGAACACCCATTACAATGGGACGAAGGACCCGTCAACGGCGGGGGTAACTATGACCCTCTTAAGGTAGCGTAGTACCTTGCCGCTTCAGTAGCGGCTTGCATGAATGGATCAACGAGAGCGTCACTGTCCCAACGTTGGGCCCGGTGAACAGTACGTTCCAGTGCGGAGTCTGGAGACCCCCAAGGGGAAGCGAAGACCCTATAGAGCTTTACTGCAGGCTGTCGCTGAGACGTGGTCGCTAATGTGCAGCATAGGTAGGAGTCATTACACAGGTACCCGCGCCAGCGGGCCACCGAGACAGCATTGAAATACTACCCGTTAGTGACTGCGACTCTCACTCCTGGCGGAGGACACCGGTAGCCGGGCAGTTTGACTGGGGCGGTACGCGCTCGAAAAGATATCGAGCGCGCCCAAAGATTTCCTCACGCGAGTCGGAAACTCGTGGAAGAGCGCAAGAGCAAACGGAAGTCTGACAGTGACATTCCCAACGAGTGTCGCTGACGCGAAAGCGTGGTCTAGCGAACCTACGAGGTTCATTCATGGGACCCGTAGATGACAGAAAAGCTACCTTAGGGATAACAGAGTCGTCACCCGCAAGAGCACATATCGACCGGGTGGCTTGCTACCTCGATGTCGGTTCCCTCCATCCTGCCTGTGCAGAAGCAGGCAAGGGTGAGGTTGTTCGCCTATTAAAGGAGGTCGTGAGCTGGGTTTAGACCGTCGTGAGACAGGTCGGCTGCTATCTATTGGGGGTGTTAAGGAACTTGACGTGAACGTTCGTATAGTACGAGAGGAACTACGAATGGGTGCCACTGGTGTACCGGTTGTCCGAGAGGGCAGATGCCGGGCAGCTACGCACCACGGGGTAAGAGCTGAACGCATCTAAGCTCGAAACCCACACGGAAAAGAAGTTCCACTGAGGACACTCGTAGAAGACGAGTTCGATAGACTCGGGGTGTACGCAACGAGGCAACGAGTTGTTAAGCCCGCGAGCACTAACAGTCCAAGCCACATTCATACGCACTGAGACCCGAGAACGGGTCCAGGCGCAAACTGGATTGCACGAACACATTGGTAAGACGGCCCGACCGATATTGGTATGACAGCGGTTCGATTCCGCTGGTCGGCATTACGGCGGCCAGAGCGGTGAGGTTCCACCCGTACCCATCCCGAACACGGAAGTTAAGCTCACCTGCGTTCTGGTCAGTACTGGAGTGAGCGATCCTCTGGGAAATCCAGTTCGCCGCCCCCCACTCATACGAAGCCCACTGGACTACAGTCCAGTGGGCTTTTTTCATTTATGACGAGCGGGAGC
>NZ_JBHTAB010000019.1:0-1624 GCF_042663345.1 Haloferax chudinovii
TGTGAACTACCCTACCCTACTCACTCGCCGCTGACGCGGCTCGTTCCTTGAGGGTAGGGCTTCCTGCTTCCACGACGCGCTTTGCAGGAACTGTGGTGGTTCCCGTAGGGAGCGCAGTCTCCACAGGCGTTGATTCGGAGCGTCCCTCTCCTACTTGCTCGATACCGCGAGAAAGAATGTTCCACGCCGCGTTTGCGTCCCTGTCGGCGGTGAACCCGCACGACGGACAGGAATGTTCCCGGACCCACAGCGGCTTGTCCGTCGAGACACCGCACGCCGCACACTCCTTGGTCGTCCCTGCTGGTTCGACCGCCACGAAGTGCGCCCCCTCTCGTTCGCACTTGTATTCGAGCATCCGCAGGAACGTCCCCCACGCCGCGCCTGCTCGGTTCCGTGAGTTACCCGGCAGTTCGACCAAGCCCTTTGCGTCGAGGTCTTCGACCGCTACCACGTCGTACTCCCGAGCGTAGTACGCCGACAACTTGTGCAAGAAGTCACGGCGCTTCCGTCGGAGGTCGGCATGACACTCCGCAACGCGCCGCCGTTGCTTCTCGTAGTTGCTCGACCCGTGTTGCTTCCGCGAAAGCTTCCGTTGCTCGCGTTCCAATCGCTCGCGCTCGTCGGAGAGGTCGAGAGATTCAACGGCGTTTCCGTCCGTGTCGTGGGCGTACTTGAGAATCCCCACGTCGATACCGACGCACTTCTCGGGATTCTCAGGCGGTTCGGGCGGTTCACGGTCCATTTGGACGCCGAAGGTGGCGAACCACTCGCCCGTCGGCTCTTTCTTGAGCGTGACTTGCTTGAGTTTCGCGTCGTCCTCAGAAATCGGAGATTTCTGATGGGCTGCACAAGAGCTGTCGCTCTTGTGAACGTCGGGGATAGGTCGGTGGAGCCGAATCGGGATGTCCGCGAGCTTCGAGAGTGACAGCACGGTCTGACCGCCCTTCTTGTCGAGCTTGAAGCCAGACTGACTGTACGTGAAACTGCGGAACTCTCGTGGTGGCTTCCACTTGAGTTGCCCGACGCCGTAGCCGTTCTCCTTGAGCTTGGAGAGGCCGTTGAGGTTGTCGAAAAGCCGTTCGACGACGGTTTGGAGAACCTTCGAGTACACGTCCGAGAGGTCGTCCCACCACTGTTTGAGGGCGGGGAGTTCCGACCGAAGCGTGGTCATGGATGGCAGTTCGTCGTGTTCGTCTTGGTACTCGTTGAGGCGGTAGCGCGTGTGGTTGTACAGTTGCCTGCAAATATCGCGGTGGCGGTCCAACTCCTCGCGGTGGGCGTCGGACGGCTTGAGACGATACTTGTAGGCGTAGTACATGGCGCTACTTGCGTTCCTCGATGAGTTCGTCCAACTGCTCTCGGACGAATGACGAGAGGTTGAGGTGTTGGTCCTCAATCCACTCGTCTTGGTCCTCCCGAATGGTGATTGTCTTCCGTTTCACCGTAATGCACACTATGCACACTACACGCATGAAAGCTTCGGTAGACGTGGGCCTGTGGGCCTGCAACAGAACAGTGTACGAACAGATGATGACGGCGCTGTATCCCCGCCCTACTGCGCTACTCGGGCTACGCCCTGCGTTGCTCGTTGAGGACGGGGGCTTAGCGCCTGCATTCAGCTAAA
>NZ_JBHTAB010000020.1:0-1541 GCF_042663345.1 Haloferax chudinovii
GTGAACTACCCCACCCTACCGCTCGCCTGACGGCTCGCGCTTGAGGGTGGGGCTTCCTGTTTCAACGACGCGCTTTGCAGACACAGGTGTATCCACAGGGAGCGCAGTCTCCACAGGCGTTGATTCGGAGTGTCCCGCCCCTAACCGCTTCTTGATACCGCGAGAAAGAATGTTCCACGCCGCGTTCGCGTCTCTATCCGCTTTAAACCCACACGCCGGGCAGGAGTGTTCCCGCACCCACAACGGTTTGTCCGTCGAGACACCGCAGGACGCACACTCTTTGGTCGTCCCTGCCGGGTCTACTGCCACGAAGTGAGTCCCTTCGCGTTCGCACTTGTATTCGAGCATCCGCAAGAACGTCCCCCACGCCGCACCTGCCCGGTTTCGAGAGTTGCCCGGAAGTTCGACTAACCCCTTCGCGTCCAAGTCCTCGACGGTCACGAGGTCATACTCCCGAGCGTAGTAGTTCGAGAGTTTGTGCAAGAAGTCGCGGCGTTTGTTCTTCAACTCGGCGTGGCGTTCGGCCACGACCTTTCGCTGTTTTTGCCAATTCGCAGACCCGTGTTCTTTCCGCGAGAGGTCGCGCTGTGCGCGCTCCAAGCGTTCGCGCTCGTCGGAGAGGTCGAGAGATTCAACGGCGTTTCCGTCCGTGTCGTGGGCGTACTTGAGAATCCCCACGTCGATACCGACGCACCTCTCGGGATTCTCAGGCTTCTCCGATGGGTCGTCCGGGGTTTCGACGCCGAGGACGGCGTACCAATTCCCGGTGGGTTCCTGTTTGACCGTGACGGTCTTGATTTCGACGTCGTTGGGCAGGTCGCGGTGGAACGTAAGCGGGATTTCACCAATTTTCGAGAGCCACAGTCGAGTCCGACCGCTCGTGTTTTTGAGCTTGAAGCCGGATTGACTGTAGGTGAAACTGCGGTACTCGCCCGGTGGCTTCCACTTGAGCGTCCCCACGCGGTAGCCGTTCTCTTTGCGTCCGCGAAGCGTCGATAGGTTATCGTACAACCGCTGAACGACTTTCTGAAGTACCTTCGAGTGAACGTCTTTCAGGTCGTCCCACCATTTCTTGAGACTCGGCAAGAGTTTCTGCTCGCTGTATGCCGAGGTGTCGTCGGTGCGGTTGAGTCGGTGGAGGAAGTGGTTGTAGACCTGTCTACAGGTATCGACAGTCCACGTTAACTGTTCGAGGTGGGCGTCGGACGGTCGGAGTCGATACCTGTAGTTGTAGTTCATCGGGTGTGCTACTCGTCAGGTTCGGTGGTTCGGACGATTTTCACGTCTGCGCCACGCCATCGTTTCGGGACGAGGACGTGAGCGCCGTTGCCGGTGGCTTTGACCGTCCCGTCGATGACTTCGTGGCCTTCGATTTCATGTCTATCCATCACCTATGTTTACATATAGTTTCAACATAAAGATGGCGGTGGGCCTGTGGGCCGAGCGTCGAACGTGTTTGCTACTCGTGCGGCGCTGTATCCCCTCCCTACTCGCTCGCTCCGCTCGCTCGTTGAGGAAGGGGCCTTAGCGCCTCAATTCAG
>NZ_JBHTAB010000021.1:0-1448 GCF_042663345.1 Haloferax chudinovii
TTACCTGAATTGAGGCGCTAAGGCGCCCCTTCCTCAACGAACGAGCGAAGCGAGTGAGTAGGGAGGGGATACAGCGCCGCACGATATCAAACACGTCCGACGCTCGGCCCACAGGCCCACGCAATCGAAACAACTATACACACAAGTGCGCATAGTGCGTATGTAGTGAGGCGGAAGAATATCACCATCCGCGAAGACCAAGCCGAGTGGGTCGAGGAGAACCACCTCAACCTCTCATCGTTCGTTCGCGGGCAACTCGACGAACTCATCGAAGAACGCTCGTGAACTACAACTACAGGTATCGACTCCGACCGTCCGACGCTCTCGAACAACAGTTAGCGTGGACTGTCGATACCTGTAGACAGGTCTACAACCACTTCCTCCACCGACTCAACCACACCGACGACACCTCGGCATACAGCGAGCAGAAACTCTTGCCGAGTCTCAAGACGTGGTGGAACGACCTGAAAAACGTTCACTCGAAAGTTCTTCAGAAAGTCGTTCAACGCCTGTACGACAACCTCTCAACGCTACGCGGGCGGAAAGAGGACGGCTATCGCGTCGGAACGCTCAAGTGGAAGCCACCGGGCGAGTACCGCAGTTTCACCTACAGTCAATCCGGCTTCAAGCTCAAGAACACGAGCGGTCGGACGCGACTGTGGCTCTCGAAACTCGGAGAAATCCCGCTCACCTTCCACCGTGACCTGCCCGACGACGCCGAAATCAAGACCGTCACGGTCAAACAGGAACCCACCGGCAAGTGGTACGCCATCCTCGGGGTCGAGACGCCTGACGACCCGCCGGAGAAGCCGGAGAATCCCGAGCGGTGCGTCGGCATCGACGTGGGGATTCTCAAGTATGCCCACGACACGAACGGCACGGCGGTTGAATCACTCGACCTCTCCGACGAACGCGAGCGGTTGGAACGCGCACAGCGCGACCTGTCGCGGAAGGAACACGGGTCTGCGAATTGGGAGAGACAGCGCCGCGTCGTAGCCGAACGTCACGCCGACCTGAAACAGAAACGACGTGACTTCCTACACAAGTTGTCGAACTACTACGCCACTGAGTACGACTTGGTGGCGGTCGAAGACCTCGACGCAAAGGGCTTGGTCGAACTGCCGGGCAACTCACGGAACCGAGCAGGCGCGGCGTGGGGGACGTTCCTGCGGATGCTCGAATGCAAGTGCGAACGGGAAGGAACGCACTTCGTCGGCGTGAACCCGAGGGGGACGACCAAAGAGTGCGCGTCCTGCGGCGTCTCGACTGACAAGCCGTTGTGGGTGCGCGAACACTCCTGTCCTGCCTGCGGGTTCAAGGCCGATAGGGACGCGAACGCGGCGTGGAACGTCCTTTCTCGCGGTGTGAAGAAGCGGTTAGGAGCGGGACGCTCCGAATCAACGCCTGTGGAGACTGCGCTCCCTGTGGATACCTCGGTATCTGCAAAG